>JBPYFJ010000019.1:0-4288 GCA_051985675.1 Xanthobacteraceae bacterium | reverse complement strand
TTGCGGTCGAGCGCGTGCAGCGTACCGCCGGCGCTACCACCAGCTTCGACGCCGGCCGCGGCTGTCCTTTCCAGTGCAGCTTCTGCACCATCATCAACGTGCAGGGCCGCATCTCGCGCTACCGCACCGCCGACGACATCGAGCAGATCGTGCGCGCCAATGCCGCGCAGGACATCACCCGCTTTTTCGTCACCGACGACAATTTCGCCCGCAATCGCAATTGGGAGCCGATCCTCGACCGGCTGATCAAGCTGCGCGAACAGGATGGATTCAACATCCGGCTGCTGCTGCAGGTCGACACCTTGTGCCACCGCATTCCCGGCTTCATCGAGAAGGCGGCGCGCGCCGGTTGCACCGCGGTGTTCATCGGGCTCGAGAACATCAATCCGGAATCGCTGCTCGGCACCAAGAAACGGCAGAACAAGATCTGGGAATATCGCGAGATGCTGCAAGCCTGGCGCAAGGTCAGAGTGATGACCTACGCCGGCTATATCCTCGGGTTCCCCACCGATACGCCCGCGTCGATCGCGCGTGATATCGAGATCATCAAGAAGGAACTGCCGATCGACATTCTCGAGTTCTTCTTCCTCACGCCGCTCCCGGGATCGGAAGATCACAAGAAACTCTACGTGCGCGGGGTTCCGATGGAGCCCGACATGAACAAGTACGATCTCGAGCACGCGTGCACCGCGCATCCGATCATGTCGAAGGAGACCTGGCAGCAGGTCTATCGCGATGCCTGGAAGCACTACTATACGGACGAGCACGTCGAGACCGTGCTGCGCCGCGGTCGGGCGAGCGGCCTCAATCTGCGCAAGATCATCGATCCCATGACCATCTTCTCCGGCGCGTCCCGGATCGAGGGCGTGCACCCGCTCCAGTACGGCTACGTGCGCCGCAAGATCCGCACCGATCGCCGCCACGGCATGCCGGTGCTCAATCCGATCCTGTTCTATCCATGGCGCGCGTTCGATTTCACTTTCGTGCTGTTGCGCTGGTTACGGCTGTTTTTGCGTTATCGCCGCATCATGAAGCGTGTGATGGCGACGCCGGACGGCGAGAGCTACATGGACGATGCGCTGATGCCGGCCGCGCCCAATGCGGCCGACCACCTGGTCGAGCTCTACGCGGACGCAATCCCGCATACCCACGGCGCGCCGGTGCGCAAGCACGCCGCCGTTGCCGGCTAGTGTCCCGATTCCGAAGTTCGCAATCGGACTTGCGGCATAGGCATGCGAACTTCGGGTTCGGGGCACGAGGCGCACGCGCGCACCTGCCGGCGCGCCCGCAGGTCGGGCCGAAACGATCGTCTGTTGGAAATCGCTGACGTGGTGCGCGCTTTAGTGCGCGTTTGAGGCCGTGGCCGGGGCCGGCGCCACATGCAGCGTCACGAGCGCCGACCGCACCGCCTCGATATTGCGGCGAACCGACGCAGCTGCGCCCGGCGCGCCCGCCGTGTAGGCGATGGCACAGACGGTGACAACGACGGTCAGGGTGAAGGAGCGCATCGATCCGAGCACGGGACCCCCAGATGTATCGACCCTTAAACCTAGCCGCCGTCTCGGTTAATTCCTAGGACGGCGGCGCTGCGGCTGGTCGAATGTCGTTTGTGTGTTGCGATGCGGCAACAGCGCCGACCGCGTGCCCATGTCGAGCAGAAGCGCCTCCCGAAGTCAATTGTAACTAATGCCAGTGTGGATCGGGGCTCCGCGCGCCGCCTGCAAGCACGGAGCCGTGCGACGCGAGACCGCAAGGCAGAGAAAATATTCGTTGCATGAACGGTGCCGCCGGGGCGCGCGGCACCGCCTTGCCGCTACCCTTACGCCGGAGCGATGTAGAACACGCCGACGCTGCCGTCGTTACGCAGCGTTGCGCTGACTTCGCCGTCCGATTGCGCGGGGGCCTCGTTGAGATAAGTCACTGCGTTGTTGGCGCTGGAGAAGTTTTGGAAGAACCAGCGCTGCGGTGGCTTAAGCGGCGCGGTCGGGGGGAAGATCGTGAGCATCGACACCGTGCCGTCGTTGCGCGCGGTGGCGGCGACCTCGCCGGCCGACTGGATCGGGTTCTCGTTCAGATAGGTCAGAGCCGCGTCGACGCTCGCGAAGTTGAGTGCGTACCAGCGCTGCGGCGGTTGCAGCGGAGCCTGGAAATCGACGTGAATGCGCCGCTTGGCACCGACCGCATTTTCCCTGGTGATCAGTTCGCGTGGCCTTGCCTTCGTTAACGTATCGGTCATGAGGATCTCCAGTGGTTGCGATAAGGAGCGGACGACCCCCGCGCTATCGCCCTGAACCCACCGTCCCGAGTGCCGGTGCGGTGACCAACGGCGCGTCGTGTCCGCTGTTGCGTGTCGGTGCTGCGGCCGCGCCGCTTGAGGCATTCGATCTTCGCCAATCGCAGTGTCCTCCATGTGCGGCGAATCGCGTGTGAAGGCAGTCACAGCGCATGAAAAGTTGTGGGCGCGACGCAATCGCGTCTGATCGCGCTACGCGCCGGCCTGCGGCGCCACTATTTGCAATCCAATCCGACGGCGCATCCCCGCGGCAGGGCGGGAAATTCTCCCTGAATTCGCCCAAGGAACGCCCAAATTCTCTTCGATAGAGGTACTTGGGGCTGGGGACTTCTGGGATAGACGGTCGCGCGAATGCGCACTACGGCCCCAGAGGAGAACGCATGAAATTATTGGCGGGGCTTATCGGCGTTGCCTTGCTCGGCGGCGCCACGCAGGTTTCAGCGGAAACAATCCGGTTCGCGATCGTCCGCAACGGCGAGCAGATCGGCACGCACACGATGGAAATCAGTCGCGCCGGTCCCGAGACGTCCGTCAAGATTCTCACCGACCTCGACGTCAAGGTTCTGTTCATCACGGCCTATCGGCTTAAGCACAAGGCGACCGAGCGCTGGGTCGACGGCCGTCTGGTCGCGCTGAGTTCGAACACCGACAACAACGGCACGCTTCACACCGTGTCGGTGGTCGAGACGTCAAACGGCGTTGAGGTTCGCGCCGACGGCAAGGCCGCCAAGGCCGAGCGCAACCTGATGCCGGGAAGCCTGTGGAACCAGGAGCTTCTCACCCGCTCGGTGATGCTGGACGCGCAGGACGGAGCGATTTTGCCCTTGCAGGTCGTGGACCACGGCCAGAAGCAGATCACCGTCAAGTCGCGCACCGTGAAGGCGCATCACTACACGCTCAAGAGCAAGTGGACCCAGGACGTCTGGTATGACGAGCAGCAGCGGCTCGTGCACGCCAGCCTGGTCGCAAGCGACGGCTCGGTCATTCTCTATCAGTTGCTCTGAGACAATTCTCGTACCCGGTCGCGGCGCGCGGCGCGCCGCTACCCGATCGCGTCATCCGGCCGAAACCTTGGCGCGCTGAGCTTTCGAGGCCGTTCGCGGTTCGGAGCCGATCAGCCGCGCGCCGATCGCAGTCCGGCTGAGACCGGCGCTCGTTCCCCAGCTCAGCGCGAGCGCGCCGGCGAACACCATCAAGCCCTTGGCGATCGCGGGCAGAGGCGCGCTGAGCAGCGCGAATTGCAGCCAGATCACGTACGGGTAGTGGACGAGGTAGATGCCGTAGGCATTGACCGACAGGCTATCGGCCAACGGACGGCGCTTGGCGCCGAACCGGATGAAAATCGCTGCCAGCGCAAAGCAGTTCGCCGCGGTCGCAAGCGTGAGGCCCAGGTCGGCGAGCGTTCGCAGCCCCGGAAATGCGAAGCCCTGGGTGGTCAGCGCGGTGGGGATCATCCAGAGAAAAAATGTGCCCACCGCCGCGGCGGCCCATTTGCCCCAGTGCCTCGCCAGTGCCCCGCCCTGGCCCAGCAGGCCTTGCTCCAGTCCCTGCACGCCGACGCCGAGGCCGGCAAAGAAGAACACCACGTAGTGCAGGGAAAAGCCCGGCTGAAAGGCGAACGGACCGAAACGGACCCATTCCCAAGGGGCGTAGATCGCGGCGAGCGGCATATAGGCCACCGCCGAAACCGCCACCAGCCGCCAGTAATATTGGCCCGGACGGACGTTGGCCGCCGCCGACAGCCGCCCGAGAAACTCCCCGCTTCCCGGCGCGACTCGATAAAGTACCGCGGCGAGCGTCTGCAGGATCAGCAGAAACCACAGGAACCACAACGGCCCGGATGTCCAGAACGGCAGCGCGGTCCAATGTTTCCAGTAGGCGAACCAACTCGGATCGGTGGCGGTGACGCGGTATACAGGATAATGCGCAATCGGCATCAACAGATAAACGCCCACCACGAACGGCACGCCGAGGCGCAGGATTCGCTCGAACAGA
>JBPYFJ010000018.1:0-54398 GCA_051985675.1 Xanthobacteraceae bacterium | reverse complement strand
AGTCCGCAATTCCGGCCTCCTGCATGGTCGGTACGTCGGGGAGCGACCCGAGCCGCGTGGTCGACGTCACCGCCAGCGCCTTGAGCTTGCCGGTGCGGATCGGCTCGAACGCGGCTGTGGGGTCGAGGGTCGCAAAATCGATCTGCCCGCCGTAGAGATCGAGCAGGTTTTCATAGATCCCTTTGTAGAGCACCTGATTGCTCTCGAGCCCGGTCCTGACCTTGTAAAGTTACGCCGCCACGATCCCGGTATTGGCGCCTGTTCCGTAGGCGCCGTGGCCGGGCTTCTTCTTCAGCGCCGCGGTCAGTTCGGCGATGTTGTTGACCGGGTTCTTGCCGTCCACCACCACGACGAAGCCGAGCTTGGAAATCAGCATGACCGGCGCAAAATCGCTGAGCGGGTCGAATGGAAGTTTCTTAAAGACCGACAGAGCGGTGGCGAATGTCGAACTCGCCGGCGTGATCATGATGGTGTAGCCGTCGGGCTTGGAGCGCGCCACGTATTCGCTGGCGATGTTGCCGAGCGCGCCCGGCTTATTCTCGACGATCACCGGCTTGCCGATGAGCTCGCTCAGCTTGGCGCCGTACCAGCGGTTCATGATGTCCATGCCGGTCCCGGGCGGGAAATTCACGATCGAGTGGATTTCGCGCGCCGGATAGTCCTGTGCGTGCGCGGGCGACAGCACCAAGAAAACGGCCGCACAGGCGGCCGGCAGGCGCAGGTTGAAGAGCATCCTCATCCTCCCCGAAGTCCGGTTAGTTCCAGACCTCTTTGGCAATCCTTACCACATGAGCGAGCTTTTGTTCCTGATCCACAAGCGTCAGGCGATCGACGTTATAGCCCGAGGCAAATCCGCATTGCGGGCTCAGGCACAGCCGGCCGATGTCGACGTAACGGGCTGCGTCCTCGATCCGGCGCTTGACCGCATCGAGCGGCTCGAGGTCGCGCAGTTTGGTGCTGATGATGCCGAGCACGGCCGTCTTGTTTTTGGGCAGGCACCGCAACGGCTGAAAGTCGCCTGCCCGCTCGGTGTCATATTCCAGAAAGAACCCGTCCACATTGGTGCGCTGAAACAGCCGCTCGGCGATCGGACCATAGCCGCCGCTGCCCTGGCCATGGCCGGCGTTGCCGCGGCACAGATGCACGCACACGGTCATACCGGGCGGACGGTCGCGCACCATGTCGTTGATCGCCTCGATGTAATCGTCGATCAGTGACTCCGGATCCTCGCCGCGCTCGCGCACGCGCGCCTGATTCTTGGGATCGCACAGCACCGCGATCGGGACCTCGTCGATCTGCAGGTATCTGCAGCCGAGCCGCGCCAGGTCGGCGATTTCGTCGCGATAGATCGCCGTGACGTCGGCGAAGAAGGCTTTGCGGTCGGTGTAGGGCGAACCCTTGAGCGACGCATCGCCGGAGAAGAAATGATTGGCACTCGGCGCCGGAATGGTCGCCTTCGCGGTGCGACGGGTACGCTCGTTGAGAAACGCGAAGTCGTCGGCGGTCAGGCTTGTGCGCCGCTTGAGCTTGCCGACCACCACCGGCACCGGCATGCCGCGGCGCTGCTCTCCGGAATAGTCGGTGAAAATGAACGAGCTCTGGACCTTGTGGCCGCTGAAGCCGTCGACGCGTTCGAAGAATCGGTCGCGCCAGTTGTTGCGGCGCAGCTCGCCGTCGGTGATCGCCTCGAGCCCGACGCGCTCCTGCATGGCGATCGCTTCCGAGATCGCGGCGTCTTCGCGCGCACGCAGCTCCTCCGTCGGCAGGCGGCCTTCGAGATGCGCGGTATGCGCATCGATCAGATCGGGGGGCCGCAGCAGGCTGCCGACGTGATCGGCCCGGAATGGCGGATTGGCTGGCAAGATGTGGTCCCGGCTAAGTTTTAGAACAGAACGCTTCGCGGGTCGCCGCTGACGATAAAGGATCGCCTGACGCACCATTGGGCTTTTTTGAAGTCCCAATGTCAAATATCGAGATTGATCTCTTCTTCCATATGACTCGTGAATGTAATGAATGGATACCCGTGACCTACTTGGCTAACGGAGAAAGTCATATAGGCATCGCAACGCGAGCTCGATAGGCGCCGCGCCCTCAACCCGCTGTTCAATGACAACAAGCTCAAAGCTCGGCCTGTTGGGCGTCAATATCAGCAATGGCTGCGCGATAACCAGCGTCGAGGGACGCCAAGAGGTGAGCTGGCCGAATAGCCTGGCGATCACGCGCACCGCCGACCTTAGACAAGTCAGCCATCAATAGTAGGGGTAACGGCAAACCCAAACATACCCAGCAGGAGTCCAGCGCCGACAGTACGTATCGTTTCCATAGCCCCATCCGAACCCGAGCCCAAAGCGGCGATGGCGAGCGTGGAAATGCTGACCACGCCCTTTCCATCCTGCGCCATTCCAGTGACTGAAACGACCTGTACCGGCACTCACTCTGCCGCTTGGAGCCACGGCGCCGCGGGGACCAACTGCTCCCGGACCGGCCATCCCGAGCGCAACTCGTCCGCCGGCAACTCCACTCGCGCGGCCGAGCCCGCTGCCCGTAGAGAACGCGCCGCCCGGAGCCAACCCGCGGCCACCAGCCGCGCTTCCAGAGGTAGCCGCTCCCGCTCGACCGCCTGCGAGTCCCGGTCCGCCACCAGCCACGCCAGCGCCCCCGGCTCCGCCGGCAGCAACGCCGCCACCTGCTCCAGCGCCGCCGGCAGCACCTCCGCCGCCTGCTGCTGCAGCGCCTCCTGCCGCTCCGCCGCCTGCTGCTGCACCTCCTGCAGCTCCGCCTCCGCCGCCAGCGCCGGTTCCACCAGGACCAGCGGCTAGCGCAAACGGGGGAATCAACAAGCAAGCTGTAAGCAACGTGAGGGCAAGTTTATGCGACATGGGGATTTTTCCTGCTTTTCACCTCGTTATTCGAACGGATCGCGGACGGCGTTGGTTCCTGCGCCAAAATGATCCACGAGCGCGGCCACGCAGGAACGCGAGCGTGCCTACCGGGATCCGGCACTAAACACACACGAAGCCCCCGGCACACACCGGCCAGGCCAGGAGTCTTAAGGAGGAAAAACAGGCCGATCACCGACTGACGCAGCTTGCGAACGGGGAGGTGAACCCGGAAGGCGCTCACTGCATGGATCGCGTCGAGGCCCAGAGGTCAGCCGGCTTTCGGGCCGGAAAATTCACAATCGAGTGCCTTCACGCGGTGGCATAGCGCCCTTCAATGGCTCTGACCTCATCAAATCCGATCAACCTGTTGAAATCACCAAATGGCATCGCCGGCTGTCGTCGGCCCGGATCTTCACCTTTTCGAAGCGCCGTCAATGCCTGGAGCACCGCTCCGGCGGCATGCAGGAGCGATGTGACCGGGTAGGCCGCAATGCGAAAGCCCAGTGCGCGCAATTCGTCCTGGGTCAACAACGGTGTCCTGCCGCCCTCCACCATATTCGCCACGAGCGGGCGGTCGATACGATCGGCAATCGTCCTCATCTGCTCACGGGACTCCGGCGACTCGACGAAGATGATATCGGCGCCCGCGGCGCCGTAAGCCTCCGCTCGCCGCAAGGCCTCATCAAGCCCGAGCTCGGTGAGAGCATCGGTGCGCGCGACAATCAGGAACTCGTTGCTCGAGCGCGCGTCCGAAGCGACTCGGATCTTGGGGACCATCTCCTCCAGCGGCACGACGCGCCGGCCTGGCGTATGCCCGCACTTTTTCGGCATCTCCTGGTCTTCGAGCTGAATAGCGGCGGCTCCCGCACGCTCGTAGCCGCGCACGCAATGATGAACGTTGATCGTTCCGCCGTATCCGGTATCGCCATCGGCGATCAGCGGCGTGACGGTGCGTTCGCAGATACGCGCGACCTGCTCGACCATATCCGAGTAAGTCGCGATTCCGGCATCCGGCAATCCGAGCTTGGAGGCCACGGTGCCGAAGCCGGTCATGTAGAGCGCAGGAAAATCGAGGCTGTCCGCGATGCGCGCCGATACCAGGTCATAGACACCGGGCGCCACGATCAGGGCGTTGGTATCCAGAACCGGCCGCAAGGACTTCTTCATAGGCACACCATGCTTTCTGGCAGGCTTTGTGAACCAGATCATACGAGCCGCCGGGGGGCGGCTTACAGTTCACTAGTGTCCCGCTCCCGAAGTTCGCCACTCCTTGCAGCACACTCGATGCGAACTTCAGAAGCGAAAGGACACTTGTGAATCTATGATTTCTAGCGCCCCTTTGAATCCGAAGTTCGCACTCGGACTCGCGGCACAGTGTGTGCGAACTTCGGATTCGGGGCGCTAGGCGAGCTCCCAGGCGATTTTGCATGAGGGAGGTTACGATGGCTGACGTTCAAGTGACGCTTGGTCTCCCGGTGCTCACGCAAGGCTCCGATCCAAACACAGGCCCGACGGTGGTCAAGCACCTTCAGCTGATGCTCAATGAGCGAGGCGGCTTCCCCGTCCTGACCGAGGATGGTGTTTTCGGCTCGTCCACCGAAACCTCGGTCAAGCACTATCAACAGAACGAGAATCTGACGGTTGATGGCGTTGTCGAGAAGCAGACCTGGACGTCCCTGTTGTCCAAGTGGCTTCTCCAGTCCGAACCCGGCTAATACGCCCAATCCTGTCGCCGAGTTGTCGCAAAAACGCCACTGCCATAAAGAATGATCCCACGGCCTTCGGTCAGGCGAATCGGTACAGGGGTGGGGAAATGACCGTTTATCCGTTCGTGCGAGAATCTGTTTTCGAGCCTGAGATCATCCAAGTGATGGCCGGCGCGTATGAAGAATTGTTGGACGACTTGCACTTAGCAGGTCGCGACGATCCCTTCACAGAGGTCATTGCGCGCGAGGTCATCGAAGCCGCGCGGCTCGGCGTGCACGACGTCGCTGCTATGCGCCAATGGGTTCTCAACACGCTGGGCAAGCCGCACTAAAGCTGTGCTCGATCATTTTACGCCCACAGCTTGTCAGCTCGGAGGGTGATCCGAATTGATTGGAACGTGCTTTCGGCGATCCCAGTAACCCAGGACTAGAACCCAAACGAACGCTGAGCGGGTTGCGGCGGCTCCAAGTCAACGCCCTCCAGCGCGAGCATGCGGCGCTTGGCCGCCGAGCCGCCCGGCGCGGAGAAGCCCCCGACTTTGCCGCCGGCGGCCAAGACCCTGTGGCAGGGGATGATCAGCGCTACCGGATTCTTGGCCATGGCTTGTCCGACATCGCGTGCTGCTTCCGGGCCGGCACCAAGTTCCTTCGCGAGCGTGCCATAGGTGGTCGTGCGTCCCCAGCCGACCCGCCGGGCTGCGGCGTAGATTCGTTGCAAAAACGCGTCCTGCTCACCGAGGTCGAGCGTGAAGCCGGAAAAATCCGTTTGCTCGCCGTCGAAATAGCGCTTCACCGCGGCAATCGCCTCGGCCACCTCGGGCGTGGGTGAGCCCGGTTGCGCCCCCGGACTGCGGCACAGCAGGCTTCGTTCGGTCGCTTCAGTGCTTCTCGTGGGCAGCTGGAAGCGCGTGATGCCGAGGTCGCTCCAGGCGATGCCGCAGAAGCCGGCGGCGGTGTCGAAGATGCAATAATGGTGCATGTTTTGACCCATAACACGGACCTCGCATTTGGCTTTAAAATCGTAGGGCCAGGGCAGGAATTCAACCCGATTCCTGGGATCCAATCCGGCAGTCAACTGATCCCCTGAAACCGAGCGTAAACCGAACAATAATGGCGCGCATTTTCATTACAGGATCATCCACTGGGCTCGGCCTCATGGCCGGGCAATTGTTGATTGAACAGGGCCATCAGGTCGTACTCCACGGCCGCAATCGGGCGCGCGCCGAGCAAGCGATGGCTGATGCCCCGGGCGCGCATGCTGTCGTTATCGGCGATCTGTCGCAGATGTCGGAGACGCGATCGGTCGCCGACCAAGTCAACCGGCTTGGTCGTTTTGATGCCGTGATCCACAATGCCGGCGCTGGCTACCGGGAGGGACGGCCGCAGGAGACCGAGCATGGCATCCCACACGTCTTCGCCATCAACGTGCTCGCGCCGTATGTCCTAACTGCGTTGATCGATCGGCCGGATCGGCTGATCTATCTGAGCTCCGGTATGCATCACGCCGCCGAGCCGAACTTTGACGATCTTTTGTGGACCAAACGCCGTTGGCAAGGCGCGCAAGCCTACGCCGAAAGCAAGCTGCACGACGTGATCCTCGCCTTCGCGGTCGCCAACCGCTGGCCGGAAGTACGCGCCAATGCGCTCGAGCCCGGCTGGGTCGCAACCCGAATGGGCGGCCCCGGCGCTCCCGACGACCTGAGTAAAGCGCATGTCACGCAAGCCTGGTTGGCGGTGAGCAACGAGGCGTTGGCGCGCCGCAGCGGTGAATATTTCTATCATCAGGCGCTGCGCGCCCCGAACCCGATCGCTCGCGACAAGACCGCTCAACATCGACTGATCGAAGCGTGTGTGCGCCTTTGCGGCGTACCGCTTCCGAACTGAGGCTTCGCTCGGCTACTTCGCAAACGTCTCGTTGAAGAAATCCTGCATCGCTTTCCAGGACCGCTGGTCGGCTCGCTTGTCGTAGACCAACCCATGTTCGGGGTCGTTGTTGTGCGGATTGCTGAAGCCGTGCACCGCGCCCCCGTAGGACACGAACTGCCAGTCCACCTTGGTCGCCCGCATCTCATCCTCGAACTTGTCGACATCGGCGGGCTTGGCGAAGGGGTCGTTGGCGCCTTGCAGCACCAAAACGCGCGCCTTGATGTTCTTGGCGTCCTCGGGCGAGGGATTGCTGAGCCCTGCGTGGAAGGTCACGATCGCGGCGATGTCAGCCCCGCTGCGTCCGAGCTCGAGCGCCACTGTACCCCCGAAGCAATAGCCGATCGCCGCAATCCTGTTCGAATCGACATCGGGATTGCTCTTGAGTTGTTCAAGACCGGCTTGGACGCGCTGGCGCATGAGCGGCCGATCCTTGCCGTATTTGCTGGATTCCTGCATGGCCTGCTGCGGGGTGGCGGGGCGCACGCCCTTGCCGTAGATGTCGGGGGCGAACGCAACATAGCCGAGCTTGGCCAGCATCTCGGCCCGCATCTTGACGTAGTCGCCGAGCCCGTCCCATTCGTGCACGACGAGCACGCCCGGCCGCTTGCCCTGCTGCGCATCGTCCCAGGCGAGGAACCCTTCCAGCACCGTGTCGCCTTGTTTGTACTCGACGGATTTGGTCTTGATCGCCGCCTGCGCGATCGTCATTCCGCCGAACAAAACAAGCGCGACAACCGCTACAGACGTTTGGAACTTGCGCACGAGGATCTCCTTGTCGCCTAGACAATAGCAAACGGGGGGATTAGCTGAACCGGGGTCCGTGCGGCGCGCTGGTCCAATGCGCGCGATTGGCGGTGTTCTGTTGCCTTGTGTAGATGCCGCACGCGACCGCACACATGTCGTTTTGATGACAAATCCGTCGCCATCAAGTTCGCCCTCGGTCAGCCGTCTGCAGGAGCCATTGCCGGCCCACCTGAAGCGGCTCGAGGCGGAATCGATCGAGATCATGCGCGAGGTCGCGGCCGAGTTCCGCAACCCGGTGATGCTCTACTCGATCGGCAAGGACTCGAGCGTCATGCTCCACCTCGCCGTCAAGGCATTCCATCCGGGTCCGCTGCCCTTTGCGCTGTTGCATGTCGACACCACCTGGAAGTTCCGGGAAATGATCGCGTTCCGCGACGAGACCGCTCGACGCCTCGGTGTCAAGCTGATCGTCCATATCAACCAGGACGGCATCGCCCGTGGCATCAATCCGTTTGTCTCCGGATCGCAGCTCTACACTCACGTGATGAAGACCGAAGCGCTCAAACAGGCGCTCTCCAGCCACGGCGTCGACGCGGCGTTCGGCGGCGCCCGGCGCGATGAGGAGAAAAGCCGCGCGAAGGAGCGAATCTTCTCGTTCCGCTCACAAACACAGGCCTGGGACCCGCGCGACCAGCGTCCGGAACTCTGGAACCTCTACAACACGCGCATCCGCGAGGGCGAGTCGATCCGCGTGTTTCCACTCTCCAACTGGACCGAGTTCGACGTCTGGACCTACATCGCGTGCGAGCGCATTGCGGTGGTGCCGCTCTACTTCGCCAAGGAGCGATCGGTCGTGCGCCGCGACGACACCTGGATCATGGTCGACGACGAACGCATGCCGCTGACGCCGGGCGAACAGCCGCAGCTGCGCCGCGTGCGCTTTCGAACGCTCGGATGCTATCCGCTGACCGGTGCGATCGAGTCGCAGGCTGCGAGCCCCGAGGCGATCGTTGCCGAGTTGCGCGGCGTCGCGGTTTCGGAACGGCAGGGGCGGCTGATCGACACCGATGTGTCCGCCTCCATGGAAAAGAAGAAGCGCGAGGGATACTTCTGATGGACGTGGCGCCGTCCCAGCGCGCCCGGATCGCCGGCGCGAGCCGCGATCTGCTGCGGTTCATCACCTGCGGGTCGGTCGACGACGGCAAGTCCACCCTGATCGGGCGCCTGTTGCATGACGCCAGGCTGATTCCCGAAGACCAGCTCGCCGCACTCCGGCGGGACTTGCAGCGCTATGGTCCTGCGGGCCAAGCCATGGATTTTGCGCTCCTCCTCGACGGGCTTGAAGCCGAGCGCGAGCAGGGCATTACGATCGACGTGGCTTATCGATTCTTTGCGACGGCGCGGCGCTCGTTCATCGTCGCCGACACGCCCGGCCACGAGCACTACACGCGCAACATGGCGACCGGGGCGTCGACCGCGGAGCTTGCCGTGATCCTGATCGACGCGCGCAAAGGCGTACTGGTGCAGACCCGGCGGCATTCGCTGATCGCATCGCTGTTCGGCATTCGTCACGTGGTCCTGGCGATCAACAAGATCGACCTCGTGGGCTACCGCCAGGACGTGTTCGAGCGCATCGTCGAGGAGTATCGCGCCTTTGCCTCAACGCTCGGCTTTGCCTCCATTGTACCGATCCCGATCTCGGCGCGTGAGGGCGACAACGTGGTCGAGCCGTCCGGCAACACGCTCTGGTATCGCGGCCCGACCCTGCTCGCCGCGCTGGAGAGCGTCGAGGTCGTCGATGAGGAGGCCGAGCGGCCGTTCCGGTTTCCGGTGCAGTGGATCAACCGTCCCAACAGCGACTTCCGCGGCTATTCCGGCACCGTGGCGAGCGGGCGCATCCGCAAGGGCGACCCGATCGTCGTCGCCGCCGCCGGCCAGCGCTCGCACATCGCTGACATCGTCACCTACGAGGGCTCGCAGGAGGCCGCGCAGGCCGGCGACGCGATCACGCTGCGTCTCGCCGACGAGATCGACGTCGGGCGCGGCGACATGGTGACGGCACCGAACAACCTGCCCGAGGTCTCCGATCAGTTCGCCGCCCACGTGATCGCCATGGACAACGATCCGCTGATCCCAGGCCGCTCCTATCTGCTGCGCATCGGCAGCCGCACGGTCCCGGCCAGCATCACGGCGATCAAATACAAGATCGACATCAACACCCGCGAGCAACTCGCGGCCGACACGCTTGGAATCAACGACATCGCGTTCTGCAATCTCGCAACCGACAACCCGATCGCGTTCGATCCCTACGCGGATAATCGAAAGACCGGCGCCTTCATTCTCATCGACCGGTTCAGCAACCGTACCATCGGCGCCGGCATGATCGCGTTCGGGTTGCGGCGCGGCATCAACGTCCCTTGGCAACCGCTCCTAATCGGCAAAGCCGAGCGCGCGGCGCTCACCCGGCAGAAGCCGGTGATCCTTTGGCTCACCGGCCTGCCCGGTGCCGGCAAGTCGACGATCGCCAACATGGTCGAGCAGCGTCTCAATCATCGGGGCCACCACACGATGCTGCTCGACGGCGACAACATCCGGCATGGACTGAACCGCGACCTCGGGTTCACCGAGGCCGACCGGGTGGAGAACATCCGCCGCGTCGGGGAAGTCGCGAAGCTGATGGTCGAGAGCGGACTGATCGTTCTGTGCTCGTTCATCTCGCCCTATCGAGCTGAGCGTGACACGGTGCGGCGGCTGGTCGCTCCCGACGAGTTCATTGAAGTGTTTGTTGATACGCCGATCGAAGAGTGCATGCGGCGCGACCCGAAGGGGCTCTATGCCAAGGCCAGTGCCGGAAAGATCAAAAACTTCACGGGCGTTGACGCACCCTACGAGCCGCCGACGCGGCCGGAGCTTCGCCTGACCACGATCGGACGACGTCCGGAGGACCTCGCGGGCGAAGTGGTCGCGTTGCTGGAAGTGCGCTCGATCATCAGCCTTCGCCCCACGTCGAGCTGAAGCGCGCTATCGATCCTCCGGCGCGATATCCCTGATGCGTGCGCTGTGCGCCGCAATGTCGTCGAGGCTGTACGAGAGACGCGCGCGCTTGGCCGACGGCGGGCGCGTCGCAACGCAAAGCCCGGGCCGCCACTCGTGCGCCGGCCGGATCGGCCGCGGCACGAAACCACCGCCGCAGTTCGGACAAACGTTCGCGAGCTTGCTCTCGACACAGTCCGCGCAAAACGTGCATTCGAACGAACAGATGCGCGCCAGCGGTGACGCCGGCGGCAGGTCGCGATCGCAATATTCACAATTTGGTCGCAGCTCGAGCGCCATCGCCCCCTCCTAAGCCCTGAATGCCCGAACGCGGCGAGTCAAACCTCACTCGTAGTAGTCCGGCGCCTGCTTGAGCTGGTTGGTCTGAACAATGTCGTGGTTGATCCAGAGCTGTGCATGTTCTTTCGCCATGACATCGGCGATGCGTTGCATCGAGGCAAGCGTCTGGTCCTTGTTGGTGTTCAGCTCGGGCACACGTCGATTGTCCCAGTTGTCCTTGAAGTGAACCGCATCGCCCGACAGCATCACGGCTCCGGTCTTGGGAAGCTTGACCAGCAGCGATTGATGGCCGGGCGTATGCCCTGGGGTCGCAAGCAAGGTCACGCTGCCGTCGCCGAAGACGTCGCGGTCGCCCTCGAGCTTCGTCACCGGGTGTTTCGGGTCGAAGCGGGGCTTGTTGTCCGGCGCCGGCCATTCGTATTCGGCCTTCTGCACAAGCAGCATGACCTGCGGAAAGAGCTCGACGTTGCCGACGTGGTCGCCGTGGGTATGGGAGACGGCCATGTATTTGATGTCGGCGGGCTTCACTCCGAGTTGATCGAGCTGCGACGCAAGCGTCTTGGGGCGGCGCCAGGCCGACGCACGCGGGTTGGACGGCGGCAGGCCGTCGGGCATCGCGGCGACCGCATCGGGCACGCCCGTATCCCATAGGAACCAACCCTGTTTGTGCTTGATCAGGTAGCAGTTGTCGGCAACGTCGAACCCCTTGCCGACGTTAACGCCCGGTGACCAGAGCGACTGATCGGCGGCGTGCCCGCGTCCGCAATTGAGAATGTAAATGCGCTCGACACCGGATGTGTCTGACGCGGCGAGGACGTCGCCGGCTCCCGAGAAAGCAACAAGCACCGCCGTGCACGCACAGGCAAACGAATAGGGTTTCATGGCTGGCTCCCGACTGACTGTCAGGCGACGTTAGCGCACGTCGCGCGTCACGATAATCACAACTTGTCGATCCCGGCGGCGTATGTTGCGCTGCCTCGCGCGCACGATTACGACAGGCAGCTCTGCGGGCCGGCACCTTGGCCGTCCCAACTGCATTGGCTACCATCAGCCCGAAAATAAGGGATCGGAGGAGCGCCATGACGCAAGCAGCCGCCCTCGAGGCACTGGCCTCGCGCTTCATCAATACAGCTTCGCTGCCCTGGATCGAGACATCGCCGGGGAACAAGATGAAGGTGATCTACCACGACCCGGCCACCGGCATGCTGACCGTCATTGCGAAGCTCGAACCCGGCGCCGGCATTCCGGCACACGTGCACGAGGATCTCGAGCAGACCTACGTGCTCGAGGGGTCGCTGGTCGATCAGGAAGGCGAATGCACCGCTGGCAACTTCGTCATCCGCGCCAAGGGCAGCCGGCATTCGCCGACGGCGCCAAACGGCTGCACGATGCTGGTGTTTTTCATGAAGCCGACCGCCGGGCTCAAAAAGGCGCTGCTCAAGCGGGCCTAGCGGCTATCCTACTGCGAGGCGCTGATTCCCGCGCGGGCGAACGGAACGATGAGCGTCATCGGCCGGGCCGGATAGTTCTGTGCCGCCGCGCCGCGCAAGCCGCTGATAGCTGCGAGGGCGCCTAGACCGACCTGCAGCGACTGACGGCGCGTCCAATCCAACGTTGACGCGCGTTAAGGATGCGGAGACCTCGCCCCCTTACGGTAGAGCCGAATGCGTCGAATCGCGCAAAGGTCTCTTGGCGATAGCCCGGTGTCCGGGGCCGCAATGGTCGTGACAGGGCAGCCCTGGCTGGCCGATAATGGAGCCGAAGGGAGTCGGTCTGTCGTGAACAAGCTCCAACCGGAACCTCACCGGCCCGTGCCGTGGCATGCCGGCTGGACGAAGGCCGCGGCTGCGGTTGCCGGATTCGTCATCATCATCGCGGCCATCATCGGAATCTGGGGGCCGCTCTGGCCGACGGCGCCCACATTCTACCCGCAGACGCCGTCGCTCGACTCGCCGTTGGAGCTGTCGTTCAAGGTCAAGAACCGAAGCGCGCTATTCCCACTGCGCAACATCCAGATCGTGTGCATGCTGGTTTCCGCCCGATCGCAGTCCAACAAATCGTTCGCGGAAACCGGTGTCACGCTGTCGCAGCCGGTCGGCGACCTCGCCCCCGGCCAATCCGAGACCTACACGTGTCCGCTCCATGTGGCAGTAGATTTGCGCGAGGGCGACAAGATCGTCCGGGCGAAAATCGATTTCATCAGCCAATACGATTCGCGTTGGCCGTGGGGCGGCCGATCGAAAAGCGAGTCCGACGTTTTCACGTTGAACACGTCGCCGCCGCAGTGGCTCGCCGGCGACGGCGCTACGACCGCATCCCGCTAATGAATCGAGCAGGTCGCGGCATCGAGGCGCGCGCCGCCGCCCATAGAATATTGATAAAACACCATTTTTTGTCGCTTGCGTCGTCGTCTCGGCGGGTTCGACCGTGACGTCCCGCCGCCCGCCGGTATCTCGGCCCGTCGTGGTGGTAGCGATGGTCGCTGCGCGTTGTTTGGCACGCAGATGTTACACAAGGCTTCGCTCGCGGCCCGAATAGCGCTTGCGTGATCCGTCACGCTAAGCGCACAATCCCATGATCAAAGCCCATTACCGCCTGACCCTGAGCAACCCGAGAGGTCGGCTGGTGTCCGTCAGCGATCGAGAAGTTCTTATGCCGCTCTACAGTATTCCGCGCCGTCCATTCCGGCCGCAGACCAGCGAACCGTCGGCACCCATCAACTGGCGGCGCGGTATGATTCGGATCTGGTTCCTGATCTCCGCGGCCTGGGTGATGAGCTGGGTCATTTATTTGATCATGGGGGCGCTTGAGACCGGGCTGCGGCCGAGCGACCTTCTGGTGATCCCGGTATTGCTGTTCGGCCCGCCGGTCGCACTGCTGCTGTTCGGGGCTGCCACCGCATGGGCTTTTCGCGGTTTTAAAGTCGATCAGCCGCCGGCGGACAACGACCGCTGATCGATTCGGCGCGGGATCATAGCGAGGCCTTAAGCGCCTATCCGGCCCGGCGACGCTCCTCCGACACGAAGAACCGATTGGCCGGACGCGGCAAACCTAAATTTTCGCGCAGCGTCTTGCCCTCATACTCGCGCCGGAAAATTCCGCGCCGCTGCAATTCGGGCACCACCTTGTCGACGAAGTCGTCGAGTCCGGCCGGCAGGAACGGGAACATGATGTTGAATCCGTCCGAGCCTTCCTCGGTGAGCCATTGCTCCATCTGGTCGGCGATCATCGCGGGCGTGCCCATCATGGCAAGCCCGGAGAAACTGCCGGCGCGCTGGGCCAACTGGCGCACGGTCAGGTGATCGCGCTTCGCCGTCTCCACGATGCGGTCACGCGCGCTCTGGCTGGCGTTGCTCTGCGGAATCTCCGGTAGCGGCCCGTCCGGATCGAACCCCGTTGCATCGGTGCCGAGCGCGATCGAGAGTGACGCTATCCCGCTGTCGTAATGGACAAGGCTGTCGAGCAGCGCGCGCTTTTCGCGCGCCTGCTCGAGTGTTTCGCCGACCACCACGAAGCAGCCGGGGAGGATTTTCATGTGGTCCGGATTGCGCCCGATCTTCTCCATACGGCCCTTGACGTCGGCGTAGAAGCGCTTGCCCTCCGCCAAGTTGCCCTGCCCGGTGAACACGGCTTCTGCGGTCTCGGCCGCGAGCTGACGGCCCGCCTCCGACGCGCCGGCTTGCACGATCACCGGCCAGCCCTGAATCGGGCGCGCAACGTTGAGCGGACCACGCACGGAGAAATATTTGCCCTTGTGATTGAGCACGTGGAGCTTGTCGGGGTCGAAGTAGATGCCGTTCTTCACGTCGCGGACAAAGGCATCATCCGCCCAACTGTCCCACAAACCGGTCACCACATCGAAGAACTCGCGCGCGCGGCGATAGCGCTCATCATGTTCCATGTGGTCATCAAGGCCGAAGTTGAGCGCCGCGTCGGGGTTCGACGTGGTCACGACGTTCCAGCCGGCGCGCCCGCCGCTGAGATGGTCGAGAGACGCAAAGCGGCGCGCCACGTGATAGGGCTCATCAAAGGTGGTCGAGCCGGTGGCGATCAGACCAAGATGCTCGGTGACGACGGCCAGTGCGGGCAGCAGCGTCGCGGGATCGAACGATGTCACCGTGGCGCTGCGCTTGAGCGCGCTCATCGGCATGTTGAGCACCGCCAGGTGATCGGCCATGAAAAAGGCATCGAACTTGCCGCGCTCAAGCGTCTGGGCAAAGCGCTTGAGGTGCGCGAAATTGAAGTTCGCGTCGGGCATGCCGTCCGGATAGCGCCAGGCCGCGGTGTGAATGCTAACCGGCCGCATGAATGCGCCGAGCCGCAATTGCCGTGATTTACTCATGGATACCTCTTGGATCGGAACCTGCTACCCGCGTCAGGCACCCGAGAACGTAGGGATCGGATACGCGGCGTCAATGAAATCGATTTGCCTTGCGGGCCGCTCTGCGGCGAACGCTGTGTTACTGATCAGCCTCGCGAAGCTATGAACCTTTCAACCGCCCCTTAGTCTGGCCTTGTCCAGCCTTTTTGCCTAATTCGCCAGCAACGCCACGGTACCTTCCCCACCGTCCGCGCAAATGCTGACGATTGCGCGGCTGCCAGCCGGCATGGCGGCGAGCTCCTTCACCGCCTGGCTCAGGATGCGTGCGCCGGTAGCCGCGAACGGATGCCCCAGGGCGACGCTGCCCCCGTTGGGGTTCATGCGCTCGCGCGGGAATTTCCCAAACGTGTGCACGACCCCGGCCTTCTCCTGCACGAAAGCCGCATCCTCCAGTCCCTTGATGTGGCACGCGACCTGCGCGGAAAACGCCTCGTGAATCTCCCAGAGCGCAATATCGTTGAAGGTGAGTCGACGGCGCGCCAGCAGGCGCGGGATCGCGGTGACCGGTGCCATCAGCAACCCCTCGTGGAAGATATCGACCGCCGCGACCTCGCAATCGACGAGCCGCACGCGCGGGGTTGCTCCCGGCAATCGGGCGAGCCCTTTTTCAGTCGCAACCCAGACACCCGCCGCGCCATCGGTCAGCGGCGAAGAGTTGCCGGCGGTGAGCGTTCCGCGCCCGCTCGTCGTATCGAAGGCGGGGTGCAGGCGGGCGAGCCTTTCGAGCGAGGTGTCGCGGCGCGGAAAATCATCACGCTTGTGACCGTCGACCGGGACGATCAGATCGTCGAAAAAGCCGCGGTCCTGCCCATCGACCGCGGCGCGATGGCTCGCAAGCGCCAGCTCATCCTGCTCTTGCCGGCTGATGTTCCAGGTTTTGGCCATGTCTTCGCAGTGCTCGCCCATGCTGCGCCCAGTCACACGGTTCTGCACCCGCGGCACATAGAGACGGATGTCCGCGGGCCGCAGTTGCCGCAGCAAGCGCAAGCGCGCGCCGGCATCGCGGGCCTGCGCGATCCTCCGCAACCACACCGAAAGGTTCGCTCCAAGACCAAACTGAACGCGGCTCATGCTTTCGACGCCGCCGACGAGTGCGAGCTCGCGACCGTTGCCGAGCATGCCGGCCGCCTCGAAGGCGCCGTTCATGCTGGTGCAGCACTGCATGATGGTGGTGAAGGTGGTGACGTGCGGGTCGAGCTTGGCTTCGAGCCAGATTTCGCGCGCCAGGTTGGAATAGGCGAGATTGAGCGCCACCGCCCCCCAGACGCCAAGGTCGATCGCGCCATTCACTTGCCGTGCCATCGCCTGCACGACCGGAACCGACAGGGCGAGTTGATCGCGCGCGGCCAGCGCGCCATCGACGCGCACAAACGGCGTGCGCAATCCGCAGGCCAGCCATACGGGCGGTGAACCGTTTGCCATGGCACGCTCCCGTTGCGGCGACGTGTTGTTCGTGATTATCACCGTGGCCGATGGTCCCAGATTAGCTCCCGGGCGTTATTGTCAGCAACTCACGATGCGATGTGATCGCCGCCGTTTTCTGACGTTGCTGGTTGCGCTTGCGGCGACGCGCGCCGCCGATGCAAGCGCGCAGGCCTATCCGGATCGGCCGATCCACATCGTTAATCCGTTTCCATCCGGTTCGCCGGTCGACGTGATCGGGCGGCTCGTTGCCGACCGGCTGGAGAGAATCTGGGGTCAGCCGGTGCTGGTGGAAAGCAAGAGCGGCGCCGGTGGAACGGTCGGCGCCAATTTCGTCGCCAAGTCGCCGCCCGACGGATACACGCTGCTCGTCACGTCCGCGTCTACGCTTGCGACAGCGCCGGCGTTGTTCAAGTCGCTCCCGTACGATCCGATCAAGGACTTTGCGCCGATCTGGGCGGTCAAATCGAGCGGTCAGGTTGTGGTGGTCAATCCAGCACTACCGGTCGAGACCCTCCAGGACCTTGTGCGATACGCCAAGGCGCACCCCGGACAAGTGTCCTACGCGTCGTCCGGGTTCGGCACCGTACAGCATCTGGCCGGTGAGTTGTTCATGGCGCGCACCGGCGCGCCGCTGGTCCATGTTCCCTATAGGGGCGGCGCGCCGGCGACCAACGATCTGCTCGGCGGCCACATTCAGGTGATGTTCGACGCCATCGGCAACACCCTGCAGAATATCAACGCCGGCAAGCTGCGGGCGCTCGCGGTGCTGCGCGCAAAGCGCGCCGCTGTATTGCCGAACGTTCCGACCGCCGCGGAGGCCGGCGTGCCGGGGGTCGAACTCAACGGCTGGGTCGGTCTGTTTGCTCCGGGTGAGACACCAAGTGACGTTCTCGACAAACTGAGTGCGACCGTCGCGTCGACCATGGCCGACAGGGATTTGGCCGCTCGCCTAGTCGCCGCCGGTAACGACACCGACTTTTTGGTCGGACCGGCGCTGGGCGAGCGGCTCCAGGAGGACAAAGCAGCGATTGCCGCAATCGTGAAAGCAGCGCGTATTCAACCGGAGTAATCGCCGTTGGGCCGAGGAGTCCAACGAACAACCGCGCGAGGACGAACGATGTCGATTCCGCTCCACAAGACCGATGATGTTCGATCGGCGTCGGGTCTCAAGATTACCAAGGTGGAGGTGATCGCGCTCAGCATCACGCTGCCGCGCGACTTTCGCGGCAGCGTCTACAGCGTACCGCAGAAGAACGCGCTGGTGACGCGCGTTTTCACCGACCAGGGACCCGTCGGGGAGGCCGTCAATGGTGAAGGTGCTGCCTCCATCCAGCGCGAGATGGTGGAGATCATTGAGCGCGAACTCGCCCCGCAGCTGATCGGCCGGGACCCTGCTCGGATCGAGCATCTGTGGGCCCGGATGTGGCCGGCGACGTTTCGCGGCAGCCGTGACAAGCAGGCGCCGGTGCGGGCGATCGCGTGCGTCGACAGCGCCTTGTGGGACCTGATGGGAAAAGCGGCGGGCTTACCGCTTTATGTTCTATGGGGCGGTGCGCGCTCGCGGCTTCCGATCATCGCGATCGGCGGCCAGTACGGCGAGAATTTCACCGCCGCGGACTACGGGCGGGAGATGGAAGGCTACCGGGCGCTCGGGCTCGCAGGATGCAAGTTCAAGGTCGGCGGCAAGTCGCCGGCCGAGGATGCGGAGCGCACCGCGGCGGCGCGGGCGGCAGGCGGCGCGGATTTTGTTCTTGCGGTCGACGCCAATCGCGGCTGGCCGCGCCAGGCTGCGCTCGAATTCGCGCGCCGCGCGGCCGATCTAAATCTGCGTTGGTTCGAGGAGCCGTGTCACTGGAACAACGACCGCAGCGACATGGCGCTGCTGCGTGCCATCACGGGTCTTCCGATCGTCGCCGGGCAATCAGAGATTAGCGCGGAAGCCTGCCGCGACCTGATGATCGCCGGCGCGATCGATGTTTGTAATCTCGACGCCAGCTGGGGCGGCGGACCGACCGTTTGGCTGCGCGTCGCCCGCATGGCGCAGTGTTTCGGGATCGAGATGGGACATCACGGCGAACCGGTATTGGGATCGCACCTCCTGGCCGCAGTCGAAAACGGAACCTACGTCGAGACTCACCATCCCGACCGTGACCCGATCTTCCATCGCATGGTGATCGGCCGCGGCGAGATTGCGGACGGATATTATGCGCTCCCTGACGCGCCCGGCTTTGGAGTGGCGTTCGACACGGATTTCATCAAGGCCTACCGGGTGAACTGACGCGAGTCGCTAGTTTCAATTATGTCGAGAGAAAGGCGCGTGCGGCGGGTTAGCGGTTTCTTAACGCGAGATTAAGAACTTTCGCTCTGCCTTACAGGCGCTATTCGGCTCGTGCTCGAAAGCTGCTAAGGCTTGATGCAGAGTGATTCGCGCCTGCGAGCGTTCGCGTACGCCGCCGAATGGGGTTTGTTTGCTGATCGAAGGGCTGGCGGAGTAACGGCAATGATCAGTCGAGGAATCCGGAATGCAAGGTCGAAAGAAAGCGCGCTCGCCAATACTTGCGGCTGGTGGGGTGGTGCTGCGCAGCAGTCGTGAACCGCTGATTGCCGTCGTGCAACTGCGGAAATACGACGACTGGGTGCTTCCAAAAGGAAAGATCAACCACGACGAAAGCGCGCTTGCGGCCGCCCGACGCGAAGTATTGGAAGAGGTCGGGCGCAAAACCTACGTGCACGCATTTCTGGGAACGATCGCCTACGACGTCGGCGAGCGCACCAAGGTCGTCCAGTTCTGGGCGATGCGGGCTGTCGGCGGCCCGGCTCGCCGGCTGATGCCGGACGTTAAGGCGGTCGAATGGCTGCCGCTGGAGCAGGCAATCAAACGGCTGTCCCGTTCACGCGAGCAGGTCTTCCTCCGCAGCGTCGGTCCGGTCGCAATCAAGGCGGTCCAGCGATCGACGCGCCGCAGCGAAATGATCACGTCTGCGACGCGCTATGCGCACGATGCCCGGGCGTTTCGCGGGCGCGCATACGCTCGGGGCGAGCCGGCAGGTCGCGCGCATGCGACCGGCTGAAACTTTTCTTGGCGCATGATCTGTGCCGAAACCCGCGTCCACTTTTCGGGATCATGCGCATCTATCCCAACTCAAAGCTGGTGACGCCGAATAGCCGCGCAAGCGGAATGTCCGGAGCCGGACCCGTATACATGCGGGCAGTCTCAAATACCGGCCGGAGCCCGTGGCGTTCGGCAAGCCGCGCGGCGGCTCCATTCGGTTCCGGAACGTCGAGAAAAACCTCCCCGCCCGACGCGTGTGCGGCAAGCCGCAGAAACAGCGATTGGGCCACGTCCTCGTCATCGCCATAGAGCGGCCCGATCTTGAAGCCCTCCCGACACGCGCGGATTACGCCGAGCCCGATCATTCTGTCGCCATCGAGCATCGCGAGTGCCGCGCCGAGCCGCGGGGCGAGCCACGCGCTGAGAAATGCCGGCCGGGGGGCCGGAAAAAACAGCCCGTCATAGGCGAGCACGCGGTCGAATGGGACATCGGCCGCGCCGACGATGGGGCGCGCCGTGTCCGCCGCCGACATAGGTGCCGGCCCACCGAACCGAATATTGCGGTAGGCGAAGCGAAATCCCGACTTTGCGTAGTTCGCCTGCTGGGTGATGACGCCATCGAGCCCGGTCAGCGGGCGTCCTCGGCGCGCGATTGCCTCGCGCCACAGCGCCAGCCCGAAACCGCGTCCACGAAACGCCGGCTTGACGATGTAGAAACCGAGGAACGCAAACCTCGCGTCATAAGCGACGAGGGAGATCGAGGCGACCGGAGCCCCATCATAAACGCCGACCAGGAACCCAAGCGGATCGACACCATGAAAGGCATGGGCGTCGTCCAGCCCCGGATTCCACCCTTCTTGCGCCGCCCAATCGGCAGCGAGATCGAGCTCAGCGCGAGTCATAACCCGAACTTCGTAGGCCGGTCCCGCCATATCGCTCATGACCCCCGGTTCAGCGATGCTCCTTCTTTACGGCGTTCCCTTACAGCATCACCAGCCCCATGTGCGCGGCGCGGGCGACCGCTTCGGTTCTGGTGTCGGCGTCGAGCTTGGCCAGGATCGCAGCGACGTGAAATTTGACGGTGTGGTAGGAGATCCCAAGCCGGCGGGCGATTGTCTTGTTCGACATGCCGTCGGCCATCGCAACCAACACTTCAAGTTCGCGCGGGGTGAGCGGTGATGGATTGCCAGCTCGATCAAGCGATGGCTCGGGCGCTTCGACTGCGCCGGCGGCCAGCAGCGCGCCGAGCAGCGGGCGTGGCATGAGCGCCAACCCGTGCCGCGCGGCAGTGACCGCCGCGAGGACCTCGGCATCGCCCGCGACGCGCGCAAGAACCGCATGCGCACCGGCTGCGAGCGCGTCCAGTTCCTCTGCGCCGGCTTCGGACGTCAAGGCGACGAACGCTGTTTGGGGGAAGCGTCGGCACCAATCGGCGAGCAGATCCTGAGGCGCATCGACGAGCGCGACGTCAACCGCGTGCTGATCGAGCGAGAGCCCGAACGCGGCGGGGTCGCCGGCATGTCCGGCGACCTCGAGGGATTGATCGGCCCGCAACAGGCGGTCGAGCCGGTGGCGCAGATCGGCGTCCGGGGAATAGATCGCGATGGTCGGCATTAGCTCGGCTCTCCCGCGCATGTTATTTGGGGAGGCCGGACGAGCTTTCCATCAGGTCAACGGCCGCTCGCCGATAGTGATCTTGACGGTCGACGGCGCTCCGCCGCGCACAAGCTTGAGCTCGACGCTTTTGCCGACGCTCTCGGGTCCGAGCAGCCGCATCACGTCGCGCGTGCGCTCGACCGGCGTCTCGTCCCATTGGGTGATGACGTCACCCACCAGCAGGCCCGCGCGCGCTGCCGGCCCTTCCGGGTCAAGGTTTGCGATCAGCACGCCGGCGCGGCGCGAACCGCTCGCATCGGCCGGAAGCCGTGCGTGCTGCAGGCCGGCACCAAGATAGCCGCGGCCTACATAGCCCTTGGCCAGGAGTTGATCGACCGCTCGCTCGATGGTCGCGGTCGGGATCGCCAGCACGCGTCGGCGCGGCCCAGTGACGGTCATGCCAAGAACACGGCCCTGCGCGTCAACGAGTGCGCCGCCCTCACCGGCCGGGTTGAGCACCAGATCGAGCCGCAGGAAACTGTCGATGGTGCCGCCACGCATGCTATGCCAAGCCCCGCCCACGTACGCGACCGTGCCGAAGGAGGCGAGCGCCGCGCCCGCATGGTTGCCGACCGCCAGCACCAGATGACCGGGGCGCAGAGCGGCGGCATCGGCGATGTCCGCGACCCCCAGACCGTCCGGCGCCGTGCGCAGCACCGCCACGTCGGTCGACGGATCGCGGCCGGCAAGCGTCGTGGTCACCTGCCGTCCCCCCGGCAACGTCACCGTGATGTCCTTTTCCTGCTCGAGCATTTCCTCAGCGGTCACGATGACGCCGGAGCGCCAATGAATGCCGCTGATGGTGCCACGTCCGCCATGATGCACCGCAACGATAGCTTTGGCCGCGTGTTCGACAAGCTGTGCGCCAGCGGCCGACAGCGCGAGCAGCGGATTGTTGGACTCCGTCATAAGGCTCTCCCGTAGTGCATGCGCCGATATGACACCCGCCGACGGGCACAGCTACTGGCCGGATGGGTGGGACGAAGGGCGGTTGCCATGGCTATGCTGCGCGCCTGGATCTTTGCGCAAACGATCGCGCGTCGCTCGCGGTTGAATGTGAGAATGCGCTCATGCAAGCCATGCGGCTCAATGCGCAGCGTGCCCCGCTCGCATCTGTTTCGCTCCCCGACCCGACGCCAGGTCGAGGCGAAGTGCGCGTACGCGTCGCAGCCTGCGGCGTCTGCCGAACCGATCTGCACGTCGTTGACGGCGAACTTCCACGGCCCCGGCTGCCTCTGATCCCTGGCCACGAAATTGTTGGACGGATCGATGTGATTGGAGACGCAGTCGACAACTTGCGGGTTGGAATGCGCGTCGGCGTTCCGTGGCTGGGCTACACGTGCGGGGTCTGCCCGTATTGTCGCCGTGGTCAGGAAAACCTGTGCGACAGTCCGCAATTCACCGGATATACGCGCGACGGCGGCTATGCGACCCACGTGGTGGCGGATGCCCGGTTCGTATTTGCGCTGCCCGAAATGAGCGACGACCTTCACACCGCGCCGCTGCTATGCGCCGGCTTGATCGGCTGGCGATCCCTGGTCGTCGCGGGACCAGGTGAAAACATCGGACTTTACGGCTTTGGCGCCGCCGCCCACATCATCGCGCAGGTCGCGCGCTGGCAAGGCCGCAACGTGTATGCGTTCACGACGCCCGGCGATCGGAAAGGACAGGCCTTTGCGCGCGATCTCGGGGCGCGCTGGGCCGGCGGTTCGGACGAGGCGCCGCCACTGCTGCTTGATTGCGCGATCATCTATGCACCGGTCGGCGCGCTCGTTCCGGCGGCCCTGCGAGCCGTGCGCAAGGGCGGGCGCGTGGTTTGTGCCGGCATTCACATGAGTGACATCCCGAACTTTCCCTATTCGATATTGTGGGAAGAGCGCGCGATCGTGTCGGTCGCGAATCTCACGCGCGAGGATGGGTTGTCGTTTTTCGACCTCGTCCCGAAAGTCGGTATCAGAACCGAAACAGTCGCCTATCCGCTGGCCGAGGCAAACACCGCGCTCGCAGATTTGCGCCACGGCCGTTTTGAAGGCGCGGCCGTCTTAGTGCCGCCGATTTGAAGGTCCTACGGCGGCCACGGCGGGGCACTAGTTCCCTGAGCTTGCCGGCCTTGCGCAGGCTTAATGCGACAGCAGGGTTGGAGCCGTCATCGACGCCAGCACGGTGCGTGTGGTGCCGCCGAACACCTGCTCGCGCAAACGGGAGTGTCCGTAGCCGCCCATCACCATGAGGTCGATCGCGTGGTCCGCGACGTAGTTGAGAATCGTGTTGCCAATGTCGACGTCACCCTGCGGCACTTCGGCGAGCGTGATCGGAAGCTCATGGCGTGCGAGATGCTGCGCGATGTCGGCTCCCTCGATTTCGCCGCGGTGGGTTTCGTTCTTGATGAGCACAAGATCGATTGATTTGGCGCGTCGCATCAGCGGCAGGGCGTCGGCGATGGCGCGCGCCGCGGGGCGACTGCCGTCCCAGCAAAGGGCCATGCGGTCGAGCTTGGCACTTCCCTTGTGGATGTAGGGAACGACGAGCACCGGTCGTCCGGAATCGAACAGCGCCGCCTCGATCAGCAGCTCCTCGGCGGCGTCGACATCCGGACGCGGCTGCCCGACAATCACGAGGTCAAAACGCCTCGCCGTTTGCCCGAACGCGTCGCCGGCCCCCACCAGCGTGGCTGGTACGGTCACCGTTTCGAACGTCACGCCGGCGAGCTGCGCTGCGCGCTGGAAATCCCCGGTCGCGCGCTCGACCGCCTGCTCGTTTTCCTGGATGGCCATTTCCACAAGCGTCGGCGGGAACAGACCGAACGCGCTCGTCTGCATCGCTGGATCGAAACGAAAGGCGATGCCTGCAAGATGGGCCTCGGTCAGCCCCGCCAGCGAAGCCGCGTAATCGGTGGCGGGGTGTTTGTCCCCCATCGACAGGTTCACAAGGATGTCCCTGATCATGAGTATCTCGCGCATCCTATGGTTCGGCGGCCAATATTGGACACGTTACCAATGCGGGCGCCACAGAATTTTGCGCCCGATCAAACCGGCTGCGTGACCTGGCCGCAGCGCACAAAGCTGGTGCGGTGGACCGGCTTGTTCTAGCATCGCGCGGACGGTTCTTTGCAGGGAGGAGACGATGAAGCGTCACCCACTGGCAATGCTGTCGGCCTGCGCAGTTCTGCTGCTGACAAGCCCGGCGATTGCGCAAAAGCAATATGGCCCGGGCGCTACCGACACCGAGATCAAGATCGGCAACATCAACCCTTACAGCGGGCCCGCCTCGGCCTATGGGATGATCGGCCGTACCATCGCGGCCTATTTCACCAAAGTGAACGCCGAGGGCGGGATCAAAGGCCGCAAGATCACCTTCATCTCTTACGACGATGGTTACAGCCCACCGAAGACGGTCGAACAGGCGCGCAAGCTGGTGGAAAGCGATGAGGTGCTGCTGATCTTTCAGAGTCTCGGAACCGCGCACAACACCGCAATCGAGCGTTACATGAACGGCAAAGGCGTGCCACAGCTGTTCGTCGCGACCGGCGCGACCAAGTTCGGCGACCAGGCCAATTTCCCGTGGACCATGGGTTGGCAGCCGAACTACCAGAGCGAAAGCCGCATCTACGCCAAATATCTGATCGAGCACCATCCCAACAGCAAGATTGGCGTCCTCTATCAGAATGACGACTATGGCAAGGACTATCTCAAGGGCCTCAAGGACGGGTTAGCGGGCAAGCTCCCGATCGTGTCCGAGCAGGCCTACGAGACCACCGATCCGACGGTCAATTCGCAGATCATCAGCCTCAAGGGCAGCGGGGCCGACGTTTTTTTCAATGTCGCTACGCCCAAATTTGCCGCGCAGGCAATCCGCAAGGTGGCCGAGATCGACTGGCACCCGCTGCACCTACTCAACAACGTCTCGAATTCGGTGGGCTCCGTGTTGAAACCCGCCGGCCTGGAGAACGCGACGGGAGTGCTGTCGACCGCCTACTACAAGGATCCGACCGACCCGGCCTGGAAGGACGACCCGGCCTTCAAGGACTGGTTGGCATTCATGGACAAGTATTTTCCCGAGGGCGATCGGACGTCGAGTTTCACGGTCTATGGGTACGCGGTCTCCCAAACGTTGGTGCGCGTCCTCGAACAATGCGGCGATGATCTCACGCGCGCCAACGTGATGAAGCAGGCAGCATCGCTCAAGGCACTCACCGGCGCGATGCTGCTGCCCGGAATCACCATCAACACCAGCGCGACGGACTATTTCCCGATCGAACAGATGCGCATGATGCGTTTCACAGGCGAGCGCTGGGAGTTGTTCGGCCCGGTGCTCAGCGGCGAGGTCGGAAGTTAGCGCGTCCGGAGTGGCGCTAACATTCGCGTGAATCGATATTGGCTGGCGGGCGAGTTCGCCCCATGTGGGGGACTATCGCGCTTTAACAAGGCGGAGGAATTCGATGGCAAACGACCATCCGATCACCATCTCACCCAATCCCCATCGCGTGCGCGTGCGCTTTGCCGGCCATACCGTCGCTGATACCACCCACGCATTGACCCTTCAGGAAGCCACCTACCCGCCCGTGCTCTATGTCCCGCTTGCCGATGTCGACATGGGTCTGCTCGCGCGCACCGAGCACAAAACCCATTGTCCCTATAAGGGCGATGCGTCGTATTACTCGATCAAGGCCGATGGCCGAACTGCGGAAAACGCGATCTGGACCTATGAGCGTCCATTCCCCGGGGTCGCCGAAATCGCTGGCCACGTGGCGTTCTACCCCAACCGCGTCGATGCGATCGAACAGCTCCCGGCCTGAAATCGCTAGGGTTAGGCTGCGGTTAAGGTGCGCCCGGTAGCATGCTGCGATTGGGATTGGTCGCGCTTCTGCCTTCATGCTGCCCTATCTTTTCTCAACAAGTCGGGCATGCTTCGCGGCGCGGGGGAAGATCCGGGTGGGGACTAGATTAATGACCGAAATTCGCGCCGGCCAAGCCGACAGGCTCCGCTTGAGGATTTGGCTCGGCTTATCCGCGGGCGTCGTCGTGCTCGCCGTGTCAAGCGGTATCGCATCGGCGCAATACTATCCTGCACCATCGGGCGGGGCCTATCACGGCTACCCTGGCGGTGCCCCTCCGCTCCCGCCCGAAGACATGGATGCGGTGGATGCGCCGCCAGCCGCAGCTCCTCCGATCGCTGTCCAGCCCGCCTATCCGCCGCCAGCCTATCCGCCACCGTACGAAGAGCGTCGGTATACCCCCTACCCGCAGGCCGCAGCGCCGGCCGAGCCACAGGTTTATTCCCGGGTGCCGCCGGCTCTCGCAGGCCCCTCAGAAGCGCCCGACGAAAGGCCGCCGGCCGATGTCGGCGGCGGGACCGGCGTTGCAACGCTCCCAAGCGGCCAAGCGCCTCCTGGGGCCGGTGGGGCATTGCCGCCCGAATATCAGGCCGAGCAAGGTCAACCCAAGCAATTGCCGGCGATCTTCCGGCGGCAGGTCGTCTTCTATCCCACCAAGGAGCCGGCCGGCACGATCGTGATCGACACACCGAACACCTACCTCTACCTGGTGCTCGGCAAGGATCAGGCCATGCGCTACGGCATCGGCGTCGGTCGCGAAGGGTTCACATGGGCGGGCCGTGAGCGGATCAGCAGGGTTGCCGAATGGCCCGACTGGACACCGCCCAAGGAAATGATTGAGCGCCAGCCCTACCTGCCGCGGTTCATGGCGGGAGGCCCGAGCAATCCGCTTGGCGCGCGTGCGCTCTATCTCGGAAACACGGTCTATCGCATTCACGGCACCAACCAGCCGTCGACGATCGGAACGTTTGTCTCCTCCGGGTGCATTCGCCTGACCAACGACGACATCTCGGACCTCTACAAGCGGGTGCAGGTTGGCACCCGGGTCGTCGTGTTGCCCGGCCCGCCGGCGCGTACCTCGGCCACGAACCAGACAACGGTGGCGCGGTAACCCGCGGGTTACGAACTAGTGGTCTGCCGGCTGAAAGGCTGTATTCTGGCCACCGTCTAACACCCGACCGTTGCGACCCATGAGACGTTTGTTCGTGCTGTTTTGCATCGGCTGGACCGGCGTCTGCGGGGGCGCGCACCTCCCCAACACGCTACCGCTGGCGCTCGGAATGACGCCGCAGGACGCTGCGACCGCGCTCGGGGTCGGGATCATCCGCGTAGAGACGAGGTCCGACACAGTCATCTACACGACCGACCGCGATGCCGGAGTGCCGGGTTATCCTGTTGGCGAACGATTATTCCTGCAGTTCCGTAACGGCGCACTCACCGGGTGGAAATACGACTGGCGCGTCCTTCCGCACTGGCCGTTCTGAGGACGTTGCCGATAACAAATCCCCTCCTACATGCGCTTGCGGAAACATAAGGCCCGCATGCCGCCCCTGTCAGTCCTCGACCTTTCGCCCGTCACCACCGGCGGCTCCGGACCGACGTCGCTCAAAAACACGCTCGATCTCGCGCGCCTCGCCGAGGCGCTTGGCTACGTGCGCTACTGGGTCGCCGAACATCACAATCTGCCGTCGATCGCGAGTTCCGCACCCGACATCATGATCGGCCAGATCGCGGCCATAACGACGAATATTCGCGTCGGCGCCGGCGGCGTGATGCTGCCGAACCACGCGCCGTTGATGGTAGCCGAACGCTTCAAAATTCTCGAGGCGCTGTTTCCGGGTCGCATTGATCTGGGAATTGGGCGCGCCCCTGGGACGGATCAGATCACCTCGATCGCACTGAGGCGGCGGCAGGACATCCGCGACGACGACGATTTTCTGGAGCGCTTCCAGGAACTGTTGCTGTTCGAACAAGGCTCGTTTCCGGAGGGTCACCCGTTTCGGCAGGTGCGGGCCATGCCGGCGGATGTGCCGCTGCCGCCGATCTTTCTGCTTGGCTCAAGCGGGTACAGTGCGCAACTGGCGGCCGCGATCGGCGCCGGCTTTTCGTTCGCGCATCATTTCGCAAGCCATGACGCGACCGCTGCGATGACCGACTATCGCAACCGCTTCAAGCCATCGGTTGCGCTCAAAGTTCCGCATGCGATCCTTGCGGTCGCGGTCGTCTGCGCGGAAACCGACGCCGTGGCCGAGCGCCTCGCATTAACGGTCGACCTCAATTTCGTGCGGCGATCGAAAGGCGAATATCTTCCGCTGGCCAGTCCCGAGGAAGCGGCCGCCTTTTCATTCACGCCGATCGACCGCGAGCGCATCCGACACAATCGCACACGGCTATTTGTCGGCGCGCCCGCGACAGTGCGAGCGCGCCTCGACCCGCTGATTGCCTCAACGCAGGCGGACGAACTGATGGTAACCACCATGGTCTATGATCACGCCGCGCGCCGGCGCTCCTACGAGCTGCTGGCTGAATTGTACGGGGTGAAAGCGCCCTGACGCGTTCGCCGTCCGTTCACCGCGCGATTTTGCACCCCCACCCCTCGGCCGCGGCCGCTTGTGCTCGGCCGGGCAAGCCTTCATAGATCACGCCGCAAAATGCGTAGCGGCCGATCGGCCGGGTCATCAGGGAGGTTTGCGTGGGATCGAACGTGACGTTGACCGCATCGGACGGATTCAAACTCGGCGCTTATCGGGCCGAGCCGCAAGGCAAACCAAAAGGTGGTCTTGTCGTCATCCAGGAGATTTTTGGGGTCAACCATCACATCAAGGCGGTGTGCGACCGGTTCGCAGCGCAGGGCTACCTGTCGGTCGCGCCCGCCATCTTCGATCGTTATACGCCCAATTTCGAGACCGGCTACTCGCCGCCCGAGATCGAGCACGCCCGCCAGTACATCGGCAAGCTCGACTTCGGCAAAGTGCTTGCTGACACGCAAGCTGCGATCGACAGCGTAAAGTCAGCCGGCAAGGTCGGCATCGTTGGCTATTGCCTTGGCGGTTCGGTCGCCTTCGTGGCGGCCTGCAAGCTCAGCGGTTTGTCCTGCGCAATCGGATACTACGGCGGCATGATCGCCAAGAATGCCGACGAAAAGCCGAAGGTGCCGACGTTGCTGCATTTCGGCGAAACCGATCATTCTATCCCGATGTCGGACGTCGAAATCGTCAAACAAAAGCGCCCGGATGTTGAGGTTTATGTCTATCCGGCAGGTCACGGCTTTAGTTGCGATGAGCGGCCGAGTTTTCACGAGCCAAGCCATAAGCAGGCGCTCGAGCGCACGCTCGCGTGGCTGAAGAAAAATGTGGGCTGAGGTGGATCCGCTCTAAAGGTCGGAGCCTGTTTAGTTCTGATCCCGTGTGGGCCGATCCGATCGCTCGCTGGATCGCCCCCATCACCGTCACTCTGGCCGAAATGATGGGTTCAGTGCGCTGCGACCCCGGTTCCGATCGGGCAAGCAACACCTACGCCGCCGAGGCCGCAGTAACCCATCGGATTTTTGGCGAGATACTGCTGGTGATAATCCTCGGCAAAATAGAATTCCGGGGCGTCGAGGATCTCGGTCGTGATCGCGTCGTAGCCTTTGGCTCTGAGCGCCTTTTCGAAGGCCGCCTTCGAGGCCTCGGCAGCTTTGCGCTGCTCCGGCGTATAGACATAGATGCCTGATCGATACTGCGTGCCGACGTCGTTGCCTTGGCGCATCCCCTGCGTCGGGTCATGATTTTCCCAGAACGTCTTCAACAGCCGATCGTAGGAAATCTTGTTCGGATCGTAGACAACGAGCACAACCTCGTTGTGCCCGGTTCTGCCGGTGCAGACCTCCTCGTAGGTCGGATTAGGAGTTTGTCCGGCCGCGTATCCGACGGCGGTCACGTAGATGCCGTCGCCGACCTCCCAGAACTTGCGCTCTGCCCCCCAGAAGCAGCCCATGCCGAACAGCGCGGTTGCGAGACCGCTTGAGTAGGGCCCTTTGAGCGGGTGGCCGTTGACGAAATGGTGCGAGGCGGTCGGCAGCGGACGGGGCCTGCCCGGCAGGGCCTTCCCCGGCGCGGGCATTTCCAGCGATTTCTTGAACGAGAACATCGTCGATCTCCCTTGCGGCCGTCGCACATATAGGCGCGAACCTGGATGTTCGCACGCCTGCGGGGTCGGTGCATCGGCCAATTCGCTCTTGCCTCAGCGCCGAGCTTCGATCCCCGGTCTAATCACGGGCGTATCCGATCAGCGGCTTCTTCTTTCGACCGAGCAGGATCAAGATCCCCCCAATGATGCCAAACACCAGCCAGACTGGCTGTTCCAGTACCGTCATGATGACGGGATTCCACAGCCACGGTGAGACATGGCGCTCCACCGCGGGCTGCAGCATCAACAGGCTGTTCTGGTGAATGCTGGACCAGAGTTGACCGACTTCCACGCTGTTGAGCGCGCCGTTCGCAACCCAGCCGGCGCCGTCGTAGACCAGGAAAATAAAGGCCGCCGCGAGGATCCAGAGGCCGAGGAACCGAAGCAGGAAGCGGATCATGGGTGTGTCACTTGGGTGTGAACACTGGACTTAATACCCGCCGCGGAGTCACGCAACCGGGGCGAGACGCCCGGCCGCCTGCCGTGCCAAGCCGGCGGCTGGCCGGAGAAAACCCGTGACCGGCGTCCGCAAAAAGTGCTCTAACCTCGCGTTTCGCCGTGTGGGCGGGATAGGGAGTTGGAATGTCCGTCAGATCCGGGGGCCGCAGCAAGCGCCCGACTTTCACCGACCTGGAAGCCCTGCAGTTTCACAGCCAAGGACGCCCAGGCAAGCTGGAGGTCGTGGCGACGAAACCAATGGCGACCCAGCGCGACCTCTCGCTCGCTTACTCGCCGGGCGTCGCCATCCCGGTGCTTGCCATTGCCGACGATGAAAGCCGCGCGTTCGACTACACGACCAAGGGCAACTTCGTGGCCGTCATCACGAACGGTACGGCCATTCTCGGGCTCGGCAACCGCGGCGCGCTGGCGGCCAAGCCGGTCATGGAAGGCAAGTCGGTTCTTTTTAAGCGCTTTGCCGATGTGGATTCGATCGATCTTGAAGTATCGACCGAGGACCCCGACGAGTTCATCAACTGCGTCAGGTTTCTCGGCAAGAGCTGGGGCGGCATCAATCTTGAGGACATCAAGGCGCCCGAGTGTTTCATCATCGAGCAGAAGCTACGCGAATTGCTCGATATCCCGGTGTTTCACGACGATCAGCACGGCACAGCCATCATCGCGGCGGCCGGTCTTCTCAACGCGCTCGACCTCACCGGGCGCGCAGTGGCGAGCACCCGATTGGTCTGCAATGGCGCCGGCGCGGCCGGCATTGCGTGCCTGGAGCTCTTGCGCGCGATTGGATTTCGGCCAGAGAACTTGATCCTGTGCGATACCAAGGGCGTGATCTATGAGGGTCGCACGGAAGGCATGAACCAATGGAAATCGGGATTCGCGATAACGACCAAGGCGCGCTCGCTCGCCGATGCATTGGCTGGTGCCGACGTATTCTTCGGCCTGTCGATCAAAGGGGCCGTAACACAGGAGATGGTGAAATCCATGGCCGCGAAGCCGATCATCTTCGCGATGGCCAACCCCGATCCGGAAATCACGGTCGAGGAGGTCGCGGCCGTACGCGAAGACGCCATCATGGCGACCGGGCGCTCGGATTACCCGAACCAGATCAATAATGTGCTTGGCTTCCCCTATATCTTTCGGGGCGCGCTCGACGTGCGGGCGACAACCATCAATATGGAGATGAAGATCGCCGCCGCGCGGGCGCTTGCCGACCTCGCCCGCGAGGACGTGCCCGACGAAGTTGCCGCCGCCTATGGGGCTCGACCCAAGTTCGGCCCCGACTACATCATTCCAGTCCCATTCGACCCTCGATTGATCTCGTCGGTGCCACCGGCCGTCGCAAAGGCAGCGATGGATACCGGCGTCGCTCGCAGGCCGATCGTCGACATGGGCGAGTATCGCCATCAGTTGCGGTCGCGCCGCGATCCGATTGCGGGCGTGCTTACGCGCATATTCGAGCGCCTGCGCCGCCAACCTAAGCGCGTCGTGTTTGCCGAGGGCGAGGAGGAACAGGTCATCCGCGCGGCGTCGAGCTTCGTTCAGCAGGGGCTTGGCAGCGCTTTGCTGGTTGGCCGCGAAGAGCGGGTGCATCAGACCGCTAAGGAGGCGGGATTCGAGATCGCGGATGGGATCGAGATCGTCAACGCCCGCCTGTCGCGGCGTAACGCGTCCTATGCTGCATATCTCTACGAGCGTCTGCAACGTCGAGGGTTTTTGCAGCGCGATTGCCAGCGGCTGGTCAACCAGGATCGCAATCATTTCGCTGCCTGCATGGTCGCGCTCGGCGACGCGGACGCCATGGTGACCGGGGTCACCCGCAACTTCTCGGTCGCGCTCGCAGACGTCCGACGCTGCATCGATCCGAAACCCGGACATCGGGTCATGGGCGTATCGCTGGTGCTCGCACGCGGCCGGACGGTGTTGGTCGCCGACACCGCGGTGACCGAGATGCCAGAGGCCAGCGATATCGCAGAGATCGCGACCGAAGCTGCCGGCGTTGCACGCAAGCTTGGCTACGAACCGCGGCTTGCCCTGCTGGCGTTCTCAAGCTTCGGCCACCCGCCGGGAGAACGCTCCGCGCGGGTCCAGGAAGCCGTGCAGATTCTCGACCGGAGCCGGGTCGATTTTGAATACGACGGCGAAATGGCCGCCGACGTGGCGCTCAATCCGGACCTGATGGCGGCATATCCATTCTGCCGTCTCTCCGGGCCCGCCAACGTCTTGATCATGCCCGCATTCCACTCCGCCGCCATTTCCACCAAGATGCTGCAGGAACTCGGGGGCGCCCACGTGATCGGGCCACTGCTCGTCGGACTCGACCGGTCAGTGCAGATTGTCAGCTTGTCCGCCACCGACACTGATCTCGTCAACATGGCGGCGCTCGCCGGCTACAATGTCAGCGGTTGACGGGGCCGTTCCCGGCCGATAAGACCCGGGCCAAAGCGGCGGGGCTGATCTCCGCCGTATCCGTTTTCAATGTCGGGAGAAATCGGTCCCGACCACAGGACGATCCAATGGCCAATACCAAATCGGCACGCAAAGCCACGCGCAAGATCGCTCGCCGCACCGCCGTCAACAAATCGCGCCGTTCACAGATGCGGACCGCAGTGCGCGACGTCGAGGCGGCGATCGCCGCCGGCGATAAGAAGAGTGCGCTCGCCGCCCTTAAAGCAGCCGAACCGCAGCTCGTGCGTGCGGCGCGCAAGGGCCTCGTTCACAAGAAGACAGCGAGCCGCAAGATCTCGCGCTTGACCCGGCGGCTCGCAAAACTTCCATAGTTGTCCGGCGATTTTGGTTAACGTGCGGATTTCGCGCTTCAAAGCGACGGCGTGTGCGCTCCGCTGTCATCCGCATTTCAATGTCTTTGCTGCGCCGCAGCGCGCAATCGAGCGATGCTCACGCGTTGCCGATTTCGATTTTTGACAGCCGCTGATTGACACGTGCTCGGCGCCCGCGGCGTCGTGCGCTCTCACGCGGTCTCGCCGCGTTTTTCATTTTCTTACAGAGCGTGATCGAGCTTACAGAGCGTGATCGAGCAAGTTGGTCGCGCGGGTTACCTTGCAAATTTGCGCAGAGAAAATTTCGAAAGAAGAAAAACTTAGGCTTAACGCGCACTGGTGGACTTCAAAAAACTGTCACGCACGCGTTCTGGCCGACGCTTTTCAAGTTTTTATCGATTCCGCGCGCGACAATTTTATAACACGAACAGCTTTGCCGAATCTTATCGCGAATTCATAAAGTTGATACCCGACGCCTGAACCGCGAATGCACGCAGGCAAGCACGTGGCTGCACCGTTTGTGACACGCGGTTCATGAAATTCGTTGAAGCCGTCGATCCGTTATGTATCATCGCCCTCCGTCGTCGGGCCACCGGCGGCACCTCAGTCAACGCTAGAAGAAACTTTTCGTTCATCTGCGGATGGCGGCGGAGTGGCTTTGTCTCACGACATGCTCCGTCGGATGCATCCGAAGCAGGGAGCTCGCTTCGAGACGACCCAAGGTCCCCGTTGGCGTGAATAAGTAGATGCGCCAGACGAAGCCGAGGGTGTGGGGTCTTGCTGTTTTGCTAGCCGGAACAAGAACAGGGTACCTCAAGCGGAGGGCGACATGAAGTTGCGGGTGTGGCTAGGATCGAAGCTCGAATGCAGGATCTCCGACGGACTTAATACCGACTGCGCCCAGGCAGGTTCGGGACGCACCGATCGCTCGATCCACAGCGCCATGCTCAAGCTGATGGAGCCCGCTCCGCCGGGATGACAGCCGCGGCGTAGAGCGGCTCTCGCGTTCTTTCCCAACCTTCGGCGCGAACGTTGCGCCTCCAAACGCAATCTGCGGCCCCACTGCGCGCCGCAGTCACCCATCTGAGGCGCTTCACATTCGATTGGAATAGCCGTGATCGACCCCTCTCTCGCCTATCACCGCGACAGCACCGCCTCGGCGGTGTCCCTTCCGATGCAAGCGCGGGCACGCCCACTGACGAACTCTCCAGTCTCGAGCCTGGATCAGGAGCGCTGGAAACGCGTCAAGGAGCGGCTGCGTGCCGAGGTGGGCGAGGACATTTTCTCCAGCTGGTTTGCACGAATGGAACTCGAGGGCGCGGGCGGTGACACCGTGCGCTTCTCGGTGCCGACGAAATTCCTCAAAAGCTGGATTCAATCCCATTACGCCGAGCGCGTGCTGGCTTGCTGGCAGGCCGAGGACACGAACGTCTGCAAAATCGATTTGTCCGTGCGCTCCGCTGTCATCCGCCAGGTAGCGCCCGCAGGACTCTCGGAACCCGCGTGCGCGCATCGACCTGCCGGCGAGCTGCCGGAACTCCGCAGCCCTGCACCTGCCTTGGCGGCGCATGATGCATTGGGCGGATCGCCGTTGGACCCGCGCCTGAATTTCGAGACGTTTGTGATCGGCCGCTCCAATACGCTCGCTCATGCGGCAGCCCGCCAAGTCGCGACCGGACATCGCGGCGATCCGGTGATGTTCAACCCGCTGTACATCCACGCGGGGGTCGGGCTCGGCAAAACCCACCTCTTGCAGGCGATCACCTGGGCCGGCAACGCGTTAAGCGACCGAAAGGTGCTCTACCTGACCGCCGAACGCTTCATCTATATCTTCGTGTCCGCCCTGCGAAGCCACAATGCGCTTGCGCTCAAGGACTCGCTGCGAGGCATCGATGTCCTCGTCATAGACGACCTTCAGTTCCTGCAAGGCAAACAGACCCACGCCGAGTTTTCACACACGCTCAACTCGCTGATCGACGCCGGCCGTCAGGTCGTGATTGCCGCCGACCATCCCCCGACCGAAATCGAGACCCTGGACGAGCGCGTGCGCTCGCGTCTTGCGGGCGGGCTGGTGGTCGAGATGGGATCGCTCGGGGAAGAGCTGCGGCTTGAGATTCTCAACGCCCGGGTCAACGCCGCCCGCCAACATCATCCCGACTTCGACGTGCCACCTATGGTGCTCAGCTATATCGCGAAGTCGGCCACGCACAACGGGCGTGACCTTGAGGGCGCGCTCAATCGTCTGCTTGCGTGCAGCAAGCTGACCGGCCAACCGATCACCATGGAACTCGCCGAGCGCGAGATGCGCGATCTGATCCGACCGGGCGACCAAAAGCGGGTCAAGATCGAAGACATCCAACGTATCGTGGCGCGCCACTATAATGTCAGCCGCGGCGACCTGTTGTCGGCGCGGCGAACCGCTAACGTGGTTCGTCCGCGGCAGGTCGCCATGTATCTCGCCAAGACTATGACCTTGCGCTCCTTACCGGAAATTGGGCGGCGATTTGGCGGCCGCGACCATACCACTGTGCTGCACGCGGTCCGCAAGATCGAGCATTTGGTGGGCAGCGACCAGACGCTGGCTGAGGAAGTCGAGTCGCTCAAGCGCCAACTGCAGCAGGACTAGCCCGCGAGGCGGCCGCAGCGCCTGCTTGCCCTCCCCACGGAATCCGGCTTGCGCGGCCGCCCGTGCTGCGCCGCGCGAACTTCTGGAAAAGCACAAGGCAGGCAAGCCCCTGCCCTTGCCTATTCCGCGCTGGCGGGTCAATTTCGGCGGACTGTGCGGCCGATTCACCCGACGCATTGCTGGCGACGGCGCGGCATCGTCGGGGGCTTGGTGCCCGGTTCGAATTGACGTGTGATCCAGGCCGCTCCCCACGCGGCGTCTTCCCCCGGGTGGCCCTGACCCCCGGCATTTGGCAAGCCAGGTGTCGGGACCAGTCGGCCCACCACAATAATTCGACCTCGTGGGGGGACGTTCCGATCAGATGCGAAGCATCTGCTTGGATCGCACCGGATAGGCGGCGCGGGTTCCAATCAAGGTGGCGAGCTTCGCATGAAAGTGACTGTCGAACGCGCCGATCTTCTCAGATCGCTCTCGCATGTGCATCGGGTCGTCGAACGGCGCAATACGATCCCGATTCTCGCCAATGTCCTGGTGCGTGCCGATCGCTCGCAACTCTCGTTCAAGGCCACCGATCTCGATCTCGAGGTGGTCGAGGCGATTGCGGCCGAGGTCAACCCGGGCGGGGTGACGACGGTGCCGGCGCACATGTTCTACGAAATCGTCCGCAAGCTTCCGGAAGGTGCACAGATCGTCCTTGAGACCACGGGCGACCGGGCCACGATGTCGATCCGTGCCGGGCGCTCGCGTTTCACCCTGCAAACGCTGCCCGACAGCGACTTTCCCGACCTTGCGGCGGGCGACATGGCACATCGGTTTGTGCTGTCCGCGGCCGATCTCAAGCGACTGATCAACAAGACCCAATTCGCGATTTCGACCGAAGAGACGCGCTACTACCTCAATGGCATCTATTTGCACACCGCCGGAAGCGGCAAGAAGCTGTCGTTGCGTGCTGTCGCGACTGACGGCCACCGGCTGGCTCAGGTGGACCTCGCCGCACCGGCCGGTGCCGACGGCATGCCGAGCGTTATCATCCCGCGTAAGACCGTGGGCGAGATCCAGCGGTTGATCGAGGATATCGATGGCGAGGTCGCGGTCGAGCTGTCGCCGGCAAAAATCCGTTTCACGGTCGGCTCGGTCGTGCTGACCTCGAAGCTGATCGACGGAACATTCCCGGATTATGCGCGAGTTATCCCCCACAACAACGACAAGCAGCTCGAGGTCGAGCGCAAGGAATTCGAGCAGGCGGTCGATCGCGTGTCCACGGTGTCGAGCGAGCGCGGTCGGGCGGTCAAGCTGTCGATAGCCGCAGGCAAGCTCGTTCTGTCGGTCACCAACCCCGACTCCGGCAGCGCGACCGAAGAACTGGAAGTCGTGTACGAGGCGGATCCAATCGATATTGGCTTCAACTCACGCTACCTGTTGGATATTGCGGCGCAGATCGATGGGGACACGGCTGTTCTGAAGCTCGCCGACCCAGGCTCGCCGACGCTGATCGAGGACAAAGCGAACAAAGGCGCGCTCTACGTGCTCATGCCGATGCGCGTTTGATATAACCTCGGGCGTATTCGGTTCGCGACCGCATTTTGCAAGCAAGTCGCGGAAGCGACGTGCCAAATCGAGAAGCCAGATCCGGCCGACCCGTCATCGGTTTCCGCTTGCGCGGACTGATGAAGGAGCGTCCGCCGCTTGACCAATGACTGCTGCTCGCATTCGCCGTCTGACGCTGACGAACTTTCGCAACTATCACGCTGCCGCCGTTTCGATCGAGCACCACACGATTGTGTTGGTCGGCCCGAACGGCGCCGGCAAGACCAATATTCTAGAGGCAATATCGTTTCTGAGCCCGGGCCGCGGCCTGCGCCACGCAACTCTCGAGGACGTTGCTTTCACCGAAGGCGATGGGACCTGGGCGGTGGCGGCGGAGGTGGAAGGCGCGCTTGGAATCGTGACGCTGGGTACTGGAATCGACCCGCCCGCTACTGAGATCAAGCCGACATCGCGCCGGTCCCGAGTCGACCGCGAGCCGGTGTCATCCGTCAGTGCGTTCGCGGACTATCTGCGCGTGCTGTGGCTGGTGCCCGCGATGGACAGTCTGTTCCGGGGACCCGCGTCCGAGCGCCGACGTTTTCTTGATCGCCTGGTGTTGACGATTGATGCCGAACACGGGGCGCGCGTCAATGCACTTGAACGCGCGCTTCGCTCGCGCAACCGCTTGCTTGAACAGCCGCGCCCGGACGAGCACTGGTTGGACGCGGTCGAGCATGAGACCGCTGAACTTGCGGTTGCAGTCGCGGCCGCGCGCTCGCAAACGGTGGAGCTTCTGACCGACGCATTGGCGACACGGCACGATCCGACATTTCCGTCGGCCGAGATCGCCCTCGACGGCTGGGTCGAAGCGCTGGTACGGACGTACCCGGCCGTTGAGATCGAAGACCGCTATCGCACGGTTCTGCGCGAGAACCGCGAGCGCGATAAAGCCGCGGGCCGCACACTCGACGGCGTCCACATCACTGATCTCAACGTTATTTACACGGCCAAGGCGATTGCCGCGCGGGACGCTTCAACCGGGGAGCAAAAGGCGCTGCTCATCGGCCTTGTGCTTGCCAATGCCGAGCTGATCGCACGGCTTACCGGCTTTGCGCCGGTGTTGCTGCTCGACGAAGTGATCGCACATCTCGATCCCACCCGGCGCGCCGCGCTGTTCGACGCACTAGACCGCCTTGGCAGCCAAGTTTGGATGTCTGGGGCAGATCCCGCTGCATTTGGAGATGTCGCGACGCGCGCGCAGGTCATTACAATCGACGCGGGCAAGTTAACCTCGCGCGCCGTGCGATGACCATAGCTCGAACTGAGTTTGTTATAATAGAGCGGGATGCTCGAACACCGACGATGATGCCCAAGTATCAATCGTTCGCCATGGCGCGGGCGCAGTAACCACACGGCGAGACCATCGTTTTTTGCACTTGCATTCAAGCTGGGGGCGCCTGATTGTAATTTTGTCGTGGCTTCTGATCGTCGGCGGGGGCTTGCATGTTTTGTTCGCGCAATGCGGACATTGGTTGGGACGCGAACCGCATCCCTAGAGTGGCCGTCTTAGGCCGTTCTGGGGGCTCACGTGCCTAGATTTTTCTCGCAACAGCCTTCCCGACCGAGGAATGATCAAACCGTTCCGGACGCCGTGCGTCCGGGAGAGCGCGTGACTGCAGCAGCTGGACCTGAACGCGGGGCGGCGCAGCTCCCGGGTGCTTCAAACGCCTTCACGGCCGAGCAGCTCGATCAAATCGAACACATGATCGAGAAAGCCGTCACGGATCGCACGACCGATCTGCAAGCGCGCGAGCAGGAGCTACTCAATCAAAATCTTCTGTTCAACGCGGCACTCACCAACATGTCCCAGGGCCTCGTGATGTTTGACGCCCAGGGACGGGTGATCATCTGCAATCAACGCTATCTCGACATGTACGGGCATACCCACGTGCAGCCCGGGTGCACGTTGGCCGAGTTGTTGCGTCAACGTGTGGAGACAGGCAGCTTTGCGGGTGATCCCGTGGCGTACGCGCAGGCAATCGTTGCGAGAGCGGCGGCCGCCAAGATCGAGATGCGGATCATTGAGATCTCCGATGGGCGAACCATCGCGATTTCGAACCAGCCGATGCCGACGGGCGGCTGGGTCGCGACCCACGAAGACATCACCGCGCGGCGGCAGGCTGAGAAGCAAATTGCCTATCTGGCGCGTCACGACACGTTGACGGATTTGCCTAACCGCGCTCGCCTGCGCGAATGGTTGACGCATGCCCTGACGCAGTCGCATCGAGGACGGCCGTTGGCCGTGCTCCATATCGACCTCGACCATTTCATGACCTTGAACGACTCGCTGGGTCATCCGATCGGCGACGAGCTGTTGCGGGCCGTGGGCGAGCGCTTGCGCGCCAATATCGGCGACAACGATCTTGTGGCGCGCATCGGCGGTGACGAATTTGCCGTTGCTCTGAGCGACATCGCCACTGCCAGCGAGGCCGCCGCCATTACGACCCGCATTTGCGACGCCATCCGGGTGCCGTACGAGATCGCGGGCCACACTCTTATGATTGATTCGAGCGTCGGGATTTCACTGGCGCCGGACGACGGTAGCGACGCCGACGCCCTCATCAAGAATGCCGATCTCGCATTGTCGCGCGCCAAGTCTGAGGGCCGTGGCATCTATCGGTTCTTCGAGCCGGAGATGGACGCCCGCACGCAGGCGCGCCGCAAAATCGAACTGGCGCTCAAGAATGCTCTTCCCAGAGACGAGTTCGAGCTGTTCTATCAGCCGATCGTCAACCTCAAGACCAACCAGATCACGTCGTTTGAAGCGCTGCTGCGCTGGCACCACCCCGAGCGGGGATTGATTTTGCCAACGGAATTCGTTCCGGTTGCCGAGGAGATCGGCTTGATCGCGCCGATCGGGGACTGGGTCATCTATCAGTCCTGCAAAGAGGCAGCGACGTGGCCCGAGCACCTCAAGGTGGCCATCAACCTCTCGCCCGCCCACTTAGCGCGGTCGAACATCATCGCGCTAATCACGGGCGCGCTCGCCGCTGCCCGGCTGCCGGCGAACCGCGTGGAGCTCGAAGTTACCGAGGCCGTGCTGTTGCATGCGACGGAGAATACGCTTGCGACCCTGCACCAGCTGCGCGACATGGGCGTACGCATCGCGTTCGACGATTTTGGAACCGGTTATTCGTCGCTCAGTTATTTGCGCAGCTTCCCGTTCGACAAGCTCAAGATCGATCGCAGCTTCATCAAGGACATCGGCGAGAACGAGGAGTCGGTCGCGATCATTGAAGCGATCGCAATGCTGGCCAAGGCGCTCAACGTCACCACTACGGCCGAAGGCGTCGAAACCGAGCAGCAGCTGCGCGAGATTCGTCGACTCGGCTTCACCGAGATGCAGGGTTTCCTGTTCAGTCAGCCGCTGCCGCGCGCCAAGGTACAGCCGGTAAACTGGCCCTTCTCGCCGATCTGATCGGGCCTTCTTTCAGGCTTGCGAATCGGGGCGCGAGGGCATCGCAGCAATCACAGAATTTTAATTAATTATCAATGTGTTAAGGGCCTTCTTTTTGCCCTGTACGATGCCCATATTTCGTGTCACACCGATTGTTCAAAATCTGCCGCTCCTCGCACCCTGACTTCGAACGTCCATGGCTGAAGCTGCGCGTCAAAAACCCCATCCGGAGCCGTCCGATTACGATTCCGGATCCATCAAGGTTCTCAAGGGCCTCGATGCCGTGCGCAAGCGGCCGGGCATGTATATCGGCGACACCGACGATGGCTCCGGCCTGCACCACATGGTGTACGAGGTGGTCGACAATGCAATCGACGAGGCGCTCGCCGGGTTCGCCAAGGAGGTTAGCGTCACCCTGAACCCGGACGGCTCGTGCACGGTGCGCGACGACGGCCGTGGTATCCCGGTGGACATCCACCAGGGGGAAGGTGTTTCGGCCGCCGAGGTCATCATGACCCAGCTGCACGCAGGCGGAAAATTTGACCAGAATTCCTACAAGGTATCCGGCGGCCTGCACGGCGTCGGCGTTTCGGTCGTTAACGCGCTGTCGACCTGGCTCAAGCTCACGATCTGGCGCGACGGCCGGGAGTATTCGATGGAGTTCCGCGACGGCGAAGCCGTTGCGCCGCTGGCAAGCGTCGGCGACGCCGACAAGCGCGGGACCGAGGTCACCTTCCTGCCGTCACCCAGAACCTTCACTATGCTCGAGTTCGACTGGGCGACCATCGAGCACCGGCTACGTGAGCTTGCGTTCCTCAATTCGGGCGTGCGGATCGTGCTTTCGGACCAGCGTCATGCGGTCGAGAAGCGCGAGGAAATGCACTACGAAGGTGGGGTAGAGGCCTTCGTAAAATTCCTTGATCGCAACAAAAGCCCGCTGGTGCCGGCTCCGATTGTGATCCAGTCGGAGCGCGATGGCGTCTCGCTCGACTGCGCCTTGTGGTGGAACGACGGCTATCACGAGGCGGTCTATTGCTTTACGAACAATATCCCGCAGCGCGACGGCGGCACCCATCTGGCCGGGTTTCGTGGGGCATTGACGCGGCAAGTGACCGGTTATGCGGAGCAGAACAGCCCGGCCCGCAAAGACAAAGTCACCTTGACGGGAGACGACTGCCGCGAGGGACTGACCGCGGTTTTGTCCGTAAAGGTTCCCGACCCGAAGTTCTCCTCGCAGACCAAAGACAAGCTCGTATCATCCGAGGTCCGGCCGGCGGTCGAAGGCATCATGAATGATGCTTTGCAGGCCTGGTTCGAGGAACATCCGTCCGAGGCGCGCGAAATCGTCGGCAAGGTGGTCGAGGCGGCGGCCGCGCGGGAAGCTGCGCGCAAGGCGCGTGAGTTGACCCGCCGCAAAGGCGCGCTCGATATCGCATCCCTGCCCGGCAAGCTTGCCGATTGCCAGGAGCGCGACCCCGCCAAATCCGAGCTGTTCATTGTGGAGGGCGATTCCGCCGGCGGCTCCGCCAAGCAGGGCCGCAATCGCGAGTTTCAGGCCGTTCTGCCGCTGCGCGGCAAGATCCTCAATGTCGAACGCGCCCGCGTCGACAAGATGCTGTCGAGCCAGGAGATCGGCACTCTGATCACTGCGCTCGGGGCCGGCATCCGCGAGGATTTCAACCCAGACAAGCTGCGCTATCACCGCATCATTATCATGACCGACGCCGACGTGGACGGTGCCCATATCCGTACGTTGCTGCTGACCTTCTTCTTCCGCCAAATGCCGGCGCTGATCGAACGCGGGCACCTCTACATCGCCCAGCCGCCGCTCTACAAAGTCACCCGCGGCAAGTCCGAGCAGTATCTCAAGGATGAGCGCGCGCTCGAGGACTCCTTGATCGCGGGCGGTATTGAAGATGCGGTGTTCAAGCTGTTCAACAACAGCGAACGCGCCGGCGCCGACCTGACTTCGCTGGTCGAAGAGGCGCGCTCGATCCGTGGCATACTTGCCAATCTGCATTCGCGCTATAACCGCAAAGTGGTCGAACAGGCGGCGATCGCAGGCGTGCTCACCCCGTCGGTGTTTGATGACCTTGAGAAAGCGCAGGCCGCCGCGACCTACATCGCACGTCGGCTCGATGCGCTGGCCGACGAGACTGAGCGCGGCTGGCAAGGCCATTTCCAGGATGGCTTTCGCTTCGAGCGCACCGTCCGCGGCGTCAAGGAGGCGGCGTTTATCGATCAAGCGCTGCTTGCATCGGCCGACGCGCGCAAGCTTGATGAGCATGCGGCCGCCTTGCAAGCCACCTACGCACGGCCCGGGCTGTTGCGCCGCAAAGGCGAGGAAACCGCCGTCCACGGCCCGATCGATCTGTTCGAGGCGGTCACAGCTGCGGGCCGCAAGGGCATCGCTTTGCAACGTTACAAGGGCCTCGGCGAGATGAACCCTGAGCAGCTTTGGGAGACCACGCTCGACGCCGAAGCTCGCACGCTGCTGCAAGTGAAGGTGAAGGAAGGCGAGGACGCGGACAACATCTTCGCCGAGCTCATGGGCGACCTGGTCGAGCCGCGCAAGAATTTCATCCAGGAACATGCGTTGACGGCAAGCGTCGACGTGTGATTATCCCAAAATCGAGTATTGGGCCGGTCTTCGGATCCCTTTAATCCAGGGGAGGAGTGCAATGACACGCGCAGCATACCCGCATTGGGCGATGGGCTCATTGGCGGCGGCGACGTTTTCGATCGCGCTTGGTTTGACGAGCACCGAGGCTCCAGCCGCCGAACCCTTCAAAATCGGCTTGATCGCATCCTACACCGGGGCGTTTGCCACGTGGGGACCGCAATTCCAAAATGCCATCGAGGCGTTCCAGGCGATCAACGGCAAGACGGTCAAGGGTCCGAAGGGCGAGGACATCGCGGTCGAGATTGTCTCCCGGGACGCCGCCAGCGGCGGCGCGGACAAGGCCAAGCAACTAGGGGAAGAGTTGATCCTGCGTGAGCGCGTCAAAATGCTTGCCGGGTTCGAGCTGTCGCCGCACGCCATGGCGGTCGGCGATATCGCAACCCAGGCCAAGACCCCGGTCGTGATCATGAACGCCGCGACCGCGTCAATTGTCCGTGGCTCGCCCTACTATGTACGTACCAGCGTGACGGTCCCGCAGTGGTCGGCGTCGATCGGCAAATGGGCGGCCGACAACGGCATCAAGTCGGTCTACACAATCGTCAGCGACTACGCGCCCGGTATCGACGCCGAGACCTACTTCCAGAAGTCCTTCAAGGCCGCTGGAGGCCAAATAGTCGGCAGCGCGCGCACGCCGCAGCAAGAGACGAATTTCGCCGTCTACATGGAGAAGGCGATGCAGGCGAAGCCCGACGCCATCTACATGTTCCAGCCCGGCGGCTCGCCGTCGATCTCCTTCGTCAAGGCCTATGTCGAGCGTGGCCTCAAGCAGGCCGGCATCAAGCTCCTTGGCGGCGGCGAATTTGCCGAGTTGTATCTGCCGCACTTCTCCGACGACGTGGTCGGAGTCGTCTCGGTCAACCATTATACCGAGACCAATAAGCTTCCGGAAAACATCGTTATGCGCGACCAGCTGCACAAGATGTTCGGCGACAAAGGCGTGACCGATATTGCCTCGGTCGCCGCCTGGGACGGGACGAAGCTGATCTATACGGCGCTGCACGAGGTCGGTGCTTCGGCGGAAGGGCTCAAGTACATCGATGCCATGAAGGGCAAGACCCTGCGCAGCCCGCGCGGCGAGATCATGATCGACCCGCAAGAGCGCGACATCGTCCAGAACATCTACATTCGTCGGATCGAAAAGATCGGTGGCCAGTTGCAGAACGTCGATATCTTCACCTTCCCGATGGTGAAGGATCCATGGAAGATCGACAACCCGCCGAAGTCTTGACCTCGGTCACGGCCGCACCGAGCGCGGATCGCGTGCGGCCCACCGGCCCGCTTCCACGAGCGCGAGGAAGGCATCGAGCGCTTGGTTGAACAGGGCCGGTTCTTCTAGGTTGACCGCGTGTCCGGTCTTTGGGAACACCGCGAGTCCCGAGGTTGCGATCGTCTTCTTCAAGAACAGGCTCGGCTCGACGCAGGCGTCGTCTTCGTCGCCGACGACGATCAGGGTCGGCACCGCGAACCGGCGCAGGTTGTCGTGGAAGTCGTAGATCGACAGCCTTCCGCCTTGGAACCCGCGCATCGTGTGCGCCGAGCCGTGCGCATCGTGCTGTCCGAATTGCTGCGCGAACTCGCGATAACCGCGCGGATCCTTGACCTCGAAAGGCACCCGGCCTGGCCCCATCCCATAGGTCTGCGCCACCTCGGCGGCTCCAAGCGTCTCGAATTGCTTGGCGGTTTCGTGCGCGCCGCGGCGAAATTCCTCCTGCCGGCCGCGCTCTGATCCGGACCCCGTAGCCGCCAGGGTCAGCGACACCGCTCGATCCGGATGGTTGAGACCGACCTGCAAGGCCGTGTAACCGCCCATCGACAGCCCGACGATGTGCGCGCGCCGGACGCCGAGATGATCGAGCACATCCACCGCATCGCTCATGAAATGCTTGAAGCCGTAAGCGTCATCTGACGCCGGAATCTCCGACGGCAGATATCCGCGCGCCGAATAGGCGATGCAACGATGCCGCCGGGAAAAATAGCGCATCTGTGCTTCCCAGCTGCGATGGTCGCCGGCGAATTCATGCAGGAACAGGATCGGCGTGCCGCTCCCGGCCTCTTCGTAGTACAGGCGCGTTCCGTCGCGCGTTTTCGCAAAGGCCATCGCGTCTTCTCCGTGCTGTGCTTGCGACAAGCGGACGAGCAAGAATACCCTATGGTTCCCGCAAAGGTATGGTCAATGCCACAACCGATCATTCGCCCAATGCGGCAAGAGGATCTCGCGGCAGCCGATCGCGTCTATCGCATTGCGTTCGGAACCCGCTTCCGTTTGCCGGACCCGAGCCAGTTTCGAGGCGACGCCCAAGCGGTGCGCACGCGCTGGGCGACGGACGCGTCCACGGCCTTTGTTGCCGAACTCGACAACACCCTCGTCGGCGGCGCCTGCGCGATGGACTGGGGCAGTGTCCTGATTGTTGGCCCGATCTTTGTCCATCCGGATCAATCCGGGCGCGGGATCGCGCGCCTGCTGGTCGAAAAGATTGTGGAGCTCGCCGATGCCCGCGCGACGAAGGTTTCCGGCCTGTTCACCTTCCCGGAAAGCGCCACGCACCTGCGGCTGTACGAAAGCTTCGGATTCACGTCGCAAGCTCTCACGCCGGTCATGAGCAAGACGCCGGATGCCAGCCGCAGCCGGACGGGCGCGCCTGCAGCCGGCACATTGTTCTCGAAGCTGGCTCCTGCCGAGCGCGAGGCTGCGCTGCGCCAATGCGGCCGCGTCACCGACGCAATCCTTCCCGGGTTCAATCTCGCACGCGAGATCGAGGCGGTTGCGAGCATGAAGCTTGGCGATACGATCCTGCTCGGCAGTGGGGACGGCATTCGTGGCCTTGCCATCTGCCATTTCGGCGCCGGCAGCGAAGGGGGAAGCGGCGCGCTCTTCGTCAAGTTCGCGGCGGTGCGCCCGCACGCCGAGCAGGATTTTGTCGCATTGCTCGACAGCTGCGAGGGCTTGGCGTGCGCGGTTGGCGCCGGACGCATCGAAGCCGGCACGAACACGGCCCGCTCCGGAGCCTACGACATCATGCGCGCACGCGGATTTCGAGCGGGCCTCGTCGGGGTCGCAATGCATCGTCCCAACGGGCCCGGCTACAATCGCCCGGACGTGTTTGCGATTGACGATTGGCGCTGAACCACGGTGAGGTGCCGATCAGCGTCCCGGCAATACCAGGAATTTTGGCGCCGCCGGGAGCGTTGCCCTTGAAACGACAATCGATGGCGTCTCGTTATAGTCGACCGGAAACTTGCCTCCGACGCGCTCAAGGAACCGTTCGAGACCGTAAGTGCTGAAATAGTGCATCGGCAGCATCAGCGGCGCCTTGAGCGCTTGCAGCACCTCGATCATTCCGTCGATGTCGAGCGTATAGCTGCCGTCGACCGGAACCATGACCGCGTCAATGCGGCCGATCTCGTCAAGCTGCTGCTGCGTAAGCGTGTGATGCAGGTGACCGAGATGGGCAATGCAAAGGTTGCCGATCTCGAAAATGAAAATCGAGTTGCCGTGCCGCTCGGTTCCGCCGTTCCAATCGCGAATATTGGTTGCGACGCTCCGCACCCGCACATCCCCATACCAGAGGTCGTGCGCGGCCGGCTTGCCGTCGTCGCGCCACCCGCGCAGCACGTATTTGATCGCCGGATCTGGATGGTCGGTGTAATGCGTCGAGTGGGCGTGATTCATGGTGGCGATGTCGGGCACCAACGGCGGTCTGACATAGTCGTTGTAGTCGGTCGCAATCCGAACCAGTTTCGGGCTTTCGATGAGGAATGTGGCGTGGCCAATGAATGTGATGCGAACCTGGTCGGGCGCGAGGGCCGCGAGCCGCAGGCCCGCCGGAGTGACCCGCGGCGTTTCGCCTGCCACCATACCCGGGCAGCTTTCGCGCATCTCCGGCTTTCCGGCTGGCGATCCCGGTGCCTGCGCCGCGGCCGGTAGGGCCAACGTCAAAGCAACGATCAGCGCTGTCGACAGCACGGCAGTCCGAATGATCATGGCCGCAATCCACGGGACTCTCGTGCGTCGCAGCATAGCGTGGCGGCGCCAGAGCAAAAACCCCGGCGCGTGCAGGTCAGGACTGAGTGATCTCACCCACGCCTACCCTCGGACGCGGTCAGAGGATCGGCACCGTTTCACAGAAAGCCTGCGATTGGAGCAACCGCGCGTGAAGAACCGGCCCGTTCGGTCGTCTCACTGGGCAGCGAGGATCAGGCCCTTGCTGGTGACCACAACCCAATGGCCGTCCTGCCGTCGGATGGCTTCCACCCGGCCGCCGCCGGGCAGCGGGTCGCCGATCTCGACCTCGATCATGCCGATGCGGCCCTGGATCAATGCCGCCCCGTCATAGACGCTGCGCACGACCCAGCCCGGGACCACCGACATTCGAGTGATTTCCTTGATGGGAATCGGCGGCGGGACGCGCTGTTCGGGAAGCGCCGGCCCCAGATCGGGAATATCGCGGGTACGACGGTCGATCCGCTCAAGCGCCTCGCTCATTTTTGCAATCTTGGCTGCCGGCTCCGATTGCGCGCGTTCGACGCGGTCGGTCAGCCGGGCAACCTGCGTACTCGCCGCGCGACCAGTTCCCTCGACATTTGCCCGCAACGCAACCAGATCGGCGTTGAGACGCTCGATCGCTCCCTTGAGCTGGTTGTAATCGCTCACTGCGAGGGGCTGATCCAACGCGGGCGTGCGCATGACCCACGCGGTCCCAAGCGTACCCGCAATCGCACCGCCGCCGATTGCAAGTGCAATAAGGGCAGCGAGATGCGACACACGCTGCGGCTGCCATTGGGATGCCTGCGGGCGCCGCGTCCGGTCGGCGCGGGGCGCGAACCCATCGACCCGCGGGTTTTGCGAAGTCGGCGCAATCCATCGCGTTAGCGCGCCAATGCGATGTGGATTGAGATCGATTGTGACCGGTTCGGATGATCCAGGCTGAGCGTCAACCGGAGCAAGATCCGGCGCATCGATTGCGATCGGGGTCGACTGCCCCGCGACCGCAGCGGAGGCGGCCTGCGTTTCAGCGGCGCCCTGCGTCGTTGCGCCCTCCCGGGGTTCGTCTGCAAGTGCCTGATCTAACACCGTATTTTGGGATGATTCCATTGGCGTTGGTCCCCATTGGTGCGGTTTACCAATCGGTAACCGACTAATTCTTACCAATTCGTTACCGGCGCCTGGGTTGCCTGGGCAACGACGAGAATTAGGGCGCGCTCGGTTAATGTTCGGTTTCGAAATTGTGGCGACGCCGGATCGCATGCGCTGGCGAACCGACACCGAACCGTTGCAAACTGGTGAAAACGTGCGGCGGGCGCGTCCGTTGCCGCGCACGGCCAGACGCCGCGGGAGGATGCAATGCCGCTCTTGATCGCGCTTGGGTTCTTTATCCTGATCACCGCGCTAGTGATCTGGGGGTCGAGCTACATGGGACCGGACACGCGCGCGAATAAGCCTCACTGAGGCCGCGCCGCCCCCATTTGCCTTGTCTTGCTGGATGCCATCGTCAGGCGGATGGCATCTATCCCACAGCGTTGGTGCGCTGTTCAATCGGCGTCACTTCGGTGGGTTCAGCTCCTTCCACGGATCCTTCACGTTCGGGATCGTGTCGAATTCAACGTTGGCAAGCTTGCCGTTCATCATCTCGGTTTTGCGCATGTAGACGTTCTGGATGATGTCGCGCGTCGCTGGATCGACCGAAATCGGACCGCGCGGGCTGTTATCCGTTTTCCAATGCGACAGGAACTTGATGGCATCGTCGCCCGTGAACTTGCCTTTGGTCTCCTTGATCAGGTCGAAGATCGCCGACATCCCATCCCAGCCATCGACGGAAAGAAAATCCGGGATTGCCTTGTCGGCATATTCGCGGTCCCAGGCGGCCAGGAACGCCTTGTTTGCGGGTCGATCCGCGGCCGTCGAGTAAATTCCGGAGGTGACCAGACCGATCGCGACATCCCCGATGAGCGGCAGTTGTTCGTCGGGAAGCAGGTCCTGCGTCGAGATGACATTGATGCCAGCTTGCTTGAGGCCGAAGTCACGGACCGCCTTGAGAACGGATGTTGCCTGCTCCTGTGCCGGCACCCAGATGAAAGCGACGTCCGGCTTGGTATCCTTGATCCGCTGCACGATTGGGGTGAAGTCGGGATTGCTTGTCGGGAAACGAACCGATCCGAGGATTTTCAGGCTGGCATCAGTCCAACCCTTGGTAAAGGCGCCCTCGGCGTCGTGCCCCGGAATGAAGTCGCTGACCGCAGTGAATGCCGTCTTCCAGTTCTGCTTGGCGGCCCATTGACCGAGCGGATAAGCTTGTTGCCACAGCGTGAACGAAACCCGCACCACGTAGGGCGATATGCGCGGGATAGCGACGCCGGCCGCGTTGGTAATGACCAGTGGAACTTTGGCCTGTGCCGTCAGCGGCGCGACCGCAGCTGCGATCGGCGATCCGACGATGCCCATCAACAACTGAACGTTCTCGCGCGCGATCAGCTCCTGCGCGAGCCGCTTGCCGGTGTCCGGCGTCGCCGCATCATCGCGACGGATAAGCTCGATCTTGACGCCCGGCGGCAGTTCTTTTTCATGCGTCTTGACGTAGAGATCGATGCCCTTCTGCATCTGATCTCCCGCTTGCGCGAGAAATCCGGAGTAGCTGTTGATCACTCCGATCTTGATGGTTTGCGCCGAGGCAGCGGAAAGCCCCCCGATCGCTGCCAACATAGCCCCCGCTGTAACCGCGACACGCGACAGATTTTGCGTTCTCATGGACGCGCTCCTCCCAAGCTTGCGTTCCAAGTCTCGCCGCCAGTTTAGCGGCAAAACCGAACAGCGGGGAAGCGGCCCTGACTTTCCGGCTTGCCCCAGGGGCGGTCGTCTGAACCCCTGAAGGGCTCAGGCACGCAGCCCATTGGCCGCGGCAAGCGCCTTGAGCGACTGCTGCGGCCGTGCGCCGACGTGCTGAATGACCTCCGCGGCGGCGAGCGCCGCATACTTTCCGCACGTCGTGTGGTCGCTTCCATGCGTGAGGCCGACCAGGAAACCGGCTGCGAACAGATCGCCGGCGCCGGTGGTATCGACCAGTTTGTCGATTGGAAACGCCGGAACTGGAAGCACGCTCGCAGCGGTGACCACGACGCAACCGTGTTCGCTACGGGTCACGACCGCGAACCGGCAGTCGTTGCGCAACTGCCCGACGGCGGCGTGGAAGTCGGCGGTCTGGTAAAGACTCTTCAGCTCGCCTTCATTGGCAAACATGATATCGACCGTGCCCTTGCGCATCAGGTCGAGAAACTCGTCGCGATAACGATCGACGCAAAACGCATCCGATAGTGTCAGCGCCACTCGGCGATTTGCGGCATGGGCCGCTTGCGCTGCCTTCACGAACGCTTCCTTGGCGTCCTTGGGGTCCCACAAATAGCCTTCCAGATAGGTGATGCCGGCGCGCGCAATCATGTCGGGTTCGATGTCACGCGGGTGCAGGTTTTGCGCCGCGCCCAGATAGGTATTCATGGTGCGCTCGCCGTCGGGGGTGATTAGCACGTAGCACCGCGCGGTCGACGGACCATCGGTCGCGGGCCGTGTTTCGAACGCAACCCCGGCCGCGCGGATATCGTGTGCAAAAACGTCCCCGAGCGTGTCCTTCTTGACCTTGCCCACAAACGCGGCGCGTGCGCCGAAGCTCGCGACCCCGACGATCGTGTTCGCGGCCGAGCCGCCGGAGCTTTCGATGGTCGGACCCATCGCCTGATAGATTTGCGCCGCACGTGCCTCGTCGATCAGCGCCATCGTACCCTTCTGCATGCCGTGATTGACCAGAAAGTCTTCCTCGGTCTGCGCGATCACATCGACGATCGCGTTGCCGATACCCAGAACGTCATACTGAACGCTTGTCATTACTTGGCTCTTGATTGGTGGCACCGATGGACAAGCCCGGCCTGTCCGCAGCGGGGACCGCTAGTTAACGATCTCCGGCAATGATGTAAACTCTTGGGTGATTCGGCCTGTTTGGCTCCGTGATCGCACCGTTCGCCCATTGATCGTCCGATGTGGACCGGTCGGTGAGCGCGTGTTGATCGAGCCGGCGCCGAGTGCGGTTGTGAGCAGCGTTTCCGTCGGAATTCCCTGGGCTTGGTGTGGCGTTTGCGTTCGGCGTGCAAACGCGCGGGGGGCTTATGGCAATGCGCAATACCCAAGACCCGGTGCAGTGGGACGCCGATCGGCTGATGGACTTGGCACCCCAGATCGCCGAGCGCTACTGCTGCCTTGACCTCGCGACCGCGCGCGAGCGGATCGAGACCGACTTCGCCGACGGGCCGCGTCGGATTGACGAGCACCTGTGTCGCTTCGCGCGCGCTGACTTTCCCCAATTCGAATTCTCCCTGCATATCGGGCTTAGATACGATCGGCTCGCGCTGAGCGTTCACGGTCGCGAGCGCTATCAGGGCTTCTTGCTGCAGACAAGCGATGGCCGACGATGGCAGGCCTCGGTCGCCGACGGCATCACCTATCGGGCGGCCCCCGCGGCACCGATGCTGCTCGCCGATGTGGAAGAACGTTATGAGGTCCGCAATATGGACAGCGTACAGGCCGTGCTGGCGCGTCGTACCTAGCCGATAGCTTGACGCGCGGCCGCGGCATCAGCATGGCTGCGCCATGTCTCTTGCCCGCGACCTGACTTCGGTTGGTTCGGCGACGCTCGCCTCGCGCCTCCTGGGCTTTTGCCGGGACATGGGCATTGCGGCGGTGCTGGGGGCGGGGCCCCTGTCCGATGCGTATTTTGCGGCCCTTCAAATCCCAAATCTGTTTCGTCGACTGCTCGCCGAGGGCGCCCTCAACGCCGCCTTTGTTCCGACGTGGATGCTAGTCCGCGACGAGCGCGGCGACGCCCGTGCATTCGCGGAGAACGTCTTCGGCTGCATATTGCTGGGACTGGGCGCGCTCGCGATCCTGTGCGTAGTGTTCGCACCGCTTGTCATGCACGTGCTGGCGCCGGGGTTTGCCCATGACGGCGAGCGCGCCCAGGATGCAGTCGCGTTCTTGCGGCTCTCCGTTCCCTATGTCGCGATCGCCGGTATAGTCGCGGTCGCCGCCGCCGTGCTGAACGCGCAGGGCCGCGTTGCAGCAGCCGCATTCAGCATCGTGGTGTTCAACGTCGTGCTGCTGGCCGCACTTGTCGTTGTGTTGATCCTGCAGGCCGGCGCATCGCGGCTTGCCGGCGATATTCTGTCGGCATCGATCGTCATCGCCGGGCTTGCGCAGTTCGTGCTGGTCGCGGCTGCACTGCGCGGCTCGCCGGAGGTCCCTCGCCGGCTGCGCGTGCGGCTCTCCCCGGCAGTCCGGCGTTTTTTCATCAATGCGATGCCGGGCGTCGTTGCCGCGGGCGCGCCCCAGCTCAAGCTCATCATCGGCGCCATGGTGGCATCCCCATCGCAAGCCGCGGTGTCGTGGCTCTACTATGCCAATCGTTTGTACGAACTTCCCCTCGGGGTGGTTTCGGTCGCGGTCGCCTCGGTGCTGGGGCCGCGCATCGCGGCAAGTGTGCTCGTTGGCAAACGCAGCACGCTGGCCGCGGCGCAATCGCGCGCGTTCGAAGTTGCGTGCGGCCTCGCGCTGCCGTCGGCGGTCGCATTCATTGTCCTGGCCTACCCGATTGCAGGTGGATTGTTTGAACGCGGGGCATTTGGCGCGAGTGACACCGCGGCAGTCGCGGCGGCGCTCGCCGCCATGTCGGCCGGCCTGCCGGGGCACATCCTGGAGAAGGTCTTGGGCGCGGTGTCGTTCGGCCATCAGGATACGCGCACGCCGATGTGGGCCGCCCTGGCGGGCGTTGCGAGCGCGACCCTGCTGGCGCTGGTCCTGTTCCCGCGCTACGCCCAGGTCGGGGTCGCGGCGGCCATCGCAGTGTCGGGCTGGGTCGGGGCGAGTATTCTTGTGGTCATCCTGTGGCGGCGCGGCTGGCTCGCCCTGGAGCGGGTCGCCGGTCGCAGGACCCTCGCAATCCTGTTCGCGACCGGAGCCATGGGTGTGGCCATCATGGGCAGCAACACGCTGGTGGCCAATTTGTTTGACGCGGCCGGCTCCTCGGTGCTGCGCCTTACGATCCTCGCCTTGCTGGTGCTGCTGGGTCTCGTCGTTTACCTCGCAGTGCTTCACGCGCTCAACGTCATCCGGCTACACGAGCTGATTGCCAGGATCCGCTAGTCGAGTCCTCCCTTGCGCCCCGATAGGTCGCCGTGGCATGCACACGGCGAGCATGAGGATAGCTTATGGCCTTCAAGGAACGCGTATTTTCCGGGGTACAGCCGACCGGCAATCTGCATCTCGGCAATTACCTCGGCGCCATTGTCAAATTCGCCGAGCTGCAGCACCGCTACGATTGCATCTACTGCGTCGTCGATCTGCATGCGATCACGACTTGGCAGGACCCGGTCGAACTACCGCGCGCGACCCGCGAAGTTACCGCGGCCTTCATCGCCTGCGGCATCGACCCAAAGCGCAACATCGTGTTCAACCAGAGCCAGGTGGCCGAGCACGCCGAACTCGCCTGGGTGTGTAATTGCGTCGCGCGGCTGGGCTGGCTCAACCGCATGACCCAGTTCAAGGAGAAGGCCGGCAAGGACCGCGAGAACGCCTCGGTCGGGCTTTACGCCTATCCGGACCTGATGGCGGCCGACATCCTGGTCTATCGCGCCACCCACGTGCCGGTCGGCGAAGACCAGAAGCAGCATCTCGAGCTTGCGCGCGACATCGCGCAGAAGTTCAACAACGATTATGCAGCCTCAATCGC
>JBPYFJ010000017.1:0-90294 GCA_051985675.1 Xanthobacteraceae bacterium | reverse complement strand
TCGTGCTCAATCAGATCTACCGGTTCACGCCGCTGCAAACGACTTTCGGGGCCAACGTCGTCGCGCTCGATGGCGGCCGCCCGCTGGTCATGTCCCTGAAAGACATGCTCCAGGCCTTCATCGCGTTCCGCGAGGAGGTGATCTCACGGCGCACGAAATTCCTGCTCAACAAGGCGCGCGAGCGCGCCCACGTGCTGGTCGGGCTTGCGATCGCAGTTGCCAATATCGACGAGGTCATCCGGTTGATCCGCGCGGCGCCCGATCCGTCGGCCGCGCGCGAAGCCCTGATGGGGCGCGACTGGCCGGCGACCGACGTGGCGACCATGATCACCCTGATCGACGATCCGCGCCACCGCATCAGCGAGGGCGGCACCTACCGGCTGTCGGGCGAACAGGCCAAGGCGATCCTCGACCTGCGGCTGCAGCGCCTGACCGCGCTCGGGCGCGACGAGATCGCCGAGGAGCTCGACAAGCTCGCCGCCGAGATTTCCGACTATCTGGACATCCTGCGCTCGCGCGCCCGGATCCAGGCGATCGTCAAGGACGAGATGCAAGCGGTGAAGAGCGAGTTCGCGACCCCGCGGCGAACAGTCATTGCCGATCAGGAAGCCGAGGTCGAGGACGAGGACCTGATCCAGCGCGAAGACATGGTGGTCACGGTCTCGCACCACGGCTACGTCAAGCGCGTGCCGCTCTCGAGCTATCGGGCGCAGCGCCGCGGCGGCAAGGGCCGCTCCGGCATGCAGACGCGCGATGAGGATTTCGTGGCGCGGCTGTTCGTGGCGTCGACCCATACGCCGGTGCTGTTCTTCTCCTCGCACGGCCGCGTCTACAAGGAGAAGGTCTGGCGTCTGCCGATCGCGGCGCCGCAGGCGCGCGGCAAGTCGCTGGTCAACATCCTGCCGCTGGAGCAGGGCGAGCTCATCACCACCATCATGCCGCTGCCCGAGGACGAAAACTCCTGGGCCAATCTCGACGTGATGTTCGCGACCACGGGCGGCACCGTACGGCGCAACAAGCTTTCCGATTTCGTCGACGTGCGCCCCTCCGGCATCATCGCCATGAAGCTCGGCGAGGGGGACGCGATCGTGGACGTGCAGATCTGTACCGAGGCGAACGACGTGCTGCTCACCGCCGCCGGCGGGCAGTGCATCCGGTTCGCGGTCACCGACGTGCGCGTGTTCCAGGGCCGCACCTCGATGGGCGTGCGCGGGATTGCGCTCGAGGACGGCGACAAGGTGATCTCGATGGCGATCCTGCGCCACGTCGAGGCAACCGCCGACGAACGGGCCGCCTATCTGCGGCGCGCGAACGCGGTGCGCCGCGGCCTCAGCGGCGAGGAAGAGGCACCGGCCGAGACCGAGGAGGCCAATGGCGCGATCGAACTCGGCGAACAGCGCTACGTCGAGATGTCGGCCGCCGAGCAGTTCGTGCTGTCGATCTCGGAGACCGGCTACGGCAAGCGCTCGTCCTCGTTCGAGTACCGCACCACCGGCCGCGGCGGCAAAGGCATCGTGGCCATGGACGTGCGCGAGAAGGACGGCTCGATCCGGCGCAAGACCGGCAAGCTGGTGGCGTCGTTCCCGGTCGAAGAAAACGATCAGATCATGCTGGTGACCAACGGCGGCCAACTGATCCGCTGTCCGGTCGACGACATCCGCATCGCCGGCCGCTCGACCCAGGGCGTGATCGTGTTCGATACCGCGGACGGCGAGCGCGTGGTGTCGGTCGAGCGCCTGAGCGAGGAAGGCGAAGGCAACGGGGAGTAGCCAGGCTCGCTGGAGCGCCACACACTCTGTCCTCATCCTGAGGAGCGTCGCGCAGCGAAGCGTCTCGAAGGATGGCCAAAGGCGAGTTCGTTCCCAATCTTTCGAGTTCGTGTGGCGATGCCGTTGATTGCGGCCGTCCTTCGAGACGCGCCCTTCGGGCGCTCCTCAGGACGAGGACCGAGCTAGGTGCGTCGGCACGATCGCGACGACTCGGGTCGGACCAGCGACACGCACCGGCACCTCACTCCGCACCGGCATCTCGGCGCGTGCCGGCTTCACGTTGAGCCGATCGCCCTTGATCGACGGCGCCTGCATCAACGGCACGTGCATTGATGGCACTTGCGAGTGCGCCTTATCGCTCGGCATGCCGGCAAAGATCACAGGCGCGCAAACGATTCCGATGGCCAAGATGGTTGGCCCAATAATCCTGGGCATGGCGTGATCCCCTTAACTACCCCCCGGGCTTGGCCGGGCGCGTGTTGTGTTTGTAGTTGGCGCCGATTGGCGATTCTTCGCGGTGACCGCAGTCACAAAATGGCGCTTTGTCCTTAAGCCTCTGGCGCGCAATATGAATTTCCAGGGTTCAGACCGCGCGATACGGCCATGGCCAGCACCGCCGTCATGCGCGCGGCGCCTTGCGGCCACAAACCCCGCACGCTAGACCCGGCCATGGCTCGTATCGCGCTCTACGCCGGGTCGTTCGATCCGGTCACCAACGGTCATCTCGATGTCATGCGGCAGGCCGCCCGCCTGGCCGAACAGCTGGTGTGCGCAATCGGGGTGCATCCCGGCAAGGCACCGCTGTTCTCCGCCAAGGAGCGGCTCGCCATGCTGGAGGAGACCGCCAGCGAGGTGTTGCGCAAGGCCGGCTGCGAGCTCAAGTGCATCACCTTCGATGACCTGGTGGTATCGGCCGCGCATCGCGTCGGCGCCACCATGCTGATCCGCGGCCTGCGCGACGGCACCGACTTCAACTACGAAATGTCGATGGCCGGCATGAATGCCGCGATGGCGCCGGACGTGCAGACCGTATTCCTGCCGGCATCTCCGATGGTCCGCCCGATCACCGCCACGTTGGTGCGCCAGATTGCCAGCATGGGCGGCGACATCACCACGTTTGTCCCGCCACCGGTCGTCTCGCGCCTCAAGCAGAAATTCGCCAGCACTCATCGCTAACAGGAGTTGTCATGATCGCTCGTCTGGCCGCGCTCGCCGTGCTCGCCTGCGTCACTCCGGCGCTCGCCCAACAACCGGCGCCGCCCCCCGCCGCTGCGCCGCAGGCGGCACCCAAGCCGGCGGCACCCAAGCCGGCGCAAGCCGCGCTGCCGAAGGGACTCGATCCGCAGAACACCGTCTTCATCGATACCAAGTACGGGCGGATCATCATCAAGCTGCGGCCTGACCTCGCGCCCAAGCACGCGGAACGGATCAAGCAGCTCGCGCGCGACAAATTCTATGACAACGTACCTTTCCACCGCGTGATCGCCGGCTTCATGGCGCAGACCGGCGACGGCCAGCGCGGCGACGGTACCGGAGGTTCCAAATATCCGGATCTTCCGGCCGAGTTCTCGACCGTTCCCTACACGCGCGGCGTCGTCGGGATGGCGCGGACGTCGGATCCGAATTCGGCCAACAGCCAGTTCTTCATCATGCTGGCCGACAATCCGAGCCTGAACAACAAATATACCGTGGTGGGCGAGGTGGTCTCCGGCATGGACGTCGTCGACAAGATCAAGAAAGGCCCGGAGGCCCAGAACGGCGCGGTTGCCAATCCCGACAAGATCACCCACATGCAGGTGGCCGCCGACGCAAAGTGAACCATGCTACGAACGGTCTACGGGCTCGCGCTTCTCGGTTTTGCGCTCATGCTGACCCCCATGGGCGCCACGCCGGCGCATGCGTCCTGCCGGCCGTTCGACACGCATTGCGTCCCCTCGGTCTTCGACCGCCGGCCCTTTGCACCGAGTGTGTGCAGCCCGTTCCAGCGGTTTCCCTGCGTACCGCAATACGGTGGAACCCTCGGCGAGGACCTGCTGTTGACGATCCAGAGCAGCAAGCTCGGGGAATATGCCAAGCCGGATCACGACCTCGAGACCATCGGCGATCTGTTCGCGGCGCTGCGGTCCTGCTGGCAGCCGCCGGACGACGACCATGCCTCGATCGGTATGCAGATGACGGTGCGGCTGAGCTTCAAGCGCGACGGTGAATTGTTCGGCCAGCCGCGCCTGACCTACGCGACGCCGGGCAGTTCGACCGATACGCGCAAGACCTACCGGGACGCGATCGATGCGGCGCTGGCGCGCTGCACGCCCCTTACCGTCACCAAAGGCCTGGGCGGCGCGATTGCCGGGCGCCCGATCAACATCCGCTACGTCGACGACCGCGAACAACAGAATGCACAACAGGGACAGCACAATGACCAGCAGTGACAACACGATTGTTCTCGAGACCACCAAGGGAAACGTCACGATCGCGATGCGCCCCGATCTCGCCCCCAACCACGTCGCTCGCATCAAGGAATTGGTCCAGCAAGGCTTCTACGACGGCATCGTGTTTCACCGGGTGATCGACGGGTTCATGGCACAGACCGGCTGCCCGCAGGGCACCGGCACCGGCGGTTCGGGCAAGAAGCTGAAGGCCGAATTCAACAAGGAGAAGCACGTGCGCGGCACCGTTTCGATGGCGCGCGCCGCCAATCCGGATTCTGGCGACAGCCAGTTCTTCATCTGCTTTGCCGACGCGCCGTTTCTCAACGGCCAGTACACGGTTTGGGGCGCGGTCACCGATGGCATGGAGAACGTCGACAAGATCAAGCGCGGCGAACCGGTGATCAACCCGGACAAGATCATCAAGGCGCGCATGGCCGCCGCCTAGGCGGCGGCGATTCAAAGCAGGCGTATGCACCTCTCCCGGCGTGCCGGGTAAGGTAAAAAGGCTGCATGCGCACCGACCTGTTCGACTTCGAGCTTCCGCCCGATCGCATTGCGCTGCGCCCGGCCGAGCCGCGCGATGCCGCGCGGCTGCTCGTGGTGCGTCCGGGCGCTGCGCCGGACTACGAAGATCGCATGGTGGCTGATCTGCCGGCCTTGCTGGCGCCGGGCGATCAGCTTGTCGTCAATGACACCAAGGTCATCGCCGCGAGCCTGACCGGCCGGCGGGTATCGCGCGCCGGCGAGCCGAAGATCGAAGCGACCCTGATCAAGCGGCTCGACGGCTCGCGCTGGCGGGCGCTCGCAAAACCGGCTCGCAAGCTCGCGGCAGGCGACCTGATCCGCTTTGGTGACGAAGGAAAAGTGTGTTTTCTCAGCGAGCTCGACGCAACGGTTGAAGAAAAAGGCGAGGGCGGCGAGATCACCCTGTCGTTTGCCTTTCACGGGCCGGTGCTCGACCAGGCGATCGCCGAACGCGGCGAGATGCCGTTGCCGCCCTATATCGCGAGCCGCCGGCCGCCGGATGCGCAGGATCGCGCCGATTATCAGACGCTGTTCGCGGAGATCGAAGGCGCGGTCGCGGCGCCGACCGCCGGGCTGCATTTCACTCCGGGCCTGCTCGAGGCGTTGCGGGCGCGCGGCATCGGGCTTCACACGGTGACGCTGCACGTCGGCGCCGGAACGTTCTTGCCGGTCAAGGCGGACGATACCTCGGGCCACAAGATGCACGCCGAGTGGGGCAGCGTCGGCCAGGACGTCGTCGAGGCGCTCAATGCCGCGCGCCGCCGCGGCGGGCGCGTGGTTGCGGTCGGGTCAACCTCGCTGCGCCTTTTGGAGAGCGCAGCCGCCGAGGACGGAACGCTGCAGCCGTTCGCGGGCGAGACCGCGATCTTCATCACGCCTGGCTATCGGTTCCGCGCGGTGGATCTCCTGATGACCAATTTCCATTTGCCACGCTCAACGCTGTTCATGCTGGTGGCGGCGTTCTGCGGGCTCGACGTGATGAAGCGCGCCTACGCGCATGCGATCGCGCGGGGCTACCGGTTCTACTCGTATGGCGATGCAAGCTTGCTGTTTCCTGCTGGGCCGCAACGATAACCCGAGCATCCGACATCGCGTGTGGCCATCCTTCGAGACGCGCCCTGCGGGCGCTCCTCAGGATGAGGCCGGAGTTTTTGGTACGCGTCCCGCGCAACACACTTGGACCTCGTCCTGAGGAGGCTGCGCACTTGCGCGGCCGTCTCGAAGGACGGCCAAAAGCGATGTCGGTTGCTCCTCCGGACGAGGCTCAGAAGGGAGGCGGGGTTCTCAACGGCTGACCGAACGGCGGTCGCGCTCGCGGCGCAGGTTGCGGAAGTACTTCAGGTCTTCCTCCAGGATGGTCAGCATCTGCAATTGCGTGCGCTTGAGTTCGCGCGGGAGCAGGCCCGGCACGTCGGGCGGCCCGGCCTCGATCGCGTCGACGCAATCGGCGGTGATGTCGAGCGCCTGGCCGAACTCGTCGACCGTCATGGCGTCGAAGGCCTTGCCGAAACTCTGCTCAACCACGCCGGCGCGGCCCGAGTACACGAATCCGACCAGGGCTTCGCACGACGGGCGCCGGAGCTGCGCCATCGCCGGCTGCGATGCGCACAGACACATCAAGGCACACAGCAATCGCCGCATGATGCGTCCCCGCTTGCACTGCACCGCAAAAGGTGGTCAGGCATGCGTCACGACTCGAAATGTAGATCATTCCCAGATTGGCGCATAGCCGCGAAGGCGTTCCCCGCATCAGAATGTCCGACGTTTTCTCATTTTGTTTGAGCGCGACCGACGGCGCCGCCCGCGCCGGCGAGATGACGACGCCGCACGGACGCATCTTAACGCCAGCGTTCATGCCGGTGGGGACCCAGGCCGCCATGAAGGCCGTGACCTGGCGCGACGTGCGCGACAGCGGTGCCGAGATCGTGCTCGCCAACACCTATCACCTGATGCTGCGCCCGGGCGCCGAGCGCATCGCCGCGCTCGGCGGTTTGCATGCGTTCACCCAATGGGCCGGGCCGATCCTGACCGACTCAGGCGGCTTTCAGGTCATGTCGCTCGCGAACCTGCGCAAGGTCGAAGAGGACGCCGTGACCTTCCGCTCCCACGTCGACGGGGCGCCGATCGCGCTATCGCCGGAGCGGGCGATCGAGATTCAAAGCCTGCTCGGATCCGACATCGCGATGCAGCTCGACGAGTGCCTCGCCTTGCCGTCGTCGGTTCCCGACATCGAGCGGGCGATGCAGCTCTCGCTGCGGTGGGCCGAACGGTGCAAGCGTGCGTTCGATCACACGCGCGGACGCGCGCTGTTCGGGATCGTGCAGGGCGGCGATATCCCCGATCTGCGGATCGAAAGCGCGCGCGCGCTCACCGAGATCGGCTTTCACGGCTACGCGATCGGCGGGCTTGCAGTCGGCGAGCCGCAACATGTGATGCTGCGGATCGTCGAAGAAGTTGCCGCGCATCTGCCCGCTGATCGCCCGCGCTACCTGATGGGAGTGGGGACGCCCGAGGATCTGCTGGAGGCGGTGGCCCGCGGCATGGACATGTTCGATTGCGTGCTGCCGACCCGCAACGGGCGCCACGGCATGGCGTTCACCCGATTCGGGCCGATCAACCTGCGCAACGCCCGTCATGCCGACGATCCGCGCCCGCTCGACGCGGCGAGCCGCTGCCCAGCTGCGCGCGAGTTCGCACGCGCTTACCTGCATCATCTGGTGCGTGCCGAGGAAACCCTCGGGGCGATGCTGCTGAGCACGATCAATCTTTACTACTACCAGGATCTGATGCGCGGCATGCGGGCGGCGATCACGGCGAATCGGTTCAAAGAGTTCTGCGCCGAGACGCGCGCGGGCTGGGCCGCCGGCGATTTGGCGCCGCTGTGAGGAATAAGGACTCGTCCTGGGGATGGCCCGCGTGCCGCGCAACGCTCCTCGGCCTCATCCTGAGGAGCCCGCGCAGCGGGCGTCTCGAAGGATGGCCAAAGCGAACGCGCTCACCCGTGGCCGTCCCCGGATCAAGTCCGGGGCAGGGCGCTCCTCAGAACGAGGTTCGAGAGTGTTGCAACGCGCTCGGCTAGCGAGCCCGTGATGGACGATTGGCACTCACTCGCGCCGCCACCCGTCGCCAAACAGCGTTCTGACTGTGCCTTCGGGCGCGCTGGATTGTGCGCGGGCGTCTTCGGGGGCGATTCGTGCATAACCCTGCGGCACCGCCGATCGCGGCCGCCGTCCCGCGTGCTGTTGTGCGGAAGGTGCGGGCTCGTGCTCGGCGGCAGCCGCCCGATTATCAAACCAGGACCGAGCTTCCGCATTCGGCCATGTCCCGCCCCGGTCCCAATCGGACGTGCTGACGGTTCGTTGGCCATGCCCGCCTAACGGCGCACCAGACGCACTCGCCGACTGGTCAGGCGACATCCTGCTCATTCTCGGGGGAGCGCTCCAATTATCTCCACCAGATGTCCAATAATTTTCGCCAGGCGCTGGCGGCTGTGGGCCGCTCATCGCGAACGTTTGCTCTTCGGGCGCCGGCGCCGGTTGGTCTCGATCGCGCCGATGCCTGCGCGCCAGCGCCTTGGCGGATTTCTTCTGGGCGACGTGCCTGCCGCGGCTTCGCCTCGCGTCAACTTGCGCGACGTCCTTGCGCGTCGCTGTCGTTGCAGCTTCGTCAGGCTCCCCGCCGGCGGTCGGCGCAGGACGCGTTGACTGATCGGCTGCTGGAGGCGGTGTAGTTGGCTGATCAGCGGTCTCAGGTGGTGTCGTTGCCGGAACGTTGCTCGCCGCCTCGGCTGCTGTCACCACATCGACGGGCGGCTTTTCGGGTTGAGCTTGCGCACGCTCCGTCGCCGATTTGGAAATCTTCTTTGAAGTGAGCTTGTGGGTTTGCGAGCCCCGCGTCTGATACACGCTCACGCGGTAGTCGTTACTGTCAGGTGGTTGTTCAGACCTGCCGACGATTAGGAGAACAACAACTCCGCCCAACGCGCATGTGGTCAAGAACGGCCACCAGCGCTTCTTCGGCGGCGTGTAAAAATAGGGCGACGTGTATCGATAACCGCCAAAGGACGGAAACAGGCGACCCATGAACCGCATTTTGAAACTCCTTGCACGGCAACGTCCGGAGATCTCGCTCAGTTCCGACGCATTCGCCTCCTGCTTGCTGTCCCGGCGCGTGCATTGTGGATTGCTACGTGCGGCAATATGGCCACTTCAATATGGAACCCATTGTGTTGAATAGGGCGCACGGGGTTCCTCGCAACTGGTGAGCTGTATGACCGCGCACGGCGGGTCGCGGTCACCACGCGTGAAGAGAACAACGCAGACCAACATATTCGGGACTGGCCGATGCGATATTGGGTCGCCGCGGCGCTATGCGTCGCTACGATGAATTGCGTTTCTATGGCTGCTGCTGGCGCCGGGAATTTTGCCGTTCAGCTGAACGAGGCGGATCGGGAATACCGTAACACCGGCACCATTACGCTTCGGCATCCAGCAACAGGCGACGTTCTGGGTGTTTATGATTTCGCAACAGGCGGCTTCGGCCGTGGCAGTGCGCCGTTCGGGACTTACGAAATCGGTGCGTTCAGAGGCGCCGACGATGATCCTCACCACATCGGACCGCGTTGGATGATCCGGCAGTTGGGCCAATCCGACGACGGACAAGCCTACGACCCACGCCTGAACGAGACGCGGACCGCCCTTGAGCTGCACGCGGCGCGCCACCAGCCCGGCAGCAAAGGATGCATCGCGGTGCTCGGCGGCCCCGAGGTGTGGCAGGATTTCATGCGCAACCTGAAATACATCATCAATGAAGGTGAGCCCGTCGTTTTCACGCTCGTCGCCAATTCGGATGCGCCTGCGGCCACGCGCTCGGTCAAATCATGGTGATCGCCCGCCGTTCCATCTGGTTCTGTGCTGCATAATTCCTACGTCGAGGCGCAACTCGGTGGTCATCCACGCGTTGTGCTGATACGTGGGAGACGATTTTGAGAGTAAATCGCAACCTCGTTGTTTTGACACTCGCCTTGTTTGCCGCAAGCGTGTCTGTGGCGTTTGCGCAGGTCACCAACCCTACGTCACCGCCCTTCGGCACCAGCTCAGCAGGTGGCTCAGGCGGCACACCAACCGGACCGACCAATCCAGGAGCGGCCGGTTTCGGAACAAACAACGTGGTCACCCCCAACTGGTCGCTCAACTCGCACACCGGCACGGGTGCCGGTGCAGGCGGCATTGCTGCCACCTCGAGCGGCTCGCGCATAATGGGGGACCCCGCATGGTCGAGCTCGGCCCATCCCGCGCCGCGCACCAAACGGGTGGCGAAGCATTCAGCGCGGAAACGATACGCCATCCACCGCGCCACCCGCTAACTCAGTTGGCGTCATCGGCAGGCGACTGCGTGTTCGCCGTCGCGACGTTCAGGCCGACGCGCGTTGGGAAGCAGGGGATGCCTGCAGCAACGCGATGATCTCGTCGGTCGAGCGCACGTCGCCAAAAGTCTGGATGAAGTTGACCAGCGTCGCCATGTGCTCCTCATCGGTGCGGGCCGCGTTGGCGTCGGACACCATGAAAGTCTTGAAGTCCTGCATGGCGGCGTCGCGCGCCGAGGACTCGCAGCACACGTTGGTTAATGTTCCGACGATGATCGCGGTATCGACGCCGAGCGCGCGCAGTTCCTTGGTCAGCTCGCTCGCGCTCGGCAGAAACGCGCTGTAGCGGTTCTTGGCCACGAACAGATCGGCCGGGTCGGTGTCCATTTCGGGCCACAGTGCGTGGCCTTCGCTGCCGGGCTTGATCTGCTCAAAGGTCCGCTGCGCCACCGCCGGGCTGAGCAGGTTGTCGAGCACCAGCGCCCAGTCTTCCCAGCGGGCGACCGCCATCTGGATCCACACCACTACGCCGCCCGCCGCCCGCGTCGCGCGCGCAAGCCGATTGATGTTGCCCACGATCTCGCGCGCCGCCGGGACCTCGACCGCCGCGCCTTTGGCGCAGAACACGTTCTGCATGTCGACGACGACCAGCGCAGTCTTGCGCGGCTCGATTGCTTCAAAGCCGTGCAGGCGGCCGCGGCGAAACACGATGCGATCGATCACGTGGGCAGGCAGTTGCGTCGGATGCATGGCGGTCTCCCTAGGCTGGCTACCAGTTTAAACCGCAACCGGCAGGGAACGCCAATCGACCTTGAGGCCGAGATCGGCGAGCAGCACCTGCGCGGCGTTGTAGGCCGGCAGGCCGGTGATGTTGCCGCCCGGATGGCTGCTTGATCCGCACAGGTAGAGTCCGGGGATGTAGGTGCGGTACGTGCCGGCCCCGCGAAACGGCCGGTCGTAGCCGACCTGCCCGTTGGTGAACGCCCCGACCAGGAGATCGCCTTCGCGCATGTTGGGAAGGCTGCGCTCGGTGTCGAGCGGCGTGCGCACAAAACTGTCGAGCACCGCATCGCCGAGATTGGGCGCATATTGCCGCCACATCGCGAGCATCGCCTCGCCGTGCTCGCGGGCGGCGCAATCCCAATTGCTCGGATCGCCGTCGAGCCGATAGGGCAGTTTCTCCCACATGAAGGCGGTGTGCCGCCCGGGCGGCGCCTGGCTTGCATCGAACAGCGTCGGACAGGCGCCCCACATCACGGTCGGCGGCATCGTCCCGGCCTCGTGATGGCGCACGATCTCCGGAAACTGGTCGACGTGATCAAGCCCGAGGATGACCATGAAGGCGCGGTCGAGCTCGGGTTGATTGGCGCGCGCGGCATAGCGCGGCGGCTCGGCGAGGTTGAGGTTGAGGGCAAACAGCGGCGCCAACAGGTTGTATTGGAATTGTGCCACCTGATCGCGGACCTGGCGCGGGATGAGCGCATCCTCGATCAGATCGAGAAACGTCTGATGCGGGTTGAGCGACGAGGCAACGAAATGGCGCGCGCGCAACACGTCGCCCTGCGCAGTCTCGACCCCGACGGCGCGACCGCCCTCGACCAGCATCCGCCGCGGCTCGCACTGCAGCCGGATCTCGCCGCCGCTTGTGCGCACCGCGGCCTCAAGCGCACGCGCCAGCGCGGCACTCCCGCCGCGCGACATCTGCGCCTTGGCAGGGCTCGCCAGCAGCGCGGCGATATGGTGCCCGAACCCGCGCACGCGCAGGTCGACCTCGCGCAGGCCGTTGAAGAACAGAAGGCCGGCCTTGACGGTCGGATGTTCGAACTCCTGGTGCACGAACTCGAGCGGGGAGAGCGCGCTCACCTCCACAAGGCGCCGGCCGGCGGCGGTGCGACCAAGCCTCAATGCGCGTTCCTCCGGGGGGAGCGGCGGCGAGCGGCCTTCGGGGATCAGGATGTCGCGCACGATCGGCACAAAATCGGTGTGCCAGCGGCGCAGCGTTGCGGCATCGCGCTGACTGAAGGTCGCGAACGACGCGATGGTGCGCTCGATGTCGGTCCACCATTCGAGCGCATTCCCATCGCGCGTGATCAGCGCCACGTTGAGCTCGGGCTCGATGTAATCGGCGCCGTGGCGTTCAAGCTCGAGGTCGGCGTACCACGGCATGGTGGTGATGGCGCGCTGGAAGAACGCGTGGGTGTTGTGCAGAAACCCGGGATGGCGCGGGTCTTCCAGGGTCGCGAGCCCGCCGCCGGGGACCGCCTTGCGCTCGAGCGCGAGCGTCTTGAGCCCGGCCTTGCCAAGGTAGGCCTGCAGGATCAGCCCGTTGTGGCCGGCCCCGAGAATGATGCCGTCGTAGATGTCCTGACTGCTCACACGGCGCTCCGGTAGCGCTCGACGCAGACCTTGAGCACCTCGGCCGGATCGCGCGTCCACCAGTTGCGGGCCGAGAAGATTTCGACGTCGCAGTGGCCCGCGTAGCCGGCCGCCTCCACCATGGCGCGGATGCCGCGCAGGTCGATGATGCCGTCGCCCATCATGCCGCGGTCCGCCACCAGGTCGGTGGTCGGCACCAGCCAATCGCAGACGTGATAGGTGAGGATGCGCGGGCCGGCACGCGCAATGGCGGACCTGAGCGCCGGATCCCACCACACGTGATAGACGTCGACCGCAACACCGACGCCGTCGCCGAGGTCGTCACAGAGATCGAGCGCCTGATCGAGCGTGCTCACGACGCAGCGGTCGGCCGCGGTCATCGGGTGCAACGGCTCGATCGCGAGCGGCATGCGGGCGGAGCGCGCATGCGACGCGATCGCCGCGATGCCGTCGCGCACCTGCTGGCGCGCGCCGGCGATATCCTTCGAGCCGGGCGGCAGCCCGCCTGCGACCAGCACCAGGCACAACGCGCCAATCTCCGCAGCCTCGTCGATCGCGCGCTTATTGTCCTCGATCGCCGCCTTGCGGCCGGCCGCGTCGGCGGCCGTGAACATGCCGCCGCGGCAGTAGCAGGTCGCGGTCATGGCGTGGGCGCGCAGCAATTCGCGGCTGCGCTTCACCCCGAGCGCCGCGACCCCGTCGCGCCAGGGCGCAATGCCGGTAATGCCGGCGCGCGCGCAGCCTTCAATCTGCCGCTCCAGCGGCCACGACTTGATGGTGGCGGAGTTGATCGCCAGCCAGCGCGGATCGTTGCTCAGGTCGCGCATTAATGGATTCCCCGCGTCGCCAGCACGGCACGCATGCGCGCGGTGGCGTCCTCCGGATCGCGCAGCAGGCCGGCCGCGTCGGCGAGGCGGAACAGGTCGGCGAGATGCAAGGTTGAACGCGCGCTTTCCTGGCCGCCTACCATGATGAAATGATCCTGCAGGCCGTTGAGATAGGCCATGAACACGACGCCGGTCTTGTAGAAGCGAGTCGGCGCCCGAAAGATGTGGCGCGAGAGCGCGACCGTCGGGCGCAAGATGTCATGGAACGTCGCCTGCTCGCCGCGCGTGAGCGCGCCGAGCGCCGCCGCGGCGGCCGGTGCGATGGCGTCGAAAATGCCGAGCAGCGCGTCGGAGTAGCCTTGCGCGTCGCCGGCGATCAGCTCGGCGTAGTTGAAATCGTCGCCCGTGTACATGCGTACGCCCTGCGGAATGCGGCGCCGCATGGCGGTCTCCTTGTCCTTGTCGAGCAGCGAGATCTTGACGCCGTCGACCTTGGCGGCGTTGTCGGTGATGACATCGACGGCGACCGCCATCGCGGCGTCGTGATCGGCGTGTCCCCAGTAGCGTGCCAGCGCCGGGTCGAACATCTCGCCCAGCCAGTGGATGATCACCGGTTCCTTCACGTTGCGCAGAATCCGCCCGTAGACTTTGGCGTAGTCGTCGGGTGAGCGCGCCGCGCGGGCGAGTGCCCGGCTCGCCATCAGAATGATGCGCCCACCGAGCTTCTCGACCGCGGCGCATTGGTCCTCATAGGCGCGGATCACGTCGTCGATGGTCACGTCGGGCCCCGGCTCGAGGTGATCGGTGCCGGCACCCGACGCAATGACGGCGCCCGGCACCTGCCGCGCCGCCTCGAGGCTGCGGCGGATCAACTCGAGCGATGTCGGCCAATCGAGGCCCATGCCGCGCTGGGCAGTGTCCATGGCTTCCGCAACACCGAGGCCGAGCGACCACAGATACTTGCGAAACGCGATGGTGCGGTCCCAGTCGATGGCGGGCGTGAGCCACGGGTCGTTGTCGGCGAACGGGTCGGCGACCACATGCGCGGCCGCGTAGGCGATACGGTTGAACGGCGCCGTCGCGGCCGGAAAGGCTTTCGGCGGGCGCGTCGTAAAGGGCGCAAGCGTGCCGCCAGCGGTCGGGAGGTTCAGGGTCGGCATGCACTCTCCATCAGACTCGCAACGCTCTCCGCCCTCGTCCTGAGGAGCCCGACCGTAGCGAGGGCGTCTCGAAGGACGGCCGCGCTTGAGGGCCTACACCTTGGCCGTCCTTCGAGACGCCTAGCCCTACGGGCTAGGCTCCTCAGGACGAGGCCGGAAATTGTTGAGACGCCTTCAGGCACATCGCGAAAGCTCAAATCTTCAACTCCGGAATATCGATCCAACGCCGCTCTTTCCAACTCCGCAACCCGGCTTCGGCAAGCTGTACGCCCTTGGCGCCTTCGAGCAGCGTCCATTTGAATGGCGCGTTGTCGTAGAGATGGCGGATGAACATTTCCCACTCCACCTTGAAGCCATTGTCGTAGCTGCCCAGCCCCGGAACCTCGGACCAGGTCTCGAAGAAATCGATCGGCTGCGGCACGTCCGGGTTCCAGACCGGACGCGGCGTGTTGACCCGCGCCTGGCTCCAGCATTTCTGCAAGCCCGCGACCGCGGAGCCGTGCGTGCCATCGACGTGGAATGTCACGAGGTCGTCGCGCCGCACGCGCGTGCACCAGGAACTGTTGATGTGCGCGATCACGCCGCCGGCGAGCTCGAACGTCGCGTAGGCGGCGTCGTCGGCATCGGCGGCGTAAGGCTTACCGGCCTCATCGACGCGCTTGGGAATGTGGATCGCGCCCAGGCATGAGACCGAGCGCACCTCGCCGAACAGATTGTCGAGCACGTAGCGCCAATGGCACAGCATGTCGAGAATGATACCGCCGCCATCCTGCTTGCGATAATTCCACGACGGGCGGTTGGCGGGCTGCCAGTCGCCTTCGAACACCCAGTAGCCGAACTCGCCGCGCACCGAGAGCAGGCGGCCGAAGAACCCCGACTCGATCAGCATCCGCAGCTTGAGCAGGCCGGGCAGGAACAACTTGTCCTGCACGACCCCGTGCTTGACCCCGGCCTTGGCGGCAGCGCGCACCAGGTCGAGCGCGTCGGCGAGCGTTTCGGCGACCGGCTTCTCGCAATAGATGTGCTTGCCCGCCGCCATGGCCTTGCGCAGCAGCTGCGCGCGCAACTGCGTCGTCGCGGCGTCGAAGAACACCGTGTCATCGGGGTTCTTCAGCGCCGCATCGAGGTCGGTAGTGAACCGCGTCAACCCATGCGACTTGGCGAGCGCGGCAAGCTTCTCGCCGTTGCGTCCGACCAGGATCGGGTCGGGGATGACGCGATCGCCGTTCTTGAGCGCGACACCGCCCTGCGCGCGGATCGCGGCGATCGACCGGATCAGGTGCTGGTTCATGCCCATGCGCCCGGTCACGCCGTTCATGATCAGGCCGAGACGATGTTGCGCCATCGCTGTTGTCCTTTCCTCTGAGCATGTCCCGTTTCGCAAAACCGGCTTCCACTTTTGCGGGACATGCTCCTTCAGTCCATCCCAAGCAGCCGGTAGACGCGCCGCGTGTACTCACCAAAAGCTTCGCTGGTCTTCATGTCGAGGCTGCGCGGGTGCGGCAGGTCGACGTGGAAATTGTCCGCCATGCGCGCAGGTCCGGCAGTGAGCACGATCACCCGCGTCCCGAGAAACACCGCCTCTGTGATGCCATGGGTGACGAACACGATCGTCTTTTTCGCCTTCTCCCAGATCTGCAGCAGCTCGAGGTTCATCTTCTCGCGGGTCATCGCGTCGAGCGCTCCGAACGGCTCGTCCATCAGGATCAGCTTGGGATCGTGGATGAGCGCGCGCGCAATGGCGGCCCGTTGCTGCATGCCGCCGGAGAGCTCGTAGGGGAATTTGTCCTCGGAGCCCCGCAATCCGACGAGCGCCAAGAGCTCGCGCGCGCGCTCCCGGCTTTGCGCGAGCGGGAGCCCGAGGATTTCGGCCGGCAGCAGCACGTTGTCGAGAATGCGCCGCCATTTCAGCAGCAGCGGCTGCTGGAACACCATGCCGATATCGCGCGCCGGATCGAACGGCTGGGAGGCCGAACCGATCCGAACCACGCCCGACTCGTAGGAGTGCAGGCCGGCGAGGATTTTCAGCAACGTGGTCTTGCCGCATCCCGACGGGCCGACCAGCGCGACCAGCTCGCCGCCCTCGACATCGAAGGTCGCCTCCGAGACCGCCAGAAATTCCGCACCGCGCGTGCGGTAGACCTTGCGCACGCCGGCGAGGTGAATGAATGGAGCCGCCGTGGTCATTGCAGGCGCGCGTCGCGCACGACCAGCAGGCGCTCGAGGCCGAGCACCAACAGATAAAGCACGCTGCCGATCAGGGTGATCAGGATCACCGCCATGAACATCGCGGCGGTGTCGAGGGTGACTTGGACCTGCAGCATCAGGTAGCCGAGGCCGCGGTCGGAACCGAGGAATTCCCCGACGATGGCGCCGGCGACCGCCAGGATCGCCGCGACCTTCATGCCGGAGAAAATGTAGGGCAGGGCGCCCGGAAACTGGATCTTGGTGAACAGCTGCCAGCGCGAGCCGCGCAGCGTGCGCACCAGATCAAGCAGGTCGGGTTCGACCTCGCGCAGCCCGCGCGCGGTGGTGAGCACGATCGGAAAGAAGCAGATGGCAAACGCCATCATGATGTTGGGGCCAATGCCGTATTTGAACCAGACGATGATCAGCGGCCCGAGTGCAACCTTGGGGATCATGTTGAGGCTGACCAGGAGCGGCATGGTCGCCATTTCGAGCCAGCGCGACCAGGTGAACACCAGCGCCAGCGCGATCCCGATCACTACCGCCAGCACGTAGCCGCCGAAGATCTCGACGCTGGTCACCGCGATATTTTCCGGCCAGCGATAATTAGGAACCAGCAGGGCCTGCAGCGTCTCGGAGGGCGAGGGCATCACGAACTTCGGCACATGGCCGAGCTCGACGAACAGGTACCAGGCGAGCACCAGCAGCAAATGGCTGATGACGGCGAACGAATAGCGCTGCAGTGCGTCGCGGTTAGCGCCCACGGACGTCTCCTCCTGCGCTCGTGAGGCGGCCGGTCCCCGCCCCCAGGCGATCATGCCTCATGGCGCATCATCCGAGCCAGCGGTCGCGGTTGGCGCGCACGAAATCGTCGTCGGTGAGATGCGGGTAGGCGGCGCACACGCGGTCGATCGCGGCTTGCTGGCCCGGCCCGAGGCCTGCGTTTGGATCGAGGCACCAGATGCCGGCGAGCAGGCCCTGTCGGCGAAGGATTTCATGACAGCCGGCGATGACACCGTGAAAATTGTTGGCGGCGTCGAATACGGCCGCGTTGGCGTCGGTGACCTGCGGATCGAGCGCGAGCAGGTCGGCCGGAACGCGATCCGCGGCAACCGCAGTATGAATGCGATCAAGGAGTTCGACGGCTTTCTTGACCCAGACACTCCAGTGCCCCAAGAGGCCGCCCTTGATCCGTAGCGTCTGCAGGCGGCCGCCGGCCTCGACCTCAAACGGGGTCAAGAGATCAAGCACGATATGGTCGTCATTGCCGGTATAAAGCGTCACCCGGTCGACGGCGCCGGCCTCGGCCACCCCGCGCAACACGTCGAGGGTCCGGTAGCGGTTAAACGGCGCGATCTTGACCGCGACCACGTTCTCGATCGCCGCGAAGCGGCGCCAGAACGACACCGGCAGCACGATCCCACCGACCGCCGGCTGCAGATAGAACCCGACCAGCGGAAAATCGGCGGCGACCGCGGTTGCGTGGACGATCAGCTCGTCCTCCGACGCGCCTTTGAAGGCGGCGAGCGACAGGAGCCCGGCGTGATAGCCGAGGTCGCGCGCGACGTGGGCTTCCTTGCGGGCCTGATCGGTGCGGCCCGAGAGACCGGCAATCATCACCAGCGGGCTGCGCGTCCAGTCGGTTGCGGCGCGCATCGCGAGCTCCAGCACCGGCTGGAAGAGCCCGACGTCGCGGATCGCGAACTGGGTGGTGTGGACGCCGACCGCGAGCCCGCCGGCGCCGGCGTCGACGTAGTAGCGGGTGAGTGCACGCTGGCGCACCGGATCGAGCTTGCGCGACGCGTCGAGCGCCAGCGGATGCGCCGGTATGGCGACGCCGCGGCGCAGCGTCGCGAGCACGGGTTGCGGCCAATCGGTCCAGCGCGGGGTCATGCGGCCTTCTCAAGTAACCGGACGGTTACATGGTGCCCAATATTGGGCCGGTGTCAAATGGGTCGGCGGCCGGTCACGCCCGCAGCGCGTGCAGGATCATGTCCACGTTGTGGCGCCGGCGCCGGCGGTTGGCGGCGGGCGTTCCGAGGTCGCGCCCGAAAATGGCGGACAGGGTCCAGTTGTTCGACAGATAGAAATACCCGACCGCCGCGATAGTGATGTAGACGTCGACCGGATCGAGGCCGGGGCGGAACACGCCCTTGGCGACGCCGCGGCGCAGGATGTCGCCGATCAGCTTGACGAACGGGCTGTGCAGCTCGCGCACCTTCTTGGAGCGCGCGAGGTGACGCGCGCGGTGCAGATTCTCGCTGTTGATCAGGCTGATCAGCTCGGGATGCCGGCGCGAGTAGTCGAAGTTGAACTCGACCAGACGCTTGATGGCGAGCTTGGGGTCGAGGTGCGCAAGATCGAGCGTACGCTCGCTGCCGCGCAACCCCTCGTAGACCCGCTCCAGGGCCGCGAGGTAGAGGCCCTCCTTGTTGCCGAAGTAGTGGTAGATCATGCGCTTGTTGGCGCCGGCGCGGCGCGCGATCGTGTTCACGCGGCCGCCGAACAGGCCCTTGGCGGCGAATTCGTCCTGCGCCGCCTTGAGGATGGCTTCGCGCGTGCGATCCGGGTCACGCCTGTTGACGCGCTTGTGCTTGACCATGCCGGCGAGGTCGCAAATGCCGCAGATTGACAGTGTTTCGGGCCGCTTCTATCGTCGCGGTAACCAGGCAGTTACCACGAAAATCTAGCGCGCGTCGAGCAAACGCGCAGCTGCCGTTAAGCGGGAGATTCCTGATGAAACTTGTTTGCAAGCTGGCGCTTGCGGCGGCCGCAGTCGCGTTTGCGGCTCCGGCATCGGCTGAGAAACTCACCTTCACCCTCAACTGGGTCGCCGGCGGCGATCACGCGCCGTATTTCTATGCGCAGAAGATGGGCTGGTACAAAGACGCCGGCCTCGACGTCGACTTCGAGACCGGACGCGGCTCGGCTGCATCGGCGCAGAAAGTCGGCGCCGGCGCGTCTCAACTCGGTCTCTCCGACATGGCTGGCGTGCTGCTGTTCCGCGGCAAGGGTCTCGACCTCGTCGGCATCATGAACGTTTATGCCAACTCGCCGCAGGGGCTCTATTGGCTCAAGAGCTCCGGCATCACCGGGCTCAAGGATTTCCCCGGCAAGAAGATCGGCAATCCGGCCGGCGACGGCGCCCGCACCATGTGGCCGGCACTCGCCAAGAAGGCCGGCATCGATCCCAATTCGGTCACCTGGGTCAATATCGACGCCAACGCCAAGCTCGGCGCGCTCAAGGCGCATACGATCGACGCGACCACCTCGTTCTTCAACCTGCACCACGTGTTCGCGCGCGAACTCGGCAACGACATGGGATTCCTTGCGTGGAAAGACGCCGGCGTGAACCCGTACGGCAATTCGATCATCGCCAACGGCGCCTGGCTCGCCGCCAATCGCGACAAGGCCGACAAGTTCGTGAAGGTGACCCAGAAGGCATTTGCTGAATGCGCCAAGAAGCCCGAGCCGTGCATCCAGGCCCTGGTCGAGGCCAACGGCGCGCTGCTTTACCAGAACGAACTCGACAACTGGCACCTCGTCACCATGCTGATGAACGACGAGACCTCGCGCACGGTGGCGCTCGGCTGGCACGACGACAAGCGCATGGCCGACGACTACAAGCTCGTCGACGAATACTTGCACATGGAAAAGCCGTACGACGTGAAGACCGCCTACACCAACGACTTCCTCGACAAGAACGTCAAGATGCCGCCGATCCACCCGCCCAAGCTGTTCTAGGGCGTTTGGTTCTAGTTTTTATTGGCGCATGATCTCTTCCGAAAACCGGTAGCCACTTTTCGGGATCATGCGCTAGCCGAACTCCGGTCCCACCACCGCGAACGTGCGCGTGCCGTCGTCGAAGGCGGCACGCCGTCCGTGCACCATGCGGGTGAGCGGACGTTGGGCCGCAAAGCCGCGCGCCTCAAGCCAGGCGCGGGTCTCGGTTTTGCTGTCGGCGACGTCGATGAACATCGCCCCGTCAATCTCGGCGAGTGCACGCGTGAGCAGCGCGCGCGCGATTGCGGCATCATTGGCAATCAGCGGACCAAGGTGGGAGGCGATGCGGCCGTCGCGGCCGAGCAGAAAGCCCGCCAGGCGGCCGTCGCGATGCGCCGCGAGATCCGCGGACGGCAGGCGACCGCGCAGCCGCGCCAGCAGTTGGCCGCGGTCGGCCCCGAACGCGGCGGTGTCATAGGCGACGAGACCCGGCCAGTCGGCGTCTGCGATCTCGCTCACATGGATGCCCTCCGCCGGCGGATCCGCGGCAGCGGTCGGTGGCGGCGCCGGCCGAGCCAGGCGCGCAAAGCCCCAGGTGTCCGCAAACCCGAGCTTGCGATAGACCTCGCGTCCGGCTGGCGTCGCGTCGAGCACGGGCACGCATCCGGCATTGACCAGGTCGTCGATCGCGCCCTGCATCAGCCGTGACGCAAAACCTTGCCGGCGAAACGCCGCCGTCACCAGCACCATGCTGATCCAGCCGAACGCGCCGTAGGGGAGCGTCGCGGCGGTCGCGACGACGCGACCCTGCGCGCGGAATGCCTGGACCTGTCCGCGATCAAGAAAAACCCGCCAGTCGGCCGCGGTCTGGTTCCAGCCGGCCTCGGCCACCAGCGCCTCAGCCTGCGCGATTTCGGAACGCTGCAGCGGCGCCGGCTGCATCGAACCTTGACCGGCCGCGTTTGGATCAGAAGGCGCCATCGCGCGAGTCGTAATGGGTGTCCTTGCCGAGGCTCGGCAGGCCGCGCGCGACCCAGTCGGCGACCCAGTCGATCATGCGTGCCAGCGGAACCTCCGGGTAGCCGAACAGCCGCATCGCCTCCGCGCTGTTGATCAGCCAGCCTTCCGCGGCTTCGGTCCCCTCGAACACGGGCTTCTTGCCGAGCCGGCGGCCGAATTCGGACGCGAGCCAGCGCGTGCTGATGGTTTCCGGCCCGCTCACGTTGAGCGGCGAGCACGGCACCGTGCAATGGCCGAACGCGCGCAGCACCATGGCGTTGGCATCGCCCTGCCAGATCACGTTTACATGTCCGGCCGCGAGATTGATGGCGGCGCCGGAAAGAACGCGCGACGCTATGTCGTGCAGTACCCCGTAGCGCATGTCGATTGCGTAGTTGAGCCGAATGATGCGGCCGGGTGTTCCGCGCGTGCGCGAGAAGTAGTGGAACAGGCCCTCGCGCGCCGCGCAGGAATTGGCGTAGATCCCGACCGGGTTGGCCGGTGTCGCCTCGTTCGCGCCGCCATGGTGCACGTTGACGAACGGATAAACGTTGCCGGTCGAATAGGCGACGATGCGCGAGCCGCCGAACGCCTCGGCCGCGAGCGCTGGCACATAGGCGTTCATCGCCCAGGTGAGGTCTTCGTTGCCGGTCGAGCCGAACTTGCGGCCGGCCATGAAGATGACGTTGGGCAGTTTCGGCAGCGCCTCGACCTGGGGACGGTCGAGCAGGTCGGCCGCGATGCACTCGATGCCCCAGGCGGCGAGCTTCTCGCGCAGGCCGGCTTCGCTGAAGCGCGCAACGCCCACGATGCGACGGCGAGCATCGGCGCGGCGCGCCACCCGCGCCAGGGTCGGGCCAACCTTGCCGCCGACACCGAGGATGATGAGGTCGCCCGCGACCTGCACGAGCTCGCGCACCAGCGCCGGCGAGGGCGCGGTCATCACCTCCTCGAGGTGTTCGACGTCCTCGAAGCGATCGGGCAGGGCGTGCGCGCCCGCGGCCAGTTTCTCTTGCATTGGTTCCAACACGGTGCGGTGGCGGCGCCGGCGGCGCCGCGCTATAAGTAACCAGTTGGATACTAACGGGTCGGATCGCGCGCAGCAAGCGAGCGGCCCCGGAGCATGACATGGCGCAGGCCTCCAGCAATACCGAGCCACGCATCAAGACCACGGTGGTCGGGTCCTATCCGTTTCCCGACTGGCTCGCCGCACTGCCGTCCGAGCAGGCGCTGCTCGACGCCACCCGCGTCGTCATCCACACCCAGGAGCAGGCCGGCATCGACGTCGTCTGCGACGGCGAACTCTCGCGCTTCGACGTGAACCATCCGGAAACCAACGGGATGATCGAATATTTCGTGCGCCCGATGGCGGGCATCCGCACCGCGGTGCGCTTCGACGAGCTCAAGGCCTATCGGGCGCAGCGCGGAATGGGGTTTCGGTCACGGCCGCCGGCGGTGGTCGACGGTCCGATCAGCGCCGGCACGCTCGACCTCCCGCAGGCCTGCGCGCGTGCCAAGCGGCTCGCCTCGCGGCCATTCAAGTTCACGCTGACCGGCCCGCACATGCTGGCAAAGACCCTGGTCGACCACCACTACAAGAACATCCAAGCGCTCGCGCTGGCGCTCGCCGACGCGCTTGCGGAGCAGGTGAGGGAACTCGACGCCGACGTGGTGCAGGTCGACGAGGCCAACCTGCCAGGCAGCCCAGACGAATGGAAGTTCGCCGCCGAGGCCATCAACCGCGTGCTGCGCGCGGTGAAAGGCGTTGCGGCCGTGCATCTGTGCTTCGGCAACTACGGCGGCCAGTCGATCCAGAGCGGAACCTGGGGCGAGCTGATCGACTATCTCAACGCGCTTAAGGTCGACCACATCGTGATGGAGACCGCGCACCGGCCGGCGCAGGAGCTTGACGTGTTTCGCGGCCTGCGGCCGGAGATCGGATTCGGGCTCGGCGTCGTCGACATCAAGTCGACCGAGATCGAGCGCGCCGACGACATCGCCCGCGCGCTCGAGCGGGCCGAGAAAATTCTCGGGCCCGGCCGCGTCACCTATGCGCATCCCGACTGCGGGTTCTGGATGCTCAAGCGCAGCATCGCCGACGGCAAGCTGCGCGCGTTGGTGGCCGGCCGTGATCGCTACGAAGGGCGGGAAGCCTAGCGCAGCTCTGTGCGTTAGATTGCCGCGCGGCCGATCACGCCGCCAGCGACATCGCAACTTCACGCAACGACGGCATTATTGATTCTCGATATGCGAACGGCCGGGTCCTCGAAAATGATCAGGCAGCCCCTGTACGATATTTTAGGCGCGCGATATTTGTCGTATCGAAGATGTGATTTTAAACACAGCATCGTTCGCTGGCGCCGTGAGACATGACGGGTATGCGCGGTTATTTCAAACTCTGCCCCGATCTGCATCCCACCGATGTCTGCCTCGTCGTGGAGCAGTATCGTGAAGGCGACTTCGAGCGTCGCTTTCACAAACATGTGCCGCGCGAACTGCTGGCGGACGGGGCGAGGGCGGAATTGCTGCGCGCGCTGGTCGGCCGCTTCTCGGAGCGCGCGGGCCCCAGCGCCGAGCAGATCGTGAGCGTCTATTTGAATGCGAGCGCAGACAAGCCGCCGCCGACCAACAACTTCACCATTGTGACGTCACACCCCGAGCCTGGCGTCGTGCGCTCATATTGCGGCAGCGCGACCGTGGCGTGGTCGGACCATGTGTTTGCGCGCTCGCAATTCCGGCGTCCGCAGACGCGCACCTCCAACCGGTAGAACAATTAAAAAAGGCGACCCCGACGTGAGGCCGGAGGGCGCCGGGGCCGCCGTGCTCGGAGTTCGCGCTTCCGAACGCCGCGACCATAACCAACGAATTGCGACCAGGCGTTGCGAATTCGGCGCGGTAGCGTGCGGACTTGGAGGCACAAACGGTACCGCGGCCATGGTCTCGTCCGGAAGCGGCGCAACGCTGCGATGGGGGCGTGGAGAAAGGCAGGCCCTCTTATGTCCGATGCTGACGACTACCGAGCCCGATCGGCCCAATGCTTCCGGCTGGCCGAAACCGCGACCACACCGCTGCAACGAGCGGCCATGCTCAACGCGGCCGCGCACTGGATGACGCTCGCCAACCAGGCCGACCGCGATCGCGCCCGGCGCGCGTTGCAGGACGCCGAGCATCGCGCCGTCGGTTGAGCCCCGGTCAGCGCGCGACGGCGGATGTGAGGCTCGCTGTCGCAATCCACCGCCACTCTCCCGCCCCGGTTGGGCGCATGATCGAGGCCGAATCTCGCGATTGATTCGCGGGCGAGGGCGGTAGCATGCGCAAGATCGTTGCGGGCGTGCTCTTTCTTGCACTGGTCTTCGCGGGCGCGCTGCTGCTCATGAACCGCCTGTGGCCGACGGTGGCGCCGAGCCGACAGCCCGCGCTGACAGCGATTGCGCCGCTCGAGCCGGTCGCACGCTCGTCGGTCATCGTCGCCCCGGTATGGGTCGCGCAGTCCGCCATCCGCGACGCCTTGGAGGCGCAGGCGCCGCGCAATCTCTCCGGCAAGAAGGACAATCCGTTCCAGCAGCTGCTCTCGAACGCCGACTTCGGATGGACGGTCACGCGCAGCCCGCTCTCGGTCACCGGCCGCTCCGACGCGCTCCTGGTGTCGACCGTGCTCAATGGAACGCTGCACGTGACCGGCGAAATCGGCGCCATAGCCGGCGGCATCGCCGGAGGCCTGACCGGCGCGCTTGGCGATCTTGTCAATCAGAGGTTCGGCCAGAACCTGCAGCGATTGACCGGCAAGACCATCGACCAGCGCGCGGATTTTCGCGGCAACGTCACAGTGAGCGCGCGTCCGGCGGTGACGCCGGACTGGCGGATCGAGCCGAACTTGTCCGGGCAGGTCTCGCTCGCCGATGCGTCGCTGTCGGTCATGGGCGTCCCGATCAATGTCGGTAACGAGGTCAAGCCGTTTCTGGACCGGGCCCTGAACGAGCAGCTCAACGCGCTGCAGGCCCGCCTGCGCAGCGATCCGGTTTTCGAGCAGACCGCGCGGCGCGAGTGGGACAAGATGTGCCGGTCAATTCCGCTGCGGGTTGCGGTGGCCGGGCTCCCGACCCTGTGGCTCGAGCTGCGTCCGACTCACGCCTTCGCGGCACAGCCGCACGTCGACCCGAACGCACTCATTCTGACGATCGGGGTGCAGGCCGAAACCCGCATCGTCCCGACCGAAACCAAGCCGTCGTGTCCGTTTCCGGCCCAGCTGGAGATCGTCCCGCGCAACGAGCAGGGCCGGGTCAATATCACGGTGCCGATCGACATTCCGTTCACCGACATCGACAAGCTGTTGCAGGCCCAGCTGATCGGCAAGACCTTCCCGGAGGACGGAAGCGGTCCGGTCGAAATCACGGTCCGGCGTGCCAGCCTCGCGGCTTCGGGCGACCGCCTGCTGATGACGCTGCGGGTCAAGGCGCACGAGCGCAAGAGTTGGTTCAGTTTCGGCGCCGAGGCCGACATCCACGTCTGGGGCCGGCCCGTTCTCGACCGCGAGCAGCAGCTCATCCGGTTCACCGACATCGCACTGGACGTGCAGTCGGAGGCGGCGTTCGGGTTGCTGGGCGCCGCCGCCCAGGCGGCGCGGCCGCAGCTGCGGGATGCGCTGGCGGCGCGCGCAGTCATCGACCTCAAGCCGTTCGCCGCCGAGGCCAGGAAGGAGGTTGCCGCCGCCGTCGCCGACTTCGCCGGGCAGAATTCCGCGGTGCGAATCGACGCGGCCGTCAACGAGCTGCGCCTCGTGGGGATTGCGTTCGACGCCGCAACCTTGCGGGTGATCGCCGAGGCCGCCGGCAGCGTGAAAGTCGCGGTTTCGTCGATCACATTCTGATCGGGCACGCCGGCCAGGGCGGCCGCAGCCGCTCTTCGACCAATTGACCACAACCTGAGATATTCGCGAGCCGCCGCTTTGGTGGTAAATGTGGATGCGGGGATACCCGTAAATGGGAGTTGGAATCCAGGACCACCAATCGAGCCGAATGCTATCGAGAGGGTCTTGATGGTCATCGATTTTGCGCCGCCCGGTCAGGCCGTCGACACGCTGCGCGCCGCCCTGAACGAGATCGAAATCGGAATCGTGCTGCTCGACAAGGATTTACGTCCGCAGTTCCTCAATCGGGCGTTCCTGCAGATGTGGCACCTGACCGACGTGCCAGCGGTGGCCAAGCTCGACTTCGAGGAGTTGATGCGGCTCATCGTGAGCAAGCAACCGACCCCGATGCCGACCGACAAATTCAACGAGTTCATCAAGAAGCGCACCATGCTGATTCGCGCCGGCGTGGAGGATCCGCGCGACGTCCGCGTCGACGGCGGCCAGGTCATCCGGGTGACCTGCAAGAAATTGCCGGACGGCGGACGGATGCTGGTCTACGCCAATGTGACGGATCTGGTCGAGCAGGCCGAACGGCTCAAGGAGCTTGCAACGGTCGACGGGATGACCGGACTGTTCAATCGCCGGCATTTCTTTTCCCTCGCGGAGATCGAGTGGAGCCGATATCAGCGGCATTGGCGGCCGTTGTCGCTGCTCATGCTTGATATCGATCAGTTCAAATCCATCAACGACCGGTTTGGTCACGATGCCGGCGACCACGTCATCGTGCAGATCGCCGAGATCTGCCGGCAGCAGAAGCGCAAATCCGATGTGGTCGCCCGCTTCGGCGGCGAGGAGTTTTTGTTGTTGCTTCCGGAAACGCCGTTGTCGGAGGCCGAGGCTGCGGCCGAGCGCCTTCGTCAGCGGGTCGAGGCCAGCGTTTTGTCGATTGCTTTCCACGCCATCAACACGACCGTCAGCATCGGGGTCGCGCAAGCGAGCTCGAGCATGAAGACGATCTTTGATCTGATCAAAGTCGCCGACCACGCCATGTACGCTGCCAAACGCGCGGGTCGAAATCGGGTGTGTGCCGCCTAGCCGGACGGTGTCGAGAGAGTAGCCGGTGATGGAGGTCCGTTCGCCTTCACACCAACCAGTCAGTTGTTCTCATCATGGAAGAATTGGTGTGATGAGCGGAACCTCAAGGCCGGAAGTTCGCAAGCGCTGTCCGACGCACTTGTTGATCGTGGCTTCACTAGGAAGAAAACCAACGGCGTCCGGGGATTCACTGGCGTGGTTTTGAAGACTGTGTGAGCACGTAGTCCGTAATGCGCGACCCCGGAGCACCCGTCAGGGTCACCTAGGGTCGAGGGTTCCGTAATAGACCGTATGGGCCAGAAGCGCTGTACGTCTATAAGTAGGTGGCTCGACCCTATTCGACCCTGGAGCAGCCTTTACCAGCACCCGTTGGGGCGATAGTAGCCGCCTTCAACATGGCATCCGCTGTTGCTGTACCGGGCGTACCCATAATAGGGCGAGCCGATGAAGTAGCCGCGGCGATAGCGGTACCCGTAGTGTCGGCGCCACCGCACGTCAACCAGCGCCGTGCTGGCCTCGGATTTCACAGCGGCGGTGCTCGATAGAACGGGGGCCGCGACAACGCCCGCCGGAATCAACAGGCCAAGTGCGGTCGCGAGGCCGGCGCCGGCCGCCCAACGCGCTAATACGAATCTGCTCATCCGTTTGACTCGCTGCTCGCCCCACGACCCCAGGAGGCGGCCATTAAACTCATTCCCCGCGCTCGCGGTTCCCGCATTACGTGCCGCCTTTGCTACCCCGCGGTGCGTTTGGGGGCTGAAGCCCTTGTTTGTCGCGTAGGCGCGGCGCTGGATGTACGACCCGTATACGACCCGTACATCAGTCGACGGGCATCACTGGACGGTGGAGCGTAAAAAAAGCGGGAAATTAACATATGTGATTGCGTCCTTGGAATTTGGAGCGACAGGCTCACAGGCTTCATAGACATACCAACGACCGAACGGCAGTGCGGTCATGTTGGCGCCGCCGAGTGGGCCCGTTCTCGACGAGTAAGCCCGCTTGGCAGCGAACTCCTCGCTGCGAACGAGTCACGCTGGTGGCGATCCATCGAATAATGGACTTTTCCGCCTTCGAGCCTGAACAAATCGCCTGTATGAGAGCGGCTTACGAGGACGCGATGGACGTGCTCAAGCACGGCGATGTTTTCTTGAGCGAACTAGTTGCAAAACGCATCGTCGAAGTTGCTCGCACTGGCGAGCGCGACCCAGATCGGCTGCGCGAAAAGGCCCTGGCCGAGTTAGGAATCTTCAACCGGTGACTTCGCCCCTGCGACGTTGGATCGACAGGGCAAGTAACTGGTCGTACGCAATGGATCTATGGCTGCCTGTCGCGTCAAACGGGAGGCGAGCGGGAGAACTAAAGGCGACGCATTAGGTGTTGCACAAGTTCAAAATCGGTCAGGAGGTCAAGTATTTTGCGCCTCGCGGAAGTTATGCCCCCCGCGGGATATACCTTGTGACGAAGCTACTGCCTGAGAAAGACGGCGAGTACGAATACTTTATCAGAAGCTCGCTAGAAGCCCACGAACGTATCGCTAGAGAGAGCGACTTAACGGGGGCGTCATGGTCGGCGCCCCGCTGAGTCAGCTCGGGATTACTCATCGCGCACCAACGGGATGCCCGCAACTGACTCACAGAAAGCCACTGATGAGTCCGGCGCTCGAATGGCTAGGGGGATAGCGGCCCTGCCAGATCACCGGCGGGCATCTGTGAAGTCGGATGCGGCGGGCGGATGGTCTCCAAGTTAGATTGTGCCGGCCGACAACCTTGTACGGATAAATGCTCGATCCACGGGAAAGCCGCAGGCTGTCTTTCTGAGAACTACCGACCCCAGCACTGGCCGACAGGGAAGAACCCCCCGCGGGTCGTGCCCTATCCTGACTCAGCCTAAGTGACAGCACTGTGATACCGATCACAGGCTTTGAGTAATGGCGATCAAAGCGCAAACGGTGCGCGGCGAAAGCGTCGAGGCCGCGCCGCGGCTAGTCCTGCTTCTTGACTTTGACGACGACGATGCGGTTGCGAGGATGATTATGCAGCAACCCTAAAAAAGAAGACCCCACCATCGCTTGCGCATCGGCAGGGTCTTCTCAAAATCAGTTCGCGAACTGTACCGAAATCATTCCCCACTAAAGTCTGCGCCTCACTCCATCCGGAGCTAGGGCAGATAGAAAACATTCTCCGACAAAAATGGTTCCAGCCTAGTTAAGGCAAGGCCATCTCCGGTGACTTACAGAAGCCCGCTGATGAGTCCGGCGCTCGAGCGGCTAGGGGGTAGCGGCTAGGGGCCGTCTGACTCACACAGGAGAGGGTTAGGCTCGCCGAGGGCTATGTTTCACCTTGGCTGTTTATTTGTTCTAATTAAAAAGAATAGCGGGGCAGTTCGGCCGACGAACTGTCCCGCTGGGCGGCAGGGAGCTGGGGCGACATGATTCCCTGCCGCCCACATAAACACCTAGCCTGGCGCGGTCCTTCCGCCACAGAAGAGCTAATCCCGGCATGCGCGCAGTATTGCAGGAGACCTCTGCTGGCTGTCGGTTGCATTCACCTTCGGAATTTTTGCCATCTGCCCTTTAGACTGATGATGGAGTGTCATCAACCCAAGCAATATCAACAATTTACGTTAGCAAACGCTGGCGAAATGCAGCGCTGGGAATCCGATGGGAATTACATCATCGTGATGGCCCTAACGCGCTAGTAGTTTCTTACGGCCTCCGATTGGCTGGCGCGATCCTGATTATCACCCAGCTCCGTCGATATTCCACAGGGATACCCGGCGCCGCGCGGGTCGCGGGAGTGACGCCCGGCGTTCCCGGCCGCAACGTATGAAAAACGAAGTGCACTTCGCTTTTCTATAGCTGGCGAAACGTAGCTCCGGCGAAATGCCGATCGCGATAGGGCATTGCCAGGGCTCAGAAAGACCGGGGTGGGGGTGGGGGTACCCCGGAAAGCCGGCCGACCGGGCCAGGATTTTGCCTATCCGCTCTTTTTCGCGGCGAATCTCCAGATCATTTCATCAATCATGAATAGTTCGACTTGTTGCTGATCGGCGACGGCTGCGGCCAGTGCGTTGAGGGAAATTCCTGAACCTGATGATGCTCCTAATCGTCGGGCTGCCGCACTTCGAGGGATTGGAGTTGCACCTCCAGCGCGCGTGAGGCGCGTTGCGTCTCGCGAAACTCGGGATCGGCATGGTTCGGATTCCACAAAATGGCTACGCGGGATACCGAAGGTACCGTGTCTTTGAGTAGCTCGATGGACTTTCCAGCCAGCACGTCGTGCACTTGGTAATGCCGGTGATGTTTCCTCCGGGCCGTGCGAGGCTCGGCGGCACCGCGTTCCGGTAGCGTCGCCCAGGCGTGAGCAAGGGATTGTAGAGCGTCGTCAGCTCAATCCTGTGATTTCCATCACAGTCTCCCGCTGGAGAGCGGCCTAGCTTAGGATGGGTTCAACGAACGAGATAGCACGCAGACTTGTGATATGAGCGACCCCATTCGCCGTGCCGGTCTCGGCGACCTGTAACGAAGGGTATATGGAACAGCGGATCCGTTGGAAAAAATAGCTGGCTTTATCAACAAGCAAGAAGGGGGCGGCGGTGATTTCTGGCGCACAAGTTAGAGCCGCGCGAGCATTGCTAGGATGGACAGCACACGCGCTTGCGGTCAATGCATCCGTCCCAATTTTCACTGTCGAATGGATTGAAGGTGAGGGAAGGATAACCGGGTCGGACCGCAAAGCGCTCGCCGCTGTTCAGCAGACACTCGAGGCCGACGGCGTGGAATTCATCGGTTCGGTCGGCGTACAGTTAGGCCCGAAGAAGCGGCGGAAGGTCTCCGCCGCCGACAAAAATGTGCGTCGGCTGCAGCAAGTCGTGAAGCGCACAGGCGGACTTCTGTGAGAATGACGACACCAACAAATCAGATAGCGCATCGCGGCAAACCATTGCTACAACACTCGCAGCCACCGCTGAATGGGAACGCAATCGAGACAAGCCCCGGCGCCGGAGGTGGTGAGTGCAAGATCGCTAGTTGAAGTCACCCTTCATGTACTGAACCCGCAGGTCATCGGGCTTCATATTGCGTTGCATATCCGACGGCGAGATCGTCAAAGGGACGGCAATAGCGACAGCTTGTTTGGGAAGACGTTCACCTTCTTGGCATGCTACTCCGTCGGTAGCGGGGATTTGGCTATGGCGACAACAAACGCAGTTACGGGTCTTTTCTCGGCGCTGCCGCAACGACTGTCCGCGCACCTTTTTGCGAATGCAAGACCTATACAGCTTGCAGACGGCCAAACGCTGTTCGTCGCCGATGATCCGGGTAACGGCTGCTATCGGATTGAGACGGGGCTTCTCAAAGTCATCATTTTGTCGGCAACCGGCGCCGAACGCATCCTAGCGATCCTGGGTCCCGGTGCCATCGTAGGGGAACTCGCTGTCCTTGACGGGTTACCGCGCTCAGCCTCGGTAGTTGCTTTGCGTGACAGCGAGCTCCTGTTCGTCAGCAACGATAAATTCCATGAGTGTGCAAGGAAACATCCAGACCTCTACCCGCACTTGTTGATGCTGCTTGCGTCGCGCTTGCGCGAAACTAACGATATCGTTGCCGCGGAGAGTTTCTTGCCGTTGCGGGGGCGGGTCGCGCTAACACTTATCGAACTCGCCGAGCATTTCGGCGAGAGCGTTGGCGCGGACCGCATCATGATCCGCCAGAAATTTGGCCAACCCGACTTGGCCGCCATGGCTGGGATTGCGCGTGAGAACGTCAACCGCATCCTCGCAGACTGGAAACGTCGTAAGCTGATCAGCCGGATCTCCGGCTATTACTGCATCGAAAACAAGGAGGCTCTGCAGAGCGAGGCGCAACTATAGAGCGCGGACGAAATTTTAAGCCGCTTAATTCGAATTGGTCATCGCGGACACATAAGCATCGCTGCCCGCCCAAGCTGCGGAGATCGGAAAGAATATGGAGAAGGCCGGCTGCGCGCGCCGATTCTCAGAATCTTGACGCCCCGACTCGGCCCTCAGGTGATTCCAGCGTTTGCTAACGTAAACTGTTGATATTGCTTAGGTTGATGACACTCCATCATCAGTCTAAAGGGCAGATGGTCGAGTGAGACGGCGCGAGTTCATCGCGGGGCTGGGCGGCATTGCTGCGTGGCATTTGGCGGCGCGATCTCAAGCCTGATCCCATCAGTGTCGTGCCGGCGGTGCTCACTCAACGCGCCGTTCGCCAAGCTCGAAATGTTGACGGCGGAGCGGCGTGATGGCTCGTTAGGGTGCTAGAGATAAGCGCCTTTGGCACATGGCGTGCACACGGAGGAGGCTATGAACAGCGGACCAACGTTGTCCATCGGTTCGACAGGCCCGGATGTACGGCGACTTCAGGTTCTTTTCGTAATGACAAAGGCCCTGGAATATACGGATATCGACGGTAACTTCGGGTCCAAGACGCAAGAAAGGGTCAAATCCTTTCAACAGGGAAGCAATCTTACACCTGACGGAGTCGTTGGACCGTTGACGTGGAAGGCGCTCCCTGCGGATCCCAACACCCCGAGGCTGGCGAGCGGTGCAAGTGGTAGCGCCGTATCCGGATTGCAAAAGGGGTTACGGGAGTATGGGGGTCCCAACACCGCAACTGATCCTGGACCAATCGATGGGAGCTTTGGACCGAGAACTGAATCCGCCGTGCGCGCCTATCAAACCCAGCGCGGCTTAGCGGCCGACGGTGTTGTTGGCGATCAGACGTGGTGGATTCCGGCAGGCGCCGCAGGGGCAACGCTCGCTTCTCTGGCAGGTGCGGTCACTGACTAGTCAGCCGATGCTTTGGCCGCTCTTCCGCTCCCGCTCGACACCCGTCGGCTTCATTGAGCCCGGCGACGGTGGCCGAGCCTTCTAACTGCGAAACATCCCCGTCGTCCGCAATCAAAGAAGCGCCGCTTTTCAGCGGCGCCTCAGTTTGTTGAAATCACCGGATATTACTCGGTGATCTTGTACAGGCCTTTCCGAGCGTCGAATTTGATTGACGAGATTGTCTTGGCTTCGCGGTAGGCATTCCAGCGGTATCAAGCCAACATCGCAGAAGTGCCCGTCTTATCGGCACAAGCGCCACTTTTGTGCACGTGCGAAAAGCGCGCCATAATTTGTCAAACAGAAATAGTACGCGCACGGCTTCTTTCTTGAACCCGCTTCTGTCTCGCGCGGTGCTGGGCTTTCTTGCTTTTGGGTTTCCTACGACGGGTCGGCGTAGAGGCGGTGCTACGGGCTTGCGTAGTTCCGCAAGTTCGTCCCGCAGCCGGGCAACCTGGCGGCGGAGCTCGATGGCTTCCCGGATCAGTACTTCGGATGGGAAATCGACACCACCGGGCCAAGGCGGTTCTTCGGCCTCACCACCTTCGCGTCGTGGCCACGTCTTCATGCGACGCTCCTCGAGCCGAGTACGGATACGCTCCGTTTGTTCCGGATCTTCGGCCAGGGTCATCTTCAAGCCAAGGGCGCCCAACAGCAGGCCGAGGCTCAGGTGACCAAGGCGCCGCATTGGTGGCTTGCAAACCAGCTTGCTCGTATAGCCGCTTGGTAAGCCGGCAAGCTCATCAATGGCTTGGTGCGTGGTGCGCATCTCGTCGCGCCGTTCGCGCAATGCGCCAACAAGTTCGCTGTAAGACCTGATGTCTTTCGGGAGCACGCAACCTGTTGCCACAGGGACATCATCGCAATCATTTTCTTCCCAGAGGCTTCCCAATCGCTATTTCTGGGAACCAAATTTACCATAAGCATATGATTTAACGAATAAAATATAGAATAAGTATCAATGTTGATCCTGGTTCTGGCGGCCAGCCTCATGGTCGCGGTGCTGAGCTGGCTTGCGGATGAATTGGGTTGGGGGGTCGGCAGCGGATCAGCGGATTTGCCGGACACCGTGTTGACGGTGGCGCTGATCACCGTGTTGGCATGCGCGGTGCTGCTGGTGGTTATCGGCCCAGGCGTTTTCCGCGCTCGGCTGACGCCGCCGTCCGAAAGCACGCTGAAGCGGCGCTAGAACGTCCTCGGGCTCCACATCTAGGGCTCCTGCCGGGTCAGCTCGGTGCAGGAGGCGATGCGCGAGTCCGGCGCGACGTGCAGATAGCACATCTCCATCCGGTTAGGTCCGAGCATCGTCGCGAAATCGTAGCCGTCGTCGTCGACCACGAACAACGTGCCGGTGCGCGAGATTATGCCGACGAAGACCTCGGTCGCGCGCGCCGAGGCGAACGTGCCGGAGAAGCGCCGGCCCTCCTGCCGCTCGACGGTCAGGGTGAAGGGGACGCTGGTCAGCCGCGGTTCCTGCGACGTCGCCGGCGGATGATGGCTGTTGCCGTTCCCCAGCACGATCGTTTCGCTGTCGCCCATCCAGGTGCCGCGCAAATCCGGGAACAGACCCTGGGTTTGCGCACCCTGGACCAACGCATTCTGGGCTGCGGCAGGCGCAACCGCCAGCGCAACCAGCGCCGCCGTCAGGGCGAGCTTCGACATGGGGACGCCTCCCTCGCGAGGAGGGATCATAAGCCGCGCGTTCGATCGATGGCAATCGGCCATCACGACAGTAGTGTTGAGGGTAACTCCATTTCACGCCTGCGCGCGTGTTGGTATGCTCGTTGTGTAACGGCAAAAAACAGCACGTCGGCGGCATGACCTCGCCGAACGGCGCGGAGGCGGGAGAAACGCTGTGATCAGGCAAATCGCGTGTCTGGTTGTCACGGTCGTGGGCGCGCTGTCGGCGTTCGGCGCTGCCGCGCAGACCTATCCGGATCGTCCCATCAAGTTGATCGTGCCGTTTCCGCCCGGAGGACCTCCGGATGCGATTGCGCGGGTCATCGGCGACGATGTGAGCAAGCGCCTCAATCAGACCATAGTGGTCGACAACCGGCAGGGCGCGGGCGCCACAATCGGGACGCGCGCGGTCGCGGCGGCGGACCCGGACGGCTACACGTTGCTGTTCGCCAGCACGACGTCGCTCTCGATTGCGCCGTTCGTGTTCAAGAACGTCGAGTACGATCCGGTGAAAAGCTTCGCGCCGGTCGCGGGCGTGTCGATCGGGCCGCTGGTGGTTGTCGTACACCCGGCGGTGCCGGCAAAGACGGTGCCGGAGCTCGTCGCCTACGCCAAAGCCCATCCCGGCAAGTTGAACTACGGATCGGGTGTTGCGTCGCCGCCGCACATTGCCTGGGGATTGTTCACGCGCGTGACCGGCACCGATATCGTGTTTATTCCGTATCGCGCGATGGCAGGGGCCATGACCGACCTGGTGGCGGGCGAGATCCAGATCATGATCGACGGCACCGGACCGCTGCTTCCGCACATCCAGGACGGTAAGGTCAGACCGCTTGCCGTCACCGGACAGACGCGCAGCCCGGACTTTCCCAACCTGCCGACGATGATTGAAAGCGGCTATCCTGACTACGTGCTGTCGTTCTGGACCGGGGTCGTCGCGCCGGCCGGCACCCCGGCCGAGATCGTCGGCAAGGTTAACGGCGCGATCAACGCGAGCCTGAAATCGCCGCCGGTGCAGGCGAACCTCGCGAAGTTCAACGTCGAACCGAACATCACGACCCCGCAGGAATTCGGGACCTTCATTGCCGCCGAAACGGCAAAATGGGGCGGCATCGTCAAGGCAACGGGAATCAAGGCTGAATGAGCCTAAGTATGGCAAGGGAGCTGGCGGTGAAACGGCAATTGACGTCGCGCGGATTGCCGGCAGACGCGGATCGATGAGATCGGATCAGCGACACGTCCGCGCGTCCGCGCTCGTTGTGTTGACATTCCTGGTTCTGGCCGGCTGCGCGGCCTCGTCGCCGGAGCTGCATCCTACAAAACCCGAGGTCACGATTTCAGGGACGACGATCGACAAGGTCAAGACGGCGCTCGTCGCCGAAATGGCAAAGCGCAAGTACCGCGTCGGCAAGGAAAGCCAATTGGAAATGCCGTTCGAGCAGCCGGCAAGCGGCACCGCGCTGCAAGGGCTCTCGGCCGCCGACGCCAAGGGCAATCCGATCGAACGCATCACCTATACGCTGGCGCCCGAAGGCTCCGACATCCGGATCGTTGCCGACATCGCGGTGATCCGCAAAATTGCGCTGATGGAGCGGCCGATCGACATCACGCAGGGCCCGGAGGCCCAGAGCGTGCAGGCCATCCTGGACAAGATCGCGACCGAGGTCGGAACGCCGAAGCCGACCAAACGCGAGAATTGAGTGCTCGTCGACTGCAAACAGTCGGGAGCCAGGTCGCCGCCGTCGAACCTGCGCGATCATAAAGTGGAGATAACAAATTTGGTGAGCCCGGCGGGACTCGAACCCGCGACCCCATGATTAAAAGTCACGTGCTCTACCGACTGAGCTACGGGCTCTCAAGGCGTGCGGTCCAAGTCGCGTCGGACGCGAGCCATGCTGGCGGGTGTGTACGAGCGCACTCGCGGCGGGTCAATAGCCGCGCTTGCGTTCGCGCGCGCCCGGCAGTCTACTCCGCAAAACGCGCCACCGCGACATGCGCCGCGGCCATGCGCCTTAAGGAGTTTATCACAATGCCGATCGTGAACCGGGTCGCCGACCTGCAGGGCGAAATTGCCGAATGGCGGCACGACATTCATGCTCATCCGGAACTCCTGTTCGATGTCCATCGCACCGCTGCGAGCGTTGCCGACAAGCTGAAGGCGTTTGGCTGCGACGAGGTGGTGCCCGGCATCGGCCGCACCGGCGTGGTCGGGGTGATCCGCGGCAAGCGCGGGCAGGGCGACAAGGTCATCGGGCTGCGCGCCGACATGGATGCACTGCCGATCGAGGAAGCGACCGGGGTGCCCTACAAGTCGACGGTGCCCGGCAAAATGCATGCGTGCGGGCACGACGGGCATACCGCCATGCTGCTCGGCGCCGCCAAATACCTGGCCGAGACCCGCAACTTTGCCGGCACCGCAGTGCTGGTGTTTCAGCCGGCCGAGGAGGGCGGCGGCGGCGGGCGGGAAATGGTGAAGGACGGCCTGATGGAGCGCTTCGGCGTCCAGGAGGTCTACGGCATGCACAATTATCCCGGGCTGCCGCTCGGGCAATTCGGAATCCGCACCGGGGCGCTGATGGCGTCGGCCGACACCGTCACCATCGATATCGAGGGCGTCGGCGGACACGCGGCGCGACCGCAGCTGTCGGTCGACACCGTCCTGGTCGGCTCGCAGATCGTCAACCAGATTCAATCCATCGTGGCGCGCAATGTCGATCCGATCAAATCCGCGGTGATCTCGATCTGCGTGTTCCGGGCCGGGACCACGGACAACGTCATTCCGCAAACCGCGCACCTGAGCGGCACGGCGCGCGCGCTGAGCCCGGATGTTCGCGATCTTCTCGAAAAGCGCCTGCACGAAGTGGTCGAAGGCACGGCGCGGCTCTATGGCGCCAAGGCAAAGCTCACCTATCGGCGCGGCTACCCGGTGCTCAAGAACCACGAACAGCAGACCGCGTTCGCCGCATCGATCGCATCCCAGATTGTTGGTGCCGATCGCGTCGATACGAACTTTCCGCCCGTCATGGGGGCGGAGGATTTCTCCTACATGCTGGAGGCACGCGCCGGCGCGTTCATTTTCGTCGGCAACGGCGACAGCCCCGGGCTGCACCATCCCGCCTACAACTTCAACGACGACGTGATCCCGGTCGGAACATCTTATTGGGTGCGGCTGGTCGAAACTGCGATGGCCGCCGGCTGAGGATGCCGGCTCCAGGGAGCCCGGCGGACTACTGTGCCGCTTCGATGCGCTTCTCGCTGGGCTTCGCCGCCTCCGCGATCGCCACCTGCGCGATCGTGGCGGGTCGCAGGCGCGGGAGCAGCCGCGTTTCCAGCCGGCGCCAGAACGCATAATCGTTGACGCGCGAGCCTTCGAGCGCCGCCAAGACGGCCGCCGCCAGGAACGGAAGACTCTGGATCACCAGCACGTCGGCAAAGAGGTTGATCTCACGGACGTGCTCGTAGTTGGTGGCGAACACAATCGCTGCGCCAAGCACCAGAAGGCAGCCGAGGATCGCCTCGTAGAAAGCCGGGAATTGCTGACGGCGGCGCCCGCTGCCGCCCTTCGCGGTGCGCACGAACGGCAGGTGTTCCTTGATAAGACCGATGGCGACCGCACGGGCGACCGTCCATTGCATGGCAACCGCGGCCAACATGGCGGCGGCGGCATGCCGCGACGGGATCGCGACCCGTGCCCGATAGAGCACCGCGAAATGCACGACCGAGACCGCAAAGGTCGCGATGATCGGCAGCGTCAGGATCTTGTCGGGAATCGCAATGCCCACGAACGCGACGACCGGAACCCAGATCAGGTTCAGCAGTGCGACCAGAACGCCGACGCTTTCGGCGCCGAGCCAATTGAGCCATCCCATCGCAAACTCGCGGCGCTGATCGCGTGAGAGCTCGGTCATTCCGCTCAGCAGCGAGCGGCAGTGCTTCTTGGCGATCTGCAGCCCGCCAAACGCCCAGCGGTGACGCTGCTTCTTGTAGGCCTCGAACGTGTCGGGCAGGAGCCCGAAGCCATAGCGACGATCGGTGTAGTGCGCGAGCCATCCTTGCTCGAGCAGCGTCAGCCCGAGGTCGGTATCTTCGCAGATCGTATCGCTCGACCAGCCGCCGGCGCTTTCGAGCGCCTGCTTGCGCACCAGGCACATGGTGCCGTGCACGATGATGGCGTTGGCCTCGTTGCGCAGAACCATGCCGATGTCGAAGAAACCCGAGTATTCGCCGCACATGGCCCGATGCATCGGGCTGCGGTTGCCGTCACGGTGGTCCTGCGGCGCCTGGATCAAGCCCACTTTGGGGTCGGCAAACGCCGGGACCAGGTCCTTGAGCCAGTCGGGTCGGACTACGTAGTCCGCATCGACCACGCCGATGATCTCGGTATCGGGTGCGCTATGCGCGAGCGCGATCCGTAGCGCCCCGGCCTTGAAGCCAGCGACATTCTCGACGTTGAGGAACTTGAAGCGCTCGCCGAGCGCGGCGCAGTGGTCCTCGATCGGGCGCCAGAACGCGGGATCGGACGTATTGTTGATGATGACCACGCATTCGAAGTTCGGATAGTCGAGGCCGGCGATCGCGTCGAGCGTCGCCTTGAGCATGTCCGGCGGCTCCATATAGGCCGGCACGTGGATCGACACCTTGGGCGCGTAACCCGGGGCGAGCGACGGGGCCGCAACGCGCAGCAGGCGCTGCGGCGGCAACCCGAACAGGATCGCGGCGATCTCCTGGATGCGGGCGAGCGTGATCAGGATCAGCGGCACCAGCAACACGATCGCAAATCCGAGCGCGAACGCCGAACCGGGCACGAAATAATGGCCGTTCCAATAGGCGAAGATGGTCGCCGCCCAGGCCCCGACCGCGTGCGCCGCGAAGGCGAGAAGGATGGCTTGGCCAAGCGTCGCGCCGATGATCGCCAGGATGGGTAGCGACAGCAGGAACCCGGCCGCGACGGCGATCACCGCGAGCTTCCAATGGTCGGTGTCCTGGATCGGCCCGTTCCACTGGAACTTCGGCTGGCGCGATGCGTCGAACAGCCCCCAGTAGGACCCCACGCTTCCTTCAAACGTCTTCCAGGGCTGATCGAACGCCTCGATGATGTTGTAGTCGATGCCTTGCGCCTCGGCGCGCGCCACAAAACCGCGGATCACCGCGGCCTGCTCCTGGCGGCCCGGCATGGCGGCTTGGCGGTTGTAGCCGGCGCTCGGCCACCCGAACTCCGCGAGCACCACGCGCTTGCCCGGGTACATCTGCCGGAGCGCATTGTAGGAATCGATCGCGGCATCGACCGCCTGATCGTAGGCGACACCATTCCAGTACGGCAGACTGTGCGCGGCAATAAAGTCGACGGCCGCCGCGAGCTTGATGGAATCCTTACCGAGCTCGGTCCATGAACTTACGATTTCACCTGTTGTTACAGGCACTTGAACTGATTTCTTTACGCGCTGAATGATCCGGATAAGACCGTCGATCGACTGGTCGGCCCGGTAGATCGTTTCGTTGCCAACCACGATTGCGTTGATGTTGCTGTGGTGCCGGGCAAGCTCGATCGCCGAGCGGATTTCGCGCTCATTGCGCTCCTTGGCGGCGGGGATGTCGCGCCCGTCGCTGTCCTTATCCTTGGTCAACCAGACGCCGAGCGTAACCTTGAGGCCCAGTTCGGCCGCGACGTCGGGTACCGCCTCGAGCCCGCCAGTGGACGAATAGGTTCGCACCGTGCGGGTGTACGGCGCGATCGTGCGCAGATCTTTGCGGATCTGTTCGATCGTCGGCCGTGTGCTCAGGTCGTCCGGATGGGAAATCCCTTCGAACGGCGCATACGACAGGCTGGCGAGCGGCTTGTTGACTTCGGGAGCGACCTGCTGGCTCTCGAAAAAAGCCCAAACGCCGGCATGCAGGCACGCTGCAAGCGCGACGACTGCTGCGACGGAGCGCATCTTACTCGTTACCGTGCGGGGCGGAATTGCACTCGGTTCGAGCCTGTCCCCTCGGCTCGACCAAGCATCGCGGCAGGTCGATGTAGATCAGCTCATAGCTACAAATTAGACGTGGCAATTTATTGGCACCAGAGGGCAGCGCAAAAATATTTGCCGCACCTGCGGTTCAACAACTCGGCGCGCGCAAATGCCGCGCGAAAGCTAGCGGCTGGTTGTGCCTTGAGGTTGTTCCGCGGTTGCCGCCGGCGCCTGTGCGGGCGGCTGGGTCGCCGTCGGGCTGATCCAGCAGGCCTGAATGCGCTCGTTGACTTGGCCGGGGGTTTTCGGGTCGACAATTACGTCGGCACCCTGGCGTACCAAACACCTGAACGTTGCCTGAATATGGCCGCCCGGACAGCCGAACCGGTCATACAGGTCGAGGTGGCGGAACGCCGTATCGAGATCATCGCGTATCAGCAGGTTGATGACCCGTTGGCCCAGCCAATAGCACTCCGGATTGGCGGCCGGCCCGGTCAGCTGGCGGCCCACCTCGGAAATCTCGTCAATCCGTTTGCGCACGTCTTCGCTGCGGCTGGCATCCTTCGGCTTGGCGTCGCCCGTCTTCTGATCGCTCCCCTGAGCGAGCGCTGCGAATGCAGACAGGCAGATGGCGACAAGCACGGCCAGCGCAGTGGCCCCGCGCACGACTGATTTCTTCATGGCTTGCTTTGGATTGACGTGTTCGAACCCCCGGCGCGGCCCCAGTCAGCACCCGAAAGCGTCCGCATTGCGGCGTACCCAGTCCTGGCTGATCGGCTATCGCGGCCAGGTGGCGCCGCAGACTTCTTGGCACCCGGGCGGGCGCGCGATAAGCCTCGCCATATAAGCACGTCCCCGGGGCATTGATGAAGGCATGGGCGGTATTTTTCGCGCTGGCGGTGACGGTCGTTGTCGCCGCCTGGGGGTGGCTCGGTGCGCCGGCAAGTATCCCGGTGGCCCCGCTCGCCGCGGGTGAAAAGCTGCCGTGTGTATCCTATGCCCCATTTCGCGGGGATCAGACGCCGCTCGACCTCGCGACCCGCATCCCGCCCTGGCAGATCGAGGATGACCTCGCCCAACTCGCCCCATTGACCGAGTGCGTGCGGACCTATTCGGTCAACCTCGGCCTCGACCAGATCACACCGATTGCCCAGCGCCATGGTCTCAAAGTCCTGCAGGGGCTGTGGCTGGGACGCGACCCGGAGTTCAATCGGTTCCAGGTCGAAACGGCCGTGGCCCTCGCCAACCGCTACCCCGATGTCATACGGGCAATCGTGGTCGGCAACGAGGTCTTGTTGCGCGGCGAATTGTCCGCCTCGGCGCTCACCGACGTCATCCGCAAGGTCAAGGCGGCGGTGCCGGTCCCGGTGACATACGCCGACGTCTGGGAATTCTGGTTGCGCAACCGTGAGGTCGCCTCAGCGGTCGATTTTGTCACCATCCACCTGCTGCCGTACTGGGAGGATGTGCCGGTCCCGGCCGGCGAGGCGGCCAATCATGTCGTTGCGGTCACGCGTCAGGTTGCGACGGCTTTCGCCGGCAAGGAAATCATGGTCGGGGAGTTCGGCTGGCCGAGTGCTGGCCGGATGCGCCAAGGCGCGCTGCCATCGCCGATCAACCAGGCGCTGGTCGCGCAGGAGGTGCTGGCCCGCGCCCAGCAAGAGGGGCTTCGGGTCAATCTGATTGAAGCCTTTGACCAGCCCTGGAAACGCGCCCTAGAGGGGACCGTCGGCGGCCATTGGGGATTCCTGACCGCCGACACACGGGTCCCGAAATTCGCCTGGGGCAAGCCCGTGTCCGATCATCCGCACTGGATTTGGCAGGCGCTCGCCGGCGTTGCCCTGGCCGCGGCCGTATTCGCGGTGGCGGCGCTGTTTGGGCGGCCGGACAAACTGTCGCTGCCGAGATGGTTCGGCATCCTCGCAAACGCAGCCGTTCCCGGGATTTTCGTCGGCTGGGCGATTGCGAAGGTTCCGGTGGAGAGTTTTGGGATCGGAGGCTGGGCCCGCTCGCTTGCGCTGTTGGCAGTGGTCGTGGTTGCGCCGCTCGCCGGTACGGCCGCCCTGGTACGCGGCATCGCCGTACCCCCGTTCGCCCGTATCCTGGGCCGCCACGACGAACGACCCTCCGGATTGACCGCTGCCGTGCTCGGAACCGGTTTGGTGATCCTGACCGTGCTTGGGATCCAGGTCGCGCTCGGCCTCGTGTTCGATCCGCGCTATCGCGACTTTCCGTTCGTGCCGCTCACGGCCGCAACGGCGCCCTATGCGGTGCTGACCCTGCTCACCGAACGGGGGGCGGCGTGGCCGAGCGCAGCGGAGACGATCGCGGCCATCACGCTCGCGCTGTCGGCGGTATATATCGCGCTCGATGAAACGGTGGCGAACTGGCAGGCCCTGTGGCTGAGCGCCGTCCTGCTCGTCCTCGCCGCTATTCTGGCTCGCTCACGGGGCGCGCGAAGCTCATGATCACAAGGCCGGCTGCGAGACCCGCGAGCCCGGCATTGTAGAGCACGAGGCCGAAGGCGCTCGCCGCCAGGGCAAAGCCGAACATGGCCGGGGAGGGCCGGATAAAGTTGATCGCGGCGGCGCCGAGCGCGATCCAGCCGAACACCAGGTGGGCGCCCAGGGTGTAGACGACCCGCCGGATGAGGCAGAGCGAGGTGCCGAGGCCGGCATCGCACGCGAGACCCAGCGGGGTGTTCTCGATTCCGAAGTAGCGCAGGTAAAGCGCATAGAGGAGCGCCAGAAAACCGATGGAAATGAGCCAGTTGGCCTGGCGAGCCGTAGGCATGAAGCGTGTGCGCATTGCAATATCTGCGAAAATCGCAGCACTGAGGCCGTCGGATGGGTTGGCTCCAGGGTCGCTGGCAGCCGGACTTATCGAATTGTTGAGCGTAACTTGGGATGGTACCGGCCCTATAGTTGCACGGACGACGTGAATGGCAAGGACGTGTCTGTCTATCGTACTGGCGGCTGGCGAAGGTACCCGGATGCGGGCTTCGCGCCCCAAGGTCTTGCACGAGATCGGCGGTGCACCCCTGATTGCTCACGTGCTCAACGCCGTCCGCGACCTCGGCGGCGCGACTATGGTGGTGGTCGGTCCGGACGCCGGCCCGCTCACGACCGCGGTCAGCGATCTCATGCCGGAGGCCGAAGTCATCGTCCAGCACCAGCGGCGCGGGACCGCCAACGCGGTGTTGCGGGCCAAAGCGGCGATCGGGCGCGGCTTTGATGACGTGCTTGTGTTGTTTGCGGACACCCCGTTGGTGAGCACCGACACCCTGCGCCGGTTGCGCGGCCCGTTGCGCGACGGGGCCGCCGTGGTGGTATTGGGATTCCAGGCCGCCGACCCGACCGGCTATGGCCGTCTGATCGTCGATGGCAAGCGCTTGCTGGCGATCCGCGAGGAGAGGGATGCCAACGCTGCCGAATGTGCAATCACCTTGTGCAACGGCGGCCTCATGGCACTGCGCGGCGACGTGGCGCTGACGCTGATCGAACGGATCGGCAATGACAATGCCAAGGGTGAGTTCTATCTGACGGACGCGGTCGCCATCGCACGGGAGATGGGATTGGACGCGGTGGCCCTGGAAACCCCGGAGGACGAGGTGCGCGGAATCAACACTCAGGCTCAGTTGGCGCAGGCCGAGACGCTGCTGCAAGCGCGGCTGCGCAGCGCGGCGCTCGAGGCCGGTGTCACCATGGTGGCGCCGGATACGGTTCATCTCTGCGCCGACACCAGGCTCGGTCGCGACGTGGTGATCGAGCCCTACGTGGTGTTCGGGCCCGGCGTCGTGGTCGAAGACGGCGCGCGGATTCGCTCATTCTCGCATCTGGAAGGGGCGCGGGTAGGTCCGGGCGCCTCGGTCGGCCCATTTGCGCGACTGCGTCCCGGCGCGCAGCTCGGCGCACGAGTACGGATTGGAAATTTCGTCGAGGTCAAGGAATCGGAGATCGACGCGGGCGCCTCAGCCAATCATCTGACCTACATCGGCGATGCGCGCGTCGGTGCGGATAGCAACGTCGGTGCCGGGACCATCACCTGCAACTATGATGGCTTCGAGAAGCATCGCACCGACATTGGCGCGGGAGCGTTCATCGGCTCGAACTCCTCGCTGGTCGCGCCGGTGAAGATCGGCGACGGTGCGTACGTCGGTTCCGGCTCGGTGGTCACCGAGGACGTTCCCGCCGACGCGCTTGCGCTCGGACGCGGACGGCAGATCAACAAAGCCGGCTGGGCGCAACAATGGCGCGCAGCGCATGCGGGCGGCAGGAAAAAGAAGGCGGCACCGCCAAAGCGTTAGAACCGGCGACATTTTGTGATTTCTAACCAGAGGGGAATCCACCTAAACGCGACCCCAGCACGGAGACGGTAGACGGAAATGTGCGGAATAGTCGGAATTCTCGGGCGCGAGCCGGTCGCCGACCAGCTCATCGACTCGCTGAAGCGGTTGGAATACCGCGGCTACGATTCCGCCGGCATCGCCACGCTCGAAGAGGGTCGCCTGACGCGACGGCGCGCCCAAGGCAAGCTCAAGAACCTCGAGCAGCGGCTTGCGCGCGCGCCGCTCACTGGCACAGCCGGGATCGGCCACACCCGCTGGGCCACCCACGGGCGGCCGAGCGAGAGCAACGCCCATCCGCACGCCAGCGACCGGGTGGCGGTCGTACACAACGGCATCATCGAGAATTTCCATGAGTTGCGCCGCGAACTGCAGGCGCAGGGCTTCTCGTTCGCAAGCGAAACCGACACCGAAGTGGTCGCGCACCTCGTGACGCGCGAGATGAAAAAGGGGCTGACGCCGACGGAAGCGGTCGCGGCGACGCTACCGCAGCTCAAGGGCGCGTTCGCGCTGGCATTCCTGTTCGAAGGCGAGAACGACATGCTGATCGGCGCGCGCCGCGGTTCGCCGCTCGCCGTCGGCCACGGCGATGGCGAAATGTTTCTCGGCTCCGACGCGATCGCGCTGGCGCCGTTCACCGACTCGATCAGCTATCTGGAGGACGGCGATTGGGTTGTGGTGCGCCGGCAGGGCGCGGAAGTGCACGATGCGTCCGGCGCGGTGGTGACGCGTGCCGTGCTCAAGTCGAACGCGTCGGCCTTCCTGGTCGACAAGGGCAATCATCGCCACTTCATGGCCAAGGAAATCCATGAGCAGCCGGAGGTCGTGGGCCATACGCTCGCGCACTATCTCGACATGACCAACGGCCGCGTGGTGCTGCCGCAGGCGCTGCCCTTCGATTTCCGCAAGCTTCAGCGCGCATCGATCGCGGCCTGTGGCACCGCCTACTACGCGGGCCTGGTCGCCAAATACTGGTTCGAGCGCTTTGCCCGGCTGCCGGTCGAAATCGACGTGGCGTCCGAGTTTCGCTATCGCAACGCGCCCTACGAGAACGGCAACCTGGCGATGTTCGTGTCGCAGTCGGGCGAGACCGCCGACACGCTTGCGACGCTGCGTCACGCCAAGCAGGAAGGTCAGCACGTCCTATCGATCGTCAACGTGCCGACCTCGACCATCGCCCGCGAAAGCGACGTGGTGCTGCCGACGCTCGCCGGTCCGGAAATCGGGGTAGCGTCGACCAAGGCCTTCACCTGCCAGCTGGCGGCGCTCGTTTGTCTTGCAATCGCCGCGGGACGCGCGCGCGGCGTGCTCAACGAGGGTGACGAGCAGAACCTGTTCCGAGCGCTGGTCGAAGTGCCACGGCTGATGGCGGAAGCGCTCGCGCTCGAACCCGCAATCGAGCGGCTCGCGCGCGACTTGGCGCGCAGTCAGGACGTGCTCTATCTCGGGCGTGGCACAAGCTACCCGCTGGCGCTCGAAGGCGCGCTCAAGCTCAAGGAAATCTCATACATCCACGCCGAGGGCTATGCGGCCGGCGAGCTCAAGCACGGGCCGATCGCGCTGATTGACGAAAAGATGCCCATCATCGTGATTGCGCCCTTCGACCGCATCTTCGAAAAGACCGTGTCCAACATGCAGGAGGTCGCTGCGCGCGGCGGGCGGATCATTCTCATCACCGACCCCAAAGGCGCCGAGCAGGCTACCGTGCCGACGCTCGCGACCCTGATCGTGCCGGAAATGGCCGCTACGGTGACGCCGCTGATCTATGCGATCCCGATCCAGTTGATCGCGTATCACACGGCGGTCATCATGGGGACCGATGTCGACCAGCCACGCAATCTCGCCAAGTCGGTCACCGTCGAGTAGGCGACCGCGTCCCGAAAGACTTGGCAGGCGCTACTGGTCCAGCGCTATAATGCAATGCCGGACTCGAAATCGACAACTTGGAGTCGTACCGGCGCGCACATGAACACCGAGCAAAGCCCCGCACCACCGCCGCTAACGCTGGCTCCGGACGCGGATAAACCGCCGCATCACGCCAGCCTGGGCGCTCGCATCCGCAACTATTTCCTCACCGGCCTGGTGCTGGTCGGTCCGGTCTTCATCACCGGCTATCTGCTCTGGTGGTTCGTCAACTGGGTCGACGATGTGGTGCGGCCGTTCATTCCGGTACTCTATCGGCCGGAAACCTATATGCCGGTCAGAATACCCGGCACCGGTCTCATCATCGCGTTCGTCACCCTGACGTTGCTCGGCTTCGTCACCGCCAACATCGTCGGGCGCAAGCTCGTGGAATTTGGCGACAGCCTGCTGCACCGAATGCCGATCGTGCGCCCGATCTATCGGACGATGAAGCAGATTTTCGAAACCATCTTTTCCAACTCGGGTTCGAGCTTTCGCAAGGTCGGCCTCGTCGAGTTTCCGGCGCCAGGCATGTGGTCGTTGGTATTCATGTCGCAATCGCCGAGCGCGGATGTCGCCGAGCGTCTGCCCGCCGGCGAGCACGTGTCGGTGTTTCTGCCGTGCACCCCGAACCCGACCACTGGGTTCTTTTTCTATCTGCCGCGCGCCGATATCATCGAACTCGATATATCGGTCGAAGCCGCAATGACGGTGCTGATGTCGGCCGGCATGGTGCAGCCAAGCTCCGATCCGAACAAAAAGCTCTCGGCGCTGGCCCAGACTGCCCTGGCGGCAAAGGCTGTGCGCGAGGCCCGCGCCAAAGAGCCGGCGGCCTGATCGAACTGCGACTCCTCAACCGGACTACCCGGCGCGCAGCAGGCGGATGGCCTCGTCACGCTCGAACAAATAGAGCAGTGCGCGCAGAGCTTCCCCGCGCGCCGACATGAGCTCGGGGTCGCGCGCCAATATGAGGGCGGCATCGTCGCGTGCGGCCTGCAGCAGTGAGCCGTGAGTTTCGATCCGCGCGACCCGGAAGCCGGGGAGCCCGCTCTGGCGCGTACCAAGGACGTCGCCTTCACCGCGCAGGCGCAGATCCTCCTCGGCAATGCGAAAGCCATCCTCAGTCTCGCGCATGATCGCGAGCCGAGCCTTGGCGGTTTCCCCGAGCGGCGTCTTGTAGAGCAACAGGCAGGTCGAGCGTTCGCTGCCGCGCCCGATGCGGCCGCGCAGCTGATGCAGCTGAGCCAACCCGAACCGCTCGGCGTGCTCGACCACCATCACGGAAGCCTCCGGAACGTCAACGCCCACTTCGATCACGGTGGTGGCGACAAGGAGTTTGGATTCGCCGGAGGCAAATCGCGCCATCGCGGCATCCTTGTCGGGCCCCTTCATCTTGCCGTGGACGAGATCGACGATGCCGCCGAACCGCGTCGTCAACGTGCGAAATCGGTCTTGCGCCGCCGCGAGGTCGATCGATTCGGATTCTTCCACCAGCGGGCACACCCAATAGACGCGGCGGCCCTCGTAGAGCGCACGACCAACCGCGTCGACGACTTCATCGAGGCGCTCGAGCGGAATCGTGCGCGTGTCGACCGGTTTGCGCCCGGCGGGTTTCTCGCGCAGTTCGGACGCGTCCATGTCGCCGAAATACGTGAGCACCAGGGTGCGCGGAATCGGCGTCGCGGTCATGACCAGAAGATCGACCGCCTCGCCCTTGCGGGCGAGCGCCAGGCGCTGGTGTACGCCGAAGCGATGCTGCTCATCGACCACGGCGAGCGCGAGATCGCGAAAACCGACATCCTCCTGAAATAACGCGTGGGTGCCGATCAGCAAATCAACCTCGCCGCACGCCAGGCGCTCGAGCACGTTGTTGCGGGCGCGCCCGCGCTCGCGGCCGGTGAGAATGGCCGCGCGTATCCCGGCCGCCTCGGCCAACGGCGCGATCGTGTTCCAATGCTGGCGTGCCAAGATCTCGGTCGGGGCCATTAGTGCCGCCTGCCGCCCCGTCTCGATGACGCTGGCGCTGGCCAGGAGCGCGACCACGGTCTTGCCCGAGCCGACGTCGCCCTGCAGCAGCCGCGACATCCGCTCGGGCTTGCCGAGATCGGCAACGATGTCCGTCACCGCGCGGACCTGCGAGCCGGTGAGCGCGTAGGGCAGGGCGGCGGCGATCCGTCTGCGCAATGTGCCGTCGCCGGCGGACCGCCGGCCGCGCGGACGCCGCGTGTGGGCGCGCACGAGCCCTAGCGCGAGCTGCCCGGCCAGAAATTCATCATAGGCAAGCCGGGACCACGCAGGCTCTGCTGGCGAGATGTCGGGCCGGGGTGGGCGGTGAACCTCGCGCACTGCATCGGCGAAGGCCGGGAAGTTCGATCCGGCAAGCCACGCCGCATCCTGCCATTCCGGCAGCGCCGGCACTTTCTCGACCGCCGCCTCGGCGGCGCGGCGAACCTGATTCATCGACAGCCCTTCGGTCAGGGCGTACTGCGGCTCGATCAGGGGCAGCTTTGTGAACTCGTTCTCATCGACGACGCGGTCGGGATGGACCATTTGCAGCATGCCGTCGTAGAGGACGGTCGTGCCCGACACTATGCGGCGGCTGCCGACCGGCAGCAGTTTTTCCAGATAGTCGCGCCGTGCATTGAAGTAGGTCAGGACGATGTCGCCGGTGTCGTCGCTGGCGTAGATCAGATAGGGCGCTCGCGCGCGGCGCGGCGGAGCAGGGCGGTGGCGATCGACCGTGACGGTTACGGTCACCACACGGCCCGGCACCACGTCCCTGAGCTTGGGCTGCGCCCGCCGGTCGATGGTTCCGGTGGGAAGATGGAACACGAGATCGATGATGCGGGGCGTCTCGTCACGGCCGAGCAGGCGGCGATAGAGCCGCTCGACCTTCGATCCGATGCCCGCGAGGGTCGTGATTGGGGCAAACAGCGGGTTGAGGACCGGCGGGCGCATCGATTGTCTCGGCGCGCACACCGGCGCGCATCTCACGCTAATCACCCCTGACAATGGCGCGCGCAAGCGCTATATGAGCCGCGCCCGGCACGTCCGGGCTTTTGGCGTTTGCAACAGGCGATCGAATGACCGGAATGGCACGATCAAGCATGGGTTTGGACGAGCGCCGGCGGCGTCTGCTTTACCGCTGCTGGCACCGGGGCACGCGCGAGACCGATTTGATCATGGGGCCGTTCGCAGACGCCTGGATCGGCGAGCTCTCGGATATCGAGATCGCGGACTTCGAGCGGCTGAGTGACGTCCCCGATCCGGAGATCTACGCGTGGGTGACCGGCGAGATCGCTGTTCCCGCACAGCACGACACGCCGCTGTTCCGGCGACTGCGCGCGTTCCATAACAACGGACGATGACGTGACAAGCTCCCCCGCCGATCGGGTGATCCCGGGCCGCGTACTCACGCTCGCGAACGTCGCCGACGGCGCCGAAGGTCTTATCCTCGCCGACCTCGCGCGCGCGATCGCGGCGCGGCCGGGCGCGCCCGCCGTCAGCCTCGTGGTCGTGTGCCGGGATGGACCGCGTATGGCCCAGCTGTCGCGGGCGCTGAAGTTCTTTGCCCCGGACATCGTCCTGCTCGAGTTCCCGGCGTGGGACTGCCAACCTTACGACCGGGTCTCGCCACACGGCGGCATCGTGGCTCAGCGCATGACCACGCTGTCGCGTCTCGCGCGGCTCAAGGGACATGACGGATCGTCGATCCTGCTCACGACCGTCAACGCTGCCCTGCAGCGCGTGCCCGCCAAGGAGCTGGTGGCCGCCCAAGCCCTGTCGGCACGCCCGGGCAACGTCCTGCGCATGGACGAGATTGTGCGCTGGCTCGATCTCAACGGCTTCGTGCGCGCCTCGACCGTGCGCGAGCCGGGTGATTACGCGGTGCGCGGCGGGATCATCGATCTCTTTGCACCCGGCATGGATCAACCGGTGCGTCTGGATTTTTTCGGCGACACGCTGGAATCGATCCGCGCCTTCGACCCCGAAACCCAGCGCACCACCGATCAGCTGCGCGCACTCGACCTCGTCGCAATGGCCGAGTTCCAGCTCACCAGCGAAACCATCCGACGGTTTCGGCTGGGCTATGTGGAAGCGTTCGGCGCAACGACACCCGATGATCTGCTTTATCAGGCGGTGAGCGAGGGGCGTCGCTACCCCGGGATGGAGCACTGGCTGCCGCTGTTTCACACCCGGCTCGACACCGTGTTCGAGTATGTGCCCCGGACACCGGTCGTTCTCGAGCCCCTGGCCGCGGAGGCCGCCCACGAGCGGCTCAGCCAGATCACCGATTATTACCAGGCGCGCAGGGAGCACGAGGGCCCGGCCTCGGGCGCCGCGCCCTACCATCCGCTGCCGGCCGATCGCCTCTACCTCGGAGAAGCGGAATGGCAAGCGCGGCTCACCGCCGCCGCACAGGTGCGGCTCACGTCGTTCGCGGCGCCCGAGCAGGGGCCAGATCTGATCGACACCGGGACGCGCCCGGGACGCAACTTCGCACCCGAGCGTGCCCAAAAGGACCGCAACGTGTTCAATGCGGTGCGAGCGGACGTCGAAGCCCGCCAGGCGGCGGGCAAACGTGTCGCAATTGCCTTCTGGAGCGAGGGCGCGCGCGAGCGACTGCGCCACGTGCTCGCCGACCACGGCCTGCACAATCTGCTGCCGGTCGCGAATTGGCCGGAAGCACTGGCGCGGCCCAAGTCCGAGGTCGTACTGGCCGTGCTGGGGCTAGAAGCCGGCTTCGAGACCGCCGACCTCGCGGTCATCGCCGAACAGGACATCCTCGGCGATCGATTGGTGCGCCCGCGGCGCGCATCCAAGCGAGCCGAGAACTTCATCGCCGAAGTTACGAGTCTTGCCGCCGGCGATTTGGTGGTTCACGTCGACCACGGCATCGGGCGCTTCACCGGTCTGGCAAACATCGAGGCGGCGGGCGCACCGCATGACTGTCTCGAAATTCACTACGCGGCCGGCGACAAGTTGTTCTTGCCGGTCGAGAACATCGAGCTGCTGTCGCGCTACGGATCGGAGGACACAACCGTCGATCTCGATCGCCTCGGCGGCACCGCCTGGCAGTCGCGCAAGGCGCGCATGAAGCAGCGCATCCGCGAAATGGCGGGCGCGCTCATCAAGGTAGCGGCTGAACGGCAACTGCGCGAAGCTCCGCGCTTCACCACCACGGTTGGGCCTTACGATGAATTCTGTGCGGGCTTTCCCTATGAGGAAACCGACGACCAGCAGGCAGCGATCGACACTGTTTTGAACGATCTCGCATCCGGACGTCCGATGGACCGGCTGATCTGCGGCGACGTCGGGTTCGGCAAGACCGAGGTCGCGCTGCGGGCTGCGTTCGTGGCGGCGATGAGCGGCAAGCAAGTCGCCGTCGTGGTGCCGACCACGCTTTTGGCACGCCAGCACATGAAGACGTTCTCGGAGCGGTTTCGCGGTTTTCCGGTCAATGTGGCGCAGGCTTCGCGCCTGGTCGGCAGCAAGGAACTCGCCCAGGTCAAGAAAAAGGTCGCGGACGGCACGCTCGACGTCGTGATCGGCACGCACGCGCTGCTCGGCAAGACCATCAGATTCAAGGACCTCGGGCTTCTGATCGTCGACGAGGAACAGCACTTCGGGGTCGCCCACAAGGAACGCCTCAAGACGCTGCGATCCGAGGTCCATGTGCTGACCTTGACCGCGACCCCGATCCCACGCACCCTGCAACTCGCGCTCACCGGCGTGCGCGAGCTCTCCATCATCGCATCGGCGCCCGTCGATCGGCTCGCGGTGCGCACGTTTATCTCACCGTTCGATCCGCTGACTGTGCGCGAGGCATTGCTGCGCGAGCATTATCGCGGCGGGCAAAGTTTTTATGTCAGCCCGCGGATCGAGGATCTCGCCGGCGCTAAGGACTTCCTCGACAAGAATGTTCCGGAAGTGCGGGTCGCCGTCGCGCATGGACAGATGCCGGCAGCGATCCTCGAAGACGTGATGTCCGCGTTCTATGACGGCAAGTACGACGTCCTGTTGTCGACCGCCATCATCGAGTCCGGCCTCGACATTCCGACCGCCAATACGCTGATCGTGCACCGCGCCGATATGTTCGGGCTTGCGCAGCTCTACCAGCTGCGCGGCCGCGTCGGGCGCTCGAAGACCAGGGCCTTTGCGCTGCTGACCCTGCCGACGCGCCGGATCACGTTCCAGGCCGAACGGCGGCTCAAGGTCCTGCAGTCGCTCGACACGTTAGGCGCCGGGTTCCAGCTCGCCTCGCATGACCTCGACATCCGCGGCGCTGGCAACCTGCTGGGCGAAGAGCAGTCCGGCCACATCAAGGAAGTCGGTTTCGAGCTCTACCAGCAAATGCTTCAGGAAGCGGTGGCGAGCCTCAAGGCCGGCATTGCCGAGCCGGTGTCGGACCGCTGGTCGCCGCAGATCACGATCGGCACGCCCGTCCTCATTCCCGAGGACTACGTGGCAGATCTATCGGTCCGGCTCGCACTCTATCGGCGGCTGGCCGATCTCGAGGAGGAGCGCGACATCGATGCATTCGGCGCCGAACTCGTCGACCGGTTCGGCCCGCTGCCGAGCGAGGTCAAGCATCTTCTCGATGTCGTCGCCATCAAGGCGTTGTGCCGGCGCGCCAACGTGGCCAAGATCGACGTCGGGCCGAAGGGCGCGGTGCTGTCGTTCCGCGAAGATACGTTTGCCAATCCGGAAGGTCTCGTTGCCTTCATTCACGAGCAGGGGCCGGGCGCGCGCGTGCGTCCTGACATGAAGGTGGTGTTCTTCGACGAATGGGAAACGTCGGAAGCCCGCCTCAAGGGCGCGGCCGATATTCTGCGGCAGCTGGTGGGCATCGCCGGACTCGCCAAAGCGGCGTGACCTGCAATCAGGCCGCCGACTTCGCCAGCTCGCTGGCGGCTCGCTCGATCGCGCCCGCAAGATAGTCCGGCGCCTGGGCACCCGACACCGCGAGCACGTTGCCGAAAACGTAGAACGGAACGCCCTCGATGCCCGCGTCCTGGGCGGATTTAGCAGCCTGTTCGACCGCCGTGACATCGGCATCACTGGCGAGCAGGGCGCGGACTTCCACGGGATCAAGCCCGCAATCTGACCCGGCCTGCACCAACACGTCCGGGTCCGAGAGGTCGCCGCCTTCGCTGAAGTAGATTTCCATCAGCCGCTGCTTGACCCGCGCGGCTTTGCCGAGACGCCCGCCCCACAGGATCAGTCGATGGCAATCGAGCGTATTGGGTTGCCGGGCGAGTGCGCCGACGTTGTAGGTCAGGCCCTCGTTCGCGGCCGCCTGCGCGACACGCAGCGCGATCTTCTCATAGCGCTCCGGAGAGCCGAATTTGGTGGTCAGATAGTCGACGCGGCTCATTCCTTCGCGCGGTACCCAGGGGTTGAGGAAATACGGCCGGTAGTGCACCTCGACCGGGATGTCGGGCCGCAGCGCAATGGCGTTCTCGAGCCGGCGCTTTCCGATAAAGCACCACGGGCAGACAACGTCGGAAAAGACGTCAATCGCGAGCGGGGAGGTGGTCATGGTTGGCTCCTGCATTGGGGCAAACCTATGTGCCACCGGAACCGGCCGCAACCGCGCTGTCCTCGGAAACGCGCGCGATCAACGACTCGACGCTGTCCCCGGGCTTGAACACCGCAAGCGTCACCTGCGGGTCAAAGCGGATGTCCTGCTGATCGACCCCCGGGAGGGATCCGCTCAACGTATGTCCGATGCGGCGCACCAGCGCGTGCGCATTGCCCAGGCCGGTGTTGGGGAAGGCGAGCAGGATCGAGCCGTCTACGGCGCGGCCTGCGATATCGGTCGGACGTGCCAGGCGGATCACCTGGCGAGCCGCGCGATCGTCAACCACGCGCTCGGGCTGCGGTGCAAACGAAAAGCGGGCGAGCGACAGCGCGGCGCGCCGCTCGCGCGCGTCATCGACGACGCGTTCGAACTCGCGCAGGAATGCGTCGGGTGTATACAGCCCTGTCTGGGGATCGAGCAGGCCGCCAGATTCGATCGCCGCGAGCTGCCGGCGCAGACGCCCTCCGTAGGCGTGCAGACGCACCAGCGGCATCATGTAATCCATGACCTCGGGCGCGCGTCCGCTGAGCCGTTCGAAGTTGGCAAGCGCGTTCCACTCATCGGGCGGCTGCACGGCGGCTACCAGACCGATCGGCAGTTCGCGAAAGCGCGCGTCCTGCGACAACGCGATGGCGAATGCCTGCAGCGTGTGCGGCGCGAACCCGTCGCCGATGATGATGCCGTCGATATCGCGCGCGCACAGAAAACGCGCCGCGTTCTCGATGCTCAGCGTACTGATGAGACGGGCGCGCTCACCCGTGGCGGCGGCAAGCTCCCGATAATTGCGGCCACGTCCGATCACCAACACGGTTGCCGGGTTGCAAGGTGCGTCCGGATGGGTCGATGCCATTTCGTCCGCGGAACTCCCGTTCGACGCCAAATGGTAGAGGACCGCGGCATGCAAGGCGCGCAGGCGCAAGACCCACTGGAGCCGCGCCAGCACGCGTTCCGGCGACGCGCTCGCCGCGATCGGCAGGGCTCCGCCGAACACCGGCCCGCCGAGCGGAGAGGCGCGCGCCAGCACCGGCAGATAGGGCTCGCGCGCCGACGCGATCGCGTTCTTGAGCGGCTCGACGACGTCCGGATCCCAGCGCGTCTCATCGAGGATCAGCGCTGCCGGACGACCAGCCTTGATCGCCGCCGGCGCGAGCGCCCACAGGCTTTCATTAACCAACAAATTGCCGCGCCCGCGCAGAAGCGCAGCCAATTCCGCATTGGCCGTATCGGAGACGAGAACGATCGGACCAGATAAAGACATGACGGCCGCGCTTGAAAGACCGCAATCTAATTGAACGGCCGTTAATGCGGGGTCAACGCATCGGAAAGCGACCGCGGCGCGTGCGATCAAACACTGCAATTACAGAATAAAGCGAAGGCCGCCAACGCTAGCAAATCGGTAACCATGACGGTCGATTTACTGACCTGCTGATCTCTGACTATCGAGCGGTCCCTTCGACCACCAAGTCTCCGGCAGATACCCGGACAGAGCGGTCCGCTGCGGATGATTGATTTGCGACCGGCGCGCAATCCATTGTTCGGGACTGTGATAGAGCGGGATTACGTAGGTGCCCGACAGCAGAACGCGGTCGAGTGCGCGAACAGCATCGACGAACTCCGGCCGCGACTGTGCGCGCAGCAGCGCCGCGATCATGGCATCGATGGCAGGATTCCTGACGCCCATGTAGTTGCGCGTGCCGTCCTGATCGGCGGCGGCCGAACCCCAATAGAACGCCTGCTCGTTGCCCGGCGACAGCGACTGGTCCCAGCGGTTCTGGATCATGTCGAAATCGTACATCAGCCGTCGCTGATCGTATTGCACCGCGTCGACGACACGCACGCGCGCGTCGATGCCGGCGCGCTTGACGTTCTGGGCAAATTGCAATGCCAGCCGCTCCTGCTCCTTGGTCGTCACCATGATTTCGAAGCTGAGGAGCGCGCCGGTCGTCCGATTGCGCAATTGGGTGCCGTTGAGCGCGTAGCCAGCGTCCTCGAGCAGTCCGAGCGCGCGCTTGAGCATCTCCCGATCACGCCCCGATCCGTCCGTCACCGGCGGCGACCACGTGCCATCGAGCACGTCCGGCGTAACCGCATCGGGAAACGGCGCCAGCAACGCGCGTTCGCGCTCGTTCGCCGGCACGCCGTGCGAGGAGAGGTCGCTGCCGTCGAAATAGCTTGCGGTCCGCTGGTACTGGTCAAAAAAGAAATTCTTGTTGATCCATTCAAAGTCGAACAACAGCAAGAGTGCTTGGCGCACCCGGATGTCTGCGAACACCGGGCGGCGCGTGTTGAACACCAGACCCGACATGCCTTTCGGCATGCCGTCCTTGAATCCTTCCTTCACGACGCGGCCGTCGCGCGCGGCCGGGAAGTCGTAGCCCGAAACCCAGCGGGTCGGGTCGGTCTCCACACGCACGTCGTAGAGACCTTTTTTGAAGGCCTCGAAATGCGAGTTGCCATCGCGATAAAAATCGATCCGGATCTGGTCGAAATTCCAAACTCCGCGATTGACCGGCAGATCGCGGCCCCAGTAGTCCGGGTCGCGCTTGAGCGTGACGCTGCGTCCGGGATCGATGCTCTCGACCAGGTAGGGACCGCTCCCCAGCATCGGCCGAAATGAGGTGTCCTCGAACGTCGCCGGATCGATGGCGTGCCGCGGCAGGACCGGCATCAACCCGAGGATGAGAGGCAGCTCGCGGTCGTCGCTGCCGCTGAGATCGAAGCGCACGGTGAGCGGATCGAGCGCTTCCGCTTTGGCGACCTTCGCATAATAAGTTCGATAATTGGGACGGCCGTGGTCGCGCAGCAGCTCCCACGAGAAGATGACATCCGCCGCCGTGATCGGCGTTCGGTCGGAAAATTTTGCACGCGGGTCGAGCCTGAACGTCACGAAGCTGCGCGCGGCGTCGGTCTCGACGCTGCGTGCAATGAGCCCATAGAGGGTGAACGGCTCGTCGTATCCGCGTGCCATCAGACCTTCGACGACGTATCCGCGCATCTCCGGCACGGCCAAACCCTTGACTATCAGGGGATTGAGACTGTCGAAGGTCCCCAACACGCCCTTGACCAGTTGCCCGCGCTTGGGCGCATCCGGGTTGACGTAGGGGAAGTACGCAAAATCCGCGGGGAGCGCCGGTTCGCCGTGCATGGCGATCGCGTGCTGCGGTTGCGCGAGCGCGCCCGGAAGCGGCGCCAAAGCCAACACGCCCGCAAACGCTGCAAGGCGCGCCTGCGTGCGGGCATTGATCAGCAACACGTCGAGCTCCTGCGACCCAAGCTTGACGCAATCCAACATGATTGCGCCGACGCGATGGCCAATATGGTCACCGTCCTGCCCGATTCCCTGCGGCATCTGCGTCCACGCAAAAGCGGCATGGGCCGGATTTTTGCGCCGACCTGCGCTTTCGCGACCGCCGGGCCGACCCGCCGTCATGTGTGGGCCGGCAGGTTAAGGCTTTTGCGCGATGCGGAATTCGGCTATCAGGGCGCTGCCGGGCGTCACGGTCCTGCCGCAATTGGCGCCGAGACACCGGCAGGGATACCGGGATATTTGTGCTGGCGCTGGTGTTCGCCACCGCAACCCAATCAAAAAGGGACCTCTGTCCATGACACATAGGATCGCGCCGTCTTTGCGCGGATCGCTGATCGCGAGCATTTCCATCACGGCATTGGTGCTCGGCGGCATGGTTGCGTTGGCTCAGCAGCCCCCGGCTCCAGCCAAACCGGCTGCGCCGAAGCCGGCTGCGCCAAAGCCGGCCGCCCCGGCAGCGCAGAAGCCCGCAGCGAGCCCCCCGGCGCCGGCCGCGCAGGCCGCACCGCCGCCGCAAGCCGACATGCCTCCGCTCGTCTACTCGCCCTGGACAAAGTTCTGCAGCACGCCGGGTCAGAATGGTCAGGATGCCAATGCCCCGAAGGTCTGCTTCACGGGCCGTGACGCGCGCACCGAGACCGGAGTTCCGGTTGTCGCCGCCGCGCTGATCGAACCGGATGGCATTCCCAAGAAGATCTTCCGCGTAACCGTACCGAGCCCGGTGCAATTGCAGTACGGCACCCGCATCATCGTCGACAGCAACGAGCCGTCGACGAGTCAGTTTTTCACATGCTTCGCCCAAGGCTGCATGTCCGATTACGAGGGCACGCCCGAGCTGATCGCCAAGCTCAAGAAGGGCCAGACCCTGAGCGTGCAGGCGATCAATCTCGGCGGCACGCAGATCTCGTTCCCGGTCCCGCTCGGCGACTTCGCCAAGGTCAACGAGGGTCCGCCCATCGATCCCAAAGAGCTCGAAGCGCGGGAGAAGAAGGTGCAGGAAGAGCTGCAGAAGAAGGGCGAGGAGATGCGCAAGAAGCTGGAGCAGCAGGGCCAAGCGCCGGCCGCCAAATAATCGCTCTTGCTACTGTCAAGAATTCATGAAGCGTGCCCCGGGCACGCTTCATTCGTTTTACAAATCCGGATTTAGTGCATCAGGTTGTTGCGCGGGCGGTAGCTGCCTTGCTCGTCGCGCACAAAGACTTCCGATACCTGCGGGTGACGAACGGGCTCGCCGGTCGTGTCGGGCAGGAGATTTTGCTCAGACACGTAGGCGATGTATTCGGTCTCCGAATTCTCGGCAAACAGATGATAGAACGGCTGGTCCTTGTGCGGGCGGACCTCGGCCGGAATCGATTGGTACCATTCCTCGGTGTTGTTGAAGACCGGGTCGATGTCGAACACGACGCCGCGGAACGGAAAAATCCGGTGCCGCAGAACCTGGCCGATCTTGTATTTCGCTGCGCGCGTATTGTTCATGACAATGGGAAAATAAGCCACGACGGGAACCGATGCCAGGGTCTTTTGTGTGCGCGTCGATCATTGGTGCGTGTGCTCGCGCGCATGCAAGCCGGTCATCGACGGCGGTGGTTACTCACAGCCCATAGCGGGTTGCCATCTCGGGGTCTTTGGCAGCAACTATTTTGGCTAGGTCGACGACGACCTTCGCCTGCTTCCAGGTGGCATCATCCTGCATCTTGCCGTCAATCATGACGGCACCGGTACCATCCGGCATCGCGGCCAGAATTTTCTTCGCAAAGGCGACCTCGGCGGCATCGGGCGAGAACACCCGTTTGGCGATTGCAATCTGCGAGGGATGCAGGGTCCAGGCGCCTGCGCATCCCATCAGAAAGGCGTTGCGAAACTGCACCTCGCAGGCCGCGGGATCGGCGAAGTCCCCGAACGGACCGTAGAACGGTTTGATGCCCGCCGCTGCGCACGCGTCGACCATCTTGGCCATCGTGTAGTGCCACAGGTCCTGCTGGTAGGCCGCACGCGGTCCGTCGCCGGCCGCATCGGCGAGTACTTTGTATTCCGGGTGGCCGCCGCCGACGCGCGTCGTCTTCATCGCACGCGACGCCGCGAGGTCGGCGGGACCAAGGCTGATGCCATGCATGCGCGGGGAGGCGGCCGCGATCGCCGCAACGTTGTCGACGCCTTCAGCCGTTTCGAGGATGGCGTGTATCAGGATCGGCCGAGTGACCCCGTGCCGGGCTTCGAGCTGCGCCAACAGTTGATCGAGATAGTGAATGTCCCATGCGCCCTCGACCTTGGGCAGCATGACCACATCGACCTTGTTGCCGACGTGGGCAACGATCTCAAAGAGGTCGTCGAGCACCCAGGGCGAATTGAGCGCGTTGACCCGCGTCCACAGCCCAACCGAGCCGTAGTCGTACGCGCCCGCCATTTCGATGAAGCCGCGGCGCGCCGCTTCCTTGGCATCGGCCGGGATCGCGTCTTCGAGATTGCCGAGCACAATGTCGACCTGATCGATGAGTTCGGGAACCTTGAGCCGGACCTTTTCGATGTGCGGCGGCACGAAGTGGATCATGCGCTCAAGCCGAACCGGCAGCTCGCGCAACGGCGCCGGTGCGCCGACCGCCAACGGTTTGAAGAAATTGCGTGGAAGCTTCATCGCGCGCCCTTTCAAGAGCTTCCCGGCCATCCTTGCCTAATGGAAGGGGCATGCGCTGCCAAGCCGTGTTTTTGCGCAGCACAGCGCCCCGGTCGGCGCCCGCCCATAAGCAAATTGCCATGCGTCTGTTAAAAAGCACCTGAGATCCGAGCCTGCCCTGGAGGGACCATGCAACCGCTTGCCGGCATCGTCGTGCTCGATTTCACCTCGCTGCTTCCGGGCCCGCTTGCGACGTTGATGCTGGCGGAAGCGGGCGCCGAGGTGATCAAGATCGAGCCGCCCGGTGGCGAGATGATGCGTACGCACTCGCCGCACGTTGACGGACACAGCGTCGCCTTTGCGGCGCTCAATCGCGGCAAGACGAGCCTGATGCTCGATCTCAAAGCCAGCGGCGATCGCGAACGTCTCGCGCCGCTTGTGGCGCGCGCCGATGTGCTGGTCGAGCAGTTCAGGCCCGGCGTTATGGAGCGGCTCGGTCTGGGATACGTGCGCGTGCGCACCGTCAATCCGCGCATCGTCTACTGCTCGATCTCGGGCTATGGTCAAACCGGTCCGCGCGCTCAGCAGGCGGGGCATGATCTCAACTACATCGGCACGACCGGCCTGCTGGCACTCAATCCGGGCCCGCACGATCGTCCGACCGTTCCGCCGGCGCTTGTCGCCGACATCGGCGGCGGCACGTTTCCGGCGGTTCTCAATATCCTGTTGGGCCTGCGCCAACGCGACGCGAGCGGGCAGGGTTGCCACATCGACATTGCGATGTCCGATGCGATGTTCACGTTCGCCTGGCACGCGCTGCTGAGCGGATTTGCCGGCCACGGCTTTCCCCGACCGGGCGAGGATCACCTTGCCGGCGGCTCGCCACGTTACCGGCTCTATCCGACGCGCGACGGTGAGATCGTGGCGTGCGCCGCGCTCGAACCGAAATTCTGGACCGCTTTCACCAAGGCGATCGGTCTTGATCCCCGCCACGTCAATGACGCCGAAGATCCAGGCGCGACCGCCGAGGCCGTCGCCGCCATTATCAAGGAGAAAACCGCCGAACAATGGCGACCGATTTTCGCTGCCGCCGATTGCTGCGTCACCATCGTGGCATCATTGGAGGACGCGGTGCGCGATCCGCATTTTGTCGGGCGCGGCCTGTTCGACGGCGAGCTCAGGGTTGGGGGAAGGAGCTGTCCGGCGCTGCCGGTGCCGATTGCGCCGGCGTTCCGCCAGCAAGCTAAGCGGAATCGCCGCGCATGAGCCGGGGCGCGAACGGGGCCTGCACGCCGGCGCGCATCACCGCACGGCGCAGCGGCCCGCTGCGATCAAGCGCGTAGAGCCCGAGCCCGCGCACGCCCTGCACCGGCAGAAAGTCCGTCAGCAGGCTGCGGTTGAGCAGATCGACCGCGAGCATGCGGCTCGTGACATCGACGCGCCGGCGGCGATCGTACTCGCGCGTCACCGCGTCGGCCCCGACATCCTGCCCGGCGCGGCGGGCGTCCGCCGCGACCTCGGCCACGGTCGCAGCGTCGCGCAGGCCGAGGTTTAGTCCCTGCGCACCAATCGGCGGAAGCACGTGAGCGGCCTCGCCAATGAGAATCACCCGCTGCGCCACGACGTGCCGCGCGGTCTCAGTCGCAAGCGCAAACACGCCGCGGCCGGGCTCGGCTGACACCTTTCCCAGAATCGAATGCGCGCGACGCTCGAGCTCGTCGTTGAGCGCACCCGCGTCGAATTTGCTCAACCGCTCCGCCACCCGCCCGGCGACAACGCAGACCAGGCTCGATCGCTTGTCCGGCAGCGGAACGAGCGTGTACGGACCTTGCTCGGTATGAAACTCGGTCGAGATGTTGTGGTGCGGCCGCGCGTGCGAGAGATTAAACGTGAGCGCCGTCTGGCGGCTGACGCGGGTGGTCACTGTAATTCCCGCCGCGATGCGCGTGGGTGAATTGCGTCCGTCCGCGCCGATCAGCAGCCGTCCATGCACCGCGCCGCCGCCCGCGAGGCCGACCTCAACGGCGTCCTGGGCGATATCGATTGCAATCGCCTGATCGCGAACCACGCGGAGCGCGGTGGCTTGTTCGGCCCGGGCCGACAATGCGGCGACCAGGTACCGGTTTTCAACATTCCATCCAAACGCGTCGAGCCCGATCTCGTGTGCCGAAAACCGCACCTCCGGAGCCCGCCACAGCCGACGCGTGTCATCGACGATGCGCAACGTCTCAAGCGGTGCAGCGGCGGCGCGACAACGCGCCCAAACGCCGAGACCTTCGAGCGCAGTCACCGACGACGCCAGCAGCGCCGTCGTCCGGTTGTCGGCCGGGGCGGGGCCGCTGATCAGGGCGGTCTCGATCCCGGCCTGCGCAAGCGCGACCGCCGCGGTCAGGCCGGCGGGGCCCCCACCGATCACGATGACCTCGACAGACCCTTGCATTTCAATGCGTTCCGGATAGTCCCTGAGGTCTTTGTTAAAGCGAGCGATCCGCGCGGGTCAACCCGCCGCGCGGCCTCCGGGCGCAGGTCCGCCCCGATGCCGTCGGCTTCACGGGTTTTTCCGCTAAGGTACGCACGTAAACCACTGCGACCAACTCCCACACCGTGCAAACCCCCGCTCGTGCACATGACCGAGCTTGATCCGTCCGCCGCAACGCCGCCTCCGGGCGCCCGGGCGCGCAGCTTTGGCATTCATATCCTCACGGCATCCGGGGCTGCGCTTGCGCTGTTGGCGCTCATCGCCGCAGTCGACCGCGCCTGGCCGGCGATGTTCCTGTGCCTCGGAATCGCACTCATCGTCGATGCGCTCGACGGCCCGCTGGCCCGCCGCTTCAAGGTCGCCGATACCTTGCCACGATGGTCGGGCGAAACGCTCGATCTCGTCGTCGATTTCGTCACCTATGTGTTCGTTCCGGCCTTCGCAGTGGCCAACAGTGGACTGTTGCCTGGGGTGCTCGCGCCGATCGCCGGCGTCGTTATCGTAGTCACCGGCGCGCTTTATTTCGCCGACCGCCACATGAAGATGCCCGGGAACTACTTTCGGGGCTTTCCGGCACTATGGAACGCAGCGGCGTTCTACCTGTTGTTGCTGCGACCGCCGTCCTGGATCGCGGCGGCCGGAGTCGGCATTCTGGCGATTGCGACGTTTCTGCCGTTTCCATTCATCCACCCGGTGCGGGTCGCAAGGCTGCGCGCTTTCAACATCGCATTGCTCGCGCTGTGGGGCGTACTGGCCTTGATCACGCTTGCGCGCAACATGGCGCCCGGCCCCTGGATCACCGGCGCGCTCTGTGCCATCGCGCTCTACGTCATCGGGGCCGGCCTGCTGCGGCGCGCGGACTGAGAATCCCATGCTCGATCTCCTTGCGAATCCCGACGCCTGGATTGCGTTCACGACGCTGACCGCGCTCGAAATCGTCCTCGGCATCGACAACGTCGTGTTCATTTCGGTGCTGGTGTCGCGCCTCGATCCGGCGCGCGGCGCGCGGGTACGCCAGATCGGGCTCGGGCTTGCGCTGGTGTTTCGGATCGCGCTTCTGTTCGTGCTGACCTGGGTGATGGGGCTCACGGAGCCGATCGTTACCCTTTGGGGTAACGCATTTTCCTGGAACGACATAATCCTGATCGCCGGCGGCGTATTCCTGATCGCCAAGGCGACGCACGAGATCCATGCCGAGGTGGAGGTAAGCAGCGCCGAGCCGCACGAACCTCAGGGCGCACCAGCGACCGGGATGCTCGCGGCGATCGCACAGGTCGTCCTGATCGACGCGGTCTTCTCGATCGACTCGATCGTGACCGCGATCGGCATGGCCCAGGATATCCGGATCATGATCGCGGCGGTGCTGGTCGCGGTCGCCGTCATGTATTTTGCAGCCGGCACGGTCGGAGCCTTCATTGCCGCGCACCCGACCACCAAGATGCTGGCGCTCGCGTTTCTGGTGCTGATTGGGGTGGCGCTGCTGGCGGACGGGTTCGGCGTTCATCTGCCGCGCGGTTATATCTACTTCGCGATGAGCTTCGCGGCCGCGGTCGAGGCGGTGAATATCATGGCAGTGCGCCGGCGCCGGGCACGAAAACGCTAGTGCCCGGAACTCGGGACACTAGGGCGTGTACTCATTAACGCCCGCTGTCCGTTAGCCGGGGGTAAACTCAGCTGGGATTGGGCAGTTTGACGCCATCCAGGGCGCGGCGCCGGCGCTCGGAGTAGAGGTAAGTCCGATCGGCGTGGATGATGCGGAGCAGATTGAGCGGGGCGTCACCGCATTTGCGCGCGTGTCAAATGGCGGCCTGATTGTGCTGGCGCAGCCAAAAACATTGGTTCATCGTGGTTCGATCATCAAGTTTGCGACGGAGCATCAGCTCCCGGCTGTCCATACTTCACGATGTTTACTGCCGCAGGTGGTCTCCTCTCATATGGACCAGATATTCTCGACCGGTACCGCCGAGCGGCTGAATACGTCGATCGCATTCTAAAGCGTGCAAAGCCAACCGACCTGCCGGTGCAGGCACCGACCAAGTACGAGCTAGTGATCAATCTCAGGACCGCCAAAGCGCTTGGTCTGACAGTGCCGGATACGCTACTCGTGCGGGCCGACGAGATCATAGAATAGCGGCGGACATGACGACGGCTTCGGTGAAGTACGCTTTCGGCGGTAAAGCGGACACTCGGAAGTGCGTCGACAATGTCCGCAAATGACCCAAAGCGGACATGGGACCTTTATTGGCATAAAATCCAGCTAGCAACGCTGGCGGAAGGGGCGCAAGTCGCGTCGATGCCGGACCAAGGCGATTTTGGCTTGAGCGAATTGCACGAGACTATTCGGGGCGGCGAGCGGGTGCTGATTCGCCAGGTGCGGCCCGAAGACATGACGCTATACTCAGATTTTCTAGGCGATGTCAGCGCCGAGGATCTGCGGCTTCGGTTTTTTGCGCACATTGCCGAGCTCAGTGCCGCGGAGATCGACAAGCTCGCTCATCTCGACTACCGGCACGAAATGGCCTTCATCGCGCTCGACGAAGACACGGGTCGCATGCTCGGGCTCGTGCGCTTGAAGGACGAGCTCGACGAAAAGACTGCGGAATTCGCGATCTTGGTACGCTCGCGGCTCAAGGGTCATGGACTCGGCTGGCAGCTGATGCGGCGCGTCATCGATTATGCCAAGGAAAAAGGTCTGCGGCGCGTGTATGGCGATGTGTTGGTCGAAAACACAACCATGCTGCAAATGTGCGTCGAGCTCGGTTTCCACGAGGTGGACATGGGATCGGACATCAGGCGCGTTGTGCTCGATCTCGAGGATATCGGCGGCCGGTGAGCATCATCCTTTTGGCGCGCTGGAAAAACTTCGCGACGGTAATACAACGAAGCCCATCATAAACCGGCGACGTCCGCTATTGGCACTCGGCGGACTTTGCTGTCGCGTCCGCGAATGTCCGCTTCTTGAGGGAAGCGTAGACTTGTGAGTAAACGCCCTAGAACAACCAACTTGCCGCGCGGCCGCAACTTTCTATGATCGCACGCGTTACCGGGAGAAACCCAAGGAGCAGACGATGGTCGCGGCAGTACGTGTACACAAGTACGGTGGCCCCGAAGTCTTGACGTACGAGGAGGTCGACGTGCCGGCACCCGGCCCGGGCCAGGTCCGCGTCAAGCAGCACGCCTGCGGCATCAACTTTATCGATACCTATTTTCGCGCCGGCGCCTATCCGTCGCCCGTCGGCCTGCCGTTCGTCAGCGGCAACGAGGGGGCAGGCGAGGTGCTCGCAGTCGGGTCGGGCGTGACCGACATCAAGGCAGGCGATCGGATCGGTTATGTCAGCGCGCTGGGCGGCTATTCGGCCGAGCGCATCCTGCCGGCCGACCGCGCCGTCAAGCTGCCGGCGTCCATCGGCTACGAGCAGGCCGCCGGCATGATGCTTAAGGGCATGACCGCGGAATATCTGCTCAATCGCACCTTCAAGGTACGGCCTGGAATGACGATCCTCGTGCACGCGGCGGCCGGTGGCGTCGGGCTGATCCTGTGCCAATGGGGCAAGTATCTCGGTGCGACTGTTATCGGAACGGTCGGCTCGAAGCAGAAGGCCGACCTCGCCAAGGCCAATGGCTGCGACCACGCCATTCTTTATCGCGATGAGGACTTCGTGGCGCGCACCAAGGAGATCACCGGCGGCACGTTGTGCGACGTCGTCTACGACGGGGTCGGCAAGACGACGTTCCCGGCCTCGCTCGATTGTCTGCACCCGCTCGGAACGTTCGTGAGCTTCGGCAGTTCGTCCGGCCAGATCGACGCGTTCAACATCAACATTCTGCAGACCAAAGGGTCACTGTTCGCCACCCGGCCGACGCTCAATCACTACGCCGCCAAACGCGCCGACCTGCTCGCCATCGCCGACGATCTGTTCAAGGTCGTGGACAGCGGAAAAGTGAAGATCCCAGTCAACCAGAAATACCCGCTCAAGGAGGCGCAGAAGGCGCAGCGTGACCTGGAAGGGCGTACCACGACCGGTTCGTCCATTTTGATCCCGTAGTGCAGCGGCTGATCAGTAACTGAGTGCAGCCTGCAGACGCTGCTTGTCGCCGCTGTAGGTGAAGGACGCAGCGGAAAAACTCGGGGGGCCGAACAAGGCCGATGCGTTGTTGGAGAAGCCAAACCCCTGCTGAGGTTTGCCGAAGGCCCCGTAGGTGAGTTGATTCTCGTTCTGCGACGCATGAAAGAACGCGATCGCGTAGGTTCCAGCGGGCACGCCGGTGAATACGCAGGTGGCCTCCTGGTTACTGATGCGCGCGATGACCCCGCGGAACTGCTGTCCGGGCTTTGGAAACGTGTCGGGCGAATCGTAGAGTCCGCAGCGCACGACACCTTCGTCATTCCGCACCCCGGTGACCGTCAGCGTTAGCTGCCCGGCAGGCTGGGCCGCCACACCGAGCAGCGCACGCAAGAGGAAGACGGCGGCCAACACGATACGGATCGTCGTAGCGTGCATCGAAATTCTCCTGTGTTTGGAAAAAGCAAGTCGGTTGAGAGCTGATCGGTGTGTGTCACACGGATGGGCTGGGTATCGCACAGATCGGCATCAGACCAGCCGCCAGACCCGAACCGGCTGCTCGTAACCGCGGACCGGCACGTCGCCGAGCGAGGTCCCGCCGGCGGCGTCGCTGATCGCCCGGTGTACCGCATCCGAGATCAGGAACTGCGAGCCGAACTCCTTGTTGAGACCTTCTATTCGAGACGCAAAATTTACCGTGTCGCCGATCACGGTGTATTCCTTGCGGCGCGGCGACCCGACGTTGCCGGCCACCACATCGCCGAAATGAATCCCGATACCGATGCGCAGCGGCCAATCACTGCCGACGTTGTGCTGCTCAATCGCGGCCAGCATCTCGCGCCCGGCGGTGACCGCCCGTAGCGCCGCGTCGGGATCGTCAAATGGTGCGCCGAACAGCGCCAGGAACCCATCGCCCAGGAACTTGTTCACGATCCCGCTGTTGCGATCGACGATTTCGACCAGCACCGCGAAGGCCGCATCCAACCGGTCCACGACCTCCTGCGGGCTGCGCCTGCGCGCCGCGGCCGTGAACCCGCGGATGTCGACAAACATGACGGCGACCTGTTTGGTTTCGCTGCCGGAGGTCGAGCCCGCGGCGAGCAGGCGTTCCACGACCTGCGGCGAGACGTGCTGACCAAACAGGTTGGTGACTTGATCGCGCGCGGTCGCCGCCGCAAGGCTCGCTTCGAATTGCCGACGCAGCTGCGTCCCGACCGCCCCGGCGATGACCCCGCACGCCAAAATCACGGCGCTGCGCGGAATCAGGAACGCCGACCCCAACATCTGCTCGCCTGCTGCCGCGCTCGCCGCCGGGTGAAACAGCCCGAGCGCCAGCAGCTCCGCCGCCGCCACGAACCCCGTGAAGGTCGACAGCCAAAAGTCGAGCCGCAAGGTCGAGAGAATGATGAACACAAAGTAGAGCAGGGGACCGACAAACCCCAGCCCTTGCGCCGCACCCATGTTGTTCATGTGCACGGCGATCACGATGGTGGGGAGGCTGGTTTCGATCAGAACGCCAAGATAGCGCCGGGCATTGGGAAGATCGCGATCGAGCTTCAATTGCCGCGACACGAGACCGAGAACAGACAGTTCGAACGCGACGAATCCCAGATATCCCAGACACAGATAGAGCAGCGGGAAATGCCCGCGCCAGGTCCGATCAAGCACGTCGGGCGCGACCATGTAGACGATCGTCAAGGCGACCAGCAGGACCGTGGCGGTGATAATGAGGGCGAGGATGCGCAGGCGCTCGGTCTTCATCACCTCGCGCATGAGCGCGTGCGTGAACGCCGGCGATACGGCTTGTCGCGCCCCGCGCCGCAAAGGATTGCTGACAAATGCCTGCATGGATGTCCGGTCGTTGCGGTCTAAAACCCGACGGCGCTTCCGTAAAGATCGTACGCGTCGGCGCGATCGATCTTCACGGTCGCAATCTCGCCGACGCGCAGCGGGCGGCGGCTCGTCACATGCACGCTGCCGTCGATTTCCGGCGCATCGCCCTTGCTGCGGCCTCGCGCGCCGTCCGGACCGACCTGATCGATGATCACCGGCAGGCGCGCGCCGAGCTTGCGCGTGAGACGTTGCGCGGAAATCGCCTGCTGGCGCTGCATGAACCGGTGGTAGCGCTCCTCCTTCACCTCGGTGGCGACGGGGGCTGCGAGATCGTTGCTGACGGCGCCAGCGACCGGTTCGTAGCGGAAGCAGCCGACGCGATCGAGCTGAGCCTCGTCGAGCCAGTCCAGCAGAAATGCGAAATCATCGTCTGTTTCGCCCGGGAACCCGACGATGAAGGTTGACCGGATGGTCAGCGCCGGACAGATCTCCCGCCAGCGCCGGATGCGCTCGAGCGTCTTCTCCTGCGCCGCCGGACGGCGCATGCGCTTCAACACATCGGGGCTTGCGTGCTGGAACGGTACGTCGAGATAGGGCAACAGCTTGCCCTCCGCCATCAGCGGGATGACGGCGTCGACATGCGGGTAGGGGTAGACGTAGTGCAGGCGCACCCAGACGCCGAGATCCCCGAGGGCGCGCGCAAGGTCGATGAATCTTGCAGGCAAGTCGCTGCCCCGCCAAGTGCTGGTCGCGTATTTGAGGTCGATCCCATAGGCCGACGTATCCTGGGAAATCACCAGGAGTTCCTTCACCCCGGCGGCGACCAGGCGCTCGGCTTCGCGCATCACGTCGGCGGCCGGGCGGGACACCAGGTCGCCGCGCAGTTTCGGGATAATGCAGAACGTGCAGCGATTGTTACAACCCTCTGAAATCTTAAGATAAGCGTAGTGTCGCGGGGTGAGCTTGATGCCTTCAGGAGGCAGCAGGTCGACAAATGGATCGTGGATCGGCGGCGCCGCGCGATGGACCGCGTCAAGCACGCTCTCGTATTGCTGTGGGCCGGTCACGGCGAGCACATTGGGGTAGCGCTGCGTGATGGTTTCCGGCTCCGCCCCCATGCAGCCGGTGACGATGACCTTGCCGTTCTGCGCCAATGCCTCGCCAACGGCGCCCAGCGACTCCGCCTTGGCGCTATCGAGAAAACCGCAGGTATTGACGATGACCAGGTCGGCGCCGTCGTGCTGCCGGGCGAGTTCGTAACCCTCGGCGCGCAAGCGCGTGATGATGCGCTCGGAATCGACCAAGGCCTTCGGGCACCCGAGCGAGACAAAGCTGATCTTGGGTCCGCGCGCGGGCGCGGTTGGTGTCTTCAGTGACATCGCAACGTGCGGTTCAAAAATTGAGCAATCTAGTTTGACTGTTTCTTGTCGATAAGCGCTCGGCCGATCGCGTCCAGCATTGCGGCCCGGCCGTCGGAGACCGCGGATTTCAATGGGTCTCGCTTCCCAAGCTCGCCCATTTCGAGCTGCCGTCTGATCGTGCCGGCCGTCATATGGGGATCGATCCCGAGCTCACGCAATGTGTCGGCCACTTCCTCCATCTCATGTGCCCGCCGGATACCGTGATTGGCCATGCGTTCGAGGTTGTATTCGACGAGCTTTGGCCAATCGAGCCCGGGGTAACTCTTCGACAACGACGCGATGATCTCATCCTCGACCTCGGTCCGGCGCGCGGCCAGGAAGCACTCCAGCGTCAGCGCCTCGAGGCCTTTGACCATGACGCTGCGCACCATCTTGATCGCGGCCGCCGCGCCGACGGTCGGCCCGGCAACCGCCACCTTCATGTCGAGCCCAAGCAGGATCGGCTCCACGCTCGCCGCATGCGGTCCCGCCAGCAGGGACGGTGTTCGATGGCGCGCCGGGTGCACGGGCGCCATGACCGCCATGTCGACGTAACGCGCGGCCTCGTCGATCAGCTTACCGGTCAATTGCTTGCGCGCTGGCGACACCGAGTTGATGTCCAGATAGTACTGATCGCACCGCAGAAACGGCCTGGCGGCTTGGGCGGCCTCGAGACTGGACGCCGCGGTGACGGCTGCCACGATCAGATCAGCATCCTTGACCGCATCGCCCGCGGAGGCACCGCGGCGCACGCCAATCCGGTCGGCGGCGGCGCGCAGCGCCTCGCCGGCCGGTACCGGGAACAGGATGTCCCATGCGCTCAGCGCCGAAACGCCGGCGTCGCGCAGGCCGGAGGCGAGTGCCTGTCCGGCTTCGCCGAAGCCGATGAAGCAGATGCGCGGTGTGTTGGGGCGGGTCATGTCGTTTCAGATGGCATTCGTACTCGGCTCGCGTTGCCCGATTGGCGTTCGTTTGGTATGCCTGCATCAATCAAATTCAGCAAGGAGGACGGCCCGCGGCCGTAACGCGTCCATGACCATCGACATGCATGCGCACTGGTTTCCCGACGCCTTGGCCGATGCGTTCCGCAAGCGCACCACCAAGCCGATGATCTTCACCAAGGACGACGGCAAGGAGTACCTGGAAACAACGTTTGCGCCAGCCCTGCTGCGGCTGGAAGACCTCGAAACCCGGGTTGCCGAGATGGATCGCACCGGGGTCGAGCGCGGTGTGCTGTCGCTTTCACCTGTCACCGGCATCGAGGGTCTGCCGACCGCGGAATCGGCGCCGCTGTGCCGCATCGTCAACGACGCGCTCTCAACGGCCTGTGCCAAATATCCGGGCCGCTTCTCGGCGCTGGCATCACTGCCAACCGGCGACATGGGCGCGATGCTGGCGGAGTTCGAGCGCGCGATGACCCTGCCCGGCATGGTCGGCGCAATGCTCGCGGGCGACGGGTTCCTGTCGCTTAAACGTGCCGAGCGCTTCCGTCCGATCCTCGAGGCCGCCGACCGCTATGGCGCGATCATGCTGGTCCACTACGGCAGGATCGCCAACGACGCCGAACCGGTCAAAATCGACTCCTCCGACAACGGCCATCCGCGGGTCGGCACCCTCGACATGCAGGCGCGCCTGTCGCAGAACATGATTACGTTCTGTCTAACGGATTTTCTGAAATCGTTCCCGAACGTCACGGTACTCAGCCACAACCTCGGCGGCAATATTCCGTTCGAGATCGAGCGCATGGATCATCGCACCATGATCGATCTGCCGCCCGGCACCGAATTGCCGTCGAAGAAATTCCGCGCTGCGCCGGTGCTGGTCGACTGCAACTCGCTCGGAGCGCGCGCGATCGAGCTCGCCGCCGAAGTCTACGGCGCAGACAAGATCGTGTTCGGATCGGACGGCACCGGGTTCGGCATGGAGTGGACCCAGAAGGCAATCAACGAAGCGCGCTTAAGCGAGCACGATCGCGATCTGATCCGTCGCAACAACGCCGCCGCAGCGATCGCACGGGTGAAGCGACCGATCGCGGCGGCCGCCGAATAGGGCGCTTGTTTGTTGAGAGCCTCGTCCTGCGTGGCCATCCTTCGAGACGCGTTGCTGCGCGACGCTCCTCAGGATGAGGTCGGAGTTTTTGGTTCGCGTCCTATGCAACACCCATGGACCTCGTCCTGAGGAGCGCGGCCGTTAGGCCGCGCGTCTCGAAGGACGGCCACGAGGGCGAGCTTTTACGGCTCGTATAAAATGCTCTTCGGGTCCGGGTTGCCCTTGATCACGCCCTGTTCCTTGACGAGATCGATCCAGAACTTGACCTGCTCAGGCGTCACGTCGACGCTCAGATTGGGTGGCGGGAGCGAAGACACCACCGCCGGCGGCAGCTTGGTGTATTTGGCAATCGCCGCATAGAGCTCCTCCACGTGGGTCTTGGCGTAGGCGTTGGCTTCCTTCATCGCTTCGCGCAAGCCGATGATCGTATCCTTGTTCTCGACACCCCATTTGCGCAGCGTCGCGTAGACGACGGTGAGCGTTCCGTCGGGCGTGTCCTTGAGCCAGTTCGCGACTTCGTAGCCGGCGCCGGATTGCAGGATGCGAGACGTGAACGGGGCCTGCGCCGGATAGGCATCGATCTGACCGCTCTTGAGTGCGTCGGCCGCCTGCGGAAAGCCCAGCTCCACGTATTTGACCGAGCCTGGATCGACCCCGTTGGCTTTCAGTGATCGGCGCAGCATGAAGTGCAGCAAGGCGCCGAGGCCTGGTACGCCGACCGTTTTGCCCTTGAGGTCGGTCGGCTTTTCGATCCCGCTTCCCTGCCGCGCCACCAGCACGTCCCCCACCAGCGGGTAGACTGCGCCGCCGGCGAACACCACGATATCAAGCCCGGCGTCGTTGGCTTCGAGCACGGTTGGCATGGTCGGACCGGCGATCTGGACCGAGCCGCTCGCTAGCGCGGGCGGGTTGTTGCCCGAGCTTTGCGTCAGGACGAATTCGACGTCGATCCCGCGCTTTTTGAAGAAGCCGGCTTCCTGCGCCAGATAGGCGGAGCCGAAGCCGGTCACCGCCGTATAGAGCATCTTGAGCTTGGTTTCGGCGGCGGCCGGACCGGCCGCAGTAAGCACGGCCGCCATGGCGGCGAGCAGAAAACTGGCCGAGCGTCGCATTCGTCTCTCTCCCGTGACCGTAACAAGGTTGTGTCAGATGGCCGTATCGTGTTCTGCCAACCGGCGTCAACTTGCGCCGCAGCTGGTTGCCGAACCGTCTCACTCCTCGACAAGCCGCTGCCGGATGGGCAATGTGCCCCGCAGCGGCGACATTTCAGCGAAGTGAAGCGCTCATAATGAACAATGTGGCTCCCATGCCCCGCGCCGGTGCGGCAACTGCAGCACCTTTAATCGCATTTCACGGCGTATCGCATGTCTTTGGCACCCGGCCGGTCCTCCAGGACATCAACCTGACCATCGGCAAATCCGAGTTCGTGTGCATGGTCGGGCCCTCCGGCTGCGGCAAGACCACCATGTTGCGTATGGTCGGAGGCTTGCAGCCGCCGGCGGTCGGGGAGGTGACCTTCGCAGGCAAGCGCGTGACTGGACCGGCGCAGGAAATCTCCTTCATGTTCCAGGATTACAGCAAGGCCTTGCTGCCATGGCGCACCGCGGCCGGCAACGTCTCGCTCGCGCTCGAGGCCAACGGCGTACCGGCCGGGAAGCGCGCCGAGCGCATCAACGACCTTCTGGGCAAGGTCGGCCTTGCCGGCCATGCCGAGCATTTTCCGGCGCAGCTCTCCGGCGGCATGCAGCAAAGAGTGCAGATCGCTCGCTGCCTCGCTCAAGAGCCGTCGGTGTTGTTGATGGACGAACCGTTCGGGGCACTCGATGCGATGACACGGCAGGCGTTGCAGGACGAGATCCTGCGCATCATCCAAGCGAGCCGCACCACGGTCGTGTTCGTCACGCACGATCTTGAAGAGGCGATCTATCTCGGCGACCGCGTGGTCGCGCTCTATCCCAACCCGGGCCGCATCGCACAGGTGTTCGAAGTCGATCTGCCAAAGCCGCGCAATCAGCTCACCACCCGAGAGAACCCGGCGTTTCTGCGCTTGCGACGCGCACTGTTTGATGTCATCCGCGAGGGCGAGGCGTGAAACTGCTCAAGGCTCTCGTCCTTCCGGTCCTGCTGCTTGTTGCGTGGGAAGTCGCGATGCGGCTCAGCGGCATCGAGAGCGACTCGCTCGCCATGCCCTCGCAGATCGCCGTTGCGTTCTACGAGGCGCTGCGCGACGGCACGATCCTGCGCCGTACCGGGGAGACCCTGCGCGCGGCCTTGACAGGCCTCGCAATCGGCGGCGGCAGCGCCCTCATCGTCTCGATCGTGCTCGGCCTGATACCGGCGGCCGCACGGCTGGCGCAGTTCTCGGTCGAGGTGCTGCGCCCGGTGCCGGCGGTCGCGTTGATTCCGGTTGCGATCCTCACGCTGGGGTTCGGCTACGCGATGGAAGTATCGCTGGTCGCCTTTGCAACGTTCTGGCCGGTGCTGATCTATGGCCAGGCGGCGATCGTCAACATTGAACCGCAGCTGCTCGATGTCAGCCGGGTGCTGCGGCTTTCGACGGTGGGCCGAGTCACCAAAGTGGTGTTGCCGGCGACGCTGCCGCGCTATTTCGTGGCCTTCCGGCTCGCCACTGCGGTGTCGCTGATCGTCGCGGTCACAGTGGAAATCGCCGCCAATCCGCTTGGCATCGGCTACGAGCTGATGACCGCATCGCAATCGCTTCATCCCGATCTGATGTTCGCGCTCGTGCTCTGGATCGGCATCGTCGGTTGGGCACTCAACGGCGCGCTCGTGCTGGCGCAACGGCGCCTGTTCGGGCCCGCCGCCATGGCGGAGCTCGCCCGATGAGCGCGACCGCTCGCATTCTGTGGATCGCCGGCAGTGTCGCGGTGACCGCGCTCTTAATCTTAAGCTGGCAGCTGATTGCGGATTACGGCGGCATTCCTCCGGTTTTTCTGCCGGGTCCCAACCGCGCCTGGGCCGCGCTTGTGTCCGGGTTCGACGGAGGCGAGTTGACCCAGCTCACCGGCGCAACGGTCGAGCGCATGATCTACGGCTGGGTGCTGGCCTCGATCGCCGGAATTGTGATCGGCGCGCTGATCGGAAGCTCACGGCTCGCCCGTGAATACGTTGCTCCGATGCTGGAGATCGTACGTCCGGTGCCGGTATCGGCGTTCATGCCGGTCGTGATGGCGTTCCTCGGCCTGACCAGCACGATGGTCCTGGTGGTAATCGCGATCGGCTCGATCTGGCCGGTGCTGCTCGCAACCGTGCACGGCGTCTCCTCGGTCGAACCGCGGCTGGTCGAGGTCGGTCAGAGCCTGCGGCTCAACCGCTTCAAGACCATGTGGAAGATCACGCTGCCGAACGCACAAGCCGACATTCTGGCGGGCATGCGCATCGGTCTCACGGTGGCCTTGATCCTGGCCGTGATCGGCGAGATGCTGACCAGCGAAAACGGACTGGGATGGTATGTGCTGCAGGCCGCGCGCGCCTATCATTCCGCCGATCTCTTTGCGGGAGTGATCGTACTCGGGGTCATCGGGCTTATCAGCAATCTCGCACTGCAGGAGATCGAGCGCTATATTCTGCGCTGGAAGCGGCGCTAGGCTGAAGCGCCGCACAACAAGTGACCACGTGGCCCGTGAGGTTCGTGAGATGCGTGATGCCTAAGGCCGACACGGCTCGGCCCGAGACCATCGCTCAGGCCGGCTCCCCCAGGCTTCCCTCGGTCGATCAGGTTCTGCGTACGCCGACCGCAGCGCTTGGGATCGAGCAGTTCGGCCGCACTGCGGTCGTTGAGGCGGTGCGCGCCACCCTTGCGGGCGCGCGCGAGCAGCGTCAGGTCCTGCTAGGCGACGAGGTGGCGCGGGCCGCACTTGCTGCGCTCGAGGCGCGCGCGCAGCCAAGCTTGCGCCCGGTCTTCAATCTCACCGGTACCGTGCTGCACACCAACCTCGGGCGCGCGCTGTTCGCGACGGCCGCGGTCGACGCCGCCGTTAACGCCATGCAGACCGCGGTCGCGCTTGAATTTGATATAGCCTCCGGCCGCCGCGGCGAGCGCGACGATCACGTACGAGCTCTACTGCGCGAACTGACCGCGGCGGAGGACGCAAACGTCATCAACAACAACGCGGCCGCCGTGCTGCTGGCGCTCAACAGCTTGGCCAAGGGGCGCGAGACTATTGTCTCACGCGGCGAGTTGATCGAGATCGGCGGCGCCTTTCGCCTGCCCGAAATCATGAGCCGCGCCGGCACCAAACTCGTTGAGGTCGGCACCACCAACCGGACGCACACGCGCGACTACGCCGGCGCGATCGGCCCGAAGACCGCGCTTATGCTGAAGGTCCACCCGTCCAACTACCGGATCGAGGGTTTTGCGACCGAGGTGGGCGCGCGCAAGCTTGCGGAACTGGCGCGCGAGCGCGGCATCCCGCTGCTGCATGATCTCGGGTCGGGGACGCTTATCGATCTCGCGCGCTATGGCCTGGCGCATGAACCGACTGTCGCCGAAGCCGTTGCCGACGGCGCCGACCTGGTCACGTTTTCCGGTGACAAGCTGCTCGGCGGCCCGCAAGCCGGCTTCATTGTCGGGCGCAGAGAACTCCTGGCCCGCATCAACCGAAATCCGATGAAGCGCGCGCTGCGGCTCGACAAGGTCCGGCTGGCCGCGCTCGAAGCAACGCTAAAACTCTACCGCGATCCCGATCGGCTCGCGCAGCGGCTTCCGACCGTGCGGCTGCTGGCCCGGCCCAAAGGAGAGATCGAAGCGCTGGCGCGGCGGCTTAAGGCACCGGTCGCGGCCGCGTTCGGCGATGCGTTCGCGGCCGACCTGGTGGAGTGTTCGAGCCAGATCGGCTCCGGCGCGCTGCCGCTTGAGACGCTGCCGAGCGCCGGGCTGGCGATCCGGCCGACAGCCAGGCGTGCGGCCGGGCAGGCGCTGACGTCGCTCGCCGCATCCTTGCGAGCGCTGCCCATCCCGGTCATCGGCCGGATTGAAAATCAGTCGCTGATCCTCGATCTGCGCTGCCTCGAGGACGAGGCGCGCTTTATCAGCAACCTGTCGGCGCTTACCGAGGCCAACGCGTGATCATCGGGACCGCCGGCCATATCGACCACGGCAAGACCGCGCTCGTTGGCGCGCTGACCGGCGTCGATACCGATCGCTTGAAGGAGGAGAAGGCGCGCGGCATTTCGATCGATCTCGGCTTTGCGTATCTGCCCGCCCCGGATGGCTCCGTGCTGGGCTTTGTCGATGTGCCGGGCCACGAGAAATTTGTCCGCAACATGCTGGCGGGTGCGACCGGCATCGATTTTGTGCTGCTGGTGGTGGCGGCCGATGACGGCGTGATGCCGCAAACGCGCGAACATTTGGCAATCGTCGACCTGCTCGGAATCCGCCATGGGATCGTCGCCGTGACCAAGGCCGATCTGGCGGATGCGCCGCAACAGGCCGAGATCGCATCCGAGATCGCCGGACTGCTGTCAGGCACCGGGCTTGCCGGCGTCGATATCCTGCCGGTGTCGACCGTGAACGGCGAGGGGATCGATGCGCTGCGCGCCAAGCTGTTCACCGCCAGCGCCGCGTTCGGCGCGCGCGCCGCGCGCGGACGCTTTCGCCTCGCGGTCGATCGGTCGTTTACGCTCGCCGGGACCGGGACGATCGTCACCGGCACCGTACTGTCGGGCGCGGTCGCGGCCGGCGATCGTGTTCTGGTGAGCCCGTCCGGCCTTCCGGCGCGGGTCCGCTCCGTCCATGCCCAGAACCGTCCGGCCGCGCGCGGGGAGATCGGCCAGCGCTGTGCGCTCAATCTCGCGGGCGAGGGGATCAGCAAAGACGCGATCGCACGGGGCGACATGGTGGTCGACCCGGACCTGCATGCGCCGAGCGCGCGCATCGACGCGAGCCTCCGGCTGCTCGCCAGCGAAACCCGGCCGCTGGCACATTGGGCCCCGGTGCGCCTGCATCACGCCGCGACCGACATCGGCGCCCGGATCGCGCTGCTCGATGATGCACCCGTTGCACCCGGCAGCCACGGACGCGTGCAACTCGTGCTGGAGCGCCCGATCGCGGCGGCGGTCGGCGATCGCTTCGTGCTGCGCGATACGTCGTCACAGCGAACGATTGGCGGCGGGCTCTTCCTCGACTTGCGCGCACCGGCACGACGGCGCCGAACGCCGGAGCGTCGGGCCTTGCTCGATGCCCACGCGATCGCCGATCCGCAATCGGCGCTCGCCGCGTTGCTGGCCAGTCCGCCTCACCCGGTCGACCTCGCGACATTTGGGCGGGACCGTGCGCTGGCGCCATCGGAGATGGCGGCGATTTCGTCGAACATCGGCCTTGTTGCGTTTGCCGCCGACGACACCACGCTCGCGCTGTCGCAAGCGGCTGTGTCCGATCTCAGGCGAGCGATCGCAGCGGCGCTGGCGGCGTTTCACCGTGAGCGCCCGGATGCTCCAGGCATTGATGTGCAGCAATTGCGCCGCGCACAGGCGCCGCGGCTTTCCGCGAACGCGTTCCAGGCGCTACTGCAGACATTGGCCAAGGCGGGCGATGTTCTGCTCGACGGCGCGGTCGTTCGGTTGCCGAACCATGCGGCGCAGCTCAAACCGCAGGACCAGAAGCTGTACGCCAGGGTCGCGCCGCTCCTCGGCGGTGCTGAACGGTTCCGTCCGCCGCGCGTGCGCGACATCGCCGCCGCGCTCGCAATCCCCGAACAGCAGGTGCGGGCCTTGTGCAAGCAGCTCGCCCGTATGGGCCAAGTGGACGAGATTGCGCCGGATCATTTTTTCCTGCGCGCCACTGTCACCGAGATGGCGCATCTGCTTCCGGCGCTCGCCGCCCGGGCGCCGAACGGGGAATTCAGCGCCGCGCAATTGCGCGATCAGCTCGACAACGGCCGCAAGGTCGCAATCCAGATCCTCGAGTTCTTCGATCGCCATGGTCTCACCGCGCGCCGCGGCGATCTGCGGCGCATCAACCCGCAACGACTTGATCAGTTTGGTCAGCCGCCCAGCCGTGATCGAGCCGGAACGCCGACTATCGCCCTCTAACCCGGCATAAGCATCGTGGTCCAAGGGGTTACTGGAAACGCTTTACAGAAATGTTGAACAGAAGCTTGCCGTCCTGGCTGCCTCGGCAATCTGATAAAACCTGCGGGCTCTAAGGCGTTGCGACACCAAATGTCGAGTTCGAAACACGTAAGAGCCGTGCCCTTCGTGGCGGCGATCTTCTTCGCGCTAAGTTCGGCGGTCGCCCAAAGCAATTTTTTGAGTACAACGCCGGAGCCACAGGGGTCCGCGTGGTGGCTGCGAACAGAATTCTACCCATTTGAAAAGGAAGTGCGCGGAATTTCAGTCCGCAAGATACGCTCCACCTGGTGTAAGGCGACCGAGTTTCGCAGGGAACTATTTCCAGAAAACTTTCAATCGGACATCGCCAATAGCGGACTCTCGTTTGCTGTGGATGGCATCTTCGACGGTTCGAAAGCTAATCAGACCGCGCTCGTCGGCGTCTACGAGACCTGCAATCATGAAAGGGGGACCTTCCTATTAGTTCTCGCTTGGCAGCGAAATGGGCTACCGACAATTCGTTTCGTTCACGAAATGCCAAACGATCATCAGTTCGCCATCCTCAAAGTCTCGCAGGACGCCTCCACCCTCATGGTGTTTCACTGTATGGAGTGCGATCATATCAGCCCGTTCAAATGGGACAGGTCGAAGCGGCGCTTTACGCTGATCCACGTCGAGGCCATGGAGTGAGGCGGTCGAAGCGCAAAGAACCGCACGGTCCGCCGAATTTCCAGCGGGAAGAGAGGCGCATCCGGTGATGCGTCCGGACTTCAAATTCGGAAAGTGCGGTGACGGTTGATATCATCTGATGTCAAAAGTGTCGGATTTATCGGCTAAATTGGCGCGTTCGTCCAAACGCCCTATCACTTGGTTTCCCTTCGTTTCATCTGATTTGGTCCAAAGAGTGGTCCAGAAAAGCCACGCTTTCCACACCCTGATTTGCTTTTCCGGCGACGCTCGATAATGCTCGCGCCGTTCTCAGGGCTGCACGGCCGCGCGGCCGTCAGCATTTCGAGCCGAGCGAACGGTGCATTCGGCGAGCACCGACGGCACGACACCGAGGGAATGAGGCTCGATATCGACGCTCGGGGATGCCGGTCGAGGGTGCGTAGGTCAACGGGGCCGACCTGACCGCACGCCGGACACGAAAAGCTCAGCCACGGAACCCCGGCCGCAATCGCCGCCCCAATCGTCGGGTAGAACCATAGCGCGCGGCCACCGGCTTGCCGTGCATTCCAGATCGCGACGATCTTCTGCGCGTCGGCGACAGCCTTGCGTTCGGCCTCGGCGCGCTTGGCCTTGGCCGCGGCCTCGGCGGCGGCGCGCTCGCGATCCTGCGCTCGGCGGTTGGGACCCATAGCGGGGAGGCTATGGCGGCGGCGTGTGACCGGCAAGCCGCATGCCCGCCGACAGTCCAACTAGTCCGTGATTAGCAAGTTCTTCCGCGGACGCACCTGCTGGCGGCACGGCGGGCCGGAGTTCTCAAGCAAACTCCATTTACGTAGTGCAAACCGGCACCGCATGCGTGGCGGATGGGAACGACCAGTGTGTCTGCGTTTTGGGCGGATACAGGTGGCAAAGCCTGTGCCGATGACGCCAAGGTCAGAGCAAAGGCAACCGCAATCAATCTAAGCATTGCTCCTCTCCCTTTTTCTCGATGTCGCGACCAGCCCCCGAGCGCGTGAGGCCCGGGATCGCATTTCGCGCGAAGAACTCTACCTCGCTTTCGGCTGTGCTGTTGCGCAGCTGGATACCCCTGAGCGTCGAAGTCCAACCCTGATCCGGGCTGGCCTCCGCCACGCGCCCGATGTCCGCTCTCGGTCAAAAGCGAAGGTTCGGGCCGAGTATTTGTAATCCGATTACAAGCTCAATAGCGGGCGTGCGCGTCCGCTCAGAGCGGCACGCTGGTCAGCGAGGCGTAGACCGCCGTCGCCGTGACGATGGCAATCCGATACTGACCGGTAGGCAGATCGAAGTTGACGAACGCCGCCGCCGTGATCGGGTTGCCGAGCGCAACCCACGTCACTCCATCGGTGGCGAGCGCCTGCAACTGGACCTGCACGCCGCCGAAGGTCGCCACCACCGCCAGCCCATAGCGCCGCCCTGAGCCAGTAGGAACGCCACTGGACTGTCCGGCTCGGTGGGCTTAAGGACACCTTATGACGCTTCCCAATAACGCCGCCTGGATTGTCGTCACCTGCGTTACCAGTCTGCTGTCTGTCTTTGGGCCGCCTTTGGCGTTTGCGGTCGAATATCGGTGGACTTTCGAGATGGCAGGCGGAACAGAAACCGCCGACATCAAGAACAAATTTGGTTCAGAACTTTCAATTGAATGCCGATCTGGTATGCAATTCAATATTCCAACAATCAATTTGGATAGCAAAATTGCTGCGAGGCGCTCTGATCTAAATGTTCAGTTTGTGATTGATGGGAAAAACTATCCACTGTCGTTCTCTAAAGGTATGGCGGAGCCAATTAGTCGGCGCACTGAAAATGCAATTGGAAATTTCGTAACAGCCCTGAACGATGCAAAATCAACATCATTCACCGTGGAGTATCCTGATATAAGCAAAAAGGAGAGCTTCTCCACCTTAAATGTTCGCGACGCAGTTGGCGCAATAGTAGAGGGTTGTATAAACGTGCCTCCAGAAAAAGACCAATAGGTCAATCGCCGTTATCGCAGCCGCCCGCCATAACAAGCCGAAGTTACCACAATCCCATCCAATCCAGCGTCAGTTCTTCCAAAACTGCCACCACTTTGCGGATGGTTTATCAGCCAACACATCCTCTTTAGGCTTGGCAACAAAGAGCTTAATCATCATCGGCAAATATTCCCGCTTGGTAGCAGTTAAGAACTTTTCGACATCAACTTTCTCCCACCGTTTGCAAATACGCATCATGTGCAAGCAATCTCGATTTTCCGTTTCCGCATCGCTATCGGAACAGCTCCTTCTTTTCGTTTCGCACTATTAGATCAATAAATTCGACAAACACGATTAATCCCCCTAGCGAGCCAATGCCGTCACCAAAAGGCCCTCACGGCGAGGGCGAGCCCGCAAAACGTCCGGCGACGAACGTTAGCGCACTACAGAGTGCCATTGCGTTTTGAACACTTAGCCGCAGCCCGGCTTCTTCACTAGGTCGCTGAAACTGCCGTATCTTGACGTCTAAGATGACACGCGCCCGCCTGAAACTGCAAATGGAATTGGTTCCGAAGCAGCTGCACGGAATAAGCCTGTATAACGTCAATCGCTCGGGCTGGGTCAAACTTCGCAAGCAAACAATCGCCGAGCACGGCGCGTTCTGCGCCATCTGCGGCGCGACGGGCGGGCGTCTCTTTGGACATGAAGTCTGGCAATATGAGGAACGGAAAACGACTGGAACCGCCACCTTAATAGACATCAAGATTGTCTGCACCGACTGTCACGACATCATTCATCCAATCCGATAGCGGGCGCCGCTCACGCTCTGTCTGATGCGCTGATCTTCCCTTCGCCGGAAAAGCCTTTCAGCCTCGCGCGGGTGCGGCACCCGAAAGCTTTCACGAAAGAGACCCGCGCGCGTTTCCGCAAACTTGGGTTTGCGACGCTGCGCTTTCACGATCTGCGCGGCACGCACGCAACGGCCTTGCTGGACGCTGGCGTGCCGGTGCACACCGTCGCCGCGAGGATTGGCGACGATCCGGCGACGCTGTTGCGATGGTACGCCCGGCGCACCCGCAAGGCCGACAAGGCCGCCGCAACGGTGATTGCAACGTTGTCGGAGGGTATGCTGTGAGAACGCGCGCGGAACAGACATTGGTTCAAAAGTGGTCCAAGAACCCCCGCGCCCTCGGTTTGTTCTCTTTATCAACATGGTCTAAGTGTTTGATCTGATTTTGTTTGGAAGAGAGGCGCATCCGGTGATGCGTCCGGACTTCAAATCCGGGAGGGGCCGTCAGCCGGTCTTTGGTGGGTTCGACTCCCACTCTCTTCCGCCAGCACCTCGCCCGCATCGGTCCGCTAAAGCCCAAGGACCTCCAGAAGCTCCGGTAAAACCCAGCTTTGGTTTTGACCCAAAGTGCAGCACATCGCGCCGCGAACTCACGGCGTCTTATTCAGCACCCTCTTTTCGGTATCAGCAGGTTAGCGTAACCTTCCAACAGCTGCCCCCACTGCGGACGTGCCGAGATCAAACGCGCCAATGGGCAGCGTGAATGCCGTCGGCAGGCATTGCATCTTTATTTCAGCGCCGACTTTTTGGGCGCGGCCGACTACGCAAGTTGAGCGCGACTGCACGCTGATTTTCGGGCGCAAGTGCCTATCTCGCCGCACGAACTAGCTAGGCGACTAGGCGCTACTCGTTGCGGCGCGGGCGAACTTCCCAGGGAGGAACCTATGCGGCTTCATCGCCGAGGGTTCGTGCGCCTGTGTGGGGGAGCATTTGCGGGTCTCACCGCATCGCCTGTCGTTTGGGCACAGGACTACCCGACGCGCCCCGTAACGATTGTCGTGCCATTCGCCCCCGGCGGAAGTACAGACATCATCGCCCGCCTGCTCGCACAAGCGCTGGAGCAGCGACTCGGCAAGAGTTTCGTCGTCGAGAACCGTCCCGGTGCGGGCACTATCATCGCCGCCAGTGCTGTCGCCAAATCCGAACCCGACGGACATCTGCTGCTGATGGCGCCAAGCTCGACCATGGCCGTCAACGTCACCCTGTACAAGAAGCTTCCGTACGATCCCACGACTGACTTTGCTCCGCTGGCGGGGCTTGCGCGTGTGCCGTTCGTGTTGCTGGTTAATCCCTCTCTTCCGGTGCATTCGCTCATGGAACTGATCGCTTACGCAAAAGCGCGGCCCGGTCAGCTCTCGTTCGCGTCGGTCGGGCCCGGCGTGCCGCACCATCTCTACGCCGAAATGCTGATGAGGACGGCGGGCATTTCCATGACCTACGTTCCGTACAAAGGCAGCGTCCCGGCGCTGAATGATGTCGTCGCCGGGCATATTCCACTGATGTTCTGTGACATCCCTCCAGCGCTTGGCCTGCTACAGGCCGGCAAGGTACGGCCGCTCGGCGTCACGACCTTTGGACGCGTTCCGGCTATCCCGAATGTTCCGCCGATTGCTGAGGCGGGCTTGCCGGAGTTCGGTGCGCTGCCCGGGTGGCACATGATGGTGGCGCCGAATCACACACCCCGCGCCATCGTGGAAAGGCTACACCGCGAACTGGTCGAGATGATTTTGCTGCCGGAGATCGAGACCGAAATCTTGAAGCTCGGCATGCTGCGGTTTGAAAACACGTCGGTCGATGGATTGCGGGAATTCGTCAAGTCCGAGATTGTGCGCTGGGGCAGGGTGGTGGAGCAGGCCGGAATCGCGCATTCCGAATAGGCGGCATGCAGCACGCGGACCGACGCATAAACTGACGGTCGACGTGGGCTGCTGAATAATGCGGCCCAGCCCTTGCCCGCACCGTGACCCTCGGCGGTTGTTGTCACCAACATCCCATGACACCATCCCGATGCTGAATTGCCCTCATGTTCGGAGGCCCTATGCCGCGCCGGAAATACCCTTGGGAGACGCTATCTGATGCGCAATTGCTCGAGCGCCGCCTCAGTAGTCTGAGGGTTACGGTCGAAGGTACCTGGCTCGAGGATTGTGTCAGCAGTCTCTATCAAGAGCTCGCAGAGCGGGGCATCCGGCTGCGGCCCCACGCGTGGATATCGAGCGAGTGGTTCAGTCCGGACAGCACGCCTGGCATTGCCATCCCGTTCTATCTCGCCCATCCCCGCCTGATGAAGCTCGAGAAGAAAATGATGCTCGACGTCGAGGGCCGTACTCGGTCCGAGTGCATGGCCATTCTCCGTCACGAGGCCGGCCATGCGGTGCAGCATGCCTACCAACTGCACCGCCGTCGACGCTGGCAGCAGCTGTTCGGCCTATCCTCGAATCGCTACCCGCTCTACTATCGGCCCAATCCAGCCAGCCGGCGTTACGTCCAGCATCTTCGGCTGTGGTACGCGCAAAGCCATCCGGACGAGGATTTCGCCGAGACCTTTGCGGTGTGGCTGCGGCCGCGTTCGAACTGGCGGACACGGTATGCCGGCTGGCCTGCGCTCAAAAAGCTTGAATATGTCGACGAGCTAATGGACGAAATCGCCGGCAAACGACCACTGCTCACTTTGCGCAAGCGCGTCGATCCTCTGCGTGAGCTCAGCGAGACTTTGGCCAGCCACTACCAAGAAAAACAGGCATTCTACGCCTTCGAGCCACCCAAGACTTACGACCGCGATCTCTACCGGCTGTTTTCCGCCAGTCCAAGGCATCGCCGGGCGCAACCGGCCTCGGTCTTTATCAGGCGCCATCGCGCCCACGTCAGGAAGCTGGTTGCCCGGTGGACGGGCGAAAACCAACTCACGCTCGATGCGGTGCTTGACGACATGATCACCCGCTGCCGCGCGCATAATCTGCGAGCCGTCGGGTCCGAGCGGAAGCTGCTGGCCGATTTCACCGTCCTGCTTACTGCTAAGACCATGCACGCGCTGTTCGGCCCGTCGCGGCGCAAATGGATCGCATTATGAGGCGCCTGCGCGTCCTGGTACTCATGAATGCAGACTTAGTGCCCCCGGACTCGACCAGCGGGTACACCGCGCAGCAAATTCATGAGTGGAAAACCGAATACGACGTCGTGAGCACCTTGCGCGCGGCCGGACATGAGGTTCATCCGCTCGGCGTGAAGGACGAACTCAAGCCGGTGCGCGACGGGATCGAAGGCTTTAAGCCGCATGTGGCGTTCACCTTGCTGGAGGAGTATCACGGCGAGGTCATCTACGACCAGAACGTCGCAAGCTATCTCGAGCTGATGCAGGTCCCGTATACCGGGTGCAATCCGCGCGGGCTGTTGCTCGCGCGCGGCAAGGACCTGTCGAAGACGCTGGCGCACTATCGCCGGATTCCGGTACCGGCCTTTGCCGTGTTTCCGATGCGCCGCAAGGTCAAGCGGCCGGCGCATCTCGCACTGCCGCTGATCGTCAAGAGCCTGAGCGAGGACGGATCCCGTGGCATCTCGCAGGCATCCGTTGTCCACACGGATGAGAAGCTCGCGGAGCGCGTCGCCTTTGTTCACGAGCAGGTCGGCACCGCCGCCATCGCCGAGCAATATATCGAGGGGCGTGAGCTCTATGTCGGGGTGCTCGGCAACACGCGGCTGCGGGTGCTGCCGGTGTGGGAGCTGACATTCGGCAACATGGCCCAGGGCGCGCGGCCCATCGCCACGGAGAAGGTCAAACACGATCTCAATTATCAGAAACGCGCCGGGATCCGGGACGGGCCGGCCGAGGACCTTGCGCCTGAACTACACTCCCGGATCCAGCGATTAGCCAAACGCGTCTACCGAATACTGGAGCTTGATGGATATGCGCGGATAGATTTTCGGCTCTCTTCCGAGGGCATTCCATATTTCCTCGAAGCAAATCCCAATCCTGAAATTGCCAAGAGCGAAGAGTTCGCGACGGCAGCTAAGCATGACGGCCTCACGTACCCCGACCTGCTGCGTCGCATTGTGGCTCTCGGAATGAGCCGGGCAGCGGCGGGCGTATCCGCCGGCTGAACGGCAACGCGACAGATGTCCCGTTTTGGCACTAAGGAGACCGACGTGGCGTCGCGACGTGGAGCCGGCGAAGCCACAGCATTTTGAGATGACCAAAGTGCATTCGTTTGGGACTTTGAAGGCCAAAGCAAGATTTGGCTTGACCCATCAAAGGATTGGCAAGCGCGGGCAGCAGGCCACGTTTCATGCGTTCCATTCATTTAGCTGTTAGCCTACGATCCTATCGTGAGGCCTTGAGACACGAGCATGAACGGGTCGAGAAAGCTTGTTGCGATTCTCGCGGCAGATGTCGTCGGGTTCAGTCGGCTGGCCGGAGCGGACGAAGACCGCACGCTCGCAAGGCTGCGCGCACTTCGAAGCGACCTTCTTGATCCAACGATAGCGGTCCACAACGGACGCACGGTGAAGCGGACCGGCGACGGAGCCATTGTCGAATTTCGGAGCGTCGTCGATGCCGTTCGTTGTGCCAGTGAGATTCAGAATTCAATGATCGAGCGTAATGCCGGTTTAACGCCAGAGCGGCGTATTGAATTTCGCATCGGCATCCATCTCGGTGACGTTGTCGAGGAAAGCGACGGCGACCTAATGGGTGACGGGGTCAATATCGCTGCGCGATTAGAGGGCGTTGCTCAACCTGGAGCCATATGTCTTTCGGAGGATGCCTACCGGCAGGTTAAATCACGGCTCGATCTCGCAATCAGCGACCTTGGCGAGACTAAACTGAAAAACATCGCCGAGCCGATGCGTATTTATTCACTTCAGTTTGGTGGCTTAACCGCAAAGGCAACTTCGTCGATCGACACTACGACTTTGTCATTGCCCGATAAGCCCTCGATTGCGGCGCTACCTTTTCAGAATATGAGTGGCGATCCCGAGCAGGAATACTTTGCAGATGGGATGGTCGAAGACATCATCACAGCATTATCTCGCTTTCGTCAGCTTTTCGTAATCGCTCGTAATTCTTCGTTTGTTTACAAAGGTCGGGCTGTGGACGTTAAACAAGTAAGCCGTGACTTGGGTGTGCGCTACGTCCTTGAAGGCAGCGTGCGCAAGGCGGCGAACCGCATCCGCATAACCGCGCAGCTCATCGACGCCTCAACGGGTGCACATCTCTGGGCGGAGCGTTTTGATGGTGGACTTGAGGACATCTTCGATCTGCAAGATCAGGTCACTGCTCGGGTCGTTGGTGAAATTGCACCGAAGCTAGAGCTGGCCGAGATCGAGCGCGCAAAGCGTAAGCCCACGGAGAGTCTTGATGCTTACAACTATTTCTTGCGCGGAATGGCAAATGTCCATCAGTGGACGAGGGCCACGAACGACGAGGCATTGCGTTTATTTTACAAAGCTATCGAGTTAGACCCTGAGTTTGCCGCGGCCTATGGTATGGCGGCGTGGTGTTATATCTGGCGAAAGTTAAATGGTTGGGTAGTTGACCGCACAAAAGAAACCTCCGAAGGCGCAAGGCTGGCTAGGCGGGCCGTTGAGTTAGGCAAAGATGATGCGGTCGCCCTGTCCAGGGGAGGACACGCACTCGCTTGGTTCGCTCATGATCTCGATAACAGCGCAGCCTTTCTTGACAGGGCACTTGTACTAAATCCCAACTTGGCGGCAGCATGGAACCTCAGTGGCTGGGTAAGAGCCTATAGGGGTGAGCTCGATATGGCGATCGAGCACCACGCTCGCGCAATCCGTCTGAGTCCACTCGATCCGATCCTTTATAACATGCATGTTGGGACCGCGTTCGCGCACTTTCTTGCGGGTCGGTACGATGAAGCATCCGGATGGGCAAACAGAGCGTTGCGCGAGCAGCCGAACTATCCAGCTGCCAACCGCATTCTGGCAGCCAGTAATGCGCTGGCCGGTCACTTAAGTGAAGCGCAAGAAGCAATGGCACACCTGCGTGAACTCGATCCCTCTCTGCGCGTCGCGAATCTGAGCGAAGTGTTCCCCCTTCGTCGAGCGCAAGACCTTGCGAAGTTTGTCGAAGGCTTGCGAAAGGCTGGACTCCCCGAGTGAGCGGTAAATCTGTTTGTGGAGCATCGCGCCAATTCGCCCGCGGCCGCACTTCGGTCCCTTTCGGAGCCAAGCGGAAGTCGGCCGGCCTGTAGAGCCTGCTGACTCGGTCGAGAATGACCCTTAGCGATCCTCGGCCTGCGAATATTTTGTCTGCGCGCTATAATCCATAAGCGACCCCTCGGCCTTTTTAACGATCCGCTCGACAATCTCTCCGGCAGGCGGAATGTCATGGATCAGCGTGCATGCCTCCCCAACGATCACACGGGCGATGTCGAAATCGCCGCGCTCGCGGGCGGCGGCGTATTCGCGCCCGACCCTTTCCATACGAGCGCGCGGCCTCGCCGCTTCGCTGATGCTCGGCGCCCAAGGCGCGACAGCTCGATAACTGCATACGCTGCTGCCGCAATATCACTGAGGCCCAAATGTTTGTGCGGCGGCCGCGAGGAGGCGCGAGTTCATTGGCTTGCTGATCTGTGTAGGATGGGCTTCGCGTCGGTCGCCGCACAAAGGAAAGGGCGTGAGATGGGACGGTGGTTTTCCGTGCTGATCACCGTACTCGTGATTTGCGCAGACACAGGGACAAGCTACGCGCAGGAACAGTACCCTGCGCGCGAAATTCACCTCATATGCGGGTTTGCGGCAGGGGGTGGCGCGGATGTCATGTATCGCTACTTCGCAGAGAAACTCAGGGTGCTTTCCGGAAAACCTTGGCGCTGACCCAGCTTGTGAAATCCAAACCCGATGGCTACACGGTGAGCCTTAACGGGGGCACGAGCGTTGCTTCAACCCTGTAGCGGTTCAAAGCACCTGGTTTTGAACTCAAGGACGTCGAGTCGCTGACAGGAATTCTTGAGCAGTCTTGGGTGGTTGTTGTCAGCGCGAATTCGCCGTTCAATTCGTTGCCCGAGCTGACCGCGCATCTGAAGACAAAGGGCTCCAAAGCGTCATATGGGACGGCCACAACAGTCGGTACCGTAGTTGCTGAACGATACAAGGCAATCGCGCAACTCGAAGCGGTCCAAGTCAACTACAAGACGATCGCCGACTCCCTCAATGATCTGGCCTCAGACAGCCTTGATTTTGTCATGGCTGATACCGGCTTCACACTTGGGCAGGTCAGTAAGGGAACATTGCGCGCACTTGCGCTATCGACGGCTCGTCGCGCTCAATTTATGCCTGGGGTCCCGACGATGGGCGAGGGCGGGATTCCTGGCATTGATGTGTCGGTGTGGTGGTCAGTGCTGGTTCCGGCCGGAACACCAA
>JBPYFJ010000016.1:0-24305 GCA_051985675.1 Xanthobacteraceae bacterium | reverse complement strand
TGCGGTTTTCAAGAAATGATATGCTTGCAGTGCGAGGGAGCAAGCCTGTTCAGTGACGGTTTCCAGCTTCGTTAGCTTTGGTGCGTTTCCGTAGGTGTTAACGCCACTGTTTGCCGTCAGGCTCTCGCTCGGCGACCGCGGACCAGCGTGCCCGATGCGGACCAGGGGACGCATGGATGCGCCGCGGTGAGGGGACCCATGGATGCGCCGCGGTGATCCTGCACCGATAGCGCTGCGATCGGCCGGCGTGCCCCGATCCCGATAGTGCCAAGAAACTAAGGTTCCACACCCTATCCCGGCGCGTATTCGAGCCTCCCAAAGGTAGTGTGAGCAACCCCGAAGGTCCGCGCTATGTCGGCCTGCGTCTCGCGCACGAGATCGCAGCGATCACCGGCCATGCGAGTCTCAAGCAGGTTGCTCACTACACAAAAGCGGCTGACCAGCGACGCCTTGCGGCCGCCGCAATGGACAAGATGAGAACACAGAATGTCAAACCTGCGCAGAGGTTTGACAAAAGGAGCAAAAAGATATGAGAGATCAAAGCAGACTCTTTGTGGTGGTGCCCAGGGGCGGAATCGAACCACCGACACCGTGATTTTCAGTCACGTGCTCTACCAACTGAGCTACCTGGGCGCCGACCGCGAAACGAAGGTTCGCACGGCGCCGGGCGTTATAAAGGCTCGGTAGAGACCTGTCCAGCAACGCAAAATGGCCGCGGCGACGCGCGTGCGACGCGCGCACCGGGATCATCGCTCGCCCGGATCGGCGTTATCGGGGCCAGCCTCATCCGGCTCGTCATCGTCCTGTTCCGTCGCCGGGATCGCATAAGCGCCGCCCAGCCAGCGGTGCAAGTCGATGTCGGCGCATCGACGCGAGCAGAACGGCCGAAATTGCTCGACCCGCGGCTTGCCGCAGATCGGGCACGGGTTCGCAGTCTTGGGACGCGCGTTCAATAGGTGGCTCTCGTCCAGCGCCGGGGCACCATCGCCGCCATCACATCTATGGCTACGCCGCGGCGTGCAAAAGAGCCGCTCAAGCCGCCGCGTTGACCCATCCGAAATGGATCGGATAGCCCTCACCTGCAAGTAGCGAAATCGTCTCGTAGAGCGGGAGGCCGACGACGTTGCTGTAGGACCCCACCAGTTTGACGATGAACGAACCCGCAATGCCTTGTGCCGCGTAGCCACCGGCCTTGCCACGCCACTGGCCGGAGGCGAGGTAGGACTCGATGTCCTGCTCCGAGAGCCGCTTGAAGCGCACCCGCGACTCCACGAGCCGTTGGCGGAATCCCTGCTTGGGCGTGACCAGGCACACGGCGGTAAAGACCTTGTGGTTGCGACCGGACAGGAGACGCAGGCATTGGCCGGCCTCGTCCATCAGCTCGGCTTGCGGCAGGATGCGCCGCCCGACCGCGACCACCGTGTCGGCGGCGAGGATGAAGGCGCCCTTGAGCTCGTCGTCCTTACGCACGCTCGCGAGCGCTGCTTCGGCCTTGAGCCGCGCCAGCCGGTTGGCACACGCGCGCGGCAACTCGCCCTTGGTCGGCGTCTCGTCGATGTTGGACGGCAACAGCAGGTCGGGTTCGATGCCGATTTGATTGATCAGACTAAGCCGGCGCGGCGATCCGGAGGCGAGAACGAATTTCGTACGGCCGATCATTAACACCTCTGGTAGACCGCGCTCGCGGTCGTTCGTGGTCGCGGGGCGCGGGACTGCGCGGCGATCCGGCTGGGGGTCGATGACTTGAAGCGATAGGTGATGCGGCCTTTGCTCTGGTCGTAAGGCCCCCGATTCCTCGTTAACTCCATGGTAGGGTGGCGGAAATTAGCGGAATCGGCCCGGCCGGACAACAGCCGCCCAGGACGCCGCCACTCGCGCAGAAGTGCCTGCCGGCGGCCCTATTCATTGCCGGTCGACGCCGACGCAAAGCGCTTTTTGATGCGCGCCAGTAGCTGGTCGCGCACGACCCGGTAGGCGTCGAGCCGCTGCTCGCGGTTGCCTGAAGCGTCGGTTGGGTCGGGCGTCGGCCAGTATTCGACGTCGACCGCCAGAACGCGGGTCAGTTCGAGGGCGCGGTGATGGGCTTCCGGCGAAAGCGAAATGATGACGTCGAAGTTGAGCCCTTCCCAGTCCTCGAGTTCCTCGAACGTCTTCGGCTTGTGCTTGGCGATATCGAGACCGATTTCGTCCATGACCGCGACCGCGAATGGATCGAGCTCGCCTTTGCGTACGCCGGCGGAGGCGACGTAGACGCTGGTCCCGAACAAATGCTTGAACATGCGTTCCGCCATCGGCGAGCGCACGGTGTTAAGACCGCAGGCGAACAACACGGCCTGCGGCCGTCCCCCGCCCGCCATCGATCAGCCCTTCCAATGCAGAACGCAGATCAGCGTAAACAGCCGGCGCGCAGTGTCGACGTCCATGTCGACCTTGTGCCGCAGCCGCTCCATCAGAAGTTCGGAACCTTCGTTGTGGAGACCGCGCCGCCCCATGTCGATCGCCTCGATCTGATCGGGGCTCGCGGTGCGAATGGCCGCATAGTAGCTGTCGCAGATCAGGAAATAGTCCTTCACGATGCGCCGCAACGGGCCGAGCGAGAGATGATGCGCGATCACCGGCGAGCCGTCCGCGTGCCTGATGTCGAACACCAGCCGGTTACTGGTGATCGACAGCGCAAGCTCGTAAGGCCCGCCCTCGTGGCCGCGCGGCCGAAACGAATTCTCCTCAAGCAGGTCGTAGATCGCGACCGCGCGCTCGTGCTCGACATCGGGGTTGGACCGGCCGATCGACCCCTCGTCGAGGGTCACTTTGACAAGGCGATGCCGATCGGACGAGCTCATCGTCGATTGAGCCGCACTGCGACCGAACGGGCGTGAGCGTCAAGCCCCTCGGCTTCTCCGAGCGCGATGGCGGCGGGACCGAGTTGCGCGAGCTGCTCGGCGCCGCATTTGAGGATCGAGGTGCGCTTCATGAAGTCGAGCACGCCGAGCCCCGACGAAAAGCGTGCCGACCGCGCGGTCGGCAGGACGTGGTTGGAGCCCGCCACGTAGTCGCCGATCGCTTCCGGCGTGTGCGCGCCGATGAAGATCGCTCCGGTGTTGCGAACCTTGTCGGCGAGCTCTTCGGCGCCAGCCGCCATGATCTCGAGATGCTCGGGGGCAATCGCGTCGATCAGCGGAATCGCTTCGCCAAGGTCGCGCACCAGCACGACCGCTCCGTAGGCCTGCCAGGACGCGCGCGCAGTCGCGCCGCGCCGCAAGGTTGCAAGCTGCGCCGCCAACGCACGTTCGACGTCGTCCGCCAGCGCGGGGTGGTCCGTGATCAGGATCGATTGCGCGGCCGTGTCGTGTTCGGCTTGCGCCAGGAGATCGGCGGCAACCCAGTCGGGGTTCGCGCTCGCGTCGGCGAGGATCAGCACTTCGGACGGTCCCGCGATCATGTCGATGCCGACCTTGCCGAATACCAGCCGCTTGGCGGCCGCCACGTAGGCGTTGCCCGGCCCGACGATTTTGTCGACGGGGCGAATACTCTTGGTGCCATAGGCGAGCGCGGCGATTGCCTGCGCGCCGCCGATGCGGAAGATCTCATCGACGCCGGCAAGCCGCGCGGCCGCGAGCACGAGCGGATTGAGCTCACCGTCCGGTGCCGGCACGACCATCACCAAGCGGCTGACGCCGGCGACCTTGGCCGGCACCGCGGTCATCAGCACGGACGACGGGTAGGCTGCGGTACCGCCCGGAACATAGAGCCCAACGGCCGCGACCGGCGTCCAGCGGTAGCCAAGCTCAACACCGATCGCGTCGGTGAAGCGCTGATCCTGCGGCAGTTGCCGACGGTGATACGCCTCGATCCGCCCATGGGCGAGGCGCAAGGCCGCGAGCGCGCCGCCCTCGGATCGCGCATATGCGGCATCGATTTCAGCCGCGCTCACGCGCAGCGAGGCTGCGTTGAGATCAATGCGATCGAACTTTCTGGAAAGCTCGATCAGCGCCGGATCGCCGCGCGCGACGACATCCGCCACGATCGCGCGCACGGCTTGCTCGACGTCCGGCGCGGCTTCGCGCTTGGTGCCGAGAAATTCGTGGAAACGCGCGCCGAAATCGGAGCTGCGCGTATCGAGCCGGATCGGCATTGGTCGATTTGTCCTGGTCAGCCTGCGTCAGACCCTCATGACGCGGCAATCAGGCAACGTCAACGCCGGCTTTCGGCGACGTCCTTGGAATGGTCCGGACAGTGAGTGGTCGCCCAGGCGGGTCCGAGATCGGCGATCTCGGCCTCCAGGCATTCGACGTCAAGCCGCAACAATCCGCCGCCCGAGAACGTCAGAATAATCGAGCCGCCCGGCGGGTCGCTCTCCACGAAGTCGACCGCAAGCAGGCTCAGTACGGAATCCTTGTCGGTCTGGTGAACGTTTCGACACTTCACGCTGTTGACCCGTTCAAACCGCAAGGCGGTGCGGCGGCGCTGGTATTGCGGGTGGCTACAGCCAGCGGCCTCCCAGTCGAACCGGTTGAGCCCCAACACCAGGCGCTTCTCGCCCCGCAGCCAAACAATATCGCCGACATTGACCACGGCGTCCTGCAGGTGAGCTGAAATGACCTCGAGGTCGTCCTTGTCGAGCGCGATCAGTTTGAGGGGTTCCATGGCGCAACATCCTGCTCTGCGATCAAAGCTAGGAAGCTGCCGATGCCAGCGCAAGATCCGTAGTACACCCTATGGCGCGTTGACCGAGCGGTCAGTGCCGCGTGCCGGCTAGCCTTTGCGGTTGCGCTTTCGCTCCACGAAAACCGCGCCCTGTGCCGAGTAGACCAGTTCACCGGCCTGGTTTGTCCCGGTGGTCTCGGACACTACAAGCCCGTAGCCCGGCGGGCCGGCGTCGCGCAGGTCCTTGATCTCCAGCGCATAGGAAATCGTGTCCCCTGCATAAACCGGCTTGAACCAGCGCAAATCGCGCACGCCCGGAGAAGGCCCGATGTCCGGCACATCCTGGCCGCTGGCCCGCAGGGCCGCGATGTCGCGCTGGTTGCCAAGCGCAATGAGGCGCATGCTGACCGCGCCGGTCTGCCAGCCCGACGCGCACAGGCCGCCGAAGTGCGAGCGCGCCGCCGCTTCCTCGTCGGTATGAAAGAGCTGCGGGTCGTAGCGCCGTGCGAACGCCTTGATGCTCTCGGCCGTGAAAGTGTGGCTGCCCAGTTCCCGGCGCTCGCCAATTCGCAGGTCCTCGAAAAACTTCATGCCGATGCACCCGCGGGCGCGGATGTTCGGCGCGCGAACATCATGTTGGTTCGCGAGGTCATGACACAGGTTCCGATCTCGTTGAGAACTTCGAAAAACAAGCCGACAAACCCGAGAAGCGGCCGGCTTTGCGATGCCTTCTTGTCGAGAACGGTCACGCGCACGCGCAGCACGTCGCCCGGACGCACCGGCGCGAGCCAGCGGATCTCTTCGACGCCGGGCGCGCCCATGGACGAGGAATTGAGCACGAAGCCATCAGCAATGATACGCATCATGATCGCGCAGGTGTGCCAGCCGGATGCGCACAATCCGCCCACCAGCGTCGCGCGCGCCGCCTCTTCGTCAAGGTGCATCGGTTGCGGATCAAACTCGGCCGCGAACGCCTTGATATCCTCGGCGCTGACAAGTTGGCGACCGTATTCATTGACCTGGCCGACGGCAAAATCCTCCCAAAAGAGCTTTGTCATGAGCACCCGTGCCACGTAGAGCGTACTGAGGCCTGTAATGCCACGGACAGCGGCGCCACTTCTACCGCGTTGACCCGGTGGTGCGGGGCAGGCAGTCTCTGCGCGCATGCGGCCTGCGGCAGGCGACCGGGCCCATGAGGAGGGCCGGTATGTTCGACATTCGCGACTTGTTCCAGTGGGAAAGGTTCATTACCCCGTCGATCATCCGGGTGTCCTTCTGGCTGGCGTTCTTTGTTGCTATCGTGGCCGGTGCCTTCGGTGTTGTGGCCGGCCTCCAGCTGCTGCCGTTCAACCCGCTCGCGGCCTTCCTGGTGGTGATCCTGAGCATTTCGGGCGCCTGCCTCGCCGTGCTGTCGGCCCGGCTGGCAGCCGAATTTGTGCTGATCACCTTCCGGGTGAACGATCATCTCGGCGCACTGCGCAGCCGCGCCGAGATGTAGATCGCAACGAGGTCAGGTCGCGAACCGAAAGTGCATCACATCGCCGTCGGCGACGACGTATTCCTTGCCCTCGAGCCGCATCCTGCCCGCGTCGCGCGCCCCAGCTTCCCCCCCGTGCGCGACGTAGTCGCGATAGGAGATTGTTTCGGCGCGAATGAACCCGCGCTCAAAGTCCGTATGGATGACGCCGGCCGCCTGCGGCCCGCGCGTCCCGCGGGTCACGGTCCAGGCGCGCGCTTCCTTAGGCCCCGCGGTGAAGAAGGTAACCAGATCGAGCAGCGTATAACCGGCGCGGATCAGGCGATCGAGACCGGGTTCGGTCAGCCCCAGATGCGCCAGATATTCGTCGCGCTCGCCGGTCGGAAGGACGGCGATCTCGGCCTCGATCTGCGCCGATATCACGACGCACCCGGCGTGCTCGTCCCGGGCGCGTGCTTCGACCTTCTGCGAGTAGCTGTTGCCGGTCGCGGCCGACGCCTCGTCGACATTGCACACGTAAAGCATCGGCTTCGAGGTCAAGAGACCAAGCTGAGCGAACAACCGGGCTTCCTCGGGCTTGCGCTCGAGCAGGCGCGCCGGTTTGCCGTCACGCAGCAGCGCGAGCGCGCGCGTCACGAGGTCGAGGGTTTCCTTCGCCTCCTTGTCCGCGCCCCGCGCCTTTTTCTCGAGGCCGTCGACGCGCCGCTCCAAACTGTCGAGATCGGCGAGCATCAATTCGGTCTCGACCGTGTCGATATCGGCAATCGGGTCGATTTTTCCGGCGACATGCGTCACCTCACTGTCGTCGAAGCAGCGCACCACGTGGGCGACGGCATCGACCTCGCGGATGTTGGCGAGGAACTGATTGCCGAGACCCTCACCTTTGGATGCTCCGCGCACCAAACCGGCAATGTCGACGAAGGTGAGCCGGGTCGGCACGATCTGAATCGACTTGGCGAGCTTGGCGAGTTCGTCGAGACGCGGGTCGGGAACCGCCACCTCGCCGACATTGGGCTCGATTGTGCAGAACGGGTAGTTCGCCGCCTGCGCTACCGCGGTCTCGGTCAGCGCGTTAAACAGCGTCGATTTTCCGACGTTCGGCAGGCCGACGATACCGCATTTAAAACCCATGACGTGTTCCGCAATCGTTGCGTGCGATAGATGGGAGGTTTTCAGTCCGGCGCATCGGCACCAGAGGGCGGTCCGCCGAATCCCTTGGCCTGCATCGCGAGATGCACCTTGTTCTGAAAGCTCGCGTCCGCGCCTGCGACCAACAACGGGGCATTGTCGGCGATGACAGCGCAGAGCGCCTCGACCCAGGGCCGCTCGCTTTTCGCAAAATCGCTGAGCACGTAGTCGTGCACCAGGTCCTTGTGGCCCGGATGACCTATGCCGATTCGGACGCGCTTGTATTCGTTGCCGACGTGGGCCGTGATGGACCGCAGCCCGTTATGGCCCGCGTCGCTGCCTCCGATCTTGACGCGCAGCTTGCCCGGCGCGAGGTCGAGTTCGTCATGAAACACGATCACGTCCGCGGGTTCGAGCCGGTAGAAATGCGTCTGTTCGGCCACGGCCAGCCCGGATTCGTTCATGTAGGTATCAGGCTTTATCAACAACACGCGTTCGTCGCCGATTCGCCCTCCGGCGCCGACGCCGCGCTGAAAGCGAAGCCGGTGCAACGCGCTCTCATGGCGGCGCATGATCTCGTCCACCACCATAAAACCGACGTTGTGGCGGTTGCGCTTATAGCGCTCGCCTGGATTCCCCAGCCCGACGAGCACACGCATGAGAGGGTTGTTCCTGGCGGCGAAGTTCACGCTCGGCTGTCCGGCGCGTCGGCCCCGAGCGGGGGTTTGGGTGAAGGCCGCGTCTTGCGTATCACGCTGACGCGGAACGGGAGCGCCCCCACATAGCAAGGGCGCCCCCAATTCGGTCGGCGGACGCGTCTATTTCTTTTCCGCCTTGTCCGCAGCCGGGGGAGCCGCACCGGCGGCCGGAGCAGCCGCGCCCGGAGCCGGCGCCGCACCAGGGGCTGGCGCCGCGCCCGGGACCGGCGCAGCGGCGGCAGCCGCGGCAGCGGCGGCGGCGGCCTCGGCGGCGGCCTTGAGCTCTTCGGCGTAACCCGAGGGCGCCACCACCGTGACGAGGGTGGCGTCGGCGTGCACGACCGGCCGCACCGAGGCCGGCAACGTCACGTCGCTCAGATGCTTGGAATGGCCGATCTCGAGGCCGCTCACGTCCACCTCGATCGCTTCCGGGATCTGGTCGGCCGGGCACACGACGTCGAGCGCATGGGTGACGATGTTGATCGCGCCGCCGCGCTTCACGCCCGGCGACTGCTCGACGTTGATGACGTGGATCGGAATCCGGACCCGGATCGTGGCGCCCTCGCCCAGCCGCATGAAGTCGACGTGCACCGGATTTTCCCGCACCGGGTCGAGTTGGAAATCGCGCGGGATGACGCGATGCTTGGTACCCTCGATCTCGAGATCGTAGAGGGTGGTAAGAAAGCGGCCGGCAAAAATGCGCTGCTTGAGTTCGGCGGAATCGATCGAAATCGACACGGGGGGTTGTTGATTGCCGTAGATCACGCCCGGCACACGGCCGGTGCGACGCACAGCCCGTGCGGCCCCCTTGCCGCGCTGCGGACGTGGCGTCGCCTTGAGTTCCTTGACGGACGTCATGGTCGAATCCTGAGTTTCGTGGTTGCAACAAAAATGACCGGTTTCCCGGTCGATGGCGGCCAACCTCCAGGGGTGTTGATACGGTCGCGCGGGGGCTTATAGCCCCACAGGGTCCAAAACACAAGGAAACGCAGCATCCTAAACGCGGGCCGATTTCGGCCTGGTCCTTGCCGGGCCGGTTCGCGCTAGGGCTTGAGCCGCGCCTCCAAAGCCGCGACCCGGGCCTTGAGCTCTTCGTTTTCCTCGCGCGCCAGGCGCGCCATCTCTTTGACCGCCTCAAATTCCTCGCGCGTGACCACGTCGAGTTCGCGCAGCATGCGCTCGGCCTGGGTCCGGAACAAGGTCTCGACCTCGCGCCGCATCCCTTGCGCGGCGCCGGCGGCATCGTTCATCAGCCGCGCCATCTCGTCAAAGAAGCGGTTGCTGGTTTGTGCCATTGGCTTGTCTCCGGGATTGCGGTTCGCGTATGCAGACAATGGCCTCGCATCCGCACGCCCGCAAGGTGTCATGTCGCTGCTGATCCTGCCGTTCCCGGCGTTCGACCCGGTATTGGTCTCGTTCGGCCCTTTTGCCATTCGCTGGTACGCGCTCGCGTACATTTTTGGCATTCTGCTTGGTTGGCTTTATGCCCGCGCCATCATTCGCAATGAAGCCGTCTGGGGAGGACCGGGACCGTTCAAGGTTGCCGACTTCGACGACTTCGTCGTGTGGGTCACGCTCGGCATCGTGCTGGGCGGACGCCTGGGTTACATCCTGTTCTACAACTTCGAACATTTCGCGGCCCATCCGCTCGAGATGTTGGAGGTCTGGATGGGCGGCATGTCATTTCACGGCGGGTTCCTCGGTTGCGTGCTCGCCGTCGTCCTGTTCGCCCGCAGCCGCGGCGTCTCGATCCTTTCGCTCGGCGACGTGACCTGCGCGGTCGGACCGATTGGTCTCTTCCTCGGTCGCATCGCAAACTTCATCAACGGAGAGCTGTGGGGCCGGCCGGCCGACGTGCCCTGGGCGATGGTATTTCCGAACGGCGGCCCCCTTCCGCGTCACCCGAGCCAGCTTTATGAAGCCGCGCTCGAGGGCATTGTCTTGTTTATCGTCCTGGCGTTTGCGATCCGGATCGGGGCACTCAAACGTCCAGGGTTGATTATCGGTCTGTTTGCGATGTTGTATGCGGTGATGCGATCGTTTTGCGAATGGTTTCGTGAGCCCGACGCCCAACTCGGGTTCCTCTTCAACAATTGGCTCACCATGGGAATGCTGTTGTCGGTGCCGCTGTTCCTGATCGGCGCGGCGTTCGCGGCGGTAGCCTTGCGCAATCCGCGGCATCTATGAACGCTCAGGACAAGACGCCGCTTGCGGTCGAGGTGCGCCGGTTGATCGAACTGCGCGGCCCGATGCCGTTGTCCAAATACATGTCGTTGTGCCTGACGCATCCGGAACACGGCTACTATATGAGCCGGGATCCGTTTGGCGTGGCAGGTGATTTCACCACGTCGCCCGAGATCAGCCAGATGTTTGGCGAACTGATCGGCCTGTGGGCGGCGGCGGTCTGGCAATCGATGGGCGCGCCGGAGAAGGTCAATCTGGTCGAACTCGGGCCCGGCCGCGGCACGTTGCTGGTCGACGCGCTGCGCGCCGCCAAAGTCGTGCCCGCGTTCGAGCAAGCAATCAGCCTTCATCTCGTGGAGAAGAGCCCGGTGCTGCGGGAATTGCAGCGCCTGAAACTCGGCCAGACGGAAACCATCGCGTGGTACGATTCGGTCGAGGACCTGCCGTCCGAGCCGGCCATCGCGCTGGCGAACGAATTCTTCGACGCTGTTGCGATTAACCAGGCGGTCAAGCAGGCCGACGGCTGGTATGAACGCACCGTCACTGTCGATGACAGCGGAGAGCTCGTATTCGGCACTAGCAAGGCCCCGCTGCCGGAATTCGAACGGACCTTGCCGCAGAGCGTCCGCAGCGCGCCGTTGGGCGCGATTTTCGAATGGCGCTCCAGCCGGATAGCCTATGAACTGGCGCGCCGCGTCAAGCTCGGCGGGGCGGCCTTGATCATTGACTACGGCCACACCCGAACCGACGTGGGCTCGACCTTTCAGGCGCTGCGCAATCATAGCTACGACGATCCATTGGGCGCCCCGGGAATGGCCGACCTCTCCGCCCACGTGGATTTCGAGGCGCTGGCGCACGCCGCCGCCAGTCTGGGGGCGCGCGTCCACGGCCCGATCGAGCAGCGCGCGTTTCTGGTCAACATCGGCATCGAAAAGCGCGCCCTGGGGTTGAAATCGGGTTCGCCGGAACGCACGGCGGAGATTGACTCCGCGCTGGCACGCCTGACCGCCGAGGGAGAAACCGGAATGGGCCAAATGTTCAAGGTCTTGGCGCTATCCGATCCGAAGCTCGCCGCGTTACCGGGCTTTGGAGATTGAGTGCACGCGTTCCCACCCGATGAACAGCCCCCACCAGGTCCCAGCTCGCGATCGAGTTGACTCAATGACGCTGCAGTCCACGGCGTTCGCCGGGCTTGCCGGCATACGGCACGGCTTTTTCACCCGCGAGGGCGGCGTCTCTGAGGGCCTCTACGCAAGCCTCAACGCCGGGATCGGCTCGAACGATTCGCGCGAGCACGTAACGGAAAACCGCGCCCGCATGGCGGCAACCCTGGGCTGCCAGGCGCAAGACCTCCTGAGCGCCTATCAGATCCATTCCGCGACGGTCATGGTCGTGGAGAAGCCCTGGACGGCGGACGCTCGTCCTCGTGCCGACGGGCTGGTGACACGTGTCGCCGGGCTAGCGATCGCGGTTTCAACCGCCGATTGCGGGCCGGTCCTGCTGGCGGACCCCCAGGCCCGGGTGATCGGCGCAGCGCACGCCGGCTGGCGGGGCGCCCTCACCGGCGTGGTCGAGGCAACGATCACCGCCATGGAAGCGCTCGGCGCAACCCGCCCACATATCAGGGCGGCGCTCGGACCGATGATCCGTCAGCCCAACTACGAGGTTGGCCCCGATCTCATGAGCCGTTTCCTGGGGGCAGATCCAGACAATGCACGCTTCTTTAGGCCATCGGAGCGGGCAAACCATGCGCTGTTTGACCTCGCCGGCTACATCACGACGAAGCTCGCCAGCGCGGGCATCGGCGGGTGGGACGACCTTGGTGTATGCACCTATGCCGATGCGTCCCGATTCTTCAGCTTTCGGCGCACCACCCACCGCGGCGAGCCTGATTACGGCCGCCATCTCAACGCGATCGTGCTCTGCTAAGGCGGTGCCATGTTGCCCCCGGGACACACCGGCGCGGCATTGTGCTTAACAAACCGCTAACGAACTGGACGGCGCCCGCGTTTGTCCTTTACCCACCCTGTCAGGCAGTGGGGAAGCGAACCTGCTTGGGGGCGTGCCGATGTTCAACCATCGATTTGCATCCGGCCTCGTACCGACGATCCTGCTCGCGATCGCGGTTGCCGGTTGCGATACGATCGGGCAGCCGCTCACTCCATTCGCGGGAGCACCCGCCGGAACCGTGGCGTTCGAACGCATCGACGGTCTGCCGGAAGGGCAGTTTCGCAAGCTCGTCCAGAACCTGTCGTCGGAAGCGGACACCCGCCGCATCGCAGTGGTCTCGCGCGAGGGATCAGCCCAGTATCGCGTGAAGGGCTACGCGGCTGCGCAGATTCGCGGCAAGCAGACCGTGATCGTCTGGGTCTGGGATGTCTATGACGGTAACAAGCAGCGCGTGACGCGCCTAGGTGGTGAGGAAGCGGCCACCAACCGCCAGCGCGGCTGGGGCGCAGCCGACGACCAAGTGCTCCACCGGATTGCCCACGAGGGGATCGACCAGCTCGCCACATTCCTGGTGGCGCCGCCTGATCGCGTGCCGGCGCCGGCGCCCGCGCCGTCCCGCAGCATCGACGTTGCGTCCGCCCCGCCGGCGGCGGACACCGTCTCGCTCGCATTGGCGCGCTAACGCCCGCTCGAAAAGCTTCGGACAACGGACTTGCGCATATTGCCAGGGTCGCAGCCCCCGGATATCACCGCCGCGGCTGCAGGATTCCCGATCGCGCACAATCCTGCTTAAGGAGACGGAGATGTCTGGCAGCAACGGAGCCGTCAAGCTCGTCGCCGGCAACTCCAATCCGCGGCTGGCCGACGCGATCGCCGCCTATTTGCGGGTGCCACTTGCCAAAGCGGTGGTGCGGCGCTTCGCCGACATGGAGATCTTCGTCGAGATCCTCGAGAACGTGCGCGGTACCGACGTGTTCGCGATCCAGTCGACGTCGTTTCCAGCCAATGATCATCTGATGGAGTTGCTGATCATTATCGATGCGCTCCGGCGCGCCTCCGCACGGCGCATCACGGCGGTGCTTCCTTACTTCGGATACGCGCGGCAGGACCGCAAGTCCGGCTCGCGCACGCCGATCTCCGCCAAGCTGGTCGCCAATCTGATCACCAACGCCGGAGCCGACCGCGTTCTGACGCTCGACCTCCACGCCGGCCAGATCCAGGGCTTTTTCGACATTCCGACCGACAATTTGTTTGCATCGCCGGTAATGGTGCGGGACGTGCGCGAACACTTCGATCTGAGCAAGGTCATGGTGGTATCGCCGGACGTCGGCGGCGTGGTGCGGGCGCGTCAGCTCGCCGCCCGCATCAATGCTCCGCTTGCGATCATCGACAAGCGCCGCGAGCGGGCCGGTGAATCCGAAGTCGTCAACGTGATCGGTGATCCTGCCGGCAAAACCTGCGTTCTGGTCGACGACATCGTTGATTCCGGTGGCACACTCGTCAACGCTGCCGACGCACTGCTGGAAAAAGGCGCGACCGACGTCTCCGCCTACATTTCCCATGGCGTGTTGTCAGGCGGTGCAGTCGCCCGTATCACCGCCTCCCATCTCAAGGAGCTGGTCATCACCGACTCGATCCAGCCCACTGAGGCGGTCCGGGTCGCGAACAATATCCGGGTTCTCTCGATTGCATCCCTGATCGGCGAAGCGATTGCACGCACCGCCGAGGAGAAATCGGTCTCCAGCCTGTTCGATTAAGCCGGGCCCACTTCAAACTGAGTCAACTTGTCGCAGTCCACGGTTGTGGACGGCGCAGCCACGCGCAATTGCGCGATTCAGTCGAATCTTCGATCAGTTCGCTGCTCAACGATTTTGAGCAACCGCGACGAGACCGGTTTGAGAGCGCGCTCGGGGGCTGATGCTCCGGGTGAAGGCACGCTTGCGAACAGGCGGTCGCGCAAAGGATTCGCATGTCCAAAGCGTGTTCCGACGGCAACCCAAACCCCAGCGGCAGGATGTTTGGCATGTCACTTATCGATCTCTCCGAGATTCGCACCTACAACCCGCTCGACATTGTCGAGCGCTTGGCGACGAGTCGTGATTGGGCGTTCGATCGCGCCAGCGACGATGAGGTCACGCTCGTGGTGAGCGGCGATTGGGCTGACTACCACCTCTCCTTCACATGGATGGGTGATATCGAGGCGTTGCATCTCGCCTGCGCTTTCGATCTCAAGGTTCCCTCACTTCGCCGCAGCGAAATTGTCGAACTGATCGCGAAAGTGAACGAGCAGCTTTGGGTCGGCCACTTTGATTTCTGGGAGAAGGACGGTCTGGTCATGTTCCGGCAGGCCCTGATGCTTGCCGGCGGCAGCTCGGCGTCCGACGATCAGTGCGAGGCTCTGCTCGGAACTGCCGTGCAGGCGTGCGAACGTTATTTTCAGGCATTCCAGTTCGTGGTGTGGGCCGGCAAGAGCGCGCGCGACGCCCTGGATGCGAGCTTGTTCGAGACCACCGGCCGCGCTTAATCTCAGCTGGTGAACCAAACAGCACTCCGCGACATATCCGGCACGCTGGTTTTGGCCGGCGCCGGGAAGATGGGCTCGGCCATGCTCGATGGCTGGGTGGCGCACGGCCTCGACCCGGCTGCCGTCGTCGTGTTGGAGCCCCAGCCTTCCTTGCAGGTCGCCCGCTATGGGTCGCTCGGGTTGCGGCTCAATCCCAAGCCGGACGCCCTGCGCGCCGACGCGATTGTCATCGCTGTCAAGCCGCAGGTCGCGCCCGAGGTTCTGCCCGGCCTCACCCCGCTGATCGGTTCCGCGACCGTGGTGGTGTCGATCATGGCAGGTCGCTCACTCGCCTTTCTCCAATCGATGTTGCCGCCCGCAACCGCGCTCGTGCGTGCGATGCCGAATACCCCCGCCGCCATCGGGCGTGGCATGACGGTTGCGGTCGCCAACGCGCGTGTGACCTCGCAGCAAAAGCGCTTCGCCGACCGCCTCTTGACGGCGATCGGTGCGGTTGAATGGGTTGCCGACGAAACCCTGATGGACGCGGTCACGGCGCTGTCGGGGTCGGGACCGGCCTACGTGTTCCTGCTCGCTGAGGCGCTCACACACGCCGGCGTAGCGGTCGGGCTGCCCAAGGAGCTGGCCGAGCGGCTCGCGCGAGCGACCATTGCCGGGTCGGGCGAACTGCTCGATCGCGCGGCCGATGACGCCGCAACGCTTCGTCGCAATGTTACATCGCCGGGCGGCACCACCGCGGCGGCGCTCGACGTCCTGATGTCGAAGGATGGTCTCGAAGCGCTGATGGAGAAAGCGATTGCTGCGGCGACACGACGCTCACGCGAACTCGATGTTTGAGCGCCGTGCCCTGGAACTCGCACCCTGGAGGCATTACAGTTAGGCCATCGTGCAATGAATGAACCCGGAGTTCGTCATGGCCCGCAGACCCGCGCGCGAAAGCGTCACGAAGCCAATCGATCCCGCCCTGCCCGACCGCGACAAGATCATCGCCGCCCTGATGGCGCTGCTCGCCGAAAAGCGATTCGAGGAAATCGGGTTCAACGAGATAGCGGGGCGCTCCGGCGTGTCGCTTGCAACAATTCGCAGCGAGTTCGGCTCGAAGATCGCCATCCTCGCCGCCCACGCCAAGAACCTTGACCGCAAGGTGCTCGCCGAACCCGCGCTCGATATGGCGGATGAAGAGCCGCGCGAGCGCCTATTCGACGTGCTGATGCGGCGCCTGGAAGCCATGGCGGGCGAGCGGGCGGCGATCCGCTCGCTGCTGCGCTCGGCCATGGTCGATCCGCCGCTCGCCGTGGCGCTCAACAGCATCGCGGTTCGCTCGCAGCAATGGATGCTGGCCGCGGCCGGCATCGACGCTGCCGGTCCGGGCGGCATGGTCCGCGCCCAGGGACTGGCGCTTCTGTTCGCGCGCGTCTTGCGCACGTTCGTCGACGATGACGATGACAACGCCCGCACCATGGCGGCGCTCGACCGTGAGCTCGATCGCGGCGGCCGGCTCCTGCGCATGTACGACGGGCTGTGCCGGCTGACGCCGTTTGGACGGGCGCGCGCGCGCCGGCATGCCCGCGAGGACGGCGACGACGAGATGGTCACCGCATGATCGCTGCGCGTTAAAAACAGCGTCCAGTGCCTGCCCTTGTCTGTTAAAACCCTGTTACAGGGCCGGTGCAAAGACGTGACATGACGCACGATCACCACGCGCATGACCACCCCGCGGGACACGACCACGGGCACGGCCACGCACCCGCGAGATTCGATCGTGCGTTTGCGATCGGGGTTACCCTCAACCTCGTGATCGTAGCAGCCGAACTGGTGTTCGGTTATCTGGCGAATTCGCTGTCGCTGATTTCTGACGCGGCTCACAATTTCACTGACGTGGTCGGCCTGCTGCTGGCCTGGGGCGGCGCATGGCTTGCCGCGCGTCAGCCGACCGCGCGCTATACCTACGGTTTCCGACGCGCCTCCATCCTAGCGGCGCTCGGCAACGCCGCACTGTTGTTGGTCGCGACCGGCGGAATCCTGATCGAAGCGTTTCATCGGTTTCAAAATCCGGAGCCGATCGCAACCGGCACCGTGATGGCGGTTGCAGCGCTGGGCATCCTGATCAACGGCGCCACCGCCGTCATGTTCATGTCCGGGCGCAAGGATGATCTCAACATCAAGGGCGCGTTCCTGCACATGGTCGGCGATGCCGGAGTGTCGCTCGGCGTCGTCCTGGGCGCGGCGCTTTTGTCTGCAACCGGATGGCTGTGGCTCGATCCGGCGATCTCGGTCGTGATCGCCCTCGCAATCCTGTGGAGCAGCTGGGGCCTTGCGCGCGATTCCGTCAACCTCGCGCTTGACGCCATCCCGCGCGAGATCAATCACGAGGCCGTTCAAAGCTATTTGCGCAGCCTGCCGGGCGTCAGCGAAGTCCACGACCTGCACATCTGGGCGATGAGCACGACGGAAACGGCGCTCACCGCGCACTTGGTCCGCCCAGGCGCGGGTCTCGATGATCGAATGTTGCACGAAGCGTGTCGCCAGCTGGATCTACGGTTCAAGATCAGGCACGCCACCCTGCAGGTCGAAGCCGGCGACACCGAGCTCCGGTGCCATCTGGCCCCGGCGCACGTGGTGTAGGACGCGACTACACGGGCACCCGCACCGTTGCGCGCAACCCCCCGAGCGGACTTTCGCCGAGCGTGATATCTCCGCCATGCGAGCGCGCGATGTCGCGGGCGATTGCGAGCCCAAGCCCGGTTCCGCCCTCGTCCTGGTTGCGCGCGTCGTCCAGCCGCAGGAACGGCCTGAACACATCCTCCCGCATGCCCGAGGGGATGCCGGGCCCGTTGTCATCTACGGTGACGATCAGCCAGCGATGGTCGCGCTGGCCGGCGATCGAGATCGATTTGCCGTAGCGAGCCGCGTTCGAGACCAGGTTTGCCAGACAGCGCTTGAACGCGTTCGGCCGCACCGTGACGATCGGCGTGCCGCGAAAAGCGACCGTCACGTTGCGCCCGTCGCGCTCGGCATCGGCTTGAAGCTGTTCAAGCATCGCCGCCATGTCGGTTGACGCCGCCTGCTCGCCGGTGTCGCCGCGCGCGAACGCCAGATAGGCTTCGAGCATGCGGCTCATCTCATCGACATCCTTGTTCATCGCTTCCGCTTCACCACTGTCCTTGAGCAGGGCGAGCTCGAGCTTGAAGCGCGTGAGCACCGTGCGCAGATCATGCGACACGCCCGCCAGCATGGTGGTGCGCTGCTCGATCGCGCGCTCGACGCGTGACTTCATTTCGATAAAGGCGTGGGCGGCGCGCCGGACCTCGGTTGCGCCACGCGGGCGGAAATTGGGAACCTCGCGCCCTTTGCCGAAGCTTTCAGCCGCGTCGGCAAGGCGCTGTATGGGCTTGATCTGGTTGCGCAGGAAGAGGATCGCGACTGCGAGCAACACCAGCGAGGTGCCGACCATCCAGAGCAGGAAGATCTCGGAGTTCGACGCATAGGCGGCGCTGCGACGCGCGAACACGCGCATGACTGCGTTGTCGAGTTGGATCCGGATTTCGACGATCGAGGAGCGGCCGACGGTATCAAGCCAATACGGTCGACCAATCTGCCGGCGGATTTCCTGCGACAAGGTCTGGTCGAGCAGCGAGAAGAACGGCTTTTGGCCCGGTGGCGGCATCTCCGAGACCGGTAGAAAATCGACCACGAGGCCGAGCCGTTGCTGCGCGATGCGCCGAACCTGGGTGTTGCCCGGATCCTGCGGATAGGTGCGATAGATGTCGATCAGCGACGAAATATCCTGCGTCACGGCCGCTGACAGCCGCCGCGTCACTGTGTTCCAGTGACGCTCCAGGAACACGAACGCCATCACCGACTGCAGGATCATCATCGGGGCGATGATGATGAGCAAGGAGCGGGGATAAAGCCCCGCTGGCATCTTGCTCTTGATCCAGCCGGCGACGACTTCCCAACCCTCGGAGGCGCGCCCCGCCGCGGTCCGCAGCCGCTCGATTCCGATGTCGAGCGTGGTCACGGCGAGACCACCAGCCGATACCCGACCCCGCGGGCGGTCTGAATGATCAGCGGGTTGGCGGGATCATGTTCGACCTTGCGGCGCAGTCGATTGATCTGCACGTCGACTGCACGCTCGCCAGCGGCCGCCCCGTTGCCGGCGAGTGCCAACCGCGGCACGGTTTCGCCTGGACACGCCGCCAGCAGGGTCAGCATCTCGCGTTCGCGGTCGGTAAGGTGGACAACCTCCTCGCCGCGGCGCAGTTCGCCGCGCGCACGATGATAGATAAATGGCCCGAACCGCAATGTCTCGGGCGGGGGCGGAGCCGTCGGCTGGGCACGCTTGAGGATATTGGCGATGCGCAGCGACAATTCGCGCGCCTCGAACGGCTTGGCGACGTAATCGTCAGCACCGAGCTCGAGCCCGGTGATGCGGCTCTCGGCGGCGTCGCGCGCACTCAGAATCAGCACCGGTACGGTCGAGGACGTGCGGATCGATTTGACGAGATCGAAGCCGCTTTCGCCCGGCATCATGACGTCGAGGATGAGGAGATCGAAATCGAGGCCGGTGAGCCGTGCCCGCGCGTCAGCGGCGGTCTCCGCGGTGGTCACCCGGTAACCTTCGCCCTGGAGAAAGCGCGACAGCAGACTGCGGATGCGCCGGTCGTCATCGACGATCAGAAGATGCGGCGCGTCATCGGCTGGCGCGGCAAGCGGAGCGGTCATCGATCGATCCCGAGCATCAACATCGTCAGTGGCCCCTCACGAACGTCGGAACGCCTGATTGGCGCGCTCGATGAACTCGAGCACCCCGGCCCGATCCTCGGCATCAATCATGGCGGCGAGGAAACGCCGTGCGGTCTCGTGCGCGCCCGGTCCAAGATCGCCAAGGGCCGCCGCGACGCGCGCCGTTTGCAGATTGGCGAGCTGCAGGGCCAGCGCGCGCCCCTTGTCGGTGACATGCAGGAGCCGTTGCCGGCGATCGTGTTCGCCCTCCTTCTGCAGCACATAACCCTGATCGACGAGCTGCTTGAGAACGCGGCCGAGCGACTGCTTGGTGATGCGCAACAGGTCCAGCAGTTCCGCAACCTTCATGCCGGGGTTGCGGTTGACGAAGTGCAACACCCGGTGGTGGGCGCGGCCGAATCCGAATTTCGCCAAGACCTCGTCCGGATCGCCGACGAAATCCCTATAGGCAAAAAACAGAAGCTCGATGACGTCCCAAATGGGTTCCCCGTCGGGATCGTAGGTCGCCCGGCGTTGCTTGAGGGCAGTCACATTTATGTCAGCCATATTGACATATTTTGAGCCGATTGTTACGACATTGTCGACGATCGCGACAGGATCGTGCGCCCGCGACGTCGGGTGGCACAGGCCCTCGATCGTGGTTCTCGCCCGCGGGCCGCCGTGGCCCGGGTGGGCCGTCCGAACCATATCGGGACTTGAGCCCGGACGCAAAACAGGTGCAACGTCAACGCGAAGGGCGAGGAGCCCGTACCGGAGGAAAGACATGGCAGTGCCCTTCGACCAAATGCCCGGTGTCGTCTGGTTTGACGGCAAGCTTGTGCCCAACGTCGACGCCAAGATTCATGTGCTGACCCACGGCCTGCACTACGCCAGCGCGGTATTCGAGGGTGAACGCGCCTATGCGGGGACAATCTACAAGTGCACCGAGCACTCCGAACGTTTGCACCGTTCCGCCGGCATCCTGGATTTCGAGATCCCCTTTAGCGACGCCGAGATCGATGCTGCCAAGCGGCTCGTGGTGGAAAAGAACAAGCAGCCGAACGCTTATATTCGTGCCATCGCCTGGCGCGGCTCCGAGCAGCTCGGCGTCGCCGCCATGCACAACGCGATCCATCTGGCGATCGCCACCTGGGAATGGCCGAGCTACTTCGATCCGGCCCAGCGCGCGAAGGGAATCAGGCTCGCGTTGGCCGGCTACCGCCGGCCCGACCCGCGCACCGCGCCGGCGCTCGCCAAGGCATCGGCCCTCTATGCGATCTGCACGGTTGAAAAGCACAAGGCCGAGCGTGCCGGCTATGCGGACGCCATGATGCTCGACTGGGAAGAGCGCGTCGCCGAATGCACGGGCGCCAACATCTTTTTCATCAAGGACGGCAAGATCCACACGCCGATCGCCGACTGCTTCCTCGACGGCATTACGCGTCAGTCGGCCATCATGCTGGCCAAGCGGCGCGGCATCGAGGTGATCGAGCGCCGCATTTTGCCGTCCGAGCTCGACGGCTTCTCGGAATGTTTCATCACCGGTACCGCGGCCGAGATCACCGCGGTGTCCGAGATCGCGCATTGGCGGTTCACACCCGGCGCGATCACCCTGCAGCTCGCTGACGACTACACCGCCGAGGTGCAGCCGAAGGGCAACGCCGCCGCCGCGTAGCGAGCCGTCGTCTGAGGAGCCGAACCGGCGCTCGTTTCAGACCGAGCGCAGCGCCGAGATGTTGAACGCCTTGATCGGGCGGCTCAACCCCTTCAGCGTCAGCTCGCCCGCTGGCTCGGTCTCCGCCAGGGCCTCGACGGCGGATTGCACCTTGGGATCGATCAGAATCTGACCGGGGAGCGCCTGTGCGCAGAGGCGGGCCGCGAGGTTCACGACCGTGCCGATCGCCGAATAGTCGAACCGGCCCTCAAATCCGATCCGGCCGAGTGTCGCGTAGCCATGGGCAACGCCCATACCGAAGCCGAGCTCATGACCGCGCTTGCGCCAGCCGGTAGCCAATTCGGCAACGCCGTCGCGCATCTCGAGCGCCATCCTTACCGCTCGCTCGGAGGGATCGGGGCACTGTAAGGGATCGTTGAACAACACCATCAGGCCGTCGCCCAGAAAGCGCTCGAGCGTGCCCTCGTATTTGTGGATGAGCGCGCCGAGGCGCGCGTGGTAATCGCGCAACACGGCCATGACCTCTTCGGGCTCTGCCGTCTCGGCGAACGCGGTGAATCCGCGCAGATCGCAGAACACCACGGTGATATCGCGGCGATGGCTCTCGAGCACCTTCTCGTTGCCTTCACTGAGGATGAGCTCTGCAATCTGGGGCGCGAGAAACCGCTTGAGCCGATCGGAGCGCTCGATCTGCTTCAATTGATCGGCGACGCGCTGCTCGAGCGTCTTGTTCCAGCTTGCGAGATCCGCCGCCTGGGCTGCGACCTTGTCGTGCAACTCCTTGACTCGCAGCATCGATTTCACTCGCGCCACCAGCGAGGTTTGGTCGACCGGTTTGGTCAGATACTCGTCGGCGCCGGCGTCCAGCCCGGTGACCACGTCCTTGGTGTCCGACTTGGCGGTCACCAGAATGATCGGCGTGAACGGCAGGCTGGTGTCGGCCTTGAGCCGCCTGGTCACCTCGACCCCGTCGAGCTTGGGCATCATGACGTCGAGCAGAATCAAGTCGGGCAGGCTTTTGCGCGCTACCTCGATCGCTTCCTCACCGTCCGCGGCCTGGATCAGGTCGTAGCCGTGGGTTGCGAGCCGCGTCTGCAGGATGTCGCGGTTGGTCTCGTTGTCGTCGACAATGAGGATGCGGGGCGGACTGTGCATGCGGTCAGGGTACGTTAATCATTGCGAAGGAAGCACGCCGGGACGTGGCCTCGCACGCGCTAGCAAAGGACTACGGCAGGAATTCGCGCACTTTGGCCAACAACTGACGCGGGCTGTAAGGCTTGGTCACATAGGCATCACAGCCGGCTGCGCGTGCCTTGGTTTCGTCGCCGGAGAGCGCGTACGAGGTGACGACGATGATCGGAATCGACTTGGTCCTAGGGTCGGACTTGAGCCTGCGGGTCGCCTCGTATCCGTCCATGACCGGTAGTTGAATATCCATCAAGATCAGGTCGGGACGCTGTTTGGCAACGGCGGCGAGCGCCTCCTGGCCGTTTTCCGCCTCAACCAAGTCGTAGCCGGCGTTGCCGAGCAGATCGCGCAAAATCTGCCGGTTGTCCACCTGATCTTCGACAACCAGAATGCGTCCGCTCATGCGTGTCCTACTTGCCGTTCAACCTTAACCGGTACCGTGAAGCAAAACATCGAGCCGTGCCCGAGCTCGGACTCAACCCAGAGACGGCCGCCATGCATCTCGATGATACGCTTGGCGATCGCAAGTCCGAGCCCGGTGCCACCCTTTTTCTTGGTGGGCGAGGAATCGGCCTGCTGAAACTCCTCGAAGATCTTGCCCTGATCGGCCTCGGCGATGCCCGGACCGGTGTCGCGCACAGCGACCGTGAAGCTCCCGTCGGCGGTCGATGTCTTGATCGCGACCTCGCCCACGTCGGTGAACTTGATGGCATTGCCGACCAGATTGAGCAGGACCTGCGTCAACCGTCGTTCGTCGCCGCGCGCCATCGGCAGCTCCTTCGGAAGCTCGACCTTGAGTGCAAGGTTCTTGGCGGTCGCAAGCGACTCCACCGCACCGTAAACGTTGTGCACAACGTCCTTGATCGAATAGTCGGCGAGCGACAACGTGAGCTGTCCGGCCTCGATCTTGGAGAGATCGAGCACGTCGTTGATCAGGCCCAGCAGGTGCTTGCCGTTCGACTGCACGCGTTCGAGCGTGGCACGCGCCTTGTCCGGAACGTCGCCGTAGATATTGTCGAGGATGAGCTCGGTATAGCCGAGGATGGCGTTGAGCGGCGTCCTCAGCTCGTGGCTCATGTTGGCGAGGAATTGCGACTTGTGCTGGCTCGCAAGCTGGAGCTGGCGGCCCTTCTCCTCGATCTCGTGGAACAGGTTGGCGTTCTCGATCGCCAGCACCGACTGTGCCGCAAAAGTCTGCAGCAGCTCGATCGTGCTCGATGCGAATTCGCCCGCAGCCCTCCGGCGCACCACCAGGGCGCCGACCACACGCTCGGCGCCGATCAGAGGCATGATCAGGCGTGCGCGGAAGCCGGCTTCAAGCACCGCCTGGTTGACAGCCGACGGCGGCTCGTTGCGCATGTCGGCGACCTGCAGCGGCTTCTTCTGCTCGACGGCATTGCCGACCGCGTCGGATAGGCCGACGTGCTGCCGTGTCAGCTCCGCGATCAACTCGTCGCTCATCCCGTAGGTGGCGCTGAGCTGAAACTCGTGGCTGGCGTCGTCGAAATTGTAAATCGCGCCTCCTTCGGTGCCGGAGAGCTGGACGGCCTTGGCGACGATGGTCTCCAGCACGGTCTTGAGGTCGAGAGTCGAGTTGACGGTCTGCGAGACCTCTCCGAGCGTGCGCAGCTCGCCGACCGACCGCGCGAGCTCATCGGTGCGTGACCGCAATTCGTTGAGCAGGCGCGTGTTCTCGATCGCGATCACGGCTTGGGCAGCAAAGTTCTGCAGCAGATCGATCTGTTTGTCCGAGAACGGACGCACCTCCTGCCGGTAGATGCCGATCACGCCGATGACTTCCTCGTCCTTGAGCATCGGCATGACAAGAAGCGTACGGCCGCCGGCAAGGTCAGCGGTCGCAAGGCGCATCGGATCTCGTTCCTTGTAGGCGGGCTCGGCCGTTACGTCGGCGATGTGAACCGCCTTCCGAGATCTCGCCGCACGCGCGACACCCGTTTCGGGTCCGGCACGAAATACGGGGTATCTGGCTCTTTCCTCCGCGTAGGCGGCCGGAGCACCGTGTATGGCGCCGAGGCGGAACGAGTCCCCTTCGCACAGATAGAGATCGCCGAACTTGGCGTCGCAAATCCGCGTCGCATTCTCGAGCATGGC
>JBPYFJ010000015.1:0-41301 GCA_051985675.1 Xanthobacteraceae bacterium | reverse complement strand
TGGCGCGCCCTACGGGAATCGAACCCGTGTTTCCGCCGTGAAAGGGCGGCGTCCTGGACCGCTAGACGAAGGGCGCGCTGGGCGCGGCGAGGTATAGAGGGCTTTGCCGGAGGCGGCAACAACGCCGGTGCCGCGCCCGCCGCGCTCACCAATGCCCGGTATTCGCCATCGATGCCCACGGTTCCTTTGGCGGCAGCGCGGCGCCCTTCTGTAGGAGCTCGACCGACTGCTTGTCGGGCGAGCGCACAAACGCCATCTGGCCGTCGCGGGGCGGCCGGTTGATGGTGACGCCGGCCTTCATCAACGCGTCGCAGACCGCGTAAATGTCGTCGACCTCGTAGGCCAGATGCCCGAAGTAGCGCGCCTCGCCGTAGTCTTCGGCGTCCCAGTTGCAGGTCAGTTCCACCAGCGGTGCGGTGCGGCCCTTGGCGTTGGATGCCTGCACCAGAGGCTTGTCTTCCGGGGCGGCCAGGAACACCAGAGTGAAGCGTCCCTTGTCGCTGTCGATCCGCCGCACTTCCTGCAGGCCGAGCTTGTTGCAATAAAAATCCAGCGCCGCATCGAGGTTGCGCACGCGCAGCATTGTGTGAAGATACCGCATGAAGACCTCACTCACTAAGGCTGCCGCGTCGGTTGCGCCGGCGCGGCTCGTCGCCATGATCGGAAACCGACCATGATTGCGCAAGATGTCGAGGATGCGACCGCCGAGCTCGGCCACCTGATCGCGGCGGCTCGGGCGATCGTGCCGTTCACCGGCGCCGGTATCTCGACCGAATGCGGGATCCCGGATTTCCGCTCGCCGGGGGGGTTGTGGACCAAGCACGCGCCGATCCCTTTCGATCAGTTCCTGTCTAGCCAGGAGGCGCGCGACGAAACCTGGCGGCGGCGATTTGCGATGCACGAGACGTTGTCGAAGGCAAAGCCGGGTCGCGGTCACCTGGCCCTGGCCTCGCTGCATCGTGCCGGCAAATCGCCGGGCCTCATTACCCAGAACATCGACAATCTGCACCAGGCGTCCGGCATTCCCTCCGACAGGGTGGTCGAGCTGCATGGCAACACGACCTACGCGGCGTGCCTCGACTGTGGCAAGCGCTACGAGCTCGCCTGGGTCAAGGCGAGTTTCGACCAATCCGGCCGCGCGCCGGAATGCACGGTCTGCGACGGCTACATCAAGACCGCGACCATCGCGTTTGGCCAGGCCATGCCGCCGCAAGCGATGGCGCGCGCCGAAGAAATGACGCTCGCCTGCGATCTGTTTCTCGCGATCGGGTCGTCGCTGGTCGTGTGGCCGGCGGCCGGGTTCCCGTTGATGGCCAAGCGCAACGGCGCGAAGCTCGTGATCATCAATCGCGAACCGACCGACTTCGACGATATCGCAGACGTGGTCATCAACGCCGACATCGGCTTCGTGCTTGAGCGATTCATCGTGCACTGACGAACTGCGGTTTGCATATTCATCAGATCGCGACAGAAGGGTGAGTCAATTTGGCTCACCCCGACTGCCTTCCATGCGCGTGCAGGCTGGTTAAGCTCGCATCGGTGTCGCGGTGGGAGTTTTGCACCTAGCGCTCGCGCCTGTCGGCGTGCGCGAAAATCCGAATCATCTCACTGCACAAACAACGCTTTTGGTAAAGATGTGCACAGGCTCGCAACGACAACATTGCAAGCGCGTGAAATATACTTTTCCATGCGGGCGTTGATGTTATTCTTTCAATTGCGATTCGTTTAAGCGCCCCACAAGAGGCGCCTGGATGATGCGGGCGCGCAGGAACATGAGCGCGAATGGAGTAGGCCCGAAAGGGCACGGGTTGAAGAGCCCGGAGTATCAAGATCAGAACTTACTCGGCCTCACTCTCGCGGTGCCGGCGGAATTGGATGACAGCGCCGCATCGGTCGTCGAAGTCAGCGGGGTCATCAAGTGGTTTGACGTCGCCAAGGGCTTCGGCTTCATCGTTCCCGACAATGGCATGCCCGACGTGTTGCTGCACGTCACATGCTTGCGCCGCGATGGGTTCCAGACGGCCTACGAAGGCGCACGCGTCGTCTGCGAAGTGCTGCAGCGGCCGAAAGGCATGCAGGCGTTTCGTATCCTCTCGATGGACGAGTCGACCGCCATCCATCCCGCGCAGACGCCGCCGCGCACGCACGTCACCGTCACGCCGACCAGCGGACTCGAGCGCGCGCAGGTGAAATGGTTCAATCGCCTGCGCGGCTTTGGTTTCCTGACGCGCGGCGAAGGCACGCCCGACATCTTCGTGCACATGGAGACGCTGCGCCGGTTCGGCCTCACCGAGCTACGGCCAGGACAAACGGTGCTGGTGCGCCACGGTCCGGGACCGAAGGGGCTGATGGCCGCGGAAGTGCGACCTGACGGCGGTCCGACCGGGCCGGCCTCGCATTAGATCCTCGGCAGCTGCGCACTTCACAGCGCAATGCCGGCGCGCTAGTCATGGCGCCCGGAACGCGGGCTCCCCATGACGACACGCCTTCTACCGATGTTCGCCGCAATCGTGCTGGCCCTGGTCTGGATGGCGCCGCTACCGCACGCGGCGACGACCGGAACGCTTGAGATTGCCAGCAAGACCGGCGTCCACAGTTTCACGGTCGAAGTCGTCGCCACCGACGAAGAGCGCGCCAAAGGGCTGATGTTTCGCCGCGAGCTTCCGGAGGGCCGCGGCATGCTGTTCGATTTCAAGCGTGAGCAGCCGGTCGCGTTCTGGATGAAGAATACATATGTTCCGCTCGACATGATCTTCATTCGCGCCGACGGTCGCATCCTGCGGATCGCGGAGAACACCGAGCCATTGTCGGAGAGCCTGGTGCCGTCCGGCGGTCCGGTGCTCGGCGTGCTCGAAGTGATCGCCGGCACCGCCAAGAAGCTTGGCATCGAACCCGGCGACCGGGTGTCGTACCCGATCTTCTCGCGGAAATAACCGTTGGCAGACAGTCTTTTTGCACGTCGGCGCGCTTGCTTGCTGGCTCTGCGCGAAGCGTGTATCCAGGGGCCGTCTGCGCTCTGGTCGGGGCATAGCGCAGCCCGGTAGCGCATCTGCTTTGGGAGCAGAGGGTCGCAGGTTCAAATCCTGCTGCCCCGACCAGGGCGCAGGCAACTGCAAGAGAACGGTACGCTGATCATGTTTGCGCGCATCTACAAACCGGCGAAGACCGCGATGCAATCGGGCAAGGCCAACACCAAAGCCTGGGTGCTCGATTTTGAGCCGGAGCAGCCGCGCGAGGTCGAGCCGCTCATGGGCTGGACGAGTTCGGGCGATATGCGCCAGCAGGTACGGCTGCAGTTTGGCAGCAAGGACGAGGCCGTGGCCTATTGCGAGCGCGAAGGAATTCCCTACGAAATCCTGCCCGACAAGGAACCGGCGCGGCGCACGATCTCCTATGCCGACAATTTCGCGTACAATCGGCGCGGTCCCTGGACGCACTGACCGCGGTGTCGTGCGATTAGTAGGCGGACCCCCTTCATAAATTCATAGCTGAAAGCCAACCGCGCGCTGCCTCGCGCGGATAAAAACGTCCGTAAAAGCGTTAGGGAGGACAAATGACTCGGATGTCCAAGGTCGACCGTCGCAAATTTCTGGCGAGCGTCGCCGTGGCGGGAGCCGCGGGCGCGGTTGCATCCGATGGCAAAGCGGCGACAACGGCCGGCGTCGGGCCGCCATCGCCCCGGCCGTCGGCCCTGCGCCCCTCGGCTATCGTCGCCGCGGCCGAGTCCGCCGCGCCCGCCGCGCTCGCTCATGCCGAAGGCAGGCCCGGCTCCGACTTTATGGTCGACGTGCTGCGCTCGCTCAAGCTCGACTACATCGCGACGAATCCGGCCTCGAGCTGCCGCGGCCTGCACGAGTCGCTCATCAACTACGGCAACAACACGCGGCCCGAACTGCTGACCGTGATGCATGAAGAGTCCGGCACCGGCATGGCGCATGGCTATGCCAAGGTTGCCGGTAAGCCGATGGCGTTGCTGTTCCACGGCACGGTCGGCCTGCAGCACGCGACCATGGCGCTCTACAATGCATGGTGTGACCGGGTCCCACTGATGCTGATGGTCGGCAATCACATGGACGCCGCCACGCGTCCGCCCGGCGTGCCGACGACGCATTCGGCGCAGGATCCGCTATCGCTCGTGCGCGATTTCACCAAGTGGGACGATCAACCGAGCTCGCTGCAGGCCTGCGCCGAGGCGATGGTGCGGGCCTACAAGATCGCGATGACCCCGCCGATGGAGCCGGTGTGTCTCGCACTCGACGCGCACCTGCAGGAGCACCCGCAAAACGGCGAGTTGCTCTCGATTCCCAAATTGACACTGACGGCGCCTCCACAAGGCGACGCCAACGCGGTGCGCGAGGCCGCACGCCTGCTGGCGGCTGCGGAACGTCCGGTCATCGTCGCCGACCGCGCAGCCCGCAGTGCTGCCGGCATGCGCGCCGTCGTGGCCCTGGCCGAGACCTTGTCGGCGCCGGTGGTGGATCAGGGCGGACGCCTCAACATGCCGACCACCCATGACCTCAACCAGAGCGGCCGCGGTCCCGCGCTGGTCGGACAGGCCGACGTGATCCTGGCGCTCGAGCTCACCGACCTGTGGGGCACGCTCAATGCCTTTGTCGACAACCCGCGGGGCACGCGCACATCGCGCCTCAAGCCCGGCGCCAAGGTGGTCAACCTCGGCGTCGGCGATCTCTACATCCGTGCCAACTATCAGGACTTCCAGCGCTTCGCCGAGGCCGACATCTCGATCGGCGCTGATGCGGAAGCAACTCTTCCGGCGTTGATCGAGGCGGTGAAACGCGAGCTGACACCGGAGCAGGCCGCCGCCAACACCAAGCGCGTCGACGATCTTCGCAAGGCGCGCGCGCAGATGCGCGAGCGGTCGCTCGCGGCGGCGACACTCGGCTGGGATTCGAGCCCCGTAACGACGGCGCGGCTCGCGGCCGAGCTCTGGGCGGCGATCAAGAACGAGAACTGGGCGCTCGTCTCGCCTGACTTTTTCGTGAGTCGATGGCCGCACCGGCTCTGGGACTTTGAACAGCACCATCAATTCATCGGTGGATCCGGCGGGGCAGGCGTCGGCTACGGATTGCCCGCTGCGATCGGCGCCGCCCTGGCGCACCGGTCCGAGGGCCGGTTGGTGGTCAACATCCAGAGCGACGGCGACCTGATGTACGCGCCCGGCGCCCTGTGGACGGCGGTCCACCACAAGATTCCGCTGCTCAGCGTCATGCACAATAACCGCGCGTATCATCAGGAAAGAATGCATGTGCAGAAGGTCGGCAACTGGCGCGACCGGGGCGTCGACCGATCTCGCATCGGCACCACCATCGAGGATCCGTTCATCGACTACGCCAAACTCGCGCAATCGATGGGCATGCTCGGTATTGGTCCGATCGAGGATCCAAAGGACCTCGCTCCGGCACTCAAACGGGCGATCGGGATCGTGAAGTCAGGCGATCCGGTGCTGATCGACGTCGTGAGCGCGCCGCGCTGAGGGACATGCAATGAAACGCGAGATCGGAGTGTGGCTTGCGGCCGCCAGTTGCGCGGTATTCGGACTTTGTGGCAGCGCACCGGCTGCCGACGCGATGAAGGGCAAGCAGACATTTGTCAGGGTCGGCTGTTTCGAATGCCACGGGCACGTCGGGCAGGGCGGGGTCGCGGGGCTGAAGCTCGCGCCCGATCCGATGCCGTTTGATACATTCGCCAACTTCGTACGAACGACCTCTGGGCAGATGCCGCGCTACAGCACCAGGATTCTGTCGGACGACGACCTGGCGGACATCTATGCTTATCTGGCGTCGGTTCCGAAGCCGCCCGATCCGAAGAGCATTCCGGCCTTGAGCCGCTAGCCGTTACCCGGAGATCCGCCGGAGTCGCCAGCCGGACAGCGCAGCCCCAACCGTTCGAGCCGGGGCAGGACCTCGGCGCAGAAGTACGGCAGTTCGTCGAGATAGTTGACGAAGGACACCCCGATTCCGCGCAGTCCCGCGCGGGCGAGCTGCGCCAGCTGCGACGCGACGTCGTCGGGATCGCCGATCAACGGGAGGCCGCCCATGCCGTTGGCCTGCTGGCGTCGCAAGGTTTGGAACTGGTTGGCCGGCACACGGTCCGCGGTGATGTGCTTGGCTGCGAGGATCTCGTCGACCGACGTCCAGTCGGCATTCTCCACGACCGAGTAGTGGTAATAGGCCTCGGCATCGCTGCGGGTCGGTCGGCACGTGATCACGCCGACCGTGAACACATCGAGCTCGCGATCATACTTTCGAGCTTCGGCTTTCGCCGTCCGCACCGCCTCGCTCTGCTGCTCAAGCGACAGCCCCATGACATTCGTGAAGAACGCGTCGCAATTTCGAATGGCGAACGCGCGACCGGTGGGCGAAGCGCCAGCGTTCATAATCAGCGGTCGCGAACCTCCGACGGGCTTGGGGTGGGCGCGGATGCCCTTGTGCTGGAGGAATGCTCCCTCGAAATCGACATTGTCGGCGGACGACCAGATCAATTTGACGGCGTCGAGCCATTCCTGCGCGTACGCGTAGCGCGCCTCATGATCGCGCTGGTGCACGCCGAACATCTCGAACTCGCCCTCGTTCCAGCCCACGACGACGTTGAGACCAAAGCGACCCGCTCCGACATGGTCGGCGGTGACCATTTGCTTGGCGGCCATGATCGGATTGAACAGTGGAGCATGGACGGTTCCAAACACCGTGATGCGACGCGTGAGAGCCAGCAGCGCGGTGGCCCAGGTGAGCGTCTCCAGCGTGGCGGCTTGGTACTCGCCGCGCGGTCCGTAGGATTTCCAGCGAGCGATCGGAAGCAGAAAGTCGATGCCAGCCTCGTCCGCCAGCTGCGCCAGCTTCAGGTTGTGCGGCCAGTCGCCGCTCCAGCGCTCCGGTACCGTCGTAACCGCGCGCCCGGACGAGCAATTTGCGCCGAACAAGCCGATCTTGAGCGCGTTGGCGTTGTGCATCTGCAGGCGACCCGGTTTCGGCGCGACGCGCAACACTGTGAGCTCCTTGACGGGTTGCTTGGACGGTTCGGTTATATTGGAAAAAGCCGATGGGAACCTTTGGGGTGCAAGGCGTCTCAATCCATCCGGTTAATCTTTGAGGTCTACAAGTTTTGGGCGCCTGTCTCGGTCCGAATTTTGGGTTGCACATGTGGAATATGCAGCCTATGAGGCCATTTTTCTCAACTTATGGTTGAGCTAAAGGTAGAATGTAATTGTCACAGTTCAACTGAGGCGGCACATTCTAATGTCAGCGGCCCGAGTCATGTCCCGTGAACGCAACACCAAGACCTTTCGAGCCCTGGTTGGCCTTGCCACCGGGATTATTGTCGTCGGGGTCATCGCCACGGCAGTGACGATCTGGGCGTGGCGGCGGGATACCACCGAGGCCGCGGTCCGCAACATCGGCGATACCGCGACCATTCTGGCCGAGCAGACCTCGCGCTCGATCCAATCCATGGACCTCGTCCTGTCCGACCTACAGGACAGGTTGCGGGCGATGGGCGCGACGGCGCCCGAAGCCTACCGCGAGGTGAGCGCGACCAAGGAGGTCTACGGCATCCTGGTCGACCGACTGCAGCACCTGTCACAGGCAACCGTGATCGCTTTGGTCGACAGCGCCGGGAACCTGCTGAATTCGACCAGGAGCTGGCCCCCGCCGCAGCTCAATTTAGCCGATCGCAGTTTTTTCCTGCACGCCAAGGGCAGTCGCGATCGCAATCTTTTCGTGACCGGCCCGGTGGTCAGTACCGTCTCGGACATCCCGACGATCTATTGGAGCCGGCGCTTCGAGACTCCCGAAGGCGAATTCCTGGGCGCCATCATCGCCGGTTCCGAGATTTCCTATTTCAGGCAAGTCTACGACTCCATCCAGGCGCTGCAGGGGCAATCCTTCACGCTGTTGCGCGACGACGGCACCATCTTGGTGCATCACCCGAACACCAACACCAAGTTTTCCGTGACGAAGATGCCGATCGACTCGCCCTGGTACGGGGTCGTGTCGCAGGGCGGCGGGGCCTATCGTTCGGAAGGCGTGTTCAACGACCAGCCTCGGCTAATCGCCGTTCGTCCACTGCATGATTACCCTCTCGTGGTTGACGTCAGTGTGTCCGAGGCCCAGGCGCTGGCGTCCTGGTGGTGGCGGGCGATCTTCATCGCCGCCGGCACGCTTTTGATGGTGATCTGCAGCGCGTTGCTTCTGAAGGCGCTCGCCAACCAGTTCAAACGGCTGAGCGAGTCGGAAGCGTCGCTGGCCGAGCGCGAAACCACGCTGGCGGAAAAGTCAAATCAGCTCGAAACGGCTCATGTGCAAATTGACGCCGCGCTCAACAACATCACGCAGGGCTTGGTGATGTTCGATCGCGACGCGCGTATCGTCGTCACCAACGAACGCTATATCGAGATGTACGGGCTGTCGCGCGATGTCGTCAAACCCGGCTGCACGTTGCAGACCCTTATTCAGCATCGCAAGGACGTCGGGTTGTTCAAAGGCGATCCCGACGAGTACTGCCGTCAGATCCTCAAGAGGATCGCGGGCGGGAAAACCGAAGGTCACCTGATCGAGAGCACCGACGGGCGAACCATTTATGCGGTCGAGCAGCCTTTGGCGGGCGGCGGGTGGGTGGTGACGCACGACGACATCACCGAGCGCAGGCGCGCCGAAGAGCAGATGGCGTTTATGGTCCGGCACGACGCCCTGACCGGCCTCGCCAATCGCATCCTGCTCGGCGAGAAGATGGAGGAAGCGTTGGCGCGGCTGCGCCGGCGCGGTGAGGCGTTCACGCTGCTCGTCTTCGACCTCGACCTGTTCAAATCCGTGAATGATTCGCTCGGCCATCCGATCGGCGACCTGTTGCTGGCTGCGGTCGGTCGCCGGCTGCGCGCCGGCATCCGGGAGACCGATATGGTGGCGCGGCTTGGCGGCGACGAGTTCGCGTTGCTGCAGATGGTGGACGGCAATCAGCGGGACGCTGCAATTGCGCTGGCAAATCGGCTGCTCGAAGCGGTCAATGTGCCTTACGAAATCGAGGGCAACCAGATCATGATCGGGACGAGCATCGGCATCGTCCTCGCCCCGAACGACGGTACGGAGGTCGAGCAGCTGTTGAAGAACGCGGATCTTGCGCTCTATCGGGCCAAGGCGGAGGGTCGCAATGCCTATCGGCTGTTTGCGACCGAGATGGACGCCGAGGCACGCTCACGACATTCACTGCAGAACGACCTGCGCGCGTCCATCGGACGCGACGAGTTCGAGATCCTTTACCAGACCGCGTTCGACGCGACGACCGGGCGAGCGGTGGGCGCTGAGGCATTGGTGCGCTGGTGCCATCCGATCCGCGGGACGGTTGAACCCGATCAGTTCATCCCGATCGCGGAGGAGATCGGCCTGATCGTGCCGCTCGGGGAAAGAGTCCTGCGGCGCGCTTGCATGGATGCAATGTCCTGGCCGGCGCATGTCAAAGTTGCTGTCAATCTGTCGGCGCTGCAATTTCGCGCCGGTCGACTGCTGGAGACGATCAGCTCGGCGCTGGTGGATTCCGGCCTCCCGCCCGAACGCCTTGAGGTCGAGATCACCGAGTCGGTTCTGCTGCATAAGAACGCAGACAATCTGCAAACGCTGCACGAGCTCAAGCACCTCGGCGTTTCGATCGTGCTCGACGACTTCGGAACCGGATATTCGTCGCTAAGCTACTTGCGCACGTTTCCATTCGACAAGATCAAGATCGACAAGTCGTTCGTGGGAGAAATGCCCGAGCGCGCCGAATGCGTGGCGATCGTCGATGCGGTCACTGCGCTCGGGCGAGGTCTCAACATGCTAACAACCGCCGAGGGGGTGGAAACCGAAGAGCAATTCTCGTTGCTGCGAGCCGCAGGCGTGGACCAGGTGCAAGGATTTCTGTTTAGCCACCCGTGCTCCGCGTTGGAGATCGAATTTGACCGCACAGCGGTTCCGGCGAAGAGTGGGAAGGCCGCTTGATGGAAATTGTGCGACGCCGCTGCCCGTCCGCGGTGTTGTCCCACTGAGGTGCCGTAGATGACGCAGCCCTGTCGCTGCTTATCGCATTCCGGATCAGCTCGATCGCGCCGATGGCGTCGGTCGCTCTCGTTGTTGATGCTTGGCGCGGTCGGAATCGATCCAGGGCTTGCCGCCGGCATCGCCGTTAATCCGCCGGCGTATCCAAACTGGACGGCACGCAGCAATCGGCGTCACTCATTCGCGGGATCATCGCGCTTGCCCATGGCTTGAAGCTTCCGGTTGTCGCCGAGGGCGTCGAGACCGAAGATCAGCTCGGCTTCTTGGCGTGCGAGAGGTGCGACGAAGTGCAGGGGCACCTGCTCGGTCGCCCCGGCCCGATCGAGCAGTATGCCCACCTGATCGGCCGCTCGACCACACACGGTCCGACCGTGCCGAATGCCGCCGCATAGCCACCCCAAACACGACACCGTTCCAATTCGGGTCGCGCTGGGCTGCCATGCGTGCGAGAAAATATCTTGTCGATTCATTGTACCGACAATACGGCGCTTGCTATCAAGCGTCGCTGCGACGTGAGGAAGGGCAGGATGAAATACGGTGTCTTCGATCACATGGATCACGGCGGGCGGCCGCTGTGGGAACAATACGAGAGCCGCCTGCGGCTGATCGAGGCCTATGACCGCTGCGGATTCCACGCGTTTCACCTCGCCGAACATCACGCCACCCCGCTCGGCATGGCGCCGTCGCCGGCGGTGTTTCTGGCCGCTGTGGCGCAGCGCACCAAACGGCTGCGGTTCGGCCCGCTGGTTTACATTCTGACCCTGCAGAGCCCGCTGCGCGCGTACGAGGAAATCTGCATGCTCGACCACATGAGCGGCGGGCGGCTCGAACTCGGCATGGGCAAGGGCGTTTCCCCGATCGAGCTTGCCTATTTCGGGGCGGATCCCCCGCGAGCGCAATCGATTTACCAGGAAGCAACCGCGATCATCATGAAGGCGTTTTCGCAAAAGCGCCTTACCCACCACGGAGAGCATTTTCACTTCGACGACGTGCCGATCGAGCTTGCACCGTTCCAGCAGCCGCATCCGCCGCTTTGGCTCGGGATGGGAAACCCCGACCACACGCGCCACGCGGCGCTCAACCGGATCAACATGGTCTGCAACGGCACGACCAGCCAGGTGCGCATCATGACGGATCGCTACCGCGAAGAATGGAGCAAGGCTGGCGGAGCGCCGCAGGGCATCCCGTTCCTCGGCGTGAACCGTCATATCGTGGTTGCCGACACGGACGCGGAGGCCTACCGCATCGCCAAGCCGGCCTACGAAACATGGTACGCCAACTTCGCCAAGCTTTGGCGTGAGAAGGGGCAGACTCCGCCCGGCGCGGGATATCCTCCCGAATTCGACGAGCTCATCCGCCGCAGCTTTTGCATCGTCGGCTCTCCGCAAACGGTGCGCGATATGATCGCCGACCAGATTGAGAAGAGCGGCATCAATTATCTGCTCTGTCGCCTGGCGTTCGGCAGTCTCTCATACGAACATAGCGCCCGCTCGATCGAGCTCTTCGCCGGAGAGGTGATGCCAGGGGTGAAACGCGCCGCTTAGGATTGAGCCGGCAAGTGTCAATTCTTGCGCCAGTTGAGCTGTGCGGATCGACCGTTCGCAAAGGCGCCAGTCGCATCCAGGCGACCGTCCCGCAGGGTCCCGGTCAGGTTCACGGTGGCCATCGGATAACCGTCGGCTCTACGCGTCTGCATCCGGATCGTGACGTCGCCCGCCGGTGATACGTCACCCCACAAAAACATTGTCACGCCAGGATCGCGTCCCGGCCATTGGCCGGTGATTTTTCCTTGGGAGACGGCGGCTTGCGCGCGAAAGCAGCGCGCCGGGTCGCCGCGGGGACCATCCCCCCAACAGACCGGACCGGCGTACATGCCATCGTCGGCGCTCGCGCCCGGCGGGCGAGGGACCCCGGGGGCAACCGTCGTGGCGGCAGCCGCGGCCCCCGTCGCGGGGCCGATCGGTGGGCCTCCGGATGCGGCGGGCGGTGCGACCGCAGCGGTTCGAGTGCTGTCGGCCGAAACGGACTCACTCGACCCCGCGGTCGCCCCGAGACGTTCCATCTCGGCGGCCCTATGCGCTTCGACGTCGCGTCGGCGTGCGTCCGCCGCGGCCTGCTCGCGGGCAGCTTCGGCCTCGCGCGCGAGCCGCGTTTCGCGCGCCACCGCGTCTTCGACCTGCGCGCGGATCTGGGCGCGCTCCGCGGCGGCCCTGGCTTCACGCCGCGCCATCGTGACCCCGCGCTGATAGTGCGAATAGGCCCAATAGCCGCCACCCGCGATCAGAATGACCAGGGCCGCTGCCGCCGCCCATTTATAGATCTTTCCCAGGCTGCCCTTGCGGACCGGCAACGCCCCATGATCTTCGGTTCCGGCAATGGAAAAGGTGCGGACCGGTTGTGGAATATTTTTGAAGCTGCGCTCCCCCAGCGACCGGAACGACAGCGAGAGCTTATTGCGAATCTGATCGTAGACGCTGCCCGAGATGCAGATGCCGCCGGGCTCGGCGGCCGCCTGGAGGCGCGACGCCACGTTGACGCCGTCGCCGAGCAGGTCGCCGCCTTGCACCATCACGTCGCCGAGGTTCACCCCGATGCGGAACTTTACCTGCCGTTCTTCGGGAAATTGGTCATTGCGTGTGCGCAAGGCGGTCTGAATTTCGGTGGCGCAGCGAACGGCTTCAACCGCGCTCGGAAACTCTGCCAAGATCGCGTCGCCGGCCGTGTTGAAAATGCGCCCGCGGTGCATCGCGACCACGGATTCGAACACTTCGCGATGACCTCGGAAGATGCGGAGCGTCTGTTCCTCATCTTCCGCCATGAGGCGGCTGTAGCCCGCAACGTCCGCTGACAGGATCGTCGCCAGCTTGCGCTCAAGCATTGAAGACGGTTCGTCAGGCATCACACGGTCCAAGCCTTCAGCAACCATCGCGCCGACCCCATGATGCCACATTTTCCGTCGGAAATGGGGCGTGTTTTTCCCGTCCGTGACGGTCGCACATGGTTTGCACGCCTGTATTCCCGGGACGGCTCATGGTTCGCCTTTCGCTAATCCTGGCGCTGGCGGGCGCGCTCGACACAGCCCAGGCGGCCGGCTATTCGGCCGTGAATGCCGGTTTCCAATCGTTTGTTGAGGATCTGTGGCCGCTGGTTCAATCACGCGGCGTCAGCCGCGCCACGTTTGATTCCGCCTTCGCTGGCCTTGCGCCTGATCCACGGGTCCTCGCGGCGACGCGGCGCCAGCCCGAGTACGGCAAGCCGCTCGAGGCCTATATCAATTCCTTCGTCGGGCCAGCGCGCATCGCGGCCGGACAACGCAATGCCACACGCTGGACTGATACCCTCGCCGCGGTCGAGCACACGTACGGGATCGACCGCTTCACGATTTTGAGCATCTGGGGCGCGGAGTCCGACTACGGCGCCGAGAAGCCGCAGTGGGACGTCGTGCGTTCGCTGGCGACGCTTGCGCATGCGCATTATCGCGACGATGTGTTTCGCGATGAACTCCTGGCTGCGCTGCAGATCCTCCAGGAAGGTCATGTATCGCGCGACCTGATGCTGGGTTCATGGGCGGGCGCGATGGGGCAGTGTCAGTTTCTGCCTTCGAGCTTTCTGCAATGGGCGGTGGATTTTTCCGGTGACGGAAAGCGCGACATCTGGACCAACGTCCCCGACGTCCTCGCCTCGATCAGTCACTATCTCATCGGCCACGGATGGACTCCCGGAATGCCGTGGGGATTTGAAGTCGTGGTCCCGCCCGGATTCGACTACCGGCGCAGCCGTGGTTCGTTGCAGGAATGGGCCGCGCTCGGGGTGCGGCGCGTCGACGGCGGTCCGCTTGTGGACCGATCCAACGCCATCCTGTTCTTCCCCAGCGGCGCGGGTGGGCCGGCGTTCCTCGTCACCGACAATTTCATAGCGATCAAGCGCTACAACGACTCCGATGCTTACGCGTTGGCGGTTGCCCAACTGGCTGACCGATTGCGTGGGCTAGGCCCCATCCGCGCCACGTGGCCGCCGCATGACATGCCGCTGTCGCGCGCCCAACGCATCAGCATGCAGCACGGGCTTGCGCAGCTCGGCTACAAGGTCGCCGATTTCCAGGGTCATATCGATTTCGACCTGCGCGACGCCATCCGCGACGTGCAATCAAAGGCGGGCAGGGTGCCGGATGGGCGCGCAGACCTGAGCGCGTTGGAGCTCATCCTCTCGCAAGCACGGTCACAGCCCGCTGCGACAAAAAAAATTCCGTAGCTGGTCGAAGAAGCTTTACCTCATCGGCACAGCCACTATGCTTCGCGGAAGGGCCCGGCAAACAACGGGCTGATGCACATTCGAGCACGGCTCGGGAGGGACATAATGGCGCCGGGGGTCCACTGTCGCATCATTGTGCCGGCCGGTTTGGACCCCGAGCGTCCGAGTTGATCGAATGGAAGGCGTCCAGGCTGCGCTCCTCCTGACTCTGCAAGCAATCCTGAGCGGCGTCTTGGTTGGCGGCGTGTATGGCGTGCTGTCGATCGGATTGAGCCTAGCGTTCGGGGTCATGCGCATCGTCAACTTCGCGCATGGCGAACTCGTGATGTACGGCATGTATGCCGGGGTTATCGCGTCGAAGAATTTCGGCGTCGATCCACTGCTGATTCTCCCGCTAAGTTTTGTGGTGATGGCGCTGATCGGTTCGCTGCAATATCAGGTCGTGTTTCGACGCTTCGTCGGCCAGGCAACGCTGCAGCAACTGCTGGCTGCGATCGGCTGCGCCCTCGTCTTTCAGATGATCGCACAGATGTTTTTTGGCGCCGACACGCGAACGGCGAGCTCGATATTCAGCGGCCAATATGTCGTGATGGGCCCGTTCTTCTTCTCTATGCCACAGATAGTGGCATTCGCGATCGCGGTGGTCGCCACCATCCTGGTCGAAGCGCTGTTGCGCGTGACCGTATGGGGCAAGGCCGTGCGCGCGGTCGCCGACGACATGGAGACTGCCGAGCTAGTTGGCGTGAACGCGTCCTACATCAACATCGGCGCCTTCGCCGTGTCGGCCGGTCTCGCCGGCCTCGCTGGCACGGTCCTGGTCACCTACTTCCCGACCTATCCGTCGGTTGGCTTTTCACTGATGCCGATCATCATCATCGCAACCACGATCGGCGGTCTCGGCAGCATCGGCGGCACGTTCCTGGGCGGCATCTGCTGCGGGATCATTCAGCAGGTCACCGCAATGCTGTGGAATTCGGCACTCCAGGACGTCCCGCTTTACGTGCTGCTGATGCTGTTCATCGCGTTTCGGCCGACAGGCTTCTTCGGGTTGAGGTCCGAGTAGAATGGAAGCAGCAATACCGGAACGGACGGCCGGCAAGGTCGAGGCGCCCGCGGCGGCTGCAGCGTCGGCGCGACGGCGCGCCTTCGCGTATGGCTTGATCGCGTTTCTGCTGATTGCAACTCTGCCGCTACTGCCGGTCAACAACTACATCCTGGCCGCTACCGTGCGTGCCCTGATCTTCATTTCGCTCGGGCAGGCATGGAACGTGGTTGCCGGCATCGGCGGGCTGCTGTCGCTCGGGCACGGCGTGTTTCTGGGGCTCGGGTGTTACACGACCGGAATTTTGTTCAACCAATACGGCGTTCCGCCCTGGCTCGGCGTGTGGGCCGGCGTCGTTCTGTCGCTGCTGGTTGCATTGGTGATGGGCAGCATGACGTTGCGCATGCGTGGCGTGTTCTTCGCCCTTGCGACGGTCGCGGCCTCGCTGGCGATGGTGCAGATCTCGCGGCATTTCGTCGACCTGACCGGCGGCGCCGACGGGCTCGCGCTGAAGTTCTTCGGAAACTCGTGGTGGGCGGCCCAGTCGCGCACCCCGGCGCCCTTTCTCTACGCGGCGCTCGCCTTCGTGACCCTCTACTACTGGATCACGCGCTGGATCCTGCACAGCAAGTTCGGCCTGGAAATGCAGGCCGTACGTGACGACGAAGTCGCGGCCGCGGCCGCGGGGGTCGCGGTATTCCGGACCAAGATGCTGGGGCTGCTCGTCAGCGCGGCGATGACGGCGCTCGCCGCCGGCCTCTACATGCAGTTCTACATGGCAATCGACCCGGAGGCCGCATTCGGGCTGTCGCAGGCGATCCAGCTGCAGCTGCCGGCGTTGATCGGCGGGCTCGGCACCGCTTGGGGACCGATCATCGGCGGCGCCATCATGATCTTTCTGTCCGAGGTCACCAACTGGGGAGGAACCAAAGTCGGGATCTCGGGGCTCGATATCTTCGTCTACGGCCTGATGTTGCTGGCGGTGGTCATGTATGCGCCCAAAGGCGTCGTCGGCACCTTGCTGCGCAAAACCCTGAAAGGAAGCGGGCGATGAGTACGCCCGCGCTCGAGGTCAAGGGCGTGGCGCGCAATTTCGGGGGCGTGGTCGCCCTACGGGACGTCAGCTTTTCGGTGCGGGAAGGCGAGGTGATGGGTCTGATCGGTCCCAACGGCGCCGGCAAATCGACCTTGTTCGAGATCATCAGCGGCAATATCCGCCCCACCGCCGGCCGCGTGTCGTATTTCGGCAACGACTGCACCAACATGGCGAGCCATCTACGGCGGCGCGCCGGCATGTGTCGCACCTTCCAGAAGGTTCGCCTGTTCGAGAGCATGACGGTGCGCGAGAACATCAGCGTCGCCGCCTCGCAATGCGTGCGGGACGGGCGCGACGCGCAAGAGGAGGTGGCTGCCATCCTGGCGCAGTTGCGGCTTGAGGCGCGCGCCGAGCGCCGCCCGTCCGAGCTGACGCTCGCGGACCGCAAGCGCGTCGAAATCGGTCGCGCTATCGCCGGCTATTGCCGGCTTTTGATGCTCGACGAAAGCCTGTCCGGTTTGACCCATGACGAAGCCGAGCATCTGATCGACGAGATCCTGTCCCTCAACCGCACTCGCGGCATCACGGTGATCGTGGTCGAGCACGTGCTGTCGGTGCTCGCCGCGATGGTGAAGCGTCTCGTGGTGCTGCACAACGCGACGGTAGTAGCCGACGGCACGCCGACCGAGATTGCGCACGACCCGGTCGTGATCGAGGCCTATCTGGGGACCAAGCAAAAGGCGCTGCGATGACCCTGCTCGCAGTCGACAAGCTGAGCGTGGCCTACGGTGACCTGTTTGCCGTGCGTGAGGTATCGTTCACGGTCGACGAAGGCATCGTGTTCGTCCTGCTCGGCGCCAACGGAGCCGGCAAGACCAGCATTCTGCGCAACATCTCCGGGCTGATTCCGGCACGTGGGGGCCGCGTGGAGGCCTACGGCAAGAGCGTCGTCGGGCTCTCGCCGCATCAGGTTGCGCGCGTCGGCATTTCGCACGTGCCGGAGGGACGGCGCATTTTTCCCCACCTCACGGTCGAGGAAAATCTGATCGTCAGTTTCCTGTCGGCACGGGCATCGCTGTCGGCCGCGCAAGCTCTGGCGGCGGTTTATGAGCTGTTCCCCCGCCTCGCTGAGCGGCGCCGGCAGGCGGGCGGTACGTTGTCGGGCGGTGAGCAGCAAATGCTGGCGATCGGCCGCGCCATGATGAATTTCCCCAAGCTGCTGATGCTGGACGAGCCCTCGCTCGGCCTGTCGCCAGTGCTGGCCGAATTGGTGTTCGAACGCCTGGCGGAGATTCAGCGGCAAGGCACGACGATTTTGCTCGTTGAGCAGAACGCGACTTGCCTGGAGCTCGCGACGCGCGGGATCATTCTCGCCAATGGCCACGTCGTATTGGCGGGCGACCGCCACATGCTGCAGGATTCGGACTTCGTACGGCGCGCTTATCTGGGGGTGTGAACGACCATAACCGCAGAGGGAGGATTGCGACATGTACATCACCCGCAGAACCGGACTGAAAGGGCTGATCGCCGGTGCAACATCGGTTGCGATGCCCGCGCTGGTCCGTGCCGACGAGCCGGAGATCGTCGTCGGCGCGCCGAATTCGCTGACCGGCGGGCTTGGCGAGATCGGGCAGCGCATGACCTGGGGCCTGCAGATTGCGATCGATCAAGTCAATCGCGAAGGCGGGATCAAATCTTTGGGCGGCGCCAAACTGAAAGCCATCATCGCGGACACGACATCGGAGAATCCGACCCAGGCTGCGAGCGTCACCCGCCGCATCATTGATCAGGACAAAGCGATCGTGCTGGCAGGTGCGACCGCGAGTGCGATGACGCTCGCGGCGACGGTCGAGTCGGAAAAATCCGAGATTCCGATCGTCACCAACTCGTACGCGGACGGGATTGTCACCCGCGGCTACAAGTACACGTTCAAGATTACCCCGCAGGGCGGCCCGGTGTGGAACTGGTCGATGTCCAGCGGCTACGAGATGTGGAAGGCGTCGAAAGGCAGTCCGCCCAAATCGGCGCTGATCTTCATGAGCAATGACGCGGTCGGCCTGGTCGTCCAGAAGCAACTTCCCGAGCACGCCAAGACGCTCAATCTCGAGGTGCCGTTCTCGCAATCGTTCCAGATGGGACTGAGCGATCCTTCGGTCGCCGTCGCACCGGTGTTGCGTTACAAGCCCGACCTGATTTTTCTCGGCGGTTTCACCAACGACATCATTTTGATCATCAAGGCGTTGCGCGGCGTCGGCGTCACGGCGCCGATCTTCGGTGCCGGTCCGGCCGGCTCGGATTCGGTGGGACAAGGATTGGGGGCGGCGGGCGACAAGTTCTTTGCGCCCATGGCCTGGAATTGGGACCTTCCGGTCGCCGGCAACAAGGAATTCGTTGAGGCCTATCACAAGGCCTATCCGGACGCGCCGCATCCGCCGGCCAACGAACACCTCGGCCAAGGCTACGTGATCGGCTTGATCCTGCGTCAGGCCCTCGAAAAAGCCGCCAGTCGCGATCCCAGGAAAATCCGCGACGTGTTGGCCAGCGCGGAGTTCACCAATCTGCCCTATCCGAATCCAACGGTGAAATTCGGCGACAACGGCCTCAACACGAACAACAAGGAAGTCCTCGGCGAGTGGAGCAAAGGCGTGATTCACACCGTCTGGCCCAAGGACGTGCAGGCCGTGGCCCCGATCCTCTGATTGAGGATTGGGTTAAGCCGAAGATCAAGGTCATCGGTCGGAAACCGCAGAGTTTCCGCCGATCGCAAGGAGGAAGCAGATGAGAATCTCGCGTAGAGCAGGGCTCAAGGCGTTGGCGACCGGCGCTGCGGCAGTTGCACTGCCTGGCATCGTGCGCGCCGAAGAGGAGGAGATCGTGATCGGCGCGCCCAACTCGCTGACCGGCGGTCTTGGCGAGAACGGCCAGCGCGCCACGGCCGGCATGCAGATCGCGATCGATCGGGTCAATCGCGAAGGCGGGGTCAAGTCACTCGGAGGTGCAAAACTCAAACTGGTCATCGCCGACACCTCGTCGGAGAATCCGACCCAGGCGGCGAGCGTCACCCGCAGGATGATCGACCAGGAGAAGGCCGTCGCGTTGCTAGGCGCGACCACGAGCGCCATGACCCTGGCCGCGCAGGTCGAGGCCGAGAAGTCCGAAATTCCAATCGTCACCGGCTCTTACGCGGATGGAATCGTCACGCGTGGCTACAAGTACACGTTCAAGATTACCCCGCAGGGCGGGGCGGTCTGGAATTGGTCGATGTCCAGCGGCTACGACATGTGGAAGGCGGCCAAGGGCAGCCCGCCCAAGTCCGCGTTGATCTTCATGAGCAACGATGCGGTCGGCCTTGTGGTGCAGAAGCAGCTGCCCGAGCACGCCAAGACGCTCAATCTCGAGGTGCCGTTCTCGCAGTCGTTTCAGATGGGACTGAGCGACCCCTCTGTCGCGGTGGCGCCGGTGCTGCGCTACAAGCCCGAGATGATCTTCCTGGGCGGCTTCGTCAACGACATCATCCTGATCATCAAGGCGCTGCGTGGCGTCGGCGTGACTGCTCCGATTTTCGGCGCCGGGCCTGCGGGCTCGGATTCGGTCGGACAGGGGTTGGGCGCCGCGGCCGATCGCTTCTTCGCGCCGATGGCGTGGAATTGGGACCTCAACATGCCCGGCAACAAGGAGTTCGTAGAAGCCTATCGCAAGGCCTATCCAAGCGCGCCTTACCCGCCGGCGAACGAGCAGCTCGGTCAGGGCTACGTGTGCGGAATGATCATTCGCCAGGCGCTCGAAAAGGCCGCGAGCCGCGACTCCAGGAAAATTCGCGACGTACTCGCGACCGCCGAATTCACCAACCTGCCGTACCCCAATCCGACCGTGAAGTTCGGGCCGGACGGCCTCAACGTCAACAACAAGGAAGTGCTGGCCGAATGGATCAAGAGCGAGCTGCGCACCGTCTGGCCGAAGGACGTCCAGACGGTTGCGCCGCTCTTGTGATGTGACCCGCGAGCCTCACTCGCCGGCGTCGTCCGCGCGGACCCGCCACGGCTCGCGCCGCACCGGCGCGCCACTCAGTGCTTGAGTGACTCGGGGACTTTGCCGCCGTTTTCGGCGAGCTTGATCATGACCTGCTTGTGCAGCCACACGTTCATGGCAGCGCTGTCACTGGTGCTGCCGGTGTAGTGCAGTTCGTGCGCCAACTCTTTGCGCGCTGCGAGGCTGCTGTCGAGGTTCAACAGCTTCATCAAGTCAACAATCGATGTCCGCCACTCGAGCTTTTCCTTGCTCTCTTTGGCGAGCTTGGTCAGCACGGCTTCGACGTCGACCGGCGCGTGCGCAGGCGAGACGCCGGAAGTTGCGGATGGCGCTGCGCTCGATGCGGTGCCGGCCGGCGTGCCCGCAGCCGATGGAGCGGGCTGCGCCTTGGCGCCGTGACCGAAGATAGATGACATGATGTTTCCGAAAATGCTCATGACTCGCTCCCGGGTTCGCTTGCTACGATGAGGTTGTGGCCTAGATCCGTGGTTCGCGTCGGCGGTTGGAATCCAACGCGAGAAGAAGCGCACCACACGTCGTCAGCAGCAATCGAATCTACTGGCGAGCAACTGCGGCGGCAACACGATTGGTCTGTGCGCATGCGGCCAGCGGGTAAAGGCACACCGTGTCGCGCCAGATGAACTTTTCATGAATTGCATTGTCATGACGCGTTAAGCCCGCGAGCCATAACGTGTAATCGGGCGGCTGCGAGGATCCGCGAGCGATCCGATCGATATTTTCCCATGGCTGGGCCGCGCTACGATCCTATGACGATTGACGACGGGGTTTCGCGACGCGGGCGCGATCGGAGCTGTGTGGCGGGCCGCGAGAGACGATGGTTGTGCGCCCTTGCAGACGATCCTGCACGAGCCGGGATGCGCCAGTCGAGAGGCGCGCGACAGGTGTGATATGAATCACAATTTGTGTTTGATCCCGGCTGATCCGGTTCAACAATCAAACCAGAACAAACTCCCGCCGCAAATGCGCCGCAACTTGTTGGTCGGGAGCGACTGGGCTTGGAAGTAACGCGCGATGGCGCACGCTCCATCATCCATGCGAATGCTGCGTCCGGCGGCAGCCGCATGCGTCGCGGCGGTCTTCCTCGTACTCGCGAACCCGAGCGCCGCCGCTCCCGAGGGAGAGGTCGCAACCAGCCAAGAGATCGCTCTTTCGCCGCAGGATCTCGGCTTGCTCAACCGGGTCACGTGGGGAGCAAGCCCGTCGAGTGCCCGGGCGCTCGCCAGCATGGGATCCGCCGCGTTCCTCGGTCAGCAACTCCACCCGCCCAAGGCCGATCGCCTGCCGGACCACGCGCAGGCCCAGATCGACGCCCTGACAATTTCAAAAACCTCGCCCGCGAAGCTTGCAATCGACCTTGAGCAGCAGCGCCGAGACGCGGCGGCGATCGCCGATCCAGAGCAGAAGCGGCAGGCGCTTCGGGCTTATCGCCAGACCTTGGCGCAAGTCGCGCGCGAGGCCGCCGCGCGGTCTTTGCTTCGTGACCTCTACTCGCCCGATCAACTCAAGGAGCAACTGACCTGGTTCTGGCTCAACCACTTCAACGTGCACGCCAACAAGGGCAGCATCCGGGCGCTGATCGGCGACTACGAGGAGACCGCCATTCGGCAGCACGCACTGGGCAAGTTCCGCGATTTGCTGGCGGCAACCCTGCATCACCCGGCCATGCTGATCTACCTCGACAACAACCGCAACGCGGTCAACCGCATCAATGAAAACTACGCGCGCGAGATCATGGAATTGCACACGCTCGGCGTCGGTTCCGGCTACACCCAGGCCGATGTGCAGGAACTCTCGCGCATCCTGACCGGGGTTGGCGTCAATCTCACGCCCAATACCCCGAAGGTGCGTCCCGCGCTGCGCGACCAGTTTGTCCGGAACGGCCTGTTCGTTTTCAACCCCAATCGACACGACTACGGCGACAAGACGTTTCTGGGCCACCGCATTGCGGGCAGCGGACTGAGAGAGGTCGACCTTGCACTCGATATCCTGGCCCGTGCGCCCGCGACGTCCCGGTTCGTGAGCCGCAAGCTCGCGCTCTATTTCGTCTCCGACAATCCGTCGCCCCAATTGGTGGAACAGATGGCAGCGACTTTCCGAAAGTCCGACGGAGATATCGCGGCGGTCCTGAAGACGATGTTCGAATCCGCCGAGTTCAAGAGCTCGCTCGGCACCCGTTTTAAGGATCCGATCCACTTCGTGGTCTCAGCCATCAGGCTTGCTTACGACGACCGGCCGATCGTCAACGCTGCGCCGATTCAGGGCTGGCTCAATCGCATGGCGGAGCCGCTTTACGGTCGTCAGACTCCGGACGGATACGGCCTGGCGGAAACCGCATGGGCCAGTCCCGGACAGATGGTCACCCGCTTTGAGATCGCGCGTATGATCGGATCCGGCTCAGCGCCGCTGTTTCGATCTGAAACGGCCGCGGCGCCCGCACCGGTGCTGGCGCCCCGCATCGCCGACAACCCGTCGCTTACGACCTTGCGCCCGGCGCTCAGCTCGCAGACCCGGGAGGCCTTGAACGAGGCGGCGTCGCTGCAGGATTGGAACACGCTGTTTCTGGCTTCGCCTGAATTCATGCGCCGCTAGCAGGCCCCGAGGTTGTCGACGCGGACATGCGGCAATAAGAGGATCGAGGAGCACCCCGATGGACCGACGAGACGTCGTGAAAGCACTGGTTCTGGCCGGTCCGCTGGCCATCACGGGACGGCTCTACGCGGCGCCGCAAACCAGCACGCGCCTGCTGGTCGTGTTCCTGCGCGGCGCCTACGACGCAGCCAACGTCGTCGTTCCAGTATCGAGTGAGTTCTACTATCAGTCGCGGCCGACGCTTGCGATTGCGCGGCCCAATCCGAATGATCCCAACGCCGCCTTGCCGCTCAACGGCGATTGGGGACTGCATCCGGCGCTCAAGGACACGCTTTACCCGCTCTACCAGAAAGGTCAGCTGGCATTCGTTCCGTTCGCCGGGACTGACGATGCGAGCCGCAGCCATTTCGAAACCCAGGACTCGATCGAGCTCGGTCAGGCGCTCAACGGCACGCGCGATTTTCAATCCGGATTCATGAGCCGGCTTGCCGATCGACTGACCGACGTGAAGCCGATCGCCTTCACCGACCAGCTGCCGCTGACATTCCGCGGCGCGAGGTCGATCCCCAACATGGGGTTGAACGCCGTGGCCAAGCCGGGCGTCGACGACCGCCAGGCCAACCTCATCAAGAGCATGTATCGGGGCACGAGCTTGGAGCCGAGTGTCGCGCAAGGATTCGCGGTGCGGGATCAAGTTTATGAAAGCATGTCGACCGAGATGCAGGAAGCCAACCGCAACGCGGTCAGCCCGAAAGGATTCGAACTCGCGGCCCGCCGCATCGCGAGCCTGATGAACGGTCGGTTCAATCTCGGCTTTGTCGACGTGGGCGGTTGGGATACCCACGTCAATCAGGGCGCAGCGACGGGTTATCTCGCGACCCACCTTGCCGAACTCGGCCGCGGCCTCGCCGGCTTCGCGCAATCCAGCGGGCCGGCTTGGAACGATACGGTGGTCGTCGTGATCAGCGAGTTCGGTCGCACCTTTCGGGAGAACGGTGATCGCGGTACCGATCACGGCCATGGCAGCGTCTACTGGATCATGGGCGGCGGCATAAAAGGCGGCCGCCTCGCGGGGGCGCAGGTCAGGGTTGAGCAAGCGACGTTGTTCCAGAACCGCGACTATCCGGTCATCAACGAATATCGCGCGGTCCTCGGTGGTTTATTTGCGCGCCTTTACGGACTGCAGGGCGATCGGTTGCAGAAGGTGTTCCCGGGCGTGCGCCCCAAAGACCTGGGTCTCGTCTGAGCGGACACTGCTGTCAGCGCGCCCGGCCGTTGGTCTTTGCGCCCGCGGCGGATGCGACCGCGGCGGCTGCCGCGCTCGCTTGGTCGCCGGCTGGTTGATGTCCGCGCACCACGAGGGCAGCGAGCGCAATAACCGCAATGGCGACATAGATGAGGGCGATCCGCCCCGTCCACTGCCGTTGCACGCGCCGGTCTTCCGGCGTCAACGTATAGAAATTGGGAATGCGCCGCATCGTTGCCTCCGTCACAAAGGCCGCTTCGATTCGAACGACGAACGAGGTCTCCGCCACACCAGGCGAGGACGTGATAGCCGAGTCACAGTGAAAGTGATGTGACGCGCTTCACAGCGTGCCGATTATTCCGGCGCGCGCGCGAATTCGAGCAAATGATGATGGCCGGGCGATAGATCGCTGATGGTAAGTTGCTAAGGCGCGCGCCGGTGCCAAAAAAAGTCGCGTCGCCGGAATCAACCGCCATCGCCGCTCTCCGGGCGGTCGCCTTCCACGGTGGCGTAATAGTCGCGCTTAGCCTTGAACATCAGCAAGTCGGCGCGCTGCGCCACCGCCTCCAGTCGCTCCCCGGGCCGGCTGGTCGCCGCTCCCATCGACAGGCCGAGAATGAGACCCGAATAGAACTGATTGTTGATGTCGACGAGCTTGTTGATGCTTTCCATCACGGTTTCACCGTCCCGTTCGTCGGCGCCAGGCATCAATATCGCGAATTCGTCGCCCCCGATTCGCGCCGCGTGCGTGGGCCTGCCGATCGCCTCGTGCAGAACCTCCCCGACGCGCCGCAGCAGCGCGTCGCCGGCGCCATGGCCCCACTGATCGTTGACCGCCTTGAGGCCGTTGAGATCGGCGACGATGATCGTGATCGGGAACGGCCCCTTGCGCTCCAGACGGTTGAGCTCATCGACGTAGAACGAGCGGTTGTACAGCTTGGTGAGAACATCGTGCTGGCCGAGATATTCCAGATAAGCTTCGGCCTTCTTGCGGGCGGTGATGTCGGTGAGCGCCACCTGCACGAGCGACCAGTCGTGCTCATGGCCGGGCAGGACTGAAAACTGCAGGTGAAAATGAATCTCTTTGCCGTCGAGCGCGTAATTGACGACTTCGCGCTGCTGAAACAGCTTGCCGTGCCACAAATCGATGAGCTGCTCGCGAAAATGCGGCTGCATGTCGTCGCGAAAAACGTCGCCGAGCCGGCTCAAGAGCGTCCGTTTGTCGGGCGCCTCGAACAGCGCAAGCGTGTGCTGATTAACGTCGATCACCCTGATCTCGCTCATGCAGCGCGCCACGAATTCCGGGTGCACGTCGGTGAACACGCGCAGATCGCTGATGCCGCGGCTGCGCAGGTCGTCGAGCAGTCGCTTGATGCCAGTGAAGTCCTCGACCCAAAGCGAGACCGGCGAATGCTCAAACAGTCCACGGGCATATTGTTCGGACAGCGCGTGCGCTCGCCGCGCACTCTCGCGGGCAGTGATATCCTTGATGGCGATCAGGACCCGCCGCCAGTCGCTCTCGTGGCCGGGCAGCACAATGCCCCCGAGTTCGATATCGAGGCGATTTCCGGACAGCGTGTAGTTCACCGTTTGACTGAAGAACTGGCCATGCCCCTCCCACAATTGGGCGAGCTCCTCGACATAGGCGTGGAATGTGTCGTCACGGAAAATCAGGCTCAGATTGTCCACCAGGTGCTGCAGATCGCCGGCCTCGAACAGCTTTAGCGTTCGTTGGTTGACCTTTAGGACACGGCTCTTATCCCAGCAGGCTCGGGCGCGGCTGGGGTCTTCGAGCAGGAAATCCTGCAGGCGCGTGACGCCGGCTCGCCGCCATTCGGCAAACAGCGTCTTGACCCCGCTGAGATCCTGCAGCCACAGCGAGATCGGCGCGAGCTCGAATATCTGCGCATCGTCGCTGGACCGTTCGTTTACGACATCGGCGGTGTCGCCGTCATATCGTGGCATCAAGCGCCTGTCAGGGTAGCCAAAGCCTCGTTACCATTCATGCGCTGAGCGCGCCCCTCGTGCAAGTCCCAGGTCTCGGCAAGTCACATGCAACTGCGACTTGGACTGTGCGTAGCAGCGTTGAGCTCGGTGCTTCTCCCGCGCTAGGAATTGCAAAATGCATGCGAGCACTGCGGGACATCGTTGCCGAAGGGTAGGACCGCACAGGGAGAAACATCATGAAGCGCAGCACCGACCGCATTCTTGTCACCCACGTCGGCAGTCTGGTGCGGCCGCTCGCGATTCGCGAGGTCATGGCTGCCCGCGAGCAGGATCGCTCCTACGACGAGGCGGCATTCCAAAAGACGCTGCGCCGGGAGGTCGCAAACGTGGTTCGCGAACAGGCGCAGGCCGGCGTCGACATCGTCAGCGACGGCGAATATGGCAAGGCAGGCTGGATCAGGTACGTCGCCGAACGTCTGGGCGGCTTCGTGCATCGCGATGTCAAGCCCGGTGAGCGAGAGTTCAACCCGGTTTATTTGATTCGCGAGGCCGAGAAGTTTCCCGAGTTCTATGCGGCCTACAATGCAGTCCAGTACTATGACTGGCTGCCGCCGGCGCCGGGAAAGGCCGCGCTGGTGCACTCGGGCCCGACCCCCATCGGCGCCCGCAAAATGCTGTGGGACTGCACCGGGCCGATCAGTTACCGCGGGCAGGCTGCGATCAAGCAGGATATCGACAACTTCAAGGCCGCCCTCAAGGACACCAGGGTCGCAGAAGCCTTTCTGCCGGTGGCGGCTCCGATGAGCGCACGCGGTCTGTGGATCAACAGCCATTATCCGAACGAGGACGCGGTAGCGACCGCGCTCGCGGACGCACTCAAGGAGGAATACCGCGCGATCGTCGACTCCGGATTCCTGATTCAACTCGACGATGCGTTCCTGGCACACGAATATGATCGGCTGCTCGGTGAGATGAGCCAGAAGGAGGTCCACAAGTATTGCGAAGGCCGCATCGATCTTCTCAACTATGCGCTCGAGGGCATCCCGGAAGACCGGGTGCGCTACCATGTCTGTTGGGGCAGCTGGAATGCCCCGCACACGACCGACGTTCCACTCAAGACGCTGGTCGACCTCGTCCTCAAGGTGCGGGCGCAGGCCTACTCGCTCGAGGCCGCCAATCCCAGGCATGAGCACGAGTGGCAGGTCTGGAAGGATGTCAAGCTGCCGGACGGAAAGATTCTGATCCCGGGGATCGTCACCCACTCGACCAACGTGGTCGAGCACCCGGAACTGGTCGCGTGGCGGATCAAGAATTTCGCCGGGTTGGTCGGTCGCGAGAACGTGATCGCCGGCACCGATTGCGGCTTCTCGCAGAGCTATAACGTGGTGCGCGTGCATCCAAGCGTGCAGTGGGCCAAACTTAAGTCGCTGGCCGAGGGCGCTCGGATCGCATCCAAGGACCTGTGGGCACGCTAGCCCACGACAACGGCCGTTCACAAACTTATTATTTTTTCAAGAACGTTGTTTGATGTGGCGCGAGGTCTCACCGGTGCGAACGCCGGCCGTGCGTGCAACTCGTCTTTTTCATGATATGTTAGTAACAAGTTGAGATGGAAAACACGGGGGCTACGTGAGAGCACCAAGCTTGCTCTCGCGGCGCCGGATTTGGCATGGGCGGCGGATCTCTTCAGATCGTCGACGAGTTTGTTTGTTCGCGCCAATCCGCTCGCATTGAGCGGACCATCCTTGATTTGAAGGGAGCCGTCGTCGGCGGTCGGTGAAAATGTCCATTGAGTCATCGCGTGCCCCAGTTCGCGATCCGGCCGTATCGGCGGTTGTCAGCGACCTGTCCGCTCCGGTGCGGGGTTTGCCGCGGGAGCACGACGGCGCCGTGAGCGTGCCTAAAGGCCACGGTGCCAATGTCGTCGACGCCGTTATCCAGGCGATATTGCGCGCGGTGTTTCTGCGCCTGGGTACGAGCGGCTACCGGCTGAGGGCGGAGTTTTCGAACGGAAATGACTGGACGAACTGCGCGGACGGAGAGGCCGAGTTAACCATCCGCTTCAAGACCCGGCGGGCGGAGCTGCGCACGCTGTTTTATTTCTACGAAGGGTTTTTCGAAAAGTATATCGATCAGGAGATCGATCTCATTGGCGAGTATCCAGTCGCGCTGATCTGCCGGATAGGTCAGGCGACCGATCTCAGCCCGGATAAGCAGCGCTGGAAGCCGCGCACCTATCCACGCAATCCCCTCATGCTGGTCAGGAAGCTGTTGCAGGAGCGCTTGCAGAGCAACAAGAGCAAGGCAATCGCCAAGCAGAACGCCGACTTTCACTACGGGATACATCCCAAGCTGTTTGAGGAAATGCTTGGCGAAACGGTCGGCTATTCCGAGGGTTACTGGGTCACCGGCACCCAAAATCTCAATCAGGCGAAGCACAACAACTACGAATACATCTGTCGAAAGCTCGACCTAAAGCCGGGGCAACGCGTCCTCGAGGTCGGATCGGGTTGGGGATTCATGCCGATCCATATGGTCAAGAATTATGCCGTGACCGTCACCGTGTACAATCCGGTGAAGCGTCAGAACGACTACATGCGCGCGCGCTTCGCACGCCACGGGGTCGGCGATCGTATCCGGATTGTTGAAGGAGACCACCGCGATATCCGAAACGAGGCGTCGGGCTCATTCGACAAGTTCGTCAGCGTCGGGGTGCACGAGCATCATGGCATGAAGGTCGAAAGATATGACGAATGGTGGGCGAGCGTCGCGCACGTGCTCGCGCCCGGCGGCGTCGGCGTGGTTTCGGCGGCTTCGTTCATCGAGTACGTCGCCACCAACTTTCTCACGCTCAAGTATATCTTCCCCGGCGGGCACATCCCCAGCTTGTCGCGGGAATTGGCGAGCTTGCGACGCAACGGATTGACGTTGATGGCGATCGAAAATCTGTGGCCGCATTATCGGCGAACCATGTCGGAGTGGCGCAAACGTTTCGACGAGCGATGGCCTGAAATACGCCAAGCCGATCCCGAGTTCTTCGACGAACGATTTCGACGCTCGTGGGCGCTCTATCTCGATGGAACGTTCGAGGCGTTCGGTACCTCGCTCGATCTCTCCCACATCGTTTTCATGCAGGGCCGTGCTGCCGGCACCGATGATCCGCCGACGCGCGCCGGTCATGACGGGGCCGATTTCAGAACAGGCGATCAAACCGTCGAATGCTATCGTTAAGTGTACTTGCGTGCGCCATGCCTGCGACGCCATGGCCGATGTCGTGGCCGGGAATCCGGTTGATCCGTGAAGCCCCGGGCTGGATATGCTAAATAACCGAGCAGACGCGGTACACTCGATGGCCGGACCCTCAGACGGGGATTTGCTGCGATTTTTGCCTGGCGCTCTCGTCGAATGGGCGCGCCGTGCACCGGATTTAACCGCACCGTCGCGCGAAGAGCACGTCGGCGCGCTGATGATCACCGACATCTCCGGTTTCACGCGGCTCACCGCGAAGCTCACGCGCGATGACGGCGAGGCTGGCGCGGAACGACTGAGCCAGCTGCTGAACGCGTTCGTGGCCGAATTGGTCGGCGCGGTGGAGGAGCGCGGCGGGGTCATTCTGAGCTTTGAAGGCGATTCGCTGCTCGCGGGGTGGGAGGCGCAGGGCGGAGCCTCCGATCTTGCAACCGCAGTCTGGCGTTGCTGCCACTGTGCGTCCGTGCTGCAGACGAAGGTCGGCGACACCACGGTTGAGGGCGAGCAGCTCACGGTGCGCTCGGGAGTTGCTGCCGGCACTATCGACCTCATCCATCTGCGCTCGCAATCCGACAACCGCCGCGTGATCCTGACCGGACCTTGCGTGATCGAGGTCTCACAATGCGCGGCGTTGGCCGAGAGTCGCGAGGTCCTGGTGTCGTCGGACGCCTGGTCGCATGTGAGCAAACATGCGAAAGGGCACCTGACCGAGGGCCAGACGATCCACTTGCTCGAGATCGCCGAGCCGCCGCCGGTGGGTCCGCACGCATCGCCCGGCTGGTCCGGCGATACTGATCGCGCGAGCTATCTCCCGTTGGTCGTGCGCTCGCGGCTCGGATCCTCGCTGTCGCGATGGCTTGCCGAGCTGCGGACCGTGACGGCGCTGTTCATCCGCGTGACCGGTGCCGATCTGCTCGACAGCCCCGAGCAGCTGGAAGCCGCCGTCAATGCGCTGCAGGCGAAGATCACGCGCTTCCACGGCGACGTGCTGCGCATCACCACATGCGAAGGCGGGATTCAGGCCCTGGTGGTGTTCGGGCTGCCCGGATACGCGCACCATGACGATCCGCGCCGGGCGAGCCTCGCCGCCCTCGAGTTGCAGCCCGACGTCAGCCGGCTAGGGCTGCATCTGTCGGTCGGGATCGCCACCGGGGATGCCTTCTGCGGCGCGATCGGAACCGATCGCCGGGCCGAGTACACGGTGCTGGGCGAGGCCGTGAACCGCGCCGCGAGGCTGTCCGCGCTGGCCGCCGGTCGGACCCTGACCGACGACGTGACCGCCCAGGCAGCGTCCGCCTTCGTCAGCTTCCAGGGCCCGTGGTCAATGAACGTTCCCGGCCTGCGGGTGCCGATACCGACCTACATTGCCGGGCGCGCCAAGCACGAAGGCATGCTGGCGGCACGCCAGGTGTTTGTTGGGCGGGCCGAGGAACTGGTGCGGCTCAATTCGCTCATGCGTTCCGGCGAGGGCACCGGGCCGCGCGCCGTACTGGTCGAGGGAGAGCCGGGCGTCGGCAAATCGGCGCTGGTCGAGGCCTTCGTCGAGGGTTGCCGGTCGAACGGCGCGGTCGTCCTTGGCGGGCTTGCCGATGACGTCGAGCGGGCGACGCCTTATTTCGCGTTCCGCCGGATCATTCGTCAGTTGCTGGGGGTCGAGCAGCTGGCCGGGCGCGAAGCCTATGAAGCGATCCTGACGCGGCTCAAGCAGCGGCGCGATCAAACCCGGTTTATCCCGCTGCTCGACGACGTGCTCGACCTGGGGCTTGAGCAGACGCCGACGACCGAGGCGTTGTCGGGCCCGGTTCGCGCGGACAATTTGCGCGCACTGCTCAAGACCATCCTGCTCGACGGTCTGCGGGCTCCTCCCAGCATCCTGGTCATCGAGGATGCGCATTGGCTCGATGTGTCGTCGGTCGCGCTCCTCGGCGAGCTCATGCGCTCGGGAGAGTCAATGGCCGTGGTTCTGACCGCGCGCACCGGGCATCGCATCGAAGGCTTGACCGGTCTTGATCGTCTGAGCCTGAAACCGCTGAGCGAAGCCGATACGGCGGAGCTGGTGAGCGGATCGCTCGGCCAGCCCGACACGCCGGTCTGGCTGCAGCAGGCGATTTGGGACCGCACCGGCGGGAATCCGTTCTTCATCGGCGAGATCTGCCGGGTCATCAAGCAGCGCCGCCCGGAGACCAGGGTGCGCATCGTCCCCCATCCCGACAGCGGCGACGAGGGCAGCCTGGTTGCGTTGCCGCAGTCGGCGCGCGCCGCGGTGCTGAGCCGCACCGACCTTCTGCTCCCGGACGAGCAGTTCGTTCTCAAGATCGCGAGCGCTGTCGCAGCGAGCTTCACCGTTGCCGATCTCGAGGCGATCGATCTGATCCAGGAAATCCGTGTCAATGTCACCGAATGTGTCGCCAATCTAGTCCGTGCGCATCTCATCCGAACGACCGGTGCCGATCCCGGCCGCTTCATGTTCACCCACGCGATCACGCGCGAGGTGGTCTATTCCAGCATGGTGTCGGAGCAGCGGCGCGAGGCTCACGTCGCGATCGCCCGCGCTCTCGAACGCGGCGCGCTCACCTCGGAAGCCGAAACGTTGCCCCTCGTTCTCAATCAATGGCAGCGCGCCGGCGATCGTTCCAAAGTGTTCGAGTACATCGACCGTGTCGCCGAATTGCGGCTCCGACAGTTCGATAACGCGGCTGCGATCGCACTGATCGAGGAGTTCTTCGGCCTTGCCAGGGAGGAGGGTCTTTCGCCGCCACCCGGCCGGCAGGCCGCGGCTTACTTCACTCGGGGGGAGGCGGAGCTCAACCTCGGCCGGATGGAGGAGGCGCGGGCGGCCTACGAGGCAGGCCTGCGGTTGCTCAAGCTCCCCCTGCCGCGGAGCTCATTCGTTCTCGCATTGCGCATGGTCCAGCAGATCGTGGTGCAGCTTGCGCATAGCGCGCGTAATGGCGGGCGCCTGAACCTGCGCCGATCGCGCCCGTCCGTCGCCAATGAGGCCGTCCTGCGGGCGGCGCGCGTGCACGAGGCGTTGACGCGGATCTACTATTTTCAAGGCGACAAGGCACGGCTGCTCTACGCGACGCTGCGCGCAACCAACCTCGCCGAACGATACGCGGAGCTGTCGCCGGTTCTGGTTGTGAACTACGCCAGCCTGGGTGCGATCTGCGGCGTCATTCCGCTGCGCCGGCGCGCCGAGCACTATCTGGGACTTGCACAGCGACTGTCCAAGCGCGTGAACGCTCCGGCGGCCAGCGCCAGCGTCAACCTGCTGACCGGCATGTACGAAACCAGTATCGGCGCATGGCAGGCCGCGCGATCGCACTTCGAGCCGGGGCTCGAGCAGGCTCTGGAGGTCGGAGACAAGCGGCGATGGGGCGAGCTCGCCGGATGTCTGGAGACGATTCTGAGCCCGTGCCTCCTCAACACGAGCTATGCCGGGGAATCGGTCTGGAGCGAACTCGTCGAGAAGATCTGCCGAACCGGGCGCGAAAGCGGCGATCTGCAAGTGCTCGGCTGCGGCCTCGCCGGTGCCATGCGCGGCTATCGGGTTCTTGGATCCGACGATCGCTCGCGCGAGCACCTGTCGGAACTCGCGGCGCTTCTTGCGGATCAATCAGACCTGCTTGAGCCGATCCACCGGCTCGAAGCCGCGGCTTTCCTCGCCGATGCCGCGCTTGCGAGCGGCGACCTCCGGACCTGGCAGCATTGGCTTGAGCAGGCGAACCGCTGGATGCACACCATCGCCCCGGCGATGAAATCGCGGACGCTACCCGCGCTCAGCGCGGCGTTTCGAAGCGCGATGACGCGGCCGCATGAGACCGAACCGGCGAGCGCCACCGTGCTCCGCTGGAGCCTCGCGACCGTCACCGCGGCGAACTTGAAACGGTTCGCCGCCGTCTATCCAATTGGCCGGCCGCGCGCGTTCTTGGCGCGCGGCGACCTGGAGGCCAGCCTCGGGCGGACCGCGCGGGCGGCCAACCTGTGGCGGCAAGCGTTGGCCGATGCGACGCGGCTGCAAATGCCCGCCGATGCGCTCGCATCGCTGGCGCGGCTGCGCACGATCAAGGCCGGCCTGCGCGATGCCGATGTCAGCATCGCAGACGACCTGGAGAAATTGTTCCTTGCTCACGATTCCGAATGGCGCAAGATGGCCGAACGCTCGGCCGCCGTGCTCGGCGCCGACGACTACGGGGGAGACGATCTGGCATGCGCCAGCACAAGCCTCGCGTCCTAGTGGTCGTCGCGCATTTCGACGAGACCCGAAACCTCAACGGTCGGCCCTATTTCGTCCCGCAGGCGCTCGGCCACGCCTATCTGGCGGGGGCGTTTCACCCGCAGAACGTCGAGGTGCGCATTTACAGCGAGGTCCACAGCGGGGCGCTGCGCGACGAAAACCTGTTCGCCTGGCCCGATATGCTGGTGCTGACCGGCGTGACGTCGTCGTTCGATCGCATGCGCCAGTTGTCTGCCTACGCGCGAACCAAATCGCCCGGCTGCGTCATCGTCGCCGGCGGCCCGGTCGTGCGCAACTTGCCGGTGTCGAGCGCCGCGGCGTTCGACTACGCGTGCGACGGGGACATCGAGGAGCTGATCGATGTCGCGCGTGACGTGTTCGGGCCGGCGGCGGCCACGGACCGAATGCTCCCACGCTTCGACCTGCTGACGTGGACGAGCCCGATCAACTATGTCGAAACCAGCCGCTACTGCAATTTTCGCTGCAGCTTCTGCGCCTTGACCGCCGAACGGCGTGATTACGCGGTTTACGACCTCGGCTACATCGAGGCGCAGATCAGAAGCTATCCCCGCAGGCGGCCGATCCTGTTCATCGACAACAATTTCTACGGCAATAACCGCGCGTTTTTCCTGCAGAAGCTGGAGTTACTCAAAAGTCTGGTCGAGGAGGGCGTCGTGCCGGGGTGGCTCGCGCTCGTCACCAGCGATTTCTTTTCGGACCTTCGCAATCTGGCGCGCGTGCGCGAGGCCGGCTGTCTCGGCCTCTTTTGCGGGGTCGAAAGCTTCGATCCTGCGCTGAACAAGACATACAATAAGCGGCAAAATCTGCTCCTGCCGCAAGTCGAGATGATCAAGACCTGTCTCGAGGCCGGCGTCGTGTTTCAATACGGGCTGATCTTCGACCCTGCCGCGCAGCGGCTGGAGCAGATGCAGAACGAGCTCGATTTCATCGCGCGGTGCGACCTGATCACGCTGCCGGCTTTCATGACGTTGACGATCCCGCTTCTCGGCACGCCGCACTTCGACGAACGGATCAAGTCGGGCCATTTCCTCCCGCTCGCCAAGCTTCGGGACATGGATGGCTTCACCCTCCTGACCAAGCCGCTCGACGATATCGAGCGGGTCGTTCCGTTCGTCCGCAGCCTGTCGAAGCTGCGCAGCCGCCCCGGCCAGGCGGCGCGGCGCACCTTGGGATTTTGGCGACGCTACCGACGCTTCCTCACCGCGCGCCAGATGGCCTTCGTATCGGCGGACAACATTCGCCTCGGCGTCCCGGGGCTGCTCGGCAACGGGCGCGCGAACGTTGACACCAGCGACGAGCCGCTCACCCACGTCACGACGAGCCAGCCGCTGGGTCCGCTCTACCGCCCGGCCTTTGCGGTTCCTGACCGTTACCGCGACTGCTTCCGCCCGACGATGATCACCGATGCATCGGGCGCACTCGAGCCCGAGATCGCCAGAAACCTTGCGGCACGCACGCCGGCGCCGCGTGGCCGCGCGGCCGCCGGCGGGAGCCACGAGGCATCGCGAACGATTGTTGTTTGATGGGCGCGGCGGTAAGCTACGATCCATTCCAACATCGATTGTGCGGGGGAAAGCCATGACCGCAGGCGCACCGTTGCCGGACGGCGTCGGACCGAGCGCTCCAGACCTCACGACCGCGGATCTGTGGAAGCAGTTCTGGGCCGATGCCTACGGCAAGGAAGTCCAGACCACCGCCACCTATTCCTACACCTGGCTGGCCGATCAGTTTGGCCACATCTGCATCGGGATCCTGGCCGCGTTCCTCGCAATCCTGGCTGCCGGTGCCGTGATGGTGTGGTTCGGATGGGCTCCCGCCTTGAACTATGACACCGGCCTCTGGCCGGGGCTCGTTCTCGCGGTGATCGGGGTATCGTTGTGGGAATGGAGCGCCTATCGCAGCGCGGTCGGGCAAGCCACCGGGTTCTTCCCGCTCGACACCGACCTCCTGGCCCGCAATGCCGTCGTCGCGGCCGGCTACATGGCGCTCGGCGCGTTGCTCGGCTTTGCGTTTCACCTTTCAGTATGGCCGGCGTTGCTGATCTCGGCCGGCGTGGTCGTGGTCGCGGTGCTGCTGGCGCCGCCCTGGCTGCGGCAGAAGATCATCTGGCAGAAAGCATCGATCCCGTACTTATTCCGCCTGGCTGACGCGGCACCGACCATCAACGAGCAGAATGCCGCCGTCCTGCAGCAGCTGATTGACGATCATGTGCCGCCCAACAAATCGCCTTGTCAGGTCGTGATCGGCGGCCCGATCGGATCGGGCCGAACCTCGATGGCGGCCGGGATCGGGACCGAGTTTGCGTTCAAGAGCCACAAGGTTCGCTATCTCAACCTCGACGCGCTGCTGGAATTCGCCGCCACCGCAACCCCGCCGACATCTTTTCCCGACGATCCGGGTCCGACCACAGTCTCCTACTGGAAATGGTGCCAATCCCAGGTCGTGATCATCGACAACGTCGGCCCGCTGATCGCGGCCAACCCCGCGCAAGGGCAGACTAACCTCGATCGCTTTATCGCTCTCCTGACCAACGATCTGCGGCCGGTTGCCGATGTGCTGCGCCACTGCCACACGGTCTGGGTCATCGGCGACCTCCGCCCGCCGACCGCGGCCGCTTTGTTGCCGGTCGTGCTCGACGACTTTGCGCGGGCGATTTCCAGGTACTGCAACAGCAGCGACCCGGCTTTTGTGATCGAACTCGGCCACCCGCCCCCGCAAGTTACCTCGAAAGGGACGATGCTGGGCACGGCGCGACGCGAGCCCCACGCGACCAATGTACAGGACGTGCGGCGCGTGAGCTGAGCGCGCTTACGCTAGCTCACACACAATGGTCCGCCCCCGGCGCCGTCCTACTTGATCTTCCGCATCTCGTAGCAGGCGGCGACGATCGAGCCGCTCGGGCTCGTGCCGCTCTGGACGTAGCACTTGTCCATGCGGTCGGGGGCGATGAGGGTGATGTGGAAATAGCCGTCGCGGTCGGCGCCGACGATCGACTTGTTGTCGGCCGAAATCGCCCAGGCGAACGGCTCGTTGGTCTGCGCGATCGTCGAGGACGAACGGCCCCACGCCAGCCGGCCCTCCTGGCCGTCCACGACGTAGGTTACGTCGATGTCGCGCACGCGCGGCGCGCGTCGGCCGTCTGCGGGCCGGGATGGTGCGGATTGTTGCCAAACACGACGGACTTGCCCTTGCCGCTCCAGGTGCCCTTGAGATCGGGAATCGCATCCTGTGCGATCCGCGGCCGTTACGGCGCCGGCCAGCAGGGCCAGCGCGAGAGCGAGGGATTTCATTTTAAGGGAACTCCTAGGGTTGCTGGCGAAAGGCCGAACGACGGTACACCATAACCGCTCGGCCCCGCGCCCCCAACACGCCGGCCGCGCTTGGCAGGCCGGAACCGGGGCCGTTAACTTCGCGTCAACCATATTTGTTTAGGGTGTTTTCGTTACCCAACGCGTCCCCAAGCGAGACCCCGCATCCCGGTCCCCAGACTGAAGCGGGGTCTTTCTTTTTGGATTACTTGGTCCGCTGGTAGGTGGCGCACCCCGTGCCGATGTAGCGTTGGCTGGAGGTTGCCCAGCAATATTCGAGTACGTCGTTCTCGACCGTGCCGCTGCCCATGTCGTCGACGGTCGCGAACACGAAGTGCTTGCCGTCGAGCTGGAACGTGCCGACGATCGCTTGCGGCCGTCCGCTCGGCCCAGTGATCGTCCCGGAGAACGATCCGCCGTCCTGGGCATCGATTTTCATGGTCCAGTCCTGGGCGTTGCCGTGCATCAGCGTCGGTTTGGTAACCGGCGCAAAGCCTGCGTGTTCGCCGACTTGAGCGGCGGAAAACGCGGTGCGGGTCCAATTGCCGACAAGGTTCGGCGCGTCGGCCGCAACCGCGGCCCCGGAGAACGCAAAGAAGACGCTGCCGGCGATCGCAAGTCTTAATTGCATGCGGCGTCTCCGGCCTGAGAGGGGCCTACCGCGGGTCTTAAGGGGCGCTGATGTTGGCGCGCAGTGGCGCGCGGACAGATTAACTCTCGAACCAGCGATCAACCGGTTTGGCGGCGATCAGTACGACCAGATCATCAAGACCGTCAGCAACAGGCTGCACGACACGACGATCGCAGGAACCGGATCGAAACGATGAAGGCTGAGGCTGAACATCGCGGCACTCCCCCGGAGCCATCTGTCGGGTTTTGCCTATAAGGCGCTGGCCGGGGCGCGCCTACTATACTTGTGTGTAGGCGTTCTAAACGGGCTTTGCCGGTCGCAATCCGGGTTGTGAGCATGTCGTCAGAAGTGTCTGATTTTGTTGGAAATGGCGAACCGGACGGGGGAGGGGTACGAGCGATCCAGGCCCCGCAAACGCTTTCGCCCAGGTCATTTGCATCAGGCGCTGGCGAAGCTTGCCCGTCAATATCCGGTATCGGGTTCTCCGACTAGTATTGACGAGCCTCATCGGCGGGCTGTGGGCCTCATTCGATGAGCTCATCGGCACGGCTGAGCACGGATGGCGGCACGGTGATCCCTAAGGTTTTGGCGGTCTTGAGGTTGATGACCATCTCGAGCTTCGTGACTTGCTGGACCGGCAGATCAGCGGGTTTGTCGCCCTTGATAATGCGACCGGTGTAGATGCCGGCTTGGCGGTGCGACTCAATGAAATTGCCGCCGTAACTCGCGAGGCCGCCGGCGACGCTGAAGTCGCGAGACTGCTGGATCGCCGGTATCGCGTGACGGGCCGTGAGGACCGCGAGCTGTTCACTGTGAAAGGCGAAGAAGGTATCGGAGGCGACCACGAGTGCGCCGGCCCGCAGTTTGAGCAGGGTTGCGAACGCGGAGTCGACGTCCTGTTCGGTGCTGGCGTGCAGGACATGGAGCTGTAACCGGAGGATGCCGGCCGCCTCCTGGAGGCTTCTGGTTTGTGACGCCGCCGTGGGGCTGGTCGGGTTGATGAGCGCAGCGACCACGGTCGCCTTGGGAGCCAATTCGTGCAGAATTTCCAGCCGCTTCGGCGTCACCTCCACGCTCAAACTTGACACCCCGGTGAGGTTCCCGCCCGGATGGCTGAAACTGCTGACCAGTCCCATTGCGATCGGGTCGGCACCCATCTCGAAGACAATTGGGATTACCGTGGTCGCGGATTTTGCCGCAAGCGCCGCTGGCGCGCCGCCTGGCGCAACCAGCACGGCCACGCGACGAGCGACGAGATCTGCCGCCAGCGCCGGTAACCTGTGGTGTTGACCTTCGGCCCAGCGAAATTCGATCGTGACATTCTGTCCGTCGGTGTAGCCGCTTTCGCCGAGACCTTGACGGAACGCGTCCAACCGGCTCGCGAACGTGGCCGGCGATTGGGAGCCCAGATATCCGATCACCGGCACCGCGGGCTGTTGGCAAAGCGCCGCCACGGGCCACGTCGCGGCGCCACCAAGAGCTGTGATGAATTCGCGCCGCCTCATTGCATGGATGGGCATCACATCCCCCAGCAAGGGACGATCCGATCATAGCACGGTCAAACTCGCGCTGCGGCCAAGCCGAACCGATTCGTCAGATTGCGGCATTCGCATGTATGAAAGACGCTACGCCCGGCGCTCGCGTTTCGATCTTAAGATGCTACCGCAGGGGGAATTTGAATGTCTCGTCGCGTCGGTCTCCCGTTGGTAGCGAGACGATTTTGCGGATTTGGGTTCGCGAGGGCTAATCGAATGGGTGCGCGGCGTGCATCAGCTGCGGCGTCTTCGAACACAACGCGTCCGAGGCTCGCCGCCATGTTGGCGCTGGCCGCAATCGCCGCCGCGCCGGACGCAGCGTCCGCCCAAAATGCCGGGCAAGCCTCGCCGAACTCCGATCCGCACTACGGTGAAATCGCCGATCCGTCGGTTTGGCCGATCTCGTCGATTGGCACCGTCAATACGATCCTGAATTTCCAAGCCAGAGAGTTCTGCACCGGAACGCTTGTCGCACCAAAGCTGGTGCTCACCGCCGCGCACTGCCTGTTTCCCGGCCACCAGCAGGCAGCGCCCGGCAATGTTCACTTTTCCGTCGGGGTTGCGCGCGGCGTGCCCGCCGAACACTCGGTCGCCGAACGCTTTGTCGTTTCGCCGGATTACGTCCCGGGTGAGTTCAAGGTCGAAACCGTCGCCGCTGATTGGGGGATCATTGTTCTCAAAAATCCCCTTTCAGCCAAACCGGTCTCAATCAAGTCCCTGAGCCGCGCGCAGCTGCGCACCACGGGTCCATTCATGCAGGTCGGCTACGGCGTGGACCGCCAATTCCTGCCCTCGATCGCGTCCGCCTGCCGGGTGAGCGGCCGCGACGACCAGACGTTCTTCTATCGCTGCCTTACCGACAAGGGTTATTCGGGCGCGCCGATTCTGGCGAAGATCGATGGCACGTTTGCAGTGATCGGGATCGGCTCGGGTGGAAATCAAAAGGAGCGGCTGGGCTACGCCTGTGCATCCGCTCAATTCGAGCAGGCGGTTGCCGAGCTGATGCGATCGGATTGATCGGGCGTGCGCCGGATGAAGGGGCTAGCGGGCGGAACAAGTACGCGACATCCGCGTTGGCGCTGACGTGCTGCTGGCGGACAGGAGAGGGCAGACCATGAAGATCGTCGTCATCGGCGGCACCGGCCTGATCGGCTCGAAGACCGTCGCCATTCTGCGTCGGGGTGGCCACGAGGTCGTCGCCGCCTCGCCCAAAAGCGGTATCAACAGCATCACCGGCGAGGGGCTCAAGGAAGCTATGGCGGGCACGCAGGTGGTAGTCGACCTCGCCAACTCGCCTTCGTTTGAGGACAAGGCGGTATTGGAGTTCTTCGAGACATCCGGCCGCAACGTTCTCGCGGCGGAGGCCGCAGCCGGAGTCCGGCACCACGTTGCGCTCTCCATTGTCGCCGTCGACCGGACAAACAATGGCTATTTCCGTGCCAAGGTCGCCCAAGAGCATCTGATCAAGAACTCCGGCATCCCGTACACCATTGTCCGAGCTACCCAGTTTCTGGAATTCCTCCGCGGCATCGCCGATTCGAGTGCGGATGGGAAAACCGTCAGGCTTCCACCCATTCTGTTCCAGCCGATCGCGGCGGACGACGTTGCCGCTAATGTTGCGGATGTGGCGCTCGCGGCACCACGCAACGGCATCGTTGAGATCGCTGGCCCGGAACGAGCGCCGTTCAACCAGATAATCGCCCGTTATCTGAAGGCGGTTGGCGACCCGCGACAGGTCGTGAGCGACCCCAGGGCCGGATACTGGGGCGGCAAGGTCGAGGAGCACTCGCTCGTGCCTTTGGGCGAGGCGCGGCTCGGCCGCATCGGTTTGGACGAATGGCTCCGCCGTTCGCAGCCCGCAGCCTGATCCCAAACCGCAAGTCGAAGGGTACCTCCAACCGAACCGGTGTAACAATGTCAATCTTCCGCATTCTTGGAACGGCGCTCGTTGTCGCGTTCGGGTCACTGCCAATCCAATCCGCGCGCGCCGCAGAAGCCGCCGTCGTGACCCCACTCATGCTGACAGAATTGGCCGATATACCCGGCAAGGAGATGTTGATGATCACCGTCGATTATCCGCCTGGGGCGGTGGACCCCGTCCATCGTCACGATGCAC
>JBPYFJ010000014.1:0-3473 GCA_051985675.1 Xanthobacteraceae bacterium | reverse complement strand
GCAGCACTCATCGGCTCCGATCGCACGCCGGACCGGATGGTCAGCGCGAAGTCCGTCGAAAACGCCCTGCGCGTCCTCCTTGCGCTCGGCGGCTCGACCAATGCGATCATCCACCTCACCGCGATCGCCGGGCGTGCCGGCGTGAAGGTTTCGCTCGAGCAGCTCAATGCGCTTTCGGAGTCGACCCCCGTGCTGGTCAATCTCAAGCCGGTCGGCAACGGCTATATGGAGGATTTTTTCGCCGCCGGCGGGATGGGCGCGCTGTTGCGCGAGCTCAAGCCGCTCCTGCATCTCGACTGCTTGACGGTCACCGGCGAAACCCTGGGCGAGCGTCTTGCGTCCGGCGACCGCGCTTACGTCGACCGCTCCATTATCGCCGAACGCGACAAGCCTTTCGAACCGCAAGGAGGGTTGATCGCGCTGTTCGGAAACCTCGCCCCAAGGGGCGCCATCCTCAAGCGCTCGGCCGCCGACGCGAAGCTCTTCGAGCACGTGGGCAGAGCGGTGGTGTTCTCCTCGCTTGCCGACCTTGCCGCGCGCATCGACGACCCGCAGCTCGACGTCGCCCCACACGACGTGCTCGTGCTACAGAACGCCGGTCCTCACGCGAGCGAGTGCATGCCCGAAGCCGGCTATCTGCCCATCCCGAAGAAGCTCGCGCAGCGCGGGATCAAAGACATGATCCGAGTATCCGACGCGCGCATGAGCGGTACTGCGTTCGGCACCATCGTGCTGCATGTCACGCCGGATGCAGCGTCCGGGGGCGCTCTTGGGCTCGTGCGCAGCGGCGACCGCATCCGTCTCTCGGTGAAGGAACGCCGCATCGATCTCCTCGTCGACGAGGCCGAGCTCACTACGCGCGCGGCGGCGCGCAAACCCGTAGAAATGCGGGCCGAGCGTGGCTATGCCAAGCTCTATGCCCAGGAAATCCTCGGTGCTGATGAGGGTTGCGACTTCGCCTTCCTGCGGCCCGCCGCAGCTGCGCAGTGATCCACGGAGGAAAATTCGATGGCGGTCGAAAGCATCTTCTACTCGGTGTCCGGCCTGAGCTGCCGCGGCGCGCTGGTATGGGACGAAAGCGCGAAGGCGACGCGCCCGCTTTTGCTGATGGCGCCCAATTGGCGCGGCGTCATCAAGCCAGCGATCGAGACCGGTCAGATGCTCGCGCAAGCGGGCTACGTCGTGTTCGTGGCCGACATGTTCGGCGAAGGTAACGGACCGGTCGGCACCGAAGACCCGATGCAATTTCTGCAGCCGTTTATGTCGGACGTGCCTGGCATGCGCCGGCGCATCGCAGCCGCGCTCGATACTTTGACGCGGGAATCCGACCGGCGCGCCATCGGCGATATCAATCGTCGCGCGGCAATCGGCTTCTGCTTCGGCGGGCTCAATGTCCTCGATCTCGCCCGCACCGGCGCCGATGTGCAGGCGGTTGTCTCCATGCACGGGACCTTGACCACGCCGCAGCCCGCCAAGCGCGGCGACGTCAAAGCCGCGGTGCTTGCGGTGCATGGCGCCGCCGACCCGGTCGCGCCGAAGGCCGAGCGGGACGCATTCGAGGCGGAGATGACGCAGGCCGGCGCATGCTGGGCGTTGCTCACGTTCGGCGACGTGTGCCACGCCTTCACCGACCCGCAGGCGAACCTGCCCGGCCGCGCCGTATATGACGAACCCGCCACTCGCCACGGCTACGCGCTCGCCCATGCCTTCATCGCCGACGCCTTTGCCGGGAAGCGGCACGGTTGCCCTGTGCCAATCCCGGCATGATAATCACGTCCGTCCTCACGAACGGGAGCCTTCGATGCACACGCTCTCCATTCCGCAATCGGTCGTCGCGCGCGTCATCGAGCGCCGCGGCCGTGAGCACATCTACGACGATCTCGATCCGGGCAAGACCGCATTGGTCGTCGTTGACATGCAGAACGCGTTTATGCTGCCGGGCGTTGCCCACGCCCTCTGCCCCATGGCGGAAAAGATCGTGCCCAATGTCAATCGTCTCGCGCGCGCGGTACGCGAGAGCGGTGGAACCGTGGTATGGATCAAGACCACCTTCACCGAGGACGCCCTGCAGAGCTGGTCGACGTATTTCGACATGGTGACGCCGCAACACGGCGCCAAGCGTGTGCAAGCGCTCACCGCCGGCAGCGAGGGGCATCAGCTCTGGGCCACGCTCGATGTGCGCGCGGAGGATCTCATTGTTGAGAAGAACCGTTTCAGCGCCTTCATTCAGGGCTCCTCGAATCTTGCCGAAATCCTGCGCCACCGCGGCATCGACACGATTCTCGTCACCGGCACCGTCACGAACGTGTGCTGTGAATCGACCGCACGCGACGCCATGATGCTCAACTTCAAGACGATCATGGTCACCGACGGCAACGCCGCAGTGACCGAGCAGGACCACAATGCATCGCTGTGCGCGTTCTATCTCACCTTCGGCGACATCATGTCGACCGACATGCTGATCGCCTGCCTCGGGCGCACGCCCTCGGGCAACCTGGCGGCGGCCGAATAGTCGGGCGGGCTGGACGAAACATCAGTTTTCAGATTGCGAGCAGCGCAGTGCATCGAAGTCGTTTGCCTTCCTGCAGCGCTTGTCAGGGCGACGCTCCCCGGCCCTGCAATATTGATGCTTGCGAATTGCCCCGCGAGGAACGAACCTCAGCGTTTGCAAAGAGCTGGCGCCGCGGACCGTTTGGGCGTGTTTGACTGTCTCTGATTAGATCTGGCGGAGAGATGGCCCGAGTTCCAGTCGATATTCTCGCTCAATTGGAAAGCGATCGGGATCACGTGCTGAAATCGGCTGAGCGCATGGCTAGGAGCGTGGAGCTCCAAGCCGAGATGACCGCGCGAATTGAGGCATCTATCGCCCTGCTGGAGCGGGCGAGGACTCTCAAATGGCCGATGAACCTTCCCACCTTGCCCAGGTGGATCGGGACATTGCCGAGACGAAAGAACACATCCCAAAAAAGGGCGACTGACCAGGGGCTAATTGTGCGGGCGGGGCACCCAACCAAGTGAAAGCTTTGAGGCCCGTCCTGGCACGCGGACCGTGCTTGCGCGCCAACAACGCCGGCAACCGCGCCTTCGTCAAGCGTGGATACAGGGAACCGGCGTCGTCTCAGTCCGTCGCCAACAGAAATTTGACGACGCGGCGAGATTCTGTGCGGTCCTTATCCACCCGGCTCCAGTCAACGAGCGGATCCGTCTTCCTCAGCTCGGCCACCTTCTCTGCGAACTTCTCTGTAAGTGCCGCTTCCATGATTCCGGCGGCCGCGACCCAGTTGGGCTGCGCGCCGGGCTCCTCCGTCAACACAATGGCGGTCCCGCTGGGCGGCTGAACGGCCGATCCCAATTCTCTAATAAGTGCGTGAGCCGTTTTCAAATGTGCGCTCGTTATGGAGGCAACCGGCGCGCCAGTACATCCGTGGTCGCGCAGGTCGCCTTACAGCCGCCGAGAGTAACGACGGCCGTGC
>JBPYFJ010000013.1:0-4812 GCA_051985675.1 Xanthobacteraceae bacterium | reverse complement strand
TGGCCACCAGGCGCAAATGGCTGGTGACGAGCTTGTGCGCCGCATCGCGGTCGCCATGCTCGCGCCAGCGCTTGGCCAGCATGAATTCGTCCTGCGGTTCCAGCATCGGGAACCGCCGGATCTCCTCCAGATAGCGGGTAAGGCCGGATTCGGCCGTCAAAATCGGCAAAACTGCAGCACGGGCCATTATAGCGCCCTCCAAAGTTTGCCCCCGGTGACCGGCGGGCTGAGCACACCGTCGCTCCCCGAGCCGACGGTGCCCGTCATGCTGCGACCGCGAAGTTTGATCGCGGGCGCGACACTACAGGACGAGGGGGTACGAACAAAGTTAACTCGGCGTCACGTCACCGTGACTCTTCCGTGTCCGCCTAAGCCCTTGCGTCGGCTTGATGTTTTGCTCAAGCCCTTGCGCCCTGCGCACCGAGGCTATGGCGTAAACGTAAGAAATCCTCCGGCAGTTCCGAGCGGAACTCCAGATTCGTGCCCTGCGATGGGTGTTCGACAACCAACAGATAGGCATGAAGTGCCTGTCTGCCAAGGGCTTCGAGCGCGGCTTTGGCTTCATCGGAAAGCTGATTCGCCTTGGTCTTGAAGCCGCCGCCATAAACCTCGTCGCCGAGAAGAGGGTGACCGATCGACGCGAGGTGAACGCGTATCTGGTGGGTGCGTCCGGTCTCCAGTCGGCAGGCGATAAGGCTCGCCACAGGCCTTCCATCGTGGCCCGGATAGCGCTCGAGCACCTCCCAATGGGTCACCGCGGCGCGGCCGTTGGCGCGCACGGCCATCTTCTCGCGCGCGTGGAGATGCCGGCCGATTGGCTTGTCGATGGTGCCGCGCGGCCGCTCCGGTGCGCCCCACACGAGGGCCAGGTAGCCGCGCCGCAGCGCCTTGCTGCGGCCGCCCTCGGCGAACTGGCGGCTGAGCGCGCGGTGGGCCCGCTCCGTCTTCGCCACCACCATGAGACCGCTGGTGTCCTTGTCGAGCCGATGCACGATGCCGGGGCGCTTGACGCCGCCGACGCCGATGAGGCTTGCGCCGCAATGGGCAACGAGCGCGTTGGCCAGCGTGCCGCTCCAGTTGCCGGCGGCGGGATGCACAACGAGCCCGGCCGGTTTGTCGATGACGATGAGTTCGGCGTCCTCGAACACCACGTTGAGGGCGATGTCCTCGGGCGCGATCGCGCTGTCCTCGGCGGGCGGAAGTTCGAGGACGACGCTGTCCCCGGCGTTGACGCGATGGCCGGGATCGCGGATCGTGGCGCCGTCGATCGCGACGCGACCCGCCAGGATCAGCGCCTTGTGGCGCGAGCGCGACAGCTCGGCCACGCGCGCTGCCAGCACGCGGTCGAGCCGCTCGCCGCCGTCCTCGGCGGCGACTGTCAGTCTCTCACTGCGCCGCTGCGTCATGGCCCAGAGCATTCCGTCGGCGGAGGATAAAGCACCACTCGATCCCGCGGCCGCGCGCACCCTCGCCAAGGTCCGCTGGCTGATGCTGATCTCCGGCGCCACCACGCTGGTGGCGATCGCCGCGGTGTTCGGCGTCATCGGCTATCGCGTTTTCAAGATCGAGGGAAGCGCGCCGGCGGAGGTCACGGCGCTGCTGCCGAAGGGCGCGCGCGTGGTCGCCACGGCGATGGCCGAAGATCGCATCGTGGTGACCATCGATGTGGGCGGTATGATCGAGATCCGCACGTTCAACGCCAAGACGCTCAAGCCCGCGGGCCGCCTGAAATTCGCGACTGAACCTTGATGGCCTCGCCGTGAGCACATTCGGCCTCACAAGGCGATGTCTGCTGTGCGCAGCGACGGGCCCGTTCGCCGTCGCGCTCATCGGCTCGGGCCGTGCCCAGTCCTCCTATCCTGGCAGGCCGATCAAGCTCGTCGTGCCGTACACGGCTGGATCTCCTAACGATACCTTCGCCCGGGCGGTTGCTCCGGCCCTCGCCTTGCGCGTGAGGGAGCCGGTCATTGTCGAGGACCGGCCCGGTGGCGGCACGCTGGTCGGCTTGAAAGCGATCACGACGGCGGCCCCCGACGGCTATACCTTGCTCTTTAGCAATACGCCCACGCACGTCATCGCTCAGTTTGTTGCCGACGGTATCGCTTACGATCCGATCAGGGACTTCGCGCCGATTGTTGCGGTCGGCACGACGTCGCTGGTGCTGGTTGTCTCGGCGAGCACTCCGGCAAACTCGCTTCAGGAGTTCATCGCCTACGCAAGACGCAATCCTGGCAAGCTAAACTTCGGCTTTGGCCAAGGAACGCTGCCGCATCTCATCGGCGAAGCATTCAAGACCGCCACGCGCACCGATATCGCCAGCATCCCTTATCGCGGCGGGGCGCAGGCCATCACCGATATGTTGGGCGGGCGCGTCGACATGAACTTCGGCGCCGGGGCGACGCTCCTGCCGCACATTCGCGCAAATAAGATCAAAGCGCTCGCAGTGACGAGCCCAAGGCGCAGTGCCGAGCTTCCCGACGTTCCCACCATGATCGAGTGCGGCTTGCCAACCCTGACGACGGTCACGCACTACGGACTTTTCGGCCCCGCGGGCATTCCCGCCGAGGTGGTCGCGAGGCTCAACGGCGAAATCAACGAAGGTCTTAAAACGCCTGAGCTTCGCGCGAGCCTCCTCAGCGCCGGCATCGAACCGACCGGCGGCTCGGCGGACGACTTTGCGGCCGTGATCGCGGAGCAATTGCGACAATGGGGTGCGGTCGCGAAGGTGACCCGGTTCCGGATGGATTAGATTGGATGTCGGCTGGATGTGCGCGCGCTTCCCCGCCGGACGCCGGAGCGCCCATCCGAGGAGTTGCGGCTTTCATCCTGGAGCACGGGGCGCTCCTTGCGCGCGGCGGTGATCGGCGCTATCTCCGAAGCTTCTCCGCCTGCTCCCTTCGTCTAGCGGCCCAGGACGTCGCCCTCTCACGGCGAAAACAGGGGTTCGAGTCCCCTAGGGAGCGCCAAGCCATTTGGTCAGTCCTTTCCTTTCAAAATCTTAGCGGCCTGTTTGTGTAAACGGGGCGCCGTGTTTGTGTAATCGGCGTTCTTGCTCTGACCCCGCAGCTTCGCCATGGCAGCATCGGCGAGCCTCTTCCGATCCGCCCCCGTCGTGTAGCGCTGCACTTCGGTGAGCGTCTTGTGGCCCGAGAATGCCATCAGCTCGTGAGCTGTGCCGCCGGCCTCAGCGAGCCGGCGCATGCCGCCCTTCTTGAGCCCGTGCAAGCGGCAGCGTGCGGACAGACCCGCCTCGGTCACCCATTTAGCGAAATCATTGCCGAGCCCGTATTTCGAGCGCGGCTTGCCGTGGACCGTGATGATGTAGGTGAGGTGCACCTTGGGCATGGCATCGCACGCTGCCTGTAGCTCCGGCGACATCGGCATATCAACATCTTCGCTGCCGTGGGTGCGCTCGATGCGGATGCGCCCGTTCCTGAGGTGCTGCGGGCCGAACCGGACGACCTCGCCACGTCTCGATGCAGTCTCGAGTGCAAACTCCATAACAAGCCGCTGTTGCGTCCCCAGCGGCCAGTAGGCGCGGTACTGCGCGATCTCCTCATCAGTCCAGGTGTGATGACCCTTGGTCTTGGGCATCTTGATGCTGATGCCTTCCATCGGATCGTCCCTGCGCATTGTCGGCACGGCGGCCCGCAGCAGGCCGCGAATTGCCTTTACGCAGTGCCGCTTGGCGGACGGTCTCGGGATCGCCGCCAGCATTCCTAGGATATGCTCGCGTCGCAGTAGTGCGACGCGCTTGTTACCGTGCTCGGCACGGAAGCGCTCAATGACGCGGCGGCGGTTTTTCTTAGTGTCGACTGCGAGATTCTGCCAGTCCTCTGAACGGTAGTAATCGACCGCGAGTGCGTTAATGGTGCCGGGCAGCGTCCGGCTGGCACCGATCTCAACATGGAGTAGGCCCGCAAGAGCCGCAGCGTAGGCTGTCATGAATTCCTCAGAACCGGGGAGACCTGGAAGCGGCATCGCCTTGCCGCCACGCCGCCGGAAATAGTAGCGTAGGCGTTTGTCCTTACGCCCCTGGTTCGCGAAGGCGTTGACGTATTTCAGCTTGATGCGCGCCATTGCCCACTCGTTTCGTTCGACCGGCATCTCCTCGCCGCGCTTAAACACCAGCACAATCCGGCCATCGCGAGCAATCTCGGCACGCACCACGTCGCGTCCGGCCTTCTCCACCGCGCGCAGCGCACGCGTGAGGTCGGCCTGTTTGAACGTTGGCTTGCCGTGTCCCATAACCTCGCTCTACGGGGCCGCGCTGCATGCCAGCGCCTCTAGGGCTTTACGTTGTTGCGTACTCGGACGAGGTGGCGCCCTGCCGCCATGCAGCGGGTCGAATTTCCGCTGTAGCGCTTCGCGTTGTTCGCGAAATTCTGTGACCCAGCTGATGAATAAGGGATGGTCAGGCGCAAGGAACAAGTCACCGGCAGAAAGATCAAAGCCGAGCTTGTTGGCACGGTTTTGCAACTCTGAATACAGCTGTGGAACGTTCGCAATGACGAGCCGCCGCAGCGGCGGCTGATTGGCGACGAACGCTGGTAGCTGCTCAGCAGGCCCAGTCCCGCACCACCACACGCCCTCAGATTGTTCGGCGACAGCAAACACTACCGGCTCCCCGCGGTGCTCGACCCGGGCGACCGCCTCAATCCACTTGTCCCAAAAGGCGCGCACTGTCGTCGCCGCTGCCCGCCGCGGAATTGAACGGGCGAGATCATCCCGGATGATCATTGCCATAGCGTCTACTAGGAGCGGGCGATCCTCTAAAACCGGCTCGGCTGCCCCAAAAGCGGCGACAGCCTG
>JBPYFJ010000012.1:0-2017 GCA_051985675.1 Xanthobacteraceae bacterium | reverse complement strand
CAGGCGGTCGACGGGCTCAACACGCTCATCGATTACCGCTACCAGCAGCATTTCAAGGCCAAGAACGGCGGCGGCGGCATGGGCAAGGACCGCCACGGCGCGAGCGGCGCCGATATCGTGCTGAAGGTGCCGGCCGGGACGCAGATCTACGAGGAGGACGGCGAGACCCTGCTCGCCGACCTCACCGACGTGGGACAGCGCGCGGTGATCGCGCGCGGCGGCAAGGGTGGCTTCGGCAACGCCCATTTCAAGAGTTCGACCAACCGTGCGCCGCGCCATGCCAATCCCGGCCAGCCCGGCGAGGAACTCACGATCCGGCTGCGCCTCAAGCTGATTGCCGATGCCGGCATTGTCGGGCTGCCCAACGCGGGCAAATCGACCTTCCTGGCGGCGACGAGCGCAGCCAAGCCGAAAATCGCCGACTACCCATTCACGACGCTGCATCCCCAGCTCGGCGTAGTCGAGATCGACGGCCGCGAGTTCGTGCTCGCCGATATTCCGGGCCTGATCGAGGGCGCACACGAAGGCACGGGGCTGGGCGACCGTTTTCTCGGCCACGTCGAGCGCTGCCGCGTGCTCCTGCATCTCGTCGACGGCACAACCGAGCACGCCGGGGTCGCCTACAAGACCGTACGCGCGGAGCTTAAAGCCTATGGCCACGGACTCGGCGAGAAACCCGAGGTGGTGGCACTCAACAAGGCCGATGCGCTGACGCCGGAGCAACTGAAAAAACAGACTGCGCGGCTCAAACGCGCCGCCAAAAAGACGCCGCTCGTCGTTTCCGCGGCGACCGGCGCGGGCGTGCCCGTCGTGTTGCGCGCGCTGTTGAAGGTGATCGACAAAACGCGGCACGAGGAACGGCCAAGTGTTGCCGCCAAAGCGTGGCATCCGCAGGGGTGATATCGCGCGGGTCTGAATATTACCCTGCGCTGCTCCCCGCGACTGAAGATCGCGCCCGATTGCCCCTGACCGATCAGTTCGCAATGCTGTTGACCATGTGCATCAACCTGCGCGCGTCCGCGGGGGCGGCGCTTTTTTGATCGTTGTCGAAATAGACGAAGACCGTCCGCCGCTGGCGCCGCCACGCCGCGATTGCGCGCGCCCATTCGCGCAGCGTCCGATCCGAATAGTGGTCCTTGTAGCGGCCGCCGGGCCCATGCCCGCGCACGTAGACGTAACGCGCGGTCACTTGCCAGGGCGAGGGCGCGTCGTGATGGTCGGACAGACAAAGCGATATGTCATGCTTGTGCAGGAGATCGAAGATACCGTCGTCGTACCAGCTCTTGTGACGGAACTCGAAGGCGAAGCGATAACCGCGCGGCAGCATATCGAGGAAGGACGCCAGCCGCTCGGAGTCCTTCGAAAATTGCGGGGGAAGCTGAAACAGAACTGCGCCGACCTTCGGCGACAGTGCTTTAAGCCGCGTCTCCATCAACTCGATCGAGTTTGGACATGTCTCGCCCAGTCGCTTCCAATGGGTGATGAACTTCGAGGCTTTCCAGGCGAATAAGAAATCCTTCGGGGTCTGATCGCGCCAGCCGCGTACCGCATCCAAGGATGGCGTGCGGTAGAACGAGCCGTTGATCTCGGTCGTCGGAAACCGGGTGGCGTACCAGGCAAGCCAGTCGATTTTGCGCAGATCCTCGGGATAGAACGGGCCGCGCCAATCGCCATAGGTCCAACCCGAGGTACCGATGAATACCTTGCGCATGCCGTTACGCCTTGGCGGAGACCTGAAAGCGCATGCTAAACAACGTATCGGCGCGACAATGGTTGTCGCGTGCAGCCGGTCAGCCGCAAGCTTTCCACATGTCCCGCCCCCTCTCCCTCGCCGACTTCCGCCGCATGGTGATAAAGGTCGGCTCCTCGCTCCTGGTCGACAGCGACGGCGGGCGATTGCATGACGCCTGGCTCTTGTCGCTTGCCGAGGACATTGCCAAGTTGCACCGCGACAAGCGCGACGTGCTCGTGGTCTCTTCCGGCGCCATCGCGCTTGGCCGCGCGGTGCTGAAGCTGC
>JBPYFJ010000011.1:0-3633 GCA_051985675.1 Xanthobacteraceae bacterium | reverse complement strand
TTGTCGTGACGCCGGACATGCATCGCGTCCATCATTCGATCCTGCGGCGCGAGACCAACAGCAATTTCGGCTTCAACCTGCCTTGGTGGGACCGTCTGTTGGGCACCTACCGCGCCCAGCCTGCGGCGGGCCACGAGGGCATGACAATTGGTATCGAGCAGTTTCGTGATGCCCGCGAACTCGGCCTCGATCGCATGCTACTGCAACCGTTCCGCGGTGAAGCAGGTCGCTATCCGATCGCAGCGCGGGAGGCCGATTGATGACTCTCGTTCGTTTCTTGCCCCGACTTGCGCTGGCGCTGGTGCTGGTGGCAGCGGCGGCGTGGGTGATCGTTCATCGCCATCAGTTCGATCTTGCACTGCTCGATGCTCGGCTCGCTGCTCTCGGCCCTTGGGCGCCGATCGGCTACGTCGTCCTTTATGCCCTTGGCGCGGTTGCGTTCGTTCCCGGCACGCTTTTCGCCCTATCGGGCGGCGCGTTGTTCGGCCCGGTGTGGGGCAGCATTTGGAACCTCACCGGTGCCACGGTCGGCGCCACGCTGGCATTCCTGGCCGCGCGCTACATCACCGGAGGCTGGGTCACTCGCAAGGCAGGCGGTCTGCTCAAGCGTCTGATCGACGGAGTCGATGCGGAAGGCTGGCGTTTCGTGGCGTTTGTACGGCTGGTCCCGCTTTTTCCCTTCAATCTTTCGAACTACGCGCTGGGGCTGACGCATATTCCGCTTCACCAGTATGTTCTCGCCACGCTCGTCTGCATGGTTCCCGCTACGGTGGCTTACACCTGGCTCGGGTACGCCGGACGCGGAGCGCTGGCCGGCGACACCGATGCCGTATGGTACGGTCTGCTTGCGCTCGGCTTGCTCGCTGCCATCGCCTTGCTGCCGCGATTGATCAAACGGCTGCGCGGCAAATTCAACTGGATCGAGGCGAATGAACTCAAACGGAGACTCGATCGCGGCGAAGGCGTTACCATCGTCGATGTCCGAGGACGCGATGAATTCGTCGGCCCGCTCGGGCACATCGCGACCGCGCGCAATATTCCCGTGGCCGAACTCGAAAGCCGGTTATCAGAGCTTGCCGGGCTTGAACGCGGGCCGATCGTCCTCGTTTGCCGCACGGACAAGCGCTCGGCGACGGCGGCGCGGACCTTGCGTGCCGCCGGCTTTACGCAGGTCAACGTGTTGCGCCGTGGCATGGAGGAGTGGAACGAGACCGGCCTGCCGGTGCAAGCCCAGGCCGCGCAGCCTACAGCCGCGGCGAGCGCCGCCAAGGACGTAGGTTTCTAACCATGCAACCCATTTATCTCGATTACAACGCGAGCACGCCAGTCGATCCGCGGGTGGCCGCCGCAATGCGCCCGTTTCTTGCGGATCATTACGGCAATCCATCCAGCGGGCACTGGGCGGCGGCCGCGGGAAAAGCGGCCCTCGACACCTCGCGCGGCCAAGTCGCGGCGTTGCTCGGCTGCCACGATGACGAGGTCGTTTTCACGAGCGGCGGCAGCGAAGCAAACAACCTTGCGCTCAAGGGCGCATTCTTCGCGCTTCGCGACAAGGGCAATCACATCATCACGACTCGCATCGAGCATCCGGCAATTGTGGAGCCTTGCCGTTTTCTCGAACGCCTTGGCGCACGCGTGACGTATCTGCCCGTCGACGGCACCGGCCGCCTAGACCCCGACGATCTGCGCAAAGCGATCATGGCGCGCACGATCCTTGTCAGCATCATGCACGCCAACAACGAGGTCGGAACCATCCAGCCAATCGAGGACTGCGCCCGTATCGCCCACGAGCGCGGCGTCCTGTTCCACACCGACGCGGCGCAGTCCGTTGGCAAGATCGCAACCAGCGTCAACGAACTCGGCGTCGATCTCCTTTCGATCGCCGGCCATAAAGTCTATGCACCAAAAGGGGTCGGGGCGCTGTTTGTGCGTCGCGGCGTCTCGATCGAACCGCTGATCCATGGCGCCGGGCATGAAAGCGGCCGCCGCGCGGGCACGGAGAGCGCCCTGCTGGCGGTCGCCTTGGGCAAGGCCTGCGAGCTTGCCGGCGACGTTTCCGCCATGGATCGCGTGCGTGTTTTGCGCGACCGTTTTTGGCAAGGCCTGCAACGGCAATTCGGGAGCGGCGTTGTGCTCAACGGTCATCCCACGCACCGCCTGCCGAACACGCTCAACGTGTCCTTCGTCGATAGAATCGGCGCCGAGATCTTGACGCGGCTCGACGGGGTGGCGGCGTCGACGGGATCGGCGTGCCACTCGGGCCGAATAGAGCTGTCGCCGGTGCTGGAAGCGATGGGCGTCGCGCCCGGCGTGGGAATGGGGGCCATCCGCTTCAGTCTTGGGCGCTGGACGACGCGCGATGAAATCGATGCGGCGCTCAAGCGTTTGACCAACGTCCTTGCCGTCGCCGAATCAGAGCATCTATTGTCGCATCATTCTTAACCCGCAGCCACGTGATCGCGACCTATGCCGCATCGGGCGCCAAGCTCCTTTGAGCAAGATCGAGCTCAAGTAGCAAAATTCGACAAGCCCCGTCGCCGGGCCTCGCTGTATCTCGTACCGATGACGCCACGAGCGGTCACAGGACGATCCCGCGGCTAATCACCACCGTATAGCCACCAAGCCCCAAAAAAGACGCGGATGCCCGCAACAAGCGCGGGCATCGCGGGCGAGCGGAGTTCCATCTCGCCGGGACTTCCCGCCCAATGGAGCGCGATCCATGGCCAAGGTCGTCTTCACGCCCAACATCCAGCGGCACGTGGCAATGCCCGAGGCCGAAGCCTCCGGCCGCACCGTACGGGACGTTCTCGAAATCGTTTTTGCCGACAATCCGCAGGCGCGCGGCTACGTGCTCGACGACCAGTCCGGACTGCGCAAACACATGACGATCTTCGTCGATGGCCGGATGATCCGCGATCGCGCGCGACTAACCGACGCCGTGGGCGAGTCGAGCACGATCTACGTCTTCCAAGCCCTGTCGGGAGGCTGATGAATGAGCGACACGCTTCTCGTTTCGACCCGCAAAGGCCTGTTCACCGTTGCGCGCAAGGCGAAGCAGTGGGCGATCACGGCGGTCGAGTTTCTGGGGGACAATGTCACCCTGGCGCTGAGCGACCGTCGCGACGGGCGGCGCTATGCGGCACTCGACCACGGTCATTTCGGCGTCAAGCTTCACCGCTCGACCGCGAACGGGTGGGAGGAGATCGCTGCGCCGACCTATCCGCCCAAACCGGAAGGCTACGAGGAGCACGACATGTGGGGCCGGCCGCTCAATTGGAGCACGGCACGCGTTTGGGCGCTCGAGGCCGGTGGCCGCGACGAACCCGGCGTCATTTGGTGTGGAACGCTGCCGGGCGGGCTCTTCCGCTCGAGCGATCGCGGCCAGAGCTGGGACATGATCCGCTCGCTCTGGGATCACCCCAAGCGCAAGCAGTGGATGGGGGGCGGCGCGGACTTGCCCGGTATCCATTCGATCTGCGTGGATCCGCGCAATTCGCGGCGCGTCTGGATTGCGGTCTCGACGGGAGGGATCTGGTTCACCGAGGATGGCGGCGCCAGCTGGACGCTGCGCGGGGAAGGGATGCGGGCCGAATACGCTCCCCCGGAGCAGACCCACGACCCCATTGCCCAGGA
>JBPYFJ010000010.1:0-22541 GCA_051985675.1 Xanthobacteraceae bacterium | reverse complement strand
TCGGCTGCCACCGCGTCCTTGTTGACCGCGAGCGAGTCGAAGTAGCGGCCGATCCGATAGTAGATGTGGCCTGGCATATGGACCATATGGCCGGCGCCCGGCATGGATCCGCGCAACTGATCGGCCGCGCGCTCGCCGCGCCCCGGCCGGTCCGAGGCCTCGACCGCGTGGATATAATAATGCTGGGCGCCGGAATGGGTCGGATTGCGCGCCAGTACCCGCTCGAGCGTCGGAACGATTGGAACGCTCTGCGGATTCGGTTCGGCCCCGCCTGACTTCCAGTAATCCCAGGGGCTGAGGTCCATGACGGCCTCCGCATAGAGGACCGCGATGTCGTCATCGTCCGGAAACTGTTTTGACACCTGGCCCATGGCGGCCGCGTAAGCCGCGTCGAGCACCGCGCGGTCGGCCTTGGGGTCGGGTGCATATCGCACGGCGAGCGCCGTGATCAGCGCGCGCTCGTGCGCGGTCACCGGGCGCTTCGCGCTGCTCGACGCGAGTGCCTGCGCCTTTTGCGCGGCCGCCAGCGCCGGCGCCACCGCGTCTTCCGGCATCGGCATATTAATGTTGGGGCCGAGCACCAAGGCCTCGCCCCAGTAGCACATCGCGCAATCGGGATCGCGGTGCTGCGCCTCGCGAAACGCGCGTCGCGCTTCGTCGTGGTTGAACCCGTAGGTGAGGCGAAGCCCCTGGTCGAAATAGGCCTGTGCCTGTGGATCCTCGGTGGTGATCTTGTAGGTCAGCGACCCGAGCCCGTCCCACAGCGGCGGGAACGTATTGGCAAAATCCGGCGCCGGCACCGCGGCCTGCATTTCGGTCGGCGGCACTTCGGTTTGGGTGGCGGCGAGGCGCAACCGCGCGATGTTTGCCGCAAGCCCGCCCTTTGCGGGGGTGTGACAGAGGATGAAATCCGCATCCGAAAGCGTCGCCGCGGATGGCGTCGCCGCGCCACGCTCGGCCGCGAACGTGACACTCGCGGCGAGACCGCCGGCTCCCAATGCCGCCGCACTGGCCAGCAGCCAAAACCGCAAACGCTTGGATTGCGTCATGACGAGCCCTCCGCGCAGATCACTGGCCGACGATATTAAAATATTCTGTTGGACGATGCCCACGCACCGTCGACATTGGATGAGCGAAATCCGCTCAGGCCGCACCGCGCTCCGGCAGAGCGGCGCTGCTCGGCCTGCCGTGCTGCTGCAGGAACTTGCGGCCGGAGATCGTTGCTACCACCAGGGCGCCGCGGCCCGGCACGCTCGTGCGCGCCACAAAGCCGCGGTCGCAGGCCTCTTCCCACACCGGCAGGCGCGGGCATGACGTCCGCCAGGCGTCGAACACCTCTGCGTAGGAGCGCGGCTCGCGCGCTACCCATTCCACGAGATCGAGAACGAGCGACTCGAGATCATTAGACATCGCTTACATCCCGAAGACTTGCGCCGAACCGCGGACGTCATCGCGCTGCGGTCGGCCCATTATGGCATAAATCGCATTCCGCTGTGAACAAAGGCTGCCGATCGTCCCGGGAACTGCAGCGCGACGTTGGCTTACTGTACGGGCTCAGGCATCGCCGACGAATGATGATGAACGATCACCCACTTTCCGTCGCGCAATTCGTAGAGGAACGAATACCGCGCTTTGACAATATCGGTTGAGCCCGGGTTCTTGCCGGACAGCCGGAACGTGTAAGTGCCTACATCGGAAGCCTCGTTGCAGCCAATGCGGATTGTGCGCGTGTCGATTGTGCCCTGCGGGTTGCGCTCCAGAAAATGCATGAAATAGTCTTTGATTTGGGCAGGGTTTGTTCGCGGCTGATTCGACACCGTGGGCAGAAGAACGGCGTCGGGAGCGTAGTTCGCCGTGACCTTGTCGGCATCATGGGAGGCGAGTGAAGCGTTCCACCGATCGAACAGTGCTGCAACCTCCTGTTGGGTAATCGGCGTGCACGTCATGGTCGATGGGGCTTGGGCCCTGGCCGAGGGAACGGACGCGATCATCGCGGTCGCGCAGGCAAGCAGAATCAGTCGCTTTTGCATGTGAGCCCATCCCGGTTTGATGAATTCGACGCGTGTCAGGATATCAGGTTTGTCCCTTGGCGTCTCGCGGCGGAGCATTGCGTGCAGTATCGACCGGCATGTTGGAGCGGGCGATGGGAATCGAACCCACGACATACAGCTTGGGAAGCTGTCGTTCTACCACTGAACTACGCCCGCGGAATGGATCCGTCGGTACTAGCGCATCCAACATAGCCCGGACGCGGCAGCCACTGCAATGTCGCGACAGAAGCAGCAACAACGCTTGAACTCGACTGTCCGATCACCGCCACTTATCGATCGACAGCGTCGGGCTCGCGGCCTTGCCCTTGTCGGTCACCGGCGCGCCGGGCCCGCGGCCGCCGTAGCGGCCGCCGAAAATCTTCCAGAAGCCCTGCGTCTCACCACCGGCGACGATGATGTTGATGTCGTCCGGCAGAAACAGATTCACCAATTCGTCGGGCTGCGCCTTGAGTCGACTCGCGTAGGGCTCAACGCCGGCGACCGCCAGCGGGTGCATCAGGGTCTGGATCCACTGGTTGTCCCAGTACTCGCGCGCGGGAAGGCGCGCGTTCTCGGCGCACCAGCCGATCAGCTTCTGCTTGCTAAACCCGAGCTTATCGAACTCGCGCGCCGCGATCGGGTCCATCACCAGGAACGGCGGCAGATAGTGATCGGTCGCGATCAAGGTACGGATCAGCAGGTTCTGCCAGGTGTCGCGCGGGCCCTGGCCGGCGTGGGTGTACCAGCCGCCGAAGAAAATGCTCACCGTGGAATCGGTCGGCGCAAAGCCGTGCTGCACGTGGAACGGCTGCCAGGGGCTGCGCTCCTCGGCCTCCGGGAAGCAGGCCGTGTAGCCGTACCAGTTACCGAGCGTCCCCATGTAAGTTTCGCCCGGCACCGAGCCGCCCTGCAGGTTTTGCGACAGCAGGCCGTAGGCGCGGCCGATGGTGGCATTGGCGTGGTTGTACGGTCCCATTACCCCGATGCCGGAATCCATGCCGATCTCGTTGCGGATCGGGCCGTTGACGACCGAGATCGTCGCGAACGAGTTGGTGCTCGATGAGCGCGCGGTCTGTCCGCTCGCCGCCATGGCGAGAATGACCGGGAAATACTCTGGGCGCGCGCCCGCCATGACGGCGTTGACCGCAACTTTCTCGACGGTGAATTCCCAGGCCTCGCGGAACGCGGTCGGGCGCAGCCGGCCCACGACCTCGTCGGGCGCGTGGCTTGTGCCCGTGAGCATGCGTGCGACGCGTCCCTCGGTCGGTAGCACCACCGGCAGCATGTCGGTCCAGCGGTTGCGGATGAAGAGCTCGTGCAGGTTTTCCTCGGTGTCGGGCTCGAGCAGCCGCGGCGTCGAACGCTCGAACGTCGCACCCTTGAGGTCTTCCGTATCGAGCGGGCGTGTCAGCCCCTCGATCACCTCCTGCACGAACGGCCGGCCGGTGACTTTGTCGGCGCCTTCGATATAGGCCCGCAGCTGCGCCGGCGGCACGCCGACGACCGGTTGCGGCACGAACGCCTGGCGCGTGCGCGGCATGCCGTTGGCGAGCGCGGTTGCCTTGGCGAGGCGCGCAAAGAGTTGCGTGTGGACTGCGACGGCGGGGACGCCGCTCTCCTCCAGCGCCATTGTCATCCCCGCGACCGCGGGGCAGCAGGTGCTTCAAAGACCAACGCCCAGGATGGCGCCGTCGCCTTCGCGCGCGACCGTGGCGCGCATGTCCGGATCGTCGACCCAGCTTTCGCGCGTCTCGATGATGCGGGTCTTCACGCGCGGCAGATGCTCGGCGAACCACTCGCGCAGCTGCGCCATGAACATGTCGGAATTGTCGAACTGGCAATCGACCAGAAAGATCACCTTGCCGTCGAGACTCTCGAGGCGCGGCGCGAGGCGCTTGCCGGTGACCTTGGGCGGAAATCCGCGCGGATCGTGAACCGCGATCTTGCCGGTCATGCTGTTCTCCGTGGCGCGCTTCTACTGTTTCGCAGCCGCCGCCGCAACCGACCGCGGACGGCCCATGAGGCGCCAGCCCCCGTCGATACCAAACTCCGACCCGGTGATGTAGCGCGACTCGTCGGAGGCCAGAAACACGATCAGCTCCGCCACGTCTTCCGGCTGTCCCGGCTCGCCAAACGGGATGCGCGCGAACGACGCGCGCCTGGCGTCCTCCGGGTCCACCTTGTTCAACGCCGACAGCTGGGCGTTGATGCTCTCGATCATGCGGGTTGCGATGATCCCGGGATGCACCGAATTGCAACGGACACGGTGGCCGTCGAAGCTGCCGTGCAGCGCGACCGACTTCGTCAACTGCATGACGCCGCCTTTGCTCGCCCCATAGGCGGTGCTGTTGGGCGTCGCGAAATAAGCGACCGCCGACGAAATGTTGACGATCGAGCCCTCCCCGCGCCGCTTCATCACCGGCAGCACTTCGCGGCAGCCGAGAAACGTGCCGTCGAGATTGACCGCCATGACGTGCCGCCATTCCGCGAGCGTGGTCTCTTCGGGCGTGCCGCGGGTCATGTCGCCTTCGATGCCGGCCGCGTTGACCAGGACGTCGAGCCTGCCGTGCGCCGCAACAATCTGCGCAACCACCCGCTTCCAGTCGTCCTCACTCGTGACATCGAGCTTGCAGAACTCGGATTTGAGCTCGGCCGCGAGTTTCTCGCCGGCCGGCACCACCACGTCAGCGATGACGACACGCGCATTCTCGCGGTGCAGGGCGCGCACCGTGGCGGCGCCGATCCCGCCCGACCCGCCGGTGACCAGCGCGACCTTGTCTTGAACCCGCGCCATCAGCATGTACCTCCCAAAAGCCACGCAAGGTTCGCATTCTCACTCTCGCTTGCGCAAAGCTCAACGTCGTCGCCGGACAAGGCTCCGTTGTCGATATCGAGACTTGCGGGTGAGTTGGCGGGACGGCCGCGCCGCAGCGTGACGATCAGGATCGCTTGCCGAGCTTGCGAATAATGTCGCGCAGCACCGGCTCGCGCACCGTGCGCGCGGCCTCGGCACGTGAAAACCATTTAACCGAGCGCTTGCCTTTTTCCGGCCAAGACTTGCGCTGACGAGTCACCTTGAGCGCGAAGACCTGCACATCACAGACGATCAGCTCGCCTTCCTTCAGGAGCTTCTCGTGCGGGAACGAGCCGATCGGCCGTTTACCGATTTGCCCGACAACACCGGCCTCCTCGAGCGCCTCGCGCGCGGCCGCCGCGTGCGGCGCCTTGCGCTTCATGGGCCAGCCCTTGGGAATGATCCAGCGCCCGGTACCGCGCGACGTCACCAGCATCACCTCCGTTCCGGAGGTGCTGCGGCGACGAAACGGCAGCGCCGCGTACTGCACGCGACGGGCCTGGGATTTTCGGTTCGGGCCAGCCATGGGTTCCTAGCTGTTCCTTTTCATCCAATCCTTGCCACCTGAAGGATGGATTTCCTATGAGTGGTAGATGTTTATGGCAAATCTAGGAATGCTTGCATTGCCAGCCTCGAAGGGCATATTTCGCGCATGGGCGGCCGGACCATCTTTCTGTTAGGCGCGCTGGCGGCCGCCGGTCTGACGGCGGCGTTGCTGGGAACACTCGCACACGAGACTTTCGGACTTGCGCGCGCGGATATCCGGGTGGACGCGCTCGGCGGCGCCGCGTTGCTCGCGATCGTGTGGTGCGCAAGCTACTTCCGCGAGCCGCCGCGGTAATCGCGATCGCACCGAAGCGCGCATCTGCGGTCGACCGTGCCGGCGCGTCAGATCATAATCCACGCAAAGTCGTCAGCCGACAGCGGCGCCGCGTTAACCCTGCGTCGCGCCCGCGCACCAGCCTGTATGCGGCGGACAGCTCGCGGTGCTGGAGGCGAAACCCCTCCATTCGTCATGGCCGGGCTTGTCCCGGCCATCTCGCTTGTGGGGGCACGGCCGGGCCAGAGGGATCGGGATCGCCGGGACAAGCCCGGCGATGACGAGCGGAGAGTACTCCAATTGATCGAAATCAGCTTCAGAGCCAAGTTTCACGCGGGAATCGCGCCCAACTTTGTCGCATCAGGCACTCGCATTTCGCCATTTCGTGCTTATATTACGGGCTGTTGTGATGACGAACAGGAGCGCGGTGCGCGTATCGAGCAGGGCGAGATCGACGATCGGGCGATCGACCCCCGTGCCGCAGGTAGGATCAAGCGATGAGTGCGTTCAACTATAGCAGTCAGGCCGAGTTGTTTCCCACCAGGAATAGAAAGTCCCGCCGTCAGCCCCTAGGGTATCGGCGATTTGACCGTGCCGCCGAGGCGATCCGCTTTGCAATCGAGGAATTGCCTCAGCAATCGCTGGCCGGCGCCTATCTGGAAGTTGACGAACAACGGTTCGACAGCGTCGGCATACGCCGCCTCTACGACAGCACCGACTATCCGCTCACCCGGCGCCCCAAGCAGGCTGCCGAATAATCGATCGTCTCAGTGCGCCGCCGCCGGCGCATCGAGCGCTTCCAGCGGCTTTGCGCGCGGCTCGACTCCCCAGGCCCAGACCGCGACGATCTGGATCAGCAGCAACACCACCATCAGGCTCAGCACTCCGGCAATCTTGTAGGACTGGAACAGCGCGACCACGATGAACGGCGACACAATCGTCGCGGCACGCCCGAGCGTATTGCAGATGCCGTTGGCGCGCAGCCGCACCTCGGTCGGGAACAGCTCGGGCGTGTAAACGCCGAACAGCAACGCGACCTGAATATAGATTGACACGATCAGCAGAAATCCGACCGGCAGCATCACCGCCGGCTCGCTTGTGAACGGGTAGATCGAGCCGAAGATGATGCTCAGCGCCGACGCGCCGATGATGGTCGGCCGCCGCCCGAAGGCATCGGCACAATAGGCGCCGATCGCGCAGCCGATCGGTGAACCGATCACGATCACCAGCGTGTAGGCGAGCGAGCGCGTGACTGTGAGCCCTTCGGCGACGAAGAACTGCGGCAGCCACGTCACGAATCCGAAGATCAGCGTGTTGACCGTGATCAGCACCCAGCTGCCGACCACCATGCGTCTGAGCAAATCGCCGTGCAGCAGTGAGGCCAGGGTGAACTGCGGCGTTGGCGCGGGAGCTGCCGCTGGCGGCAGCGGACCCGCGGCGGAAGCCTCCTTTTCGATTGCGGCAAGTATCGCCTCGGCTTCCGCATCGCGTTCGTTGATCTCGAGCCAGCGCGGCGATTCCGGCAACGATTTGCGCAGGTACCAGACGATCAGCGCGCCCACCCCGGCGATCACGAACATCGGCCGCCAGCCGAAGTTGGGAATGATCAGATTGCCGAGCAGCGTCGTCACCGGCAGGCCGGAGACGACCAGAAACGCCATGAAGGCAAGCCAGCGGCCGCGCGAGACCGGCGGCACAAACTCGGTCAGGGTCGAGTAGCCGACCACGATTTCGGCGCCCAATCCCAACCCCATGACGAAGCGCAGTGCGTTGAGCGTCGTCATGTCGGGCGCGAATGCCGCCGCCAGCGACGCCAGGCCGAAGATCATCAGATTGAACTGATAGGTAAAGCGGCGGCCGAAACGATCGCCCAGAAATCCGGTTACCAACGCCCCAATGGTCATGCCGAGAAATGTAAACGACACGAACTGGGCGTTGAGCGGCAGTGTCGAGAACTTCGATTGAAGCAGCGCCGGCAGCACCGAGGTTCCGACGTAAAGGTCATACCCGTCAAAAAACATGCCGGCGCCGACCAGCCAGAAGATCCGATAGTGAAACGAGCTGATCGGCAGGCGGTCGAGCCGCGCGCCTGCATTCACCGCTGGCATGGTTTTCCTCCCCCGCGTCGAACGGCTCTGCCCAGGTTGAGGGCGGCCGTCTCTGCAACGATCGTATCGGATTGCGGCCCCGGGTGCCAGGATCACCTCGTCACTGGACGGGTCGGAGCGGCCATGGCATGAAAATTGGCGGCCCGCAGACGCATGAGACCCGACGCGATCATCACATTCGAGAATGTCGGCGTCGTCCTCGGCGAAGAGCCCATCTATGATCGGCTGAACTTCGATGTGCGGCGGGGCGAGTTTGTCTGCATCCTGGGGCCGTCCGGTTGCGGCAAGTCGACATCGCTGCGCATCATCGGCGGCCTGCTCGACGCGAGCAGCGGCAGGGTCACCGTCGACGGACGCGATCCGCACGACACGTGGCCGGAGATCGCCTTCGTGTTTCAATCCCCGCGCCTGGTGCCGTGGCGCACCGCGCTCGACAACGTGCTGCTGGGTTCAGAGCTTCGCTTCGGCGCCGGCGACCGCGAACGTCGGCGGTCGCGCGCCATCGAATTGCTCAACCTCGTCGGCCTCGCCGACGATACGGACAAGTACCCCTCAATGCTATCGGGCGGCGAGCGCCAGCGGGTCGCGATCGCGCGCGCGCTCGCGGTCGACCCGCAGATTGTGCTGATGGACGAGCCGTTCTCCGCGCTCGACCTCAACATGCGCTCGCGCATGCGCGCCGAAATGGAGCGGATCTGGCAGCAGACCGGCAAGACCGTGGTGTTCGTCACCCACGATATCGACGAGGCGCTGCAGCTTGCCGACCGCACAATCGTGTTGTCGAACAAGCCGACCCGCGTACTCGAAACGATCGAGTTGAAGGCGGCGCGGCCACGCGCGTTGGGCGAGCAGGACACTGTCCGGCATCGGGAGAAATTGATTAGACTGTTTCGGTCGCTCGAAGAGGGAAGCATCGCATGAAACGTCGAACCGTGCTCAAGCTCATGGCCGCTCCGGCGCTGATGACGCTCACCAGGCCCGGATTGGCGCAGGCCAAGGACAAGGTGACCTACGCGTATCTGCTGGACCCCGCCTACGATGCAGTGACCTGGGCGATGACCAACGGCAAAGTGACCTCCGACCTCGTCACGGTCGAGGCACGCGGGCTCGCAATCCCGCAGCTCATTCAGGCCACGTCCGCCAAGCAGTTCGACGTGATCATGACGGCCGTCATCGCGCTGCCGCCGGCGGCGGCACGCGGGCTCGAGCTGCGCATCATGTCGACGGCCTTGCAGCAAGCGGCAGCCGGAGAAGGCGCGGGCGTCTGGGTCAAGAAGGACTCCGCAATCCAGCGCCCGCAGGAACTCAAGGGCAAGGCGCTCGGGTCCTACGGACTTCGCTCCACCGGCTACACCCAGGTGCGCCTGGCGCTCATCCACAAATACGGGCTCAACGCCGCGCTCGAAGGCGGCGACCTCAGGCAGTTGGAGATCCAGGCCCCCAACCTGCCGGCGGCGCTGGCGGCCGGCCAGATCGACGCGGCGACGCTCATTCACAGCCAGGCGTTTCGCGCCCTGAAGTCCGGCGAATTCCGACCCATAGCCGAGACCGGACGCGACAATATCGAGCTCTATGGCATGCGCTTCATCAGCGCACTCAACGTCGCCTACCCGGAACGGCTGGCGCAGCGGCCAGACGCGTTCCGCGAGTTCAACCGGATGTTCCGCGAGTCGGTACGCTACGCGCTCGCCCACCGGGACGAAGTCTTCGGCGCGGTCGGCGCGCAGAACAACCTGCCGCCCGAGTTTTTCACCTGGTGGTTCGAGAAGAGCTCCGACGTGCCGGCCACGTTCGAGGAGAGTCATGCCCAGGCGATCATGAAGCTCTACGAGCTGTCGCGCGAGATCGGAATGATCCAGAACTTTCCGGATGTCCGGACGCTGGTGTGGGAGCAGGCGCTGCGCGGGTAATGACCGCGACCGACATCGCGCTCGGTCGCACCGCGCTGCGCCGCGGCCGAGCTGCGGGCAGGTGGGCCGGCCACCTGTTCACCGTTGCGTTTCTTGGCGCCTGGGAAGCCGCCTCACTGGTCGCGCCGTCCTATCTGCTGCCAGGCCCTGCGCAAGTTACCCTGCGGCTGTGGTCGTTCGTCACCAGCTGGCGCGATCTCGGTCACCTCGGCGCGTCACTGTTTCACGTGGGGGCCGCGATTGCGATTTCGTTCGTGATCGGCACGCTGCTCGCGCTCATCCCCTATTACGTGCCGGTGCTGCGCTTTGCGATCGAGCGCCGGCTTGGGCCGTTCCTGAACGCGTTCTCGGCGATCGGCTGGACCTTGCTGGCGATCATGTGGTTCGGCGTCACCCCGGTCACCGTGATCTTCACGATCAGCGCGGTGCTGGTTCCGTTCGCGCTCGTCAACATGTCGGCGGGACTCGCAAGCATCGACCGCGAACTTGTCGAGATGGCGCAAAGCCTCACGCGCCGGCGCGCCCGGATGTTGGTCCTGGTGATCGTGCCGTCGCTCTATCCGTTCATTTTCGCGACGTTGCGGATCATGTTCGGCGTCGCCTGGAAGGTGACGCTGACGGCGGAACTGTTCGGCGGCAACAGCGGCCTCGGCTATATGATCAATCTCGCCCGCCAGGAGTTCGACACCGAGACGATCTTTGCGGCGATCATTCTGATCATCGCTTTTGTGCACAGCGTCGACCAGTTCGTCCTGGCGCCACTCCAAGCAAGCGTATCGCGTCACTATGCGAGCTGAGCTACGATCCACTCCATCGGCGGCGGCCGAGCGTCTGATCGGCGAAGGACTGGTCGTGCTTGCGCTGCTCGCGTGGTGGGCGATCGCGCGCGGATTGCCGGAATTCGTCCTCCCGGGACCCCTCGCGGTTGCGCGCCGCCTCGCCGAGCTGTTCATCACACCGGATTTTCTGTGGAATCTGTTTGCATCGACTTGGCGGGTGCTGGTGTCGATCGCGCTCGCACTCCTCATCGGCGGCGGCCTCGCGTTTCTGGCACAGGACGCGCCCTGGCTCGAAACCGTGGTGGATCAGCGGATCAAGCCGGTGCTCAACTCATTCCCGTCCATCGGGTGGGCGATCCTGGCGGCGATCTGGTTCGAGCCCGGCGACTTCAGCGTGATCTTTGTCGAGGTCGCGATTCTCATTCCGTTTTGTCTGATCAATATCGCGGAAGGGCTGCGCAACGCCGACGCGGACCTCATGGAAATGGGATGGAGCTTCACCCGCAGCCGCGCCCGCATGCTGCGGCGACTGAGGTTGCCGCTGCTGGTGCCCTACGGGCTCTCGGCCACGCGCATCGCCTACGGGATCGCCTGGAAAATCGCCCTGGTCGCCGAACTGCTGGGCGCGCCGAGCGGGCTCGGTTACCTCATGCTGCGCGCGCAGACCGCGGCCGACAGCACAACCTTCCTTGCCACCTGCTTTGCGATCGTGCTGATCTTCATGGCGGGCGAACGGCTGGTCATTGTGCCGATCGAGCGGCGGTTCGCGCAGCGTTGAAAGGGAGGCTCGATCATGGCAATGGCTGCGATTGACGAATTGGTCGTGCGGACCAAGGCTGGAGAGCTCCGCGGCGCGCGGGAAAACGGTGTCGCGGTGTTTCGCGGCGTTCCCTACGCGGCACCTCCCGTCGGCGACCTGCGGTTTGCGCCGCCGCGACCCGCGCAGCCCTGGGCCGGGGCGCGCGATGCACGTCAGGACGGCCCGATCGCCCCGCAGGCGCGCTCCCGGCTGGCGCATGTCATGGGCGACTTCGAGCGCCCGCAATCCGAGGATTGTCTCACGCTCACGGTCTGGACGCCCGCAGCCGACGCCGGCAAGCGGCCGGTGCTGGTGTGGATTCACGGCGGCGCGTTCGGCAGCGGCGCCGGATCGCTGCCCTGGTATTCGGGCGAGCGATTCGCCGCGAACGGCGACGTCGTCGCGGTGTCGATCAACTACCGGCTGGGCGCGCTGGGTTTCCTGTGTCTGCCGGGCGTGAGCAATGGCAACCTCGGTCTGCTCGATCAAGTCGCCGCCCTGCGCTTCGTGCGTGACAATATTGCGGCCTTTGGCGGCGATCCCGACAACGTGACCGTGGTCGGACAATCGGCGGGCGCCTCCTCGATTGCGATGTTGATGACCATGCCGGCGGCACGCGGGCTGTTTCGGCGTGCGATCCTGCAGAGCACGCCGTTCGGACGGATGACGCGGAAGCTCGAGGACGCGCACCGGATCGGCCGGCGTTTGCTCGAGGTGCTCGGGCTCAAGCCAGAACAGACGGCTGAGCTGAAAACCCTTCCAACGGCAAAGTTCGTGGCCGCACAGGGCGAACTCGCACGGCTCGAGAAGAAGTTCGCAGATGCGATGGCGCCGTTCTGGCCGGTGATCGACGGCGACGTCCTCCCGACGCAGGTTGCAAGCGCGCTCAAATCGGACGCCGGTGCCGACGTCGATGTGATGATCGGGACCACGCGCGAGGAGATGGCGGCGTTCTACTGCATCGACAAGGAGATTGAGAGAGCCACGGCGGCGGCTGTCGAGGGCGTGTTCGCCGCCGTGTTCAAGTCCGGGCATCGAGAGCACTACGAAGAGATTCGCCGGATGCGGGCGTCGGGCAGCAATGGCGCGTTGCTCGGCGACCTGATGTCGGACGCGATGTTTCGGATCGGCAGCCTGCGGATGGCCGAGTGGCGCGCCGATCAGGGACGTCCAGCCTATGTGTATCAATTCGACTGGCAGTCGCCCGCTGGGTTCGAGGCCTGCCACTGCCTGGAGATTCCGTTCGTGTTCAACAACTTCTCGAACTGGATCGACTCGCCGATGCTGGAAGGGGCGAACACCGCGGAAACCGCCGGGCTCGCAGACGCGATGCACAAAGCCTGGATCGCATTCGCCCGCACCGGCAGGCCCGATCACGCGCGCTTGCCCGCATGGCCGCCGTATCGGCGCGAGGACCGGATGACCATGCGTTTCGACAGCGTGATCGGCCCGGTCAGCGATCTCGCCGGACTGGCGTGGCGCCGGCCCTGGCCGAATTGATCAAATCGTCTGGTTGTAGGCACCCACCTCGGAGTGCGTGCGCAACACGCCGTCCACGGCTTTGAACATCTCGCGCATGCGCGCGTCCGAGACCGGGCTTTCAACCACGACCACGAGTTCCGGCTTGTTGGACGACGCACGCACTAGGCCCCACGTGCCGTCTTCCACGGTGACGCGCACCCCATTGACGGTGACGAGGTCGCGGATCGGTTGGCCGGCGACCTTTTCGCCCTTGGCCTTCGCGGTTTCAAAATGCTTCACGACGTCGTCGACGACCTGGTATTTGACCTCGTCCGGGCAATGCGGCGACATGGTGGGCGAGCCCCAGGTCTTGGGCAGCGCCTTCTTGAGGTCGGACATTTTCAGCGTCGGGTTGCGATCGAGCATGTCGCAAATCGCAAATGCGGACAAAAGGCCATCGTCATAGCCGCGGCCGAACGGCTTGTTGAAGAAGAAGTGCCCGGACTTCTCAAACCCGACCAGCGCGTTGGTCTCGTTGGCCCGCCGCTTCATGTAGGAATGCCCGGTCTTCCAATACTCGGTGCGCGCCGCATTCTTGCGCAGCACGGGATCGGTCATGAACAATCCGGTCGATTTGACGTCAGCAACGAACAGCGCGTCGCGATGGCGCGCCGAAATATCACGCGCCAGCATGACGCCGACTTTGTCGGCGAAAATCTCCTCGCCTTCGTCGTCGACAACGCCGCAGCGGTCGCCGTCGCCGTCGAACGCGAGGCCGACGTCGGCCCCGGTGCGCTTCACCTCGGCCGCCAGCGCGTGCAGCATTTTCAAATCTTCGGTGTTGGGATTGTATTTTGGGAACGTATGGTCGAGCTCGCAATCGAGCGGAAACACCGTGCACCCGATCGCCTCGAGGACGCGGGGCGCAAACGCGCCGGCGGTGCCGTTGCCGCACGCCGCGACCACCTTGAGCGGGCGCGTGAGCTTGGGACGTTTGGTCAAGTCGGCGATGTAACGGTCGCGGAAGTTCGGGACGAATTCATATGCGCCGCCGCCGACGAGCTTGAACTTTGCATCGAGCACGATCTCCTTCAGTCGCGTCATTTCACCGGGTCCGAACGTCAGCGGCCGGTTGACGCCCATCTTGACGCCGGTCCACCCGTTGTCGTTGTGCGAGGCGGTCACCATGGCGACGCACGGCACGTCGAGATCGAATTGCGCGAAGTAAGCCATCGGCGTCACCGCGAGCCCGATGTCGTGCACCCTGCAGCCGGCCGCCTGCAAGCCGGACGCGAGCGCGTATTTGATGGAGGCCGAATAGGCACGAAAATCGTGGGCGGTGACGATGTCGGGCTTAACGCCCATGTCGTGGATCAGCGTGCCGAGCCCCATGCCCAGCGCCTGCACCCCCATCAGGTTGATTTCCTTACCGAACAGCCAGCGCGCGTCATATTCCCGAAAGCCGGTGGGCTTGACCATCGGCTCGGATTCAAACGCGTAGGTATTTGGGATCAGCACGGGCTGCGGAATCGGAAACATCAAGGAAACCTCGTAACACAGGATTGCGACCACATACCGTAACGGCCAGACCGCGCAAAGGTGCCGGGTATCGAGGTGTTTTATTGGAGCATGATCTTTACGACCTGCCTACGCCCACCGAAGCGTTTCGCATCAGGTAATTCTTACCTAGGCTTCGGGCAGGCGGGAAACCGGCGTCCACCCCGCATCAAGTGCGGGCCAGGCTTTTTAGGATCATGCTCTATTCTTCACTGTGATCGCGCAGGCTGATCCGCACTGCAACCCCGGACGCGGCCAGCATTGCGCCTGTCACAATGAGCACGCCGCCTGCGCCGGCGACCGTGGCAAGGAAGCTGCCCAGGAACGGCAACAGAACCTGACCGAGCCGATTGCCGGTGATGCGCAGCGACAACGCGGTCGCGCGGGCGTCCGGGGGCGCGATGAGCACAACCTCCGAGAACGTCAGGGTGGCGGCAATTCCGAGCCCGAACCCGATTGCCCCGACCGCCGCATACATCACCGCGAGCGGTGTCGGCAGTGCCAGCAACGCAAATGCCGCCGCGCCAGTGAGCAGGCAGATCAGCATGAGCCGCACGCGCCCGAACATCTCAATCATGCGGACGTAAAACGCGCGCGACAGAATCGAAATAAGCGAACGCACCGCCAGCAGCAGCCCAATGTCGCGGGTGTCGATACTGCGCTCGGTGCCGAGCAGCGGCAGATAGATCACCAGCAGCTCGAAGGCGGTGACCGTGATCACGCTCGCCCACATGGCGGCGAACATGCCGTGCGTGCGTAAGAGCTTATCCAGCGGAACGCGAGTTTCTGCGCCGGATTTGACCTTGGCGCGCGGCGCCGGCTGCAGCGCGAATGCAACCAGTTGCGCCACGATCGCTCCGCCGAGCGCGAAGGTGAACAGCACATGCGTCGGCGGCAACGCAGCAGGGCCGCCGAACAAGCTCAGCACGATCGGTCCGAGGCCCTGTCCGACCCCGATCGCGACCATGAAATAGCCGAACACCCATTCGCGCATGCGCGAACCGGCGCAGCGCACCGCGATGACCTGTTGGGCCGCCATGCTGAACAACTGCCCGACCCCCAGAATGACCGACCAGACGAACAGATGGATGGCCGAAACCGGCCACAGCCATAGGCCGGCGCAGGCCAACACCATGAAGCCCGCGCCGATGCGGGCGGCCATGCAGTCGTGCCCGCGATCGATGAAGCGTCCGAGCCCAACAGCTGCGAAGATCGGCACCAGCGAGAAGCCGGTCGCAATCGCGCCCAGCCAAACGATCGATAGCCCGAGCTCAATGGTTCGGTAGGTGATAGTGACCCGCGCCAGCGAGATCACCGCGTGCACCACCACGCAGTGAACCATCAGGGTGATGAACAGGGGAAAATCGAGGTCGGCGCGCCCGGGTGAATCGCGTGCGACGGCCATGTGCGGTTTTGCAACTCTCGGATCACGGCTGGTGGTGCGTGGTGTCCTTGTCTAACTGGGCCAGCCGGCGCCGCAAAGCCGGCAAGCTATGCGCCGATGACGCGTTACGGAACGGTTAACGCAGAGCGGAGCGTCGCGAGGAATTTCGGTTTACGAATCACACTGATACCCGGTACATTCGATCCGTCGTCAACCTTTAGAAAGGAGGTGATCCAGTGTCTCATTGTCATTCGCCGCGGTCGTCGGCTTGCGTGAGCTGGATCCTTGCCTCTACCGAGGTCCAGGCCTGACGCAACGTCCTTGCGACAGAGGCAGCCGGGGTTAGCGCGAGGTAACCTGGCTGAGGGGTGCCGGACCGCGGTCCGACAATGGAAGGGCTGCCTTCGCGGGTGGCCCTTCACCTTTTTGGGCATCGCCCTTTCGCGCAAAATCGATCGCTCACTGTCCACGCGGCTTCGCTCGCCGGGTCGCCGGCGCAGCCAAGGGATCATCAGGCCAGGGATGCCGCGGATAGCGGCCGCGCATGTCGGATTTGACGGCCGCGTAGCTTCCGCGCCAGAAGCCGGGCAGATCGCGCGTCACTTGCACGGGCCGATGCGCCGGGGAGAGCAACTCCACCACCAACGGAACCCGCCCACCCGCAATCGTCGGGTGGCGATCGAGGCCGAACAGCTCCTGGACTCTGATTGAGAGCTTGGGGCCTTCCGGCGCCTCATAGTCGATCGGAACCTGGGATCCGGACGGGGCCACGAAATGCGTCGGCGCTTCGGCGTCGAGCCGCCGGCGCAGCGCATAAGGCACGAGGGCCGAGACGGCGGCGGAAAGTGCGTCGGCCGTTAAATCACTCACGGCGGTCTTGCCGTAGAGCGCGGGCGTGAGCCAGTCGCTAACCCGCACGGCGAGTGCCGCGTCCGAGATATCCGGCCATTCGTCGCCCTCCGCGTTGCGCAGAAAAACCACGCGGTCGCGCCACTGTGACAGCGCCTTGGTCCAAGGCAGCCGATCGACGCCCAGCCGAGCAACGCCATCCGCGAGAATACGGGCACTTGTTTCATCGGCTGCGATCGGCACCGGGCGTTCGGCGAGCACGATCGCGCCGAGCGCGCGGCTTGAACGGCCGCGCAATGCGAGCGCCTGCGGCTCGAAGGAGATTTGCTCGCGCGCTTCGATCCGGTCGGCAAACTGTTCCTCAATCTCGGCGAGCGAAATTGGCGCCGCCAGCACGATCCGCCCTTGCGTCGCACCGCCGGCGATTTCGGCAACGGCCAGGAATGGTTCGCGCGCCAGCCGCGAGGTCTGGTCCACCGCGGCGCCGCGACCGTTCGCGAGCAGAAAACGCCCGTCGCCTCGGTTCTTTGCGATTCTGTCCGGATAGGCGAGACCGAGAATCGCGCCGGGATTGAGTGCTGCTGCATCGGCTTTGGCACTTCCAACGAGATCGACCCACCGCGCGGCCATGCGTCCCGCCTCCGCGGCCCGGCGCGAGCGATCGCGGGCGAGTTCCTCCAGCCGGTGGCCGAGATCGGCGTCGTTGCCGCCGAGCCCGCGCTCCGTGAGGATCAGCGCGATGTCGGCGGCCAGGCGGCCGGCGCCCCGTGCACCGGCGTCGACCACCATGCGGGCCAGCCGCGGCGGCAACGGCAGCGCGCGCAGCTTGCGGCCTTCCTCGGTGATGCGACCCGCGTCATCGACGGCAGTGAGGTCACGCAGGAGCGTCCGCGCTTCGCTCAACGCGGGCCGCGGCGGGGGATCAAGAAACGCGAGCGTGTCGGGATCGGTGACACCCCATTGCGCAAGGTCGAGCACAAACCCGGAGAGATCGGCGGCGAGGATTTCCGGTCGCGCAAAGGCTTCCAGCGCGCCGGTCTGTGCTTCCTCCCACAGGCGATAGCAAACTCCCGGCGCGGTGCGGCCGGCACGTCCGCGGCGCTGGTCGGCAGCGGCGCGCGACACCCGCACCGTTTCGAGCCGTGTCAGGCCGACATCGGGTTCGTAGCGGGGAACGCGCGCAAGCCCGCTGTCGATCACAATGCGCACGCCTTCGATGGTCAGCGACGTCTCGGCGATTGAGGTTGCGAGCACGACCTTGCGTCGTCCCGCGGGCGACGGGGCGATCGCGCGGTCCTGCACGTCGGCCTCGAGCGCACCAAACAATGGCACGATATCGAGGGCCGGATCAGTTGTCCGCTCGCGCAACAGCGTTTCGCAACGGCGGATCTCGGCGGCGCCCGGCAGAAACACCAGGATCGAACCGGCCTCGGCGCGCAGCGCGCGCGTCACCGTGTCGGCGACCTGGGTTTCGATCGGCTTGCCGGGATCACGCGCGAGGTAACGGGTATCGACCTGGAACGCGCGCCCTTCACTGGCGATGACCGGCGCGTTGTCGATCAGTCGCGCCACCCGCGCGCCGTCGAGCGTTGCCGACATCACCAGCAGCTTGAGATCCTCGCGCAAGCCCTGCTGAGCGTCGCGGGCAAGCGCAAGACCGAGATCGGCATCAAGCGAGCGTTCGTGGAACTCGTCGAACAGAACCGCGGCGACGTTCTCAAGCGAGGGATCGTTGAGAATGAGGTTGGTGAAGATCCCCTCGGTCACGATCTCGATGCGGGTATGACGCGAGACCTTCGAGCCAAAGCGGACCCGGTAGCCCACGGTGTCACCGACCGCTTCACCAAGCGTTGCCGCCATGCGGTCGGCTGCGGCGCGCGCCGCCAGGCGGCGTGGTTCCAACACCAGGATTTTGCGGTTCTTGCTCCACGGCTCGCGCGCGAGCACCAGCGGCACCCGCGTGGTCTTGCCCGCGCCGGCAGGCGCGACCAGGACCGCTGCGGCGCGCTCGCTCAGAGCCGCCGTGAGATCGGGCAGCGCGTCGTCGATCGGAAGCGGAACCATGAGCTACTTCTGGCACACTGGACAGAAGAACGTCGAACGCCCGGTCTGCACGATGCGTCGAACCGTGCCTGAGCATCCGGGCGTAACGCAGCGTTGCCCTTCACGGTCGTAAACGCGAAAGTGATGCTGGAAGTACCCGACTTCGCCGTCCGTCCGACGGTGATCGCGCAGCGACGACCCGCCGGCCTCGATGGCATCTCGCAGCACGGCGCGGATGGCCGCGACTAATCGCTCGGCATGATCGTTCGGCGCACCCGAGCGCGACGCGATGGTCGAGGCCTTGCGCTTGGGCGAGAGGCGCGCGCGGTGCAGCGCCTCGCACACGTAGATATTGCCGAGCCCGGCGACCACACGCTGGTCGGAGAGCGCCGCCTTCAAGCTGGTCTTCTTGCCGCGGCATGCCTGCGCCAGCATGGCGGCGTCGAACGCGTTACCGAGCGGCTCGGGACCGAGGCTGCGCAACAACGGGTCCTGTTCGAGGCTGGCGCGCTGCACCAGCTTCATAAAGCCGAACCGGCGCGGGTCGTTGAACGTGACGATTGCGCCCGACGACATCGCGAACACGATGTGGTCGTGTGCAAGATGCTCCTGTCGCTCGTGGTGAAAGCGGCCGGGCTTGCGCTTGCGCCCGTCATGAAACACTCGGAACGAACCCGACATCCCGAGATGCATCAGCAACACCTCGCCGGACGAAAGGTCCGCAAGCAGGTATTTGGCGCGCCGACCGAGGCCTTCGACCGTCTTGCCTTCGAGACGTTGCACGAAATCCTTCGGAAGCGGCCAGCGCAGATCGGGGCGACGCGCCAGCACCTGCTCGAAGCGCGCGCCCTCGAGCGCCGGCTGGAGCCCACGGCGCACCGTCTCGACTTCGGGAAGCTCCGGCATCGTTAACCTTCTTGAGCCGCGTAAAGCGAGGGTTTGTAGCCTCCCTGCGCCGGGCGCGCTATGGTCCGGCCGTCGTACAGCGATCCTATTCACCCCATGCCGACCGACCGCGCCACCCATTTCGGCTACCGCACCGTGCCGCTTGGTGAAAAGCAGGCGCTGGTCGACGAGGTGTTTACCTCGGTGGCGCGGCGCTACGACCTCATGAATGACCTGATGTCGGGCGGGGTCCACCGCGCCTGGAAGGACGCGCTGGTGACGGCCCTCCGCCCGCCCCGCGGCAAGCAACCATTGGCGGTTCTTGATGTTGCGGGCGGCACCGGCGATATCGCCTTTCGGATCGCAGCCGCAGGCGGCGCGGGCACGCATGTCACGGTCTGCGACATCAACTCCGATATGCTGGAGGTCGGCCGCCAACGCGCCGAGCAGCGCGGCCTTACCGACGCGGTGAGTTTCGTTGAAGGCAATGCCGAAGCGCTCGCGTTCGCCGACAAGAGCTTCGACGCCTACACGATCGCCTTCGGCATTCGTAACGTACCGCGCATCGACGCCGCACTTGCCCAGGCGTTTCGGGTCCTACGGCCGGGCGGTCATTTTCTGTGCCTGGAGTTCTCCCACGTCGACGTGCCCGGGCTCGACCGGCTCTACGATCTCTACTCCTTCAACGTGATCCCGGCGCTCGGCCGCACGGTTGCGGGCGATGCCGAGTCCTACCGGTACCTCGCCGAGTCGATCAGACTGTTTCCGCAGCCTGACGTGTTCGCCGACATGATCCGAACCGCCGGTTTTCGACGCGTCAAATTCACGCCCATGACCGGCGGAATCGTGGCTCTGCATTCCGGCTGGCGGTTGTGATCGGGTCGATCGGCCATCTCGCGCGCCTGGTCCGCGCTGGCTTCGTTTTTGCGCGCGCCGGCGTATTCAGCGTGGTCGATCCGGTGCTGCTGCCGTTACCGGCGCGCGGCGCGCTCCGGGTCGCGCGGTTGCTCGAGCGACCAACTGCCGCGCAATCCCATCGCCTGTCGTCGGCGCTGAGCGCGCTCGGTCCGAGCTATGTGAAGCTCGGGCAGTTTCTGGCGACGCGGCCCGATGTTGTCGGCGCCGCGCTCGCACTCGATCTGGAAAATCTTCAGGACAAAATGACGCCGTTTCCGCAGACCGAGGCGGAGCGCGTGGTTGAGGCCAATATCGGCAAGCCGGTGTCGCAGCTGTTCTCAAGCTTCGGTCCGGCTGTCGCCGCCGCGTCGATCGCGCAGGTGCATCGAGCAACCGTCGCCGAGGACGGCCGCATGGTCGCCGTCAAAGTGCTCCGGCCCAATGTCGAGCGCCGCTTCAAGGGGGACCTGAAGGCATTCTTCTTTGCGGCTCGCCTGGCCGAGCGGTTTTCGCCCGAGGCGCGCCGGCTGCGGCTGGTTGAAGTCGTCGACACGCTGGCGCGCACGGTTGCAATCGAGATGGACCTGCGGCTCGAAGCCGCCGCGATGTCGGAAATGGCCGAGAACACCAAGCAGGACCCCGACTTCAGGGTGCCTAGCGTCGATTGGAACCTGACCGGCAAGGATGTTCTGACACTCGAGTGGATCGACGGCACGCCGCTCTCCGACCGCGCGGCTCTCGTTGCCAAGGGGTTCGATCTGCCCAGCCTTGGACGCGCGGTAATCCAGACATTCCTGCGCCAGGCCATGCGTGACGGCTTCTTCCATGCCGACATGCACCCCGGCAATCTGTTCGTCGACGCCAACGGCCAGCTGGTCGCGGTCGACTTCGGCATCATGGGGCGGCTCGGGCACAAGGAGCGGCGCTTCCTGGCCGAAATTCTGCACGGCTTCATCACGCGCGATTATCGACGCACCGCGCAGGTCCATTTCGACGCAGGCTACGTGCCCGCGCATCATTCCGTGGACGCTTTTGCGCAGGCGATCCGCGCGATCGGCGAGCCGATCCACAACCGCACCGCTGAAGATATTTCGATGGCAAAGCTGCTCACTTTGCTGTTCGAGGTCACGGCGATCTTCGACATGCGCACGCGGCCGGAGCTTCTGTTGCTGCAGAAGACCATGGTGGTGGTCGAAGGCGTCGCGCGCGGACTCGATCCCAGGCTCGATATGTGGAGCACGGCGGAGCCCGTGGTGAGCGAGTGGGTGCTGCGCCACCTGGGCCCGGCCGGCCGGATCGAGGACGCCGCCAATGGCGTGCTCGAGATCGGGCGATTTCTCAGCGATGTGCCCGCGGTGCTCGGTCGCACCGCGCGCCTGATGGATCAGCTCGATGTGGCGACCCGCGACGGCATCGTGCTGGCCCCCGATACGGTTGAGAAAATCGGACTGGCGGAGGCCCGCAAGGACCGCGCCTCCGCGGTCGCCATGGTGGTGATCGCGGCGCTTGTGGCGATCGTGGCGCTGGCGATCTGGGTCCGTTGAACCCGGCAGCGGGATTGCATACAATGATTGCATTGCAATCAAGGTCCGCCACCCCATGGGCAGCCTGACCGTCCGCAACATCGGCGACGACGTGAAGCGACGACTGCGGGTGCGCGCCGCCCGCAACGGCCGCTCCATGGAGGAGGAAATCCGCCACATCCTGGCGAGCGCGGATGTGCCGGACGTGCGCGCGCCCGAAACCGCTGCGGTCGCCGCGCCCGCACCGGGCGGTAGGGAACAACCAGCGAGACCTGCCGTGAAGCGCGTGCTGCTGATCATTGGCGGCGGGATTGCGGCTTACAAATCGCTTGACCTGATCCGGCGCCTGCGGGAGCGGGCAGCCGACGTGCGCGTGGTCATGACCAAGGCCGCGCAGGAATTCATTACCCCGCTCTCAGCCGGCGCGCTTGCCGGCGAGGCGGCGTTTATCGACCTGTTCGACGTGGTGAGCGAATTCGACGTCGGTCACATCCGGCTGGCGCGCGACACCGATCTGATTGTGGTGGCACCGGCGACCGCCGACCTGATCGCCAAGATGGCCAACGGGCTTGCGGACGATCTCGCCTCGACCGTGCTGCTCGCAACCGACAAGCCGGTGCTGATCGCGCCCGCCATGAACCC
>JBPYFJ010000009.1:0-2538 GCA_051985675.1 Xanthobacteraceae bacterium | reverse complement strand
CCAAGCTCAAGGCCGGCATAGGATTATTCACTAACGCGGTTGCAGGACCCGGAATCTACACTTTTAATTGCATAAGGGGCTTCCGGATGGCTAGAGTTGCTGGACGCTTGGAGGCTATAATTCCTAGCGTCGGACAAAATTCCCGCCACCTGCTGCGGCCCTTCCGATGCTGACCCATGCGCAGATCTGGACGGCGCTCGACCGCCTCGCCGCCGTTGCCGGGCTCTCCCCGTCCGGCCTCGCCAGAAAGTCCGGGCTCGATCCAACCACCTTCAACAAGTCGAAGCGCATCACCCCGGACGGGCGCACCCGCTGGCCCTCGACCGAATCGGTGGCGAAGGCCCTGGCCGCGACCGGCACCACCATCGACACGTTCGTTCACCTGATCGAGGACAGCGGGCGCTCCGCGGTCAAGAAAACCCTGCCACTGATCGGCTTGGCGCAGGCCGGCAAGGTCGGCACCTTCGACGCGTCCGGCTTTCCAGCCGGGCCGGGTTGGGAGGAAATCCGCTTGCCCGCGGTCGATGACGAACGCGCCTATGCGCTCGAGGTGTCCGGCGATGCAATGGCGCCGGCCTATCCCGATGGGACCGTCCTCATCGTGTCGCCCGCCGCATCGATCCGGCGCGGCGACCGTGTCGTGGTCAAGACCGCGGACGACGCTGTGACGGTGAAAGAGCTCAAGCGGCGCACGACGAGAACCGTCGAGTTGTGCTCGATCGAGCCCGCGGCGACCGAGCGGACCTTGTCGGCGCGCGACGTATTGTGGATCGCGCGCGTGGTGTGGGCGAGCCAATAGACGAGACCGACCACAGCGACTCCTGCCCGCGACGGGTATTGCCGCGGACGACGCTCGCGTGCTATCCGCGGCACGCTGGTGGGCCGCACGAAGAGGTGAGCAATGACGAAGCTGGAAATTGTTCGGCACCGCGTTTCCTGCGAGTGCTGCGGTGATCTTCTGCAGCGCAAGCTCGATCGTCGCCAATTGGTGCACGCCGCGGTGACGAGCGCTGCCGCGCTCGCGCTCACGCCTTACCTCGCGCTCGCCGCCGAGGGCGAGTACGAGGCGATGGTATTGGCCTGCATCGATCCTCGCATGCAGGAGCCCGTGCGCAAGTACACCGTCGAGCAGAACTTGACCGGCAAGTTCAGCCAGTTCGTGATCGCCGGCGCGGCAATCGGGGTCGTGGCGCCCGCGTTCAAGGACTGGCACAAGACGTTCTGGGACAATCTCGCCGCGACGATCCAATTGCACCGCATCAAGAGAGTGATCGCGATCGACCATCGCGATTGCGGCGCCGCCAAGATCGCCTATGGCGAGGCCAGCGTTGCGAACCCGCAGGTCGAGACCCAAACGCACAGGGCTGCGCTTGCCGAGTTCCGCAAGCAGGTCGGCGAGCGCCATCCCACGCTCGGCGTGCAGACCGGATTGATGTCGCTCGACGGCACGATGGAGATGTTCGCCTGAGCGGGCGCCGACCCGCCTTCCGGCGTCATGCGTGCCAGAACAACCAGGCGGCGCGGGCAAGAAAGACGACACTGATGGCGAAGATGATCGCCCGCGTCCATTGGCGAAATCCGTGGTCGGTCATGCGCTCGATCACGAACGGCGCGAGCGAGGTGCCGCCGATCGCCAGCAGGATCGCCGGTCCGGTCGCCCAGAGCGGGACATCGCCGATGCCGGTGAGCGAGCCGAAATAGAACGCGCGCACGACGTGGCTAAACGACTGCGCGACGGCTTTGGTGGCGTTGGTGGTCTTGCGGTCGAGCATGCTCTTCTGGAAGAAGATATCGAGGAACAACCCGCCGACGCCGGCCAGGATCTGGATAATGGTGGTCGCCACGCCGGTGAACAGTGGCACCCCTTTCCGCTCGATGTTCGGACGCATCGAAGCCGGCAACGCCTCCACCACGAACGGCATCAGGCCGAGGCCGATATAGACCATGGCCTTGTCCGGGACAAACGCGATCATCCACATGCCCGCAAACGCGATGACCGCGCCGACGAAGTACCAGCCGAAAATCGGCCACAGGATGTAATGGCGCCACTGCACCACGCGCCAGCCGTTGGCGAACAGCTGGATGATGGAGAAGAAGATCATCCCGGTGGCGACGTCGAAATAGTTCAGCAGCACGCCGAGCAGGATCATCCCGCCGGCCATCCCGAACACGCCGGAGAGAAACGACGAAAAGACGATGGTGGCGGCGATCAGAGCCAGGACGGAGGGGGTCATTTCGGCACGGGCTTACGACAACGGCTGATATGTTCCTCAGTCGCCATGCCCGTGCAAGCGGACATTCTCTATGCCGACCGCGCGAGCGCCCCGTCGATCATGTCGATCGTGTTCTTGAGGCCGTACACCGCCACGAATGAGCCGAAGCGCGGGCCTTTTTCCTGCCCGAGCAGGACCTGGTAGAGCATGTTGAACCAGTCGAGCGCGACGCCGGGCTTGCCGTCCCTGGTCTTGATCTTGCCGGTCTTGTCGAGGAACGGCTCGCGCCGGCCGATCTCGTAGACCACCTCCTGGATCTGCTCGG
>JBPYFJ010000008.1:0-3395 GCA_051985675.1 Xanthobacteraceae bacterium | reverse complement strand
CCGCAGCCGGCAACACCGCCAAACGGCGTGCAGCGTCAGGGGCCGGCTGCCGCTCCGCCATCACCGACACATCCGCCGGCCTCGGGCGCGCCACCGAACGCGCCAGCACCTACGACCACAGCGCCAGGTGAGCGCCGCGAAGAGCATCGCGGTCCGGGCGGGCCACCGGGAGGCCAGCCTCCGCCGCAGCCAAACATTGTGCGGCCGACTCCGCCCCAGCCGCCGCCGCAGCAGCAGGTGAGGCCGCCATCGCCACCTCCGCCTCCGCCTCCGCAGCAGCAAAGGCAGGTCCAGCCGCCACCACCGCCACCCCCGCAGCAGCGGCAAGTACAACCGCCGCCACCGCAGCGGCAGGTGCAGCCGCCGCCTGCCGCGCGTCCACCAGGACCGCCGCCGGGCGCGCGCCCGCCGGGGCCCCCTCCGCAGAGGCCGGGTCCACCGCCGAAGAAGCCACCGCCGAAACCCGGCGAGAAGCCTCCTGAGGCGCCGAGATAGCTTTGCTCGGCTGTACGCAAATGAAACGGGCGGCATTCGGCCGCCCGTTTTATCTTTGCGCTTTGCAATCGGCGTCAGTGGTTCAGGACGTTCCTGAATTGCCAGGGGTCGCGCTTGTCGATGTCTTCCGGAAACAGCCCAGGCCGTCCCGTCAGCGGCGTCCAGTCGGTGTAAGTGCCGATCACCGGCCCAAGATAAGGCGTCTGCACCTCGAGACAGCGCCTAAAATCCATCTCGTCGGTCTCGACAATGCCAGCCTTCGGATTCTCGAGCGCCCACACCATGCCGGCGAGCACCGCTGACGTCACCTGCAGGCCTGTTGCGTTCTGGTAGGGCGCAACTTCACGCGTCTCGTCGATCGAAAGTTGAGAGCCGTACCAATAGGCGTTCTTCTTGTGGCCGTAGAGCAGCACGCCGAGTTCGTCGATCCCATCGGCGATCTCATGCTCATCGAGAATGTGAACGTCTTCCTGCGGCGCGCCGGCACGGCCGAACACTTCGTGCAGTGACAGCACGGCGTCGTTGCACGGATGATAAGCGTAGTGGCAGGTCGGCCGGTAGACGGTCTTGCGGCCCCTCCGGAGCGTGAAGTAGTCGGCGATCGAGATTGATTCATTGTGGGTGACCAGAAAGCCGTATTGGGCCTGCGCTGTCGGCGTCCAAGAGCGCACACGTGTATTCGCGCCGGGTTGCAGCAGATAGATCGCTGCGCCACAGCCCGATTTGTGCCTGCGGGCGTTCTGAGGCAACCATTTTTCATGCGTGCCCCAGCCGAGCTCCGCCGGCTGCAAGCCTTCGGAGACGAAGCCCTCGACCGACCACGTGTTGACGAACACGTTCATTGGCTTCGGTTGCTTGGCGCGCTGCGTGTCTCGCTCGGCGATATGGATGCCTTTGATGCTGGCTTTCCTGGCCAGACGCGCCCATTCTTCACGCGTCTTTGGTTCCTTGAATTTCAAGCCGACGTCGCCGGCAATGTTCAGGAGTGCCTGCTTGACGAACCAGGACACCATCCCCGGATTGGCGCCGCAACATGACACTGCAGTGGGACCGCCAGGCCGTTTGCGTCGGGCCGCGAGTATTGTCTCGCGCAGCGCATAGTTCGATCGCGCTTCCGGGCCGAGCTTCGGGTCAAAATAAAAACCCTTCCAGGGTTCGACCACAGTATCGATGTAGAGAGCACCGATTTCCCGACACAGCTCCATGATGTCCAGCGATGACGTATCGACCGAGACGTTCACACAAAAGCCTTGGCCGCCGCCGGCGGTGAGCAGGGGTGTGAGCAGGTGCCGGTAGTTGTCCTTGGTCACGGCTTGGTGGATGAAGCGGATGCCGCGCGAATCCAGCAGCTTGCGGTCCTTGTCTTCGGGGTCGATAACCACGAACCGCTTTTTGTCGTAACTGAAATGACGCTCGATCAGCGGGAGCGTACCTTTGCCGATCGAGCCAAAGCCGATCATCACAATAGGCCCGTCGATACGGGCATGCACTGGCCATCTGGGCATCGTTAGTATCTCCAGGAAAACGGGTCATATCCGCGGAGGAGCGCGAACGGAGGAATAGACGCCAGGCGAAAGCGACCCGGCGTCCACGACATTATGACAGAGTTATGCGGCGGATGCGGAGGCGAGATTTGGTTGGGACGCCGGCTGGCTGGGCGCGCGCAACAAACCGCGGGCTCCCTTGAGTGCACCGGGAACGAGCTCGAGAGCGAGCAGGCGATCGCGCTCGAATGGACCGGGCATTCGCAAGGCCCCAGTTTTTTCCGCCGAGAAGCCAAAACGGCCGTAGTAGGCTGCATCGCCGACGAGGACGACTGCTCGATAACCACGCCGACGCGCCGTATTGAGGGCGTGGTCGATTAACGCCCCGCCGATGCCGCGATTGCGGCAGTCCGCGGCGACGGCCACCGGCCCAAGAAGCAAGGCCGAAAGTCCCGTGCCGCACACGATCGTCCATAGCCGGGCAGTGCCAACGACCCGCTGGCCGTCGACTGCAACGAAAGCCAGCCCGTCGGTCGGACGCCGACCGTCTCTCAGACGCTGCGAGCTCTTGCGCCAGCGGAGGTCGCCAAAGGCCTCGTCGAGCAACGTTTCGCGTGCGGCGACGTCGGGAGGACGTTCTTTTCTGATCGAGATCATCTCAGTCTGCTCCCGCCCTGGCGCGCGATCGAGCGCGCGCTGCGAGGGCGTTTATTGATGCGAATGGGGGGAGCCGGTTGACCGGCTCCCGGCGATGTCAAATGTGATAGGTCTTCAAGGGCGAGAAGCCGTTGAATGCGACCGACGAGTAGGTCGCTGTGTAGGCGCCGGCACCCTCGATCAGCACCTTGTCGCCGATCTCCAGGCTGACCGGGAGCATGTAGGGCTCCTTCTCGTACAGCACGTCGGCGGAGTCGCAGGTCGGCCCCGCCAGCACGCAGGGTGCCAGGGCGTCGCCGTCCCGCGGAGTGCGGATCGGATAACGGATCGACTCGTCCATCGTTTCCGCGAGACCACCGAACTTGCCGATGTCGAGATAGACCCAGCGGACGTCGTCTTCCTCGCTCTTCTTGGAAACGAGGACGACTTCGGCCTCGATGGTGCCGGCATTGCCGACCATACCGCGACCCGGCTCGATGATGGTCTCCGGGCTACGGTTGCCGAAATGCTTGCGCAGCGCCTTGAAGATCGCGTTTCCGTAGGTTTTCACGGAAGGCACGTTCTTCAGGTACTTGGTGGGAAAGCCACCCCCCAAATTGACCATCGACAGGTTCATGCCGCGCTCGCCGCACTCCTTGAACACGGCCGCTGCGGACGACAGCGCCCGGTCCCAGGCGTGCTGGTTGCGCTGCTGCGATCCGACGTGGAACGAGACGCCGTAAGGCTCGAGCCCGAGCTTGAGCGCGTGCTCCAGCACGT
>JBPYFJ010000007.1:0-85811 GCA_051985675.1 Xanthobacteraceae bacterium | reverse complement strand
AAGTTCATCACTTATCGTCAGCTGCACGACGAGGTCTGCAAGTTCGCCAACATCCTGCGCAACCGCAACGTCAAAAAGGGCGACCGCGTCACCATCTATATGCCGATGATCCCGGAGGCGGCCTATGCCATGCTCGCCTGCGCGCGCATTGGCGCCGTTCATTCCGTAGTGTTCGGCGGATTTTCGCCGGAGTCGCTCGCCCGCCGCATCGAGGACTGCGGCTCCAAAGCGGTGATCACCGCCGACGAAGGCGTGCGCGGCGGCCGCAAGATTCCACTCAAGGCGAACACGGACGCCGCGATCGAAAAGGCCGGCGGTGTTGATCATGTGATTGTGGTTCGCCACACCGGCGCTGCCGTCAACATGGATCCGGTCCGCGACGTCTACCACCACAAAGCCGCCGAGGTCGTGACCAGCGAGTGCCCGTGCGAGCACATGCACGCCGAGGACCCGCTGTTCATCCTCTATACATCAGGCTCGACCGGCAAGCCGAAGGGGGTGCTGCACACCACCGGCGGCTATCTCGTCTTCACCTCGCTCACGCACCAATACGTGTTCGACTATCACGACGGCGACATCTACTGGTGCACCGCCGACGTCGGCTGGGTGACGGGCCACAGCTATATCGTCTACGGCCCGCTCGCCAACGGCGCGACCACCATGATCTTCGAGGGGGTGCCGAACTACCCGAGCATGTCGCGGTTCTGGGAAGTGGTCGACAAGCACAAGGTCAACATCATCTACACCGCGCCGACCGCGATCCGCGCGCTGATGCAGGCGGGCGACGCACCCGTGAAGAAGACCTCGCGGGCGTCGCTGCGGCTGCTGGGAACCGTCGGCGAGCCGATCAATCCGGAGGCCTGGGAATGGTATCACCGCGTCGTCGGCGATGGCCGCTGCCCGATCGTCGATACCTGGTGGCAGACCGAGACCGGCGGCATTCTGATCAGCCCGCTGCCGGGCGCGACCAGGCTCAAGCCCGGTTCTGCGACACAGCCGTTCTTCGGGGTGATCCCCGAGATCGTCGACGCCGATGGCAAGGTTCAGCAGGGCGCCACAACCGGCAACCTGTGCATCACCGATGCCTGGCCCGGCATGATGCGCACCGTCTATGGCGACCATCAGCGCTTCGTCGACACCTACTTCAAGAGCTATCCAGGCAAGTACTTCACCGGCGACGGCTGTCGGCGCGACGAAGACGGCTACTACTGGATCACCGGCCGGGTCGACGACGTGATCAACGTGGCCGGTCACCGACTCGGCACCGCCGAGATCGAGAGCGCGCTCGTCGCGCATCCGAAATGCTCAGAAGCCGCCGTCGTCGGCTATCCGCACGACATCAAGGGGCAGGGCATCTACGCTTATGTGACCCTGATGGCGGGCGAGCAGCCGAGCGAAGATTTGCGCAAGGAGCTCGTTGCCTGGGTGCGCAAGGAAATCGGGCCGATCGCATCGCCTGACCTGATTCAGTTCGCGCCCGGCTTGCCGAAGACCCGGTCCGGCAAGATCATGCGCCGCATCCTGCGCAAAATCGCCGAAGACGAGCACGGCAACCTGGGCGACACCTCGACGCTCGCGGAACCGGGCGTGGTCGATGACCTGGTGAAGAACCGCCAGAACAAGAAAAGCGCCGCAGTGTAGCGGCGCTTTAATCCCTGCCTCGCAGGGAATAACTCGCAGCGGTAGGCCCTGCGTCTGTCGTGCGCGCGGAAACGATCACCTACGTACAGCTAATCCAACTCACGTACAACTAATCCCAACCTTCGTATAAGCCGATTTTGTTCGATTCCCAGCGAGTGCGGTATTTCTGCAACCATTTTTGGTTCAGATTTTCTTATCGTCCAGTCTCCGCTCGGAATCATCAATCAGGAATTGGCGGGGAACATCATGAAAAAGACTGTGCTCTGGCTCGCGGCGCTGCTGGCCGCGGCGCCGGTAGCTGGTGTCGTGTACTCGACGCCGGCGTCTGCGCGTGAAGTTGTCAGCTTCAATGGCGCCTATGGCGCCGGCACGATCGTCATCCACACCAGTGAGCGCCGCCTCTACTACGTCCTCGGCGGTGGGCAAGCGCTACGCTATCCGGTCGGCGTCGGCACGGCCGGCATGCAGTGGCAGGGTACCACCATGATCAGCGGCAAGTATCTGAGTCCGGCTTGGCAGCCGCCGGAAATGATTCGCCGCGAAAAGCCGTCGCTGCCGGCGGTCATTCCGGGTGGCTCGGCCAAGAACCCGATGGGGGTCGCGGCGATGACGCTCGCCGGCGGCGAGTATGCAATCCACGGGACCAATGCCCCCGGCTCGGTCGGCGGGTTCGTGTCGCATGGCTGCATCCGCATGTACAATGCGGACATCATGGACCTGTTCGGTCGGGTCGGCCTCGGCACCACGGTGGTGGTGACGCGCTGAAAACCGCGTAGGGCGCCATAGCCGCAGGCGTATTGCGCCCTCGCCCACGCTTTCCCATCTCTCGGGGGCCGATGGAGCTCCCGAGAGAGCCATGAATTATCTGCGCACCGCGATCCTGCTGGCCGGTCTGACCGGCCTGTTCATGGGCGTGGGATTCCTGATCGGCGGCCAGAACGGGGCGATGATGGCGCTCATCATCGCCGCCGGGATGAATTTCTTTGCCTACTGGAATGCCGATGGCCTCGTGCTGTCGATGCATGGCGCCCAGGAAATCGACGCACGCAGCGCACCGGACCTCCACCGGGTCGTCGGCGAGCTTGCCTCCCGCGCCGGTCTGCCGATGCCGCACGTCTACCTTATGGACAATCCGCAGCCGAATGCGTTTGCGACCGGGCGCAATCCGCACCATGCCGCGGTGGCGGTGACCACCGGTTTGCTGCGGATGCTGCGCGAGGACGAGATTGCCGGCGTGATCGCGCACGAGCTCGCCCACATCAAGAACCGCGACACGCTGACGATGACGATCACGGCGACGATCGCCGGCGCGATCTCCATGCTGGCGCAATTCGGGCTGTTTTTCGGCGGCGGCAATCGCGGCAACAGCAGCGGCCTGGGCATCATCGGCACCCTCGCCATGGTGATCCTCGCACCGCTCGCGGCCATGCTGGTGCAGATGGCGATCAGCCGCTCGCGCGAATACGGCGCCGACGAACTCGGCGCGCGGATCAGCCGTCGGCCGCTGGCGCTCGCGTCCGCGCTGGCGCGGATCGACAGCGCGGCGCACCAGATCGAAAACTCCGACGCCGAGCAGCATCCGGCGACCGCGCATCTTTTCATCATCAATCCGCTGTCGGGCGCGCGAATGGACAACCTGTTTGCCACCCACCCGGCGACCGAAAACCGCATCGCCGCGCTGCAGCAGATCGCGGCCCATATGGGGCAGGGCGGGCATGAAGGTGAGCCCGCATCGCAACCACCCGGACCATGGGGCAGCGCCCGCCGCGGACCTTGGGGGTAGAACTTCAAGTATTGACGCTGCCGCTCTGGCGCGGTTCCTGACCGCATGAGCGAGACGGCCGTTCAATCGGAGCCGCCCGGCCTGCCGGCGCGGCGCATTGCTGCCGATATCCTCGACGGTGTCTTGCGGCGACGTCGCGCGCTGGACGAGTTGCTCGAGGGCCGGCAAGCCCCGGCGGGCCTTGACGCGCTCGCCGACCGCGACCGTGCGCTGGTGCGTCATATCGTGGCGACGTCGTTGCGCCGGCTCGGGTCCCTGCGCCACCTGCTGGATCTATGCCTCGATCGCGGGCTTCCCGCAGAGGCGCCGCGGGTCGAAGCCGCGCTGCTGGTCGGCGCCGCTCAGATCCTGTTCCTCGACGTTCCGGACCACGCGGCCGTCGATCTATCGGTGCGTCTGGTACAGGCCGACCGCCACGCCGCGCGCTACAGCAAGCTGGTCAACGCGGTTCTGCGGCGGATCGCGCGCCAGGGCGTCGACATGCTGGGCACGGCGGATGCGATTGCGCTCGACACCCCCGCTTGGCTATTGGAGCGATGGTCGCGACACTATGGGACCGATGCGGCCCGAGCGATCGCGCTCGCCAACCGCACCGAACCCCCGCTCGATCTAACGGTGAAGTCCGAACCCGAAGTCTGGGCCGAACGGCTTGGCGGCCGCGTCCTGGCGACTGGGTCGGTGCGCCTCATCCCGCACGGGCCGATTCCGCAACTTCCGGGTTACGAGGAGGGCGCGTGGTGGGTGCAGGACGCTGCTGCCGCCCTGCCGGTGCGGCTGTTCGGCGAGGTGCGAGGCCTCGCCATTGCGGACCTGTGCGCTGCGCCAGGGGGCAAGACTGCCCAGCTCGCCTGCCTTGGTGCGCACGTCACGGCCGTCGACCGCTCGCCGACACGACTTGAGCGTGTGCGTCAGAATCTCAAACGCCTGTCGCTTGCGGCTGATGTCCTTCAAGCGGATGCGGCCACGCTGGAGGCGGGCCCGTTCGACGGCGTCTTGATTGACGCTCCCTGCTCCTCGACCGGGACGATCCGGCGCCATCCGGACATTGCGTGGCTCAAGCAAGGGGCTGATCTCGCCGGCTTGACCAGCTTACAAGCCCGGTTGCTCGATCATGCGGTCACCTTGACGCGGCCGGGCGGCGTCATCGTGTTTTGCACATGCTCGCTCGAGCCCGAAGAAGGTGAGGCCCTGATCGCCAGCTTCCTTGGCCGCGAACCACGGGTGCGCCGGCAGCCGGTCGATCCGGCCGAGGTCGGAGGCCTGACCGAACTCGTGACGGCTGCGGGTGAGTTGCGCACGCTGCCGACCCACTACCCGGCGGCCGATCCCCGCCTCGCCGGGCTCGACGGGTTCTACGCGGTCCGGCTCATCCGCATGTGACGCTTGGGGGTCCGAGGACATCCCCGGTCGTCGCCCTCAAGCTCAAAGCGAAAACTGCGTTAAGGTTAATGTCTTACTACTCTCTGCGGCGTCGAATCAGGTCGTTACAGTGGTCAACGTGCTCGAACAAAGGCCAGAGTCCATGTCCCCGGGGGCGATCGTGGACCGCAGCAAGGTGCTGATGCTGGGCGCCCGCCGCGTCGCCAGCCGCATCCTCGGCTGGCCCGCACGTTTCCTGCGTCTCCCGACGCTGCCGGGACGCGGCGACCGCCTGGTCATCGCACCTCAGGACGTGCGCACGGCCGATCCGACCCGCGCCGCCGAAATCTACGCGAGCCGTTTCGCGTTTGCCGGAAAGGTCGTGATCTCCGATGGCCGATCGCCGTTTGAGATGCTCTCGCCGTCGGGGGAATGGGCCGAAGCCCTGCACGGCTTCGGCTGGCTGCGGCACCTGCGGGCCGCCGAGTCCGCCATCACCCGTGCCAATGCGCGCGCGCTTGTCGACGAATGGATCGGCCTGCAAAACTCGCTCGGGCCGCCGGCCTGGTACCCGGAGGTCGTCACCCGCCGGTTGATCTCCTGGCTCAGCCAGGCGACGTTGATTCTCGACGACTCCGACGTCCGGTTCTATCGCCGTTTTCTCAAGAGCCTTACCCGCCAGGTCCGGTTCCTGCGCAGCACCGCCGGCGACACACGCGATGGTGTGCAGCGATTGCAGGCCCGCATAGCGCTGACCTACGCGGCGCTCTGCATTTCGGGGCAGATGCGCTACCTCAACAAGGCCACCCGTCAGCTCACCAACGAGCTCGATCGCCAGATCCTTCCAGACGGCGGCCATGTCAGCCGCAATCCCGGCGCGCTGATCGAATTGCTGCTCGACCTGTTGCCGCTCAGCCAAGCTTACTCCGCGCGCAACGTCGCGCCGCCCGCAGCATTGCTCAACGCAATCGATCGCATGATGCCGATGTTGCGTTTCTTCCGACACACGGACGGAACGTTTGCGCTGTTTAACGGCATGGGCCCGACGCAGCCCGATCTGCTTGCGACTCTACTGGCATGCGACGATGCGCGCGGGGCCCCGGTGTCCAACGCGGTCCACTCCGGCTATCAGCGCATCGAGGCCGGCAACAGCGTCATGCTGATCGACACCGGCCGCCCGCCTCCGTTCGAGATGAGTATGCAGGCGCATGCCGGATGCCTGGCCTTCGAGCTATCGCACAAGGGACAGCGGATCATCGTCAATTGCGGGATGCCGGGGACCGGCAAAGATGACTGGCGCGAACATGCACGCACCACCGCGGCGCACTCCACCGTCACCTTCAATGACACGTCGTCGTGCCGGTTTGCGGCGTCCAGCACCGGACGCCGGCCGCAGGGCAATCCGATCGTCTCGGGCCCGACCAAGGTGCCGGTGGAACGGGAGACCATCCAGGAAGGCGAAATCGTACGCGCCACCCACGATGGTTATGCGAACCGTTTTCACGTCGTGCACCAGCGTTCGGTCATTCTGTCGCCGGATGGCAACCGGCTCGATGGCGAGGACATGTTCCTTCCCGCCAAAGGCGACGCGATCCCCGGGAAAGTGGCCGACGAGTTCGCGGTGCGCTTCCATTTGCACCCGGCGATCCGGGCGAACCGCATCGCGGATGGTCACGGCGTGATGCTGATCCTGCCCAACAAGGACGTGTGGAACTTTCACGCCTATGAAGACATGGCAGAGATCGAGGACGGCGTGTTCCTGGGCGGGTCGGAAGGCGCGCGCCGCACGTTCCAGATCGTCGTGCGCGGCCATGCCCGCGAAATACCGAGCGTGCGCTGGACGCTAAGTCACACGCCGCCGCCCACAGGCGCACGGCGCCCCCGCGGCGACGAGCCGGAGCTGCCGCTCGATCTCGGATAAGCGCCCATCGGCTGTGGATGCGACGCTCGACACGAGACGACTTCGCCGCGGCTCTGTGCTAGCACACGCTCGCAATGGCCGAGCAGCCCCATCGCGTCACACGCGCGCTCCTGTCGGTGTCCGACAAATCGGGCCTGATCGAATTTGCACGCGCACTCGCAAATCTCGGAATCGAATTGATCTCGACCGGGGGAACGAGCCGCGCGCTGGCCGATGCTGGCCTCGTCGTGCGCGACGTCTCCGACATGACGGGCTTTCCCGAGATGATGGACGGGCGCGTCAAGACCCTGCACCCAAAGGTGCACGGTGCGCTCCTGGCGGTGCGCGGCAACGAGGAGCATGAACTTGCGATGGCCACGCATGGCATCGCGCCGATCGATCTCCTGGTGGTCAACCTTTACCCGTTCGAAGCGACCGTCGCGAAGGGAGCCGCCTTCGACGAGTGCATCGAGAACATCGACGTCGGTGGCCCGGCGATGATTCGCGCGGCAGCCAAGAACCACGCCGCCGTCGCGGTCGTCGTTGAGCCGGAAGACTACGCAGCGGTGCTGGCTGAAATCGACCAACATGGTGGTACGACGCTCGCACTCCGCAAAAAGCTCGCCGCTAAGGCCTATGCGCGCACCGCCGCCTATGACGCGGCGATTTCAAATTGGTTTGCTGCCGAGCTCAGCGACGACGCCCCGGCATTCCGGGCGTTCGGCGGTCGGCTGATCGAGGCGTTACGCTATGGCGAAAACCCGCATCAGAGCGCCGCGTTCTATCGCGCACCCGAGCGGCGCTTCGGCGTCGCGAGCGCCCGTCAAGTACAGGGCAAACAGCTCTCCTACAACAACATCAACGACACTGACGCCGCCTATGAATGCGTCGCCGAGTTCGATCCTGCCCGCACCGCCGCCTGCGCGATCATCAAGCACGCTAACCCATGCGGAGTCGCGGAGGGCAATGATCTGATCGACGCTTACCGCAAGGCGCTCGCCTGTGATCCGGTTTCAGCCTTTGGTGGGATCGTGGCACTGAACCAACCGCTCGACGCGGCGGCCGCGCGCGCGATCACGGAGATCTTTACCGAAGTCATTATTGCGCCGGCGGCTAGCGAGGACGCGATCGCAATCGTCGGCGCCAAGAAGAACTTGCGTCTGCTGATAGCAGACGGCGTTCCAGACCCGCGTGCGCCGGGAGTCACCGCCAAGACGGTCGCGGGCGGCCTCCTGGTTCAGTCGCGCGACAACGCCAGCGTTGATGAGATGCAGCTGCGCACAGTGACTCGGCGGGCTCCCAGCGCGCGCGAACTTGCGGATCTGCGATTTGCGTTCCGCGTGGCCAAACACGTGAAATCGAACACAATCGTCTATGCAAAGGACGGTGCGACCATCGGTATCGGTGCCGGACAGATGAGCCGGGTCGATTCGGCCCGCATTGCCGCACGCAAGGCGGAGGATGCTGCCAGGGCGGCGGACGCGCGCGAGCCGGCAACCCGGGGCTCGGTGGTCGCCTCCGATGCGTTCTTTCCGTTCGCCGACGGACTCCTGGTCGCGATCGAAGCCGGCGCCACCGCGGTGATCCAGCCTGGCGGCTCGATGCGCGACGACGAGGTGATCAAAGCTGCGGATGAGCACGGTGTTGCGATGGTGTTCACCGGCGTTCGGCATTTCCGGCATTGAGGCGCGATTATCCCTGCGCCAAATCACCGAGCATGCTAGCGACCACGGCGAGCTTCGAGAGCGTCAACCCTGAGGTTGCGATCTCGTGCATCGCATGTCGCGTGCGCGCGATATCCTGGCTGTGGTTTGCGGCCCAATGCTCGACGGCCTCATGGCCGGGCGGGCCGGCACCCGTCATCTCGGCGGTCAGGCGGCGTAGCGCGTCACCAATCTGGTCGAGCGCGCGGTCGAGCGCCAGCCGGTCGAAATAATCCGAGAGCCTGATGTCGCGGGCAGCGGTTACAACGCGGTCGAGGCGGAAGAACGCTGCCGCCGCGAAGTAGGTCGCGGCCACGTCGGGGACCGGCTTCTCTGTGCGCGCCGCCACCAGCGCGACGTCGGTCGCGGCGGCGAGCGCCCGCAGGTCGGCAATTCGATGCGCAAGCGCGGTCGGCACGCCCGCCTGTGTCATCTGCTCGACGCGCGCCATGCGCGCGCTGGCGAAGTCATCGGGCAGGACGCGGTCGAGCGCGGCGCGAACGGTTTCGACCGCGACGCGATAGTGGGCGACAATCGATGCCAATCCCCGCCTCAGGTCGACGTGACGCAGGAACCAGACCATACGATCGAGCAGCAGGTTCTGCAGCTCCGCGTAGAGCGAGAGCTGCAAGTCGCCTTGAACCACGTTGTCGAGCGCGTCGATCTCGCCGTTGAGCGCCATCAGCTGGAAGGACTCGCGGACCGCAGCGAACGCCGCCGCGATGCGATCCGGCGCTGCGCCGGTCGCGTCGGCGATTCGTGCGACCAATGAAGGGCCGCCGCGGTTAATCATCGAGTTGGTGAGCTGGGTCGCGATAATCTCGCGCCGGAGGCGATGATGCTCGATCGCGTCAGGGAACCGCTCCGCGACCGCAGCCGGGAAATAGCGCGCAAGTTCACGCGATAGGTAGGGATCGTCGGGAACCGTCGAGGTCAACAGGTCCGCTTTCAACGCGAGCTTGGCATAGGCGAGCAGAACCGCGAGTTCGGGGCGGGTGAGCGACTGACCACGATGGCGACGCTCGGTGAGCTCCAGGTCGTCGGGCAGGAACTCGACGGCGCGGTCCAGTAGGTGGCGCGCTTCCAGCGTCTGCATCAGCCGCTGCTCGAAGCCGAGATCCTCCAGGCTGCGGCGCGCGGCAAGCGAGATCGCCAAGGGTTGCTGATAGTTCGCACGCAACACGAGCTGCGCCACCTGATCCGTCACCGCGACCAGGAGGCGATTGCGGTCATCGCGCGTGAGCCGGCCGTCGCGCATCGGAACGCTGAGCGCGATCTTGAGATTGACCTCGACGTCGGAGGTGTTGACGCCGGCCGAATTGTCGATCGCGTCGGTGTTCAGCCGTACGCCACGGACTGCAGCCTCGACGCGGCCGCGCTGGGTCATGCCCAGATTCGCGCCTTCGCCGATCACCCTGCAGCGCACGTCCGCCCCGGTGACGCGGACCGCGTCGTTGGTCCGGTCGCCCACCATGTCATCGCTTTCCGACGATGCCCGCACATAAGTGCCGATGCCGCCGAAGAACAAAAGGTCCGCGGGCATTTTCAGGATGATGGAAACCAGTTCCGCCGGCGTAACGCTCGTGCGTTCGGTGCCCAGCGCGCTCTGCGCCTCGCGCGAGAGCTTGATCTCCTTGGCGGCGCGCGAATGGACGCCACCGCCCGGCGAGATCAGGCTCTTGTCGTAGCTTTGCCAGCTTGACCCGGGCAGATCGAACAGCCGCTTTCGCTCGGCGAAGCTCCTCTCCGGATCGGGAGCCGGATCGATGAAAATGTCGCGGTGGTCGAAGGCTGCGACCAGCCGGATCGTGCGCTCGCGCAGCATGGCATTGCCGAACACATCGCCCGACATGTCGCCGACGCCGGCAACGACAAACGGCGTCTTACCGATGTCGACGTTCATCTCGCGGAAATGGCGCTTCACCGCCTCCCAGGCGCCGCGCGCCGTGATGCCCATCTTCTTGTGGTCGTAACCCGCCGACCCGCCTGACGCGAACGCGTCGTCGAGCCAGAACCCGTGTTCATGGGCAATGCCGTTGGCGATGTCGGAAAATGTTGCTGTGCCCTTATCGGCCGCGACCACCAGATAGGGATCATCGCCGTCGTGGCGCACGACCTCCGGCGCGGGAATGACGCCCTCTGGCCCAATGTTGTCGGTCAGGTCAAGCAGTGTCTCGATCAGGATCTTGTAGGTCGCGACACCTTCGGCCTGCACCGCATCGCGACCGAGCTTGGAACCGCCGATCGCTAGCCGCTTGGGCACGAAGCCGCCCTTGGCGCCGACCGGCACGATCACGGCGTTCTTGACCTGCTGGGCCTTCGCGAGCCCGAGAATCTCGGTGCGGAAATCCTGCGGCCGATCCGACCAGCGGATGCCGCCGCGCGCAACCGCGCCAAACCGCAGATGGATGCCTTCGACGCGCGGCGAATAGACGAAAATCTCGTAGAGCGGGCGGGGGAGCGGCATCGCATCGAGGCGGTGACTGTCGAACTTGACCGCGATGATATCGAGCGGCAATCCATCGGGGCCGAGCTGATAGAAGTTGGTGCGCAACGCGGCCACGACTGCGTTGACGAAGCGGCGCAGGATGCGGTCTTCGTCAAGGCTTTCGACTTGCTGCAGCCGGGTCTCGATGTCGGCGGCGATCGCCTGCTCTTCGGCGCCGCGCTGCTCGTTCGAGACCCCCGGCCTGAGCGCAAAGCGCGCGTGAAACAGCGCGACGATCCGTTCCGCGATCGCCGGATGCTTGACAAGCGTCGACCACATGTAATCCTGGGAGAATGGGACGCGGATCTGACGCATGTAGCGCGAGATCGCGCGCACCAGCGCGACGTCGCGCCAGCCGAGCCCAGCGCCGAGGATCAGCGCGTTATAGCCGTCGTTCTCGGCCCCGCCGCGCATCACCATGAGAAAACCGGCGGCGAGCTTTGATTTCAGCGCGTCGAAATCGAGGGCAGCGCCTCCGGCGCGCCGCAGCATCATGTCGTGCAGCCAGAAGTCCGGCGCGTCCTGCCCGACGAGCGCCACGTGATAGGTCTGCTCATCGACCACCCGGAAGCCCATGTTCTCAAGCACCGGAACCCGATCGGAGAGCGGAATCGGCCGCGCAAAGCTCCACACCTTGAGCGCCTCGCCGCCTTCGCCGTTGTCATGATGGTGGCGAAATTCGACCGCGAGCGGCCGTTCCTGGGAGACGCTTTCGAACACCCGCACGTCGCGCACCGCTACGTCCGGCGGATAGGCTTCACGGTAGGCGGCGGAAAACGCCTGTTGGTAGCGCTGGATCAACGCGCGGGCACGCGCTGGATCATAAGCGCGATTGATTTCCTCGATGAAGCCGTCGGTCCAGGTGCGGATGATCGCTTCGACCGCCGCCTCGAGCCTGGCAGATGGAACTTTTGGGGTAGCACCTTGCCGGCGGCCGATGATGAAAAGAGCCCGCACCAGCGGGCCTTCGAGATAATACGGTTGCACCGCCGACAAACGACCCTCGAACACCTCGACCAGGTGCTTTCCGATCGCGATCTGAACCGCGCTGTCATAACGGCTGCGCGGCACATAGACGAGCACCGACACGAAGCGGTCGAACCGATCGTAGCGCGCCAGCACCCGCACGCGCGGGCGCTCGCCGAGATGAAGAATTGCGAGCGCGAAGTCATAGAGCTGCTGTTCGTCGATCTGGAACAGCTCGTCGCGCGGATAGGTTTCAAGCACGTTCGCTAGAGCTTTTGAGGAATGACCCTCGGGAGAGAAGCCGGCACGGCTGACCACCGCCGCGATCTTGCGGCGCAGGTACGGAATGCTACGGGTTGAGCGTGTGTAGGCGGTCGATGTGAATAGGCCGATGATCCGTGATTCGCCGATCAGGCGGCCCTGCGCATCGTGCCGCTTCACGCCGATGTAGTCCATGTAGACCTGCCGATGCACGCGCGAACGCACATTCGACTTGGTGATGATGAGCGCCTTCGGTTCCTGCAAGAACGCCAAAATTTCCGGCGTAACCGTAATCAGCTCGTTGCCGCGATGGAGCACGCGCAACTCGCGGTGACGCAGTACGCCAAGGTCGCTCTCGTGCAGGGGTTCGAATTGCTGGTCGCCGGTGAGGGCGTATTCGCGCATGCCCAGGAAGGTGAAATTGTCGGCGACCAGCCATTCGAGAAACGCGACCGCTTCGGCAACCTCCTCGGGAGGCAACCCCGGCGGATTACTCTTGAGGTCGGCGATCAGCGCGCCGGTGCGCGAGAGCATCGGCTTCCAGTCCGTAACTGCGCGGCGAACTTCTGCCAGCACTTCGGCAAGCGCCACGACGATCTCGTCGCGTTCAGCATCGTCGGCGATGCGTTCGACGTGAAAATGAATGAAGCTTTCACGCGCCGCGAGCGGCGCGTGCGCGTGAAACGCCACCAGGCGGCCGTCGCTATTGCGCGTGACATTGATGACCGGGTGCGCAACCAGCAGAACCTCGATCTTGCGTTCAGCGAGCGCCGCCAATACCGAATCAACAAGAAACGGCATGTCGTCATTGACGATCTCGACAACCGAGATCGGCTTGCCGGCATCGCCGCGCGCCAGCTGCGGGTCCGTGATGCGAATCTTGGGCTCGCCGACCGTGCGTCGCGACAAGAATATCCAGGCTGAGGCTGCGAGCGCTGCCAAGTCGGACGGCTGGTAGCGCGCCACGTCTTCAGGGGCGACACCGCCGAACAGGGTGGCGCCGAATTCTTCCTGTCCGCCGAGTTCGTCGAGGAGGGCCGTCATCTGGTCGCCCGGACCTGTCATCGATTTGCGGTCAGCGGAACCATCAACCATGGACGCTCCGTTCGGTCTCAGACGAGCGGCGGCTGTCGCATTTCCGAAACAGACGCCAGTGCCGCCGACTCAAAGTTCCTGCACCGTCTGCAGCAATCTCGTCCAGGAACTTCAAATCGAAAAGCGGCACTAGAAACAAATGCTTGCAAGTGCCCGTTTGTTTCCGAAGTTCGTGTCAGAGCATGCCGCCATGTATCACGAACTTCGGAAACCGGGCACTAGGCCTTATAAAGACCCAAGGGGAGCGCATTATGGCAATGATCCGACCATCGACAAACACCACGATACTGCTAACCGTGGCGACCGCAGGGGTATTCGGGGTCACACGCCGCGGCCGCGGGCGCCCGTCGTGACCTGGAGCATTCCCGGCGTCGATCAACTCCCCGACAACGAGCAGGGCCGTCTGGCGCGCTACGGACGCTCGCTGATCATCGCGACCTACGCGCGCATCGGGCCAAACGCGAGCGATCCGGCGAAGCGCTTTGCCGGCAACAATCTCGCATGCGCGAACTGTCACCTCGACGCCGGCCTCAAGAAGTTCGGACTGCTGCTGGTCGGGGCCGCCGCGGATTATCCGGCGTACAGCAAACGCACCGGTCAGGAGGCAACGATCGAGGACCGGGTCAACAACTGCATGGTGCGCAGCATGAACGGGCGCGCCCTCCCGGCCGACTCGCGCGAACTGGCGGCGCTTGTCACCTATCTCAAGGTGCTGTCGACCAGCATCGACACCGGCGCGGACGTGATCGGGCAAGGCGCTGGATCGATGGCTCTGTTAACGCGCGCTGCGGACCCCGAGCGCGGGCAACGCGTCTTCAACCGCACTTGCGCGGCCGAATGCCACGGAACGAATGGCGCCGGCGTGCGGAACGGAACCAGCTCGGATGCGCTCGGTTAGCTGATGCCGCCGTTATGGGGCGCGGACAGCTTCAACGACGGCGCCGGAATGAACCGCCTGATCACCATCGCCAACTTCGTGCACTCGAACATGCCGAACGGAGCCAACTGGTCGCAGCCGCTGGTTTCGCAAGACGACGCGTGGGACGCGGGTGCGTACGTGCTGTCACAGCCGCGGCCGCGCAAAGCTGACCTCGCGGCTGATTTCCCCGATCGGCTCGCCAAGCCGGTCGATGCGTCGTACGGGCCCTATGCGGACGGGTTCTCGGAGACGCAGCACAAATACGGTCCGTTCGGCCCGATCGAGGCCGAGGATCGCCGCCTGCGCGCCGAGCAATCAGAATCCAAATAGTCGGCGACGCGCCGAAGCAATCAGCGCAGAAAAACAGCCTCAATGTTGTTGCCGTCCGGATCGATCAGAAACGCCGCATAGTAGTTGGGACTGTAATCGACGCGCAAACCCGGGCGCCCGTGATCACGTCCGCCCGCGGTCAGCCCGCCGGCGTGGAAACGATCGACCGCGGTCCGATCCGGCGCGTGAAACGCAATGTGTATGCCGGAATCCGGCGGCCGCTTGCCCGCGTAAAGCCAGAACGCCGCTTGGCCGTTCGGGCCGAAGCCAGCGCCCGACTCGTTGCGCGAAACCAGCTCATAACCTAATCCCGCCAGCGCGGATTGATAGAAGCGCACGCTCGCTGCGACATCGTTGACCGTCAGCCCAACGTGATCGTACATGATGACCTCCTCTCGTTGAGGGATCATCCTTGCGCGAGCGCGGAAAAGTGATCTTGGAAGATCTTGCGGTTGCCGCGCGCCGCGGCACGGAATGCGCGCGGCGAAAGGCCGGCTGTGCGATGGAACGTGCGCACAAAGTTGGAGAGATCGGCGAACCCGACGTCGAGTGCCACGTCGGTGACGGATCGGTCGTCATCGGCCAATAGACGCGCGGCCCGACGCAAGCGCGAGCGCACCAGATACTGATGCGGCGTCACGCCGAGCACTTGTGCGAATAGCCGCAGGAAGTGGAAGGCGCTGAGCCCAGCCGTGCGGGCGGCGCGGTCGAGATCAATGGGCTCGTGCGCGTTCGCGTCAAGCCAAAGCGCGGCCTCGACGGCGCGCCGCCGGTCGCGCGGATGCAGGCGCGGCGCTCGGCGCCGGCGGCCCGCGACCGCATCGACACAACGGGTAATGAATAGCCAGCCGGCCTCCTCGAGGCTGATGTCGCTGCGCCCTTCGGCTGCAGACTGCGCAAGCTCGCCGGCGATCATCAGTTCCGGTAGGGGCGGCACACAGCCAATCCGCCACAGCTCGCTGCCGTTGCCGATTGTCTCAACGACCGCCGGTGCGAGATCAAACGACAGGCACTCGTCACCGCCGTCGTGGTGATCGTGGGTGCAGGTATATTCAGCGCCTGCACGCCCGACGAGGACCGATCCTGCGACGAGCTCGAACGCCTGGCCATGCCGCCGATAGCCGAAGCTGCCCCTGTGCACGTACGAGATCGAGGAGCGCTTGTGTTGCTCGGTGAACGGGGCGTCGGCGGGGCCCGAGCTGCAGCGATTGTCGAAGACCGCAAATGCTTCGGATCGCGTGAGTGCTTTGGACCGCAGCATGCATACAGCCGATGTTGAACAAATGAATCTAAGCACCGCGGGCACGAGCCGCAACCGCGGGTTCGCCCTCGCTACACCAACGATAGCCCGCGTCTCCCAGGCGAGTGCGCAGCAACCGATCGCCGTCTCGAACGGGGCGAATCCGGACGCGTCATTGCGCCATTGTAATGTGGCAGTGCGCGCCACACTTGGAGAATCTTGCTAGTGTGCCGGCCGTTCGAACTAGGAGCATGCCGTGGCCAATGTCAGAGCGGCGGTAAAAACCAAGCCCAAACAAGCATCTAAATCCAGCGCGTCGGCACAGCCCCGCGGACAGGGGCGTGTCGTGGCGAGGGCGGCGCCGAACGCGGCCGCCGATGACGATACCCGCATTACCGCCCTGGGCCTTCAGCAGGCCGCGCTCACTCCGGCCATGCAGGCGTACTTCGACAAATGCCGGGAGAAACTGGGCTTCGTCCCCAACGTGCTCAAGGCCTATGCGTTCGATATGGCCAAGCTTGAGGCCTTCGTCGCCATGTACAACGACCTCATGCTCGCCCCCTCCGGGCTTTCCAAGCTCGAACGCGAGATGATCGCGGTGGCGGTGTCCTCGGAAAACCATTGCTATTATTGCTTGGTCGCCCACGGCGCGGCGGTGCGCCTGCTGTCGGGCGATCCCCCACTCGGCGAGCTGATGGCGATGAACTATCGAGCCGCGCGGCTCAGCAAGCGACAGCGCGCCATGCTGGACTTCGCCGTCAAACTGACGCGCGAGCCGTGGGCGGTCGAAGACGCCGATCGTGACGCACTGCGGCGCGCCGGATTTTCCGAACGCGATGTCTTTGACATTGCGGCTGTCGCCGCCTTCTTCAACATGTCGAACCGCGTCGCTTCCGCGACCGACATGCGGCCGAACACCATTTATCACCGGCAAGGACGGACCTGATTGCGCCTTGATCTAACCCGACGCCAGGCAGTCGCCCTGCTGGCGCTGTCGCCCGCGATTGCGCGGGCACAAGTGTTGCCGGACGCAGCGCCGAGCACCGGCGAGGCGCGCGCTTTGGCGGCAACCGCGCGCAACGGCATGGTCGCCAGCCAAGAGGCGCGTGCAACCGAAGTCGGCGTCGACGTTCTTCGGCGCGGCGGCAATGCAGTCGACGCCGCCGTCGCAATCGGTTTTGCGCTCGCCGTAACGCTGCCACGCGCCGGCAATGTTGGCGGCGGCGGCTTCATGGTCGTGTATCTCGCCAAGCAAGCCAAGGCGATCACGATCGACTATCGCGAGACCGCACCGGCCGCGACCAGGAGCGACACGTTCCTCAACGAGAAAGGCGAGGCCGATCCGAACAAGTCGCTCAACACCGGATTGGCCGTCGGGGTGCCCGGGAGCGTCGCCGGGCTCGCGCTCGCGCACGCACGCTATGGCTCGGGCAAATTCACCCTCGCCCAGCTGATCGCTCCGGCCATCGCGATGGCGCGTACCGGCGTCGCGGTGACGGACGATCTGTTCGACACGCTACAGATTTCGGCGCGCAGGCTGCAACGCTGGTCGCCGCGGTCGGCGTTCTTCAGACCGGATGGGACGCCGCTCCAACTGGGCGACACGCTCGTGCAGCCCGACCTCGCCGCTTCGCTCCAGGCGATCTCGGACGGGGGCCCGCAGGCGTTCTACCAGGGACCTATAGCCGAAAAAATCGTCGCGTCCGTCAGCGCCGCCGGCGGCCGAATGACGCTTGACGATATCAAATCCTTTCGCGCGGTCGAGCGTGAGGCCGTGCGCGGGACCTATCGCGGCTATGACATCGTCTCGATGCCGCCGCCGTCGTCGGGCGGCATTCATCTGATCGAGATGCTCAATATCCTGGAAGGTTTCCCGATGAGCAGCTTCGCGGACGAATCGCCCGACGCGCTGCACTTGATGATTGAGTCAATGAAGCTAGCTTATGCCGACCGCGCCGAATTTCTTGGCGACAGTGACGCTATCGCGGTTCCGACCGAGCGGCTGATCTCGAAAGCCTACGCGGCGTCCCTGCGGGCGGGCATCGATCCAGCGCGCGCACGGCCGGCGCATGAGATCCGGGCCGGCCGGCCGGCGGCCGAGACCGGCGGCAACACCACGCATTTCTCCGTGGTCGATCGTTTCGGTAACGCGGTCGCCAACACCACGACGCTCAACATCAATTACGGGCTCGGATTGGTCGCTGCCGGCACAGGGATCTTGCTCAACAACGAACTCGACGATTTCTCCGCCAAGCCGGGGGCTCCCAACGCGTTCGGACTTGTGGGCGGCGCCGCCAATGCGCCGGGCCCCGGCAAAAGGCCGCTGTCGTCAATGGCTCCGACAATTGTGCTCAAGAACGGCAAGGCGGTGCTCGTCACCGGCGCACCCGGCGGCAGCCGTATCATCACCACGGTGCTGCAGGTCGTCATCAACGCAATCGACTTCCAGGACGGGATAGCGGACGCCGTCGCCGCTCCGCGCGTGCACCATCAGTGGCTGCCGGATGTTGTCGTGGTCGAGCGGGGCCTTCCGCCGACGACCATCCGGGCGCTGGAGGCGCGTGGTCACGTCATCAGGGTTGGGCCGGTGTCCGGCGCCGCCCATTCGATTGCTGTGACACCGGACGGGCTGGTCGGCGCCGCCGACGCGCGTTCGCGCGGCGCCCTCGCCTCCGGATACTGAAGGATATTGGATCAGGATGCCAGGCGCCGCGGCGCAATCAGTCGGCCCAGTTCGCGCCGTGCACTCTTTGCGCGCGAGCCATCGCCGGGAATTCGGATTGGTCTAGCGTCACTGCGCGGCAGGAAAATCGCTGCAGCCCGCCACGCTCCGCCTGACTCCCGGGCTGGCTCGCGCAACAACTCCCGCACAATGCCGGCCGCTTTGATCGGCATTCGAGTTTACTCCCCGTGCTGAATAAGTCCGTCCGGGAATTGGAGCGGGCGAAGGGATTCGAACCCTCGACCCCAACCTTGGCAAGGTTGTGCTCTACCCCTGAGCTACACCCGCGTCCGCCCGGCGGTCGTTATTGTTCCTAGGGGGCATCCATATGGCAAAAGGCTTTGGCCTTTGCAACCAGTCAAAGGTAGGGGCAACCGGGAACCCCTCAAATCCACAGCAGCACACCATTGAACCGGCTTCTGGAAATGCTCTAAGGACGCTGGATGCCCGCGTCCCCGGCCGATCTGTTCGCATTTCTCGACCGCATCGGCGTGGCGCACCGAACGATCGAACACCCACCTCTCTTTACCGTGGAACAGTCCCGGTCACTGCGCGGGCAGATCCCCGGCGGGCACACCAAGAACCTGTTCCTGAAGGACAAAAAGGGTGGCCTTTTCCTGGTGACTGCGCTGGAGGATGCCGAGATCGCTCTCAAAACCCTGCACCATCGCTTCGGCAGCGGCCGCTTTTCGTTCGGTTCGCCCGACGCCATGCGCGCGACGTTAGGGGTCGAACCCGGGGCGGTTACCCCGTTCGGGGCCATTAATGATGCCGGCCGCGCCGTGAGCATCGTGCTTGATAGCCCGATGTTGGAGCACGCCAGCCTCAACTATCATCCGCTCGTCAATACGATGACGACCACGATTTCCCGCGAAGGGTTGTTGCGCTTTCTGGAGGCAACCGGTCACACACCCCGGATCGAGCCGCTATCGGCCGTGATATAAGGCACCGCATCCGCGGCATCCAAAACGCGCCAAGATCGGGGTCGGCCTCGGGAGGTTGAGATTGCAATCGGCCAGCGCATCGCCATTTAATCCGCGGGCATTTCGGGCCGCGGGCCCGTTGGGGAACCTATAGGATCGCACCCGATGTTGCAGGACAGTGCTGCGGCAACGACCGCCGACACCGTGATCAGGGACACCACGACCCAGACGTTCGTGAAGGACGTGATCGAGGAGTCGCGGCGACAGCCGGTGCTGGTCGACTTTTGGGCCCCTTGGTGCGGGCCCTGCAAGCAGCTTACGCCGATTCTGGAAAAGGTCGTCCGGGGCGCCAAAGGCAAACTCAAGCTCGTCAAGATGAATATCGACGAGCACCCGTCGATCCCGGGTCAAATGGGCATCCAATCGATCCCGGCCGTCATTGCATTCGTGAACGGCCAACCCGCCGACGGCTTTTTGGGCGCGCTTCCGGAATCGCAGGTTACAGCCTTCATCGAGCGCCTGACCAAGGGCCGCGTCAGCGCGGAAGACAAGGATCTGCTGCAAGCCGCCGAAGCGGCGCTCGCGGAGGGCAATGCGGCGGGCGCCGCCGATTTATTTGCCCGGGTCCTTGCCGACGATCCAACCCATGTCCCCGCCCTCGCCGGCCTTGTGCGTTGCTACGTGGCGACGGGGGCTCTCGACCAAGCCAAACAGACGCTCGCCATGATCCCGGAAAGCAAGCGCAGTGAAACTGCGGTTGCAGCTGCGCGGGCGGCGCTTGAGTTGGCCGAGCAGGCCAGCGCGCTCGGGCCGATCGCCGAGCTTGAGCAGAAGGTTGCGTCGAACCCGCTCGACCATCAGGCGCGCTTCGATCTGGCGCTCGCACACAACGCGAAGGGACGGCGCAAGGAAGCCCTGGATCACCTGATCGAGATCGCGCGTCGCGACCGGAAATGGAACGACGACGGTGCCCGCAAGCAGTTGGTGCAACTGTTCGATGCCTGGGGCCCGACCGACGAAGCGACGGTCGAAGGGCGCAAGCGACTGTCGTCGATCCTTTTCGCCTAACGTGGCGGATTTGATGCCGAACTTCGCATCGGCGCCTGACGCGAGGTCCTGCAAAGTTCGGAATCGGGACACGAGTGCGATTTCCGACGGGTATGATTTCCGATAAGATTGGGTTCGGAACAGCACCGTATTTTTTGGATCAGGAGCGCCGATGCCGTTGAACGCGGTCTATCGCGGGCCTGCCGACCTGCCGGGGACAATACCGGTCTTTCCGTTGCCGGGCGCATTGTTGTTGCCGCGCGGACAAATGCCCCTCAACATTTTCGAACCGCGCTATCTCGCGATGGTGGACGACAGTCTGCGCGACGGCCACCGGCTGATCGGGATGATTCAGCCCGATACCGCGCACCCGGGTCCCGACACGCGACCCAATCTCTACAAAGTCGGCTGTGCCGGCCGCATCACGCAGCTCGCCGAAACCGGCGACGGACGCTATCTGCTCCAGCTCACGGGCGTTGCGCGCTTCCGCGTGGAGGAAGAGCTGAAGGTCGCGACCGCCTATCGTCAGTGCCAGGTCACCTACGCACCTTTTGCAGATGATTTCGTCGCGCGCAAAGGCGAGGATGAGGTTGACCGCAAGGCGCTGCTCGAGGCGCTCACCGCGTTCTTGAAAGCCAACGATCTCAAAGCCGACTGGAAGGGGATCGAAAGCGCCCCCAATGAGGCGTTGGTCAACGCGCTTGCTATGATGTCGCCCTATGATCCGGCCGAAAAGCAAGCGATGCTGGAGGCGCCGGATTTGAAGACCCGCGCCGAGATCCTGATTGCGATCACGGAGATCGGTCTTGCCAAGACCAAAACCGACGGCGAGACCCCGCTGCAATGAGCCGCCGACCGCCGGACGTGGTATGAAAGCGGCCGAAACGGCAGCAAGCCCATCAAGACGTCATCCATGAGCACCCCTGATCGTCCCGCCGGCAGCGTTGATCCAAAGCTTCTGGAAATCCTGGTCTGTCCGCTGACCAAGGGGCCGCTCGAATACGATGCCGCGCGCCAGGAGCTGATTTCGCGCGCCGCCAAGCTCGCCTATCCGATCCGCGACGGCATCCCGATCATGTTGCCGGAAGAAGCGCGCCGGCTCGACTAGCGCCCGGTTTCGGAAGTTCGTGATACATGGCTGCACGCTCTGACACGAACTTCGGAAACAAACGGGCACTAGCAAATATATGATTTTAGTGCCGCTTTTCGGTTTGAAGTTCCTGGACGAGATTGCGGCAGGTGGTGCAGGAACTTCAAATCGGCGGCACTAGGGTCGGCGGCTCCGCGCTTGCCCGAGCAACCGCATGCGCGGCATCTCATCGGATCATCGGGGAGAGAAAACCATCATGCTGAAGATCTGGGGCCGCAACACGTCATCCAACGTTCAGAAGGTGATGTGGGCGATCGGCGAGCTCGGGCTCGCTCATGAGCGCATCGACGTCGGCGGTCCATTCGGCAAGAACCGCGAGCCGGCCTATCTCGCCATGAATCCAAACGGGCTCGTGCCGACGCTGGAAGAGGAGGATGGGTTTCTGCTGTGGGAATCAAATACGATCGTCCGGTATCTGGCGGCCAAGCATGACCCCGGCAAGCTTGAGCCAAGCGATCTGCGCAACCGCGCGAGCGCGCAGAAATGGATGGACTGGCAGCTCTCGGTCGCCAACCCGGCGATCACCCCGGTATTCTGGGGGTTGATCCGCACGCCTGCGGACAAGCGCGACCCGAAGGCGATCGAGGCCGGCAAGGCGGCGTCGATGGCGGCCATCAAGATGATGGACGGGCAACTGGCCAAGACCCGCTTCATAGCGGGCGACCAGTTTTCCTACGGCGATATTCCGATCGGGCCGTTCGCTTACCGATATTTTCGGTTGATAACCGATCCCCCGCCGGCACCGAACGTTGAACGCTGGTATGCGGAGCTTCAGGCACGTCCCGCGTTCAAGCAGCACGTGTTGGACGTGCCGTTCGTGTGATCGCTGCCGCCGAAAATGGACTAGCAATGGGACAGAGTCTTTCCGCCGCCGACAAGCTTGCCGCCCGCACCAAGGCGTCCGAGCTGATCAAAAAGCTCTCGTACCGAGAGGGCGACTTCGTTCTTGCATCGGGCAAGAAGAGCAAATTCTACCTCGACATGAAACCCACCATGTTTCATCCCGACGGCGCCCACGCGCTGGCTGGTCTCATTCTTGACCGGCTGTCGAACCTCAAGGTTGATTGCATCGGCGGACTGGCGGTTGGCGCTATCCCGCTCGCGGTTGCGGTGTCGGTGCGCAGCGCGGGCAGCTCTCGACCGCTGCCAGGGTTTTTCGTTCGCAAGGACGTGAAAGATCACGGTACGAAGAAGCGGGTCGAAGCGGCGGGCGATATCAGCAACAAGAACGTCGTCATCCTGGAAGACGTGACCACCACCGGCGATTCCGCCATGCACGCGGTCGACGCGGCGAGGAGCGCGGGCGCCAACGTGGTGTTGGTCCTTTCAATGGTGGACCGCAACGAGGGCGCCACGGAATTTTTCCAGCAACAAGGAATACCGTTCGATTGGCTGTTTCGCGTCAGCGACTTTCAGCACTAAGCTCAAAGCACCTCGCCGCGCAGCAATTTCGGCACGTCGCCGGCGAGACCCGCGGCCTGATGAATGAAGACATCCTTCAGCCGCGGCAATCGATCAACCATGCCGAGCCCGATATCGCGGATGAGCCGCAGGACGTCTGAGCGGTTGGAAAACAGCCGATTGAGTCCGTCGGTCGTAATGCCCATCGCGACGGTGTCGAACCTACGCCAGCGCTGATAACGTGACAGCACGTCCGGCCCGCCCGGGTCCAGCCCGAGCCGTGCGGCATCGGTGATGCATTCGGCCAAGGCTGCCGCGTCACGCAATCCAAGATTGAGCCCCTGCCCCGCGATCGGATGGATCACGTGCGCGGCGTCGCCGATCAGCGCGACGCGCTCGGCCACGAAGGCGCGTGCAATGGCGAGGCTGATCGGAAATGCGCGCCGCGGTCCCACCGCGGCGATCTCTCCCAGGTGAAGGCCAAAGCGGGCTTCGAGCTCGGTGTGAAAAGCATCATCGGGCAATGCGACGATGCGCTGCGCCTCACCAGCCTCTTCGGTCCAGACGATCGAGGAGCGCAAGCCCTTCAGCGGCAGGATTGCGAAGGGACCGGCGGGAAGAAAGTGCTCTTCGGCACGGCCGTGGTGCGGCCGCTCATGCGCCACCGTGGTAACGATCGCAGACTGTGGGTAGGCCCAGCTCGTACAAGTAATGCCGGCGCAGGCGCGCACTCGCGACCGCGCACCGTCCGCCGCCACCAGCAATGTGGTCGCATGCGCCTGCCCGTTACCAAGTTCGGCAGTGACCAGGCGATGCGCCAAAGGCGATCGGGATGAGAATTCCCTGACGGTTGTCGGCAACAGCACCACGCCGTCCTGCGTGGCCCTCTCGACCAATGCGGCAAGGAGCGGAGCGTTCTCGACCATGTGGGCAAACGGCTCGCCCGGCGCGATCATGCCTTCGAACGTCAAAAAGGTCGGGCGAACGGCATCGTCGAGCTTGCTGTCGGTGATCACCATGTCGAGGATCGGCTGCGTGTCGTCCGCGACCGCGGTCCACACCCCGATGGTTTCGAATAGCCGCCGCGCGCCGGCCGCGATCGCGGAAGCCCGCGCATCGGCGGGCGGGCGCGCAAACGCCGGGTCGGCGACAGCAACCCGAAACGACGACCCAAGGCTCTGGCGCAGCGCGCACGCAAGCGCCAGCCCTGCAAATCCGCCGCCTGCAATCAATACGTCGGAAGCAGGTTCCGGCATCCTATTCGGCCCTAGTCATGAATGGGGCGGACGCCGAATGACACCGGGTCGCGCGCTCCATCTGAAAGACCTGCACCTTGCAGAATTCCTGCGCTAGCATCATCCAACAACTGCTCTTTCCCGTGCGCCACGGCAACATCGATTTTTTCAACCAGGGCCTTCCATGTCGGCGGTCAATGACCTTCTCTCGATTCTCGATCTCGAGCAGCTCGAGGTGAACCTGTTTCGCGGACGGTCACCTCAGTCGCGCTGGCAGCGGGTTTTCGGCGGCCAAGTGATCGGCCAAGCGCTGGTAGCCGCGAGCCGCACCGTCGAGCCCGAACGGCGCCCGCATTCGTTGCACGCCTATTTCCTGCTCGGCGGTGATCCGAAGGTGCCGATCATCTACGAGGTCGACCGGATTCGCGACGGCAAGAGTTTTACGACCCGACGCGTCGTCGCGATCCAGCACGGCCACGCCATCTTTTCCATGGCAGCGTCGTTCCACGCGGACGAGAGCGGTTTCGAGCACCAGGCCAAGATGCCTGAGGTACCTCCGCCCGAGAACCTGCCGAGCGGCCCGCAGTTGCCGGCGGGCATGCTCGCTACCATGCCGGAGGCGATTCGCCGGTTCTTCGAGCAGGAGCGGCCCGTCGAACTGCGGCCTGTCGAATTCGAGCGTTACCTCGGCAAACGATCCGAAGACGGACGCTTTCAGGTCTGGATTCGAACAATCAGTCCGCTGCCGGATGATCCGGACATCCATCGATGCGTGCTGGCTTATGCGTCCGACATGATGTTGCTTGACGCATCGCTCGTACCGCACGGCCGCACCGTCTTCGACAAGCGCATCATGGCGGCGAGCCTGGATCACGCGCTTTGGTTTAACCGGCCGTTTCGCGCCGATGAATGGCTTCTCTACGCGCAGGACAGCCCGAGCGCGTCGGGGGCGCTTGGATTTTCACGAGGCCTCATCTTCAAGCGCGACGGCACCCTGATCGCTTCGGTTGCACAAGAAGGGTTAATCCGCGAGCGGCGCGAGACTTGACCGCATCAAACGAAACTTGACCGTATCAAACATTGTAGGTGAGACTGTCTGGCATACGCCGGGGCCGACATATGAAGCTCGTCATCGCGGTCATTAAACCATTCAAGCTTGAGGACGTGCGCGATGCGCTGACGCACCAGGGCATCAGCGGGATGACGGTGACGGAGGTCAAAGGCTACGGCCGCCAAAAAGGCCACACCGAGATCTACCGCGGCGCCGAATATGCGGTGACCTTCCTGCCCAAGCTTCGGGTTGAGGTGGCGGTCAATGACGCCCAGGCCGACGAGATTGTCGGCGCCATCGAGCGCGCCGCAAAGACCGGGCAGATCGGGGACGGCAAGATTTTTGTGATGCCGCTCGCGCACGCCCTGCGCATACGTACCGGCGAGACGGATTCCGACGCGGTCTGATTGCGCGGCCGCCGTCCCTGCACCCTTCTGGGTTGGGCCGATTTTGCTCTGCCTATCTTTTAGGCATTTGCCATAGTGTTGGGCCACGCCCCGGGGGGGGATTTGAAGCGGCTGCTGACCTTTGGCGGAATATCAATATATGGCAATGGTTTAGCGCGCGCTTGCAAACATGGCACGGGGCTTGATTCCCTCCCCGCCGCGATGCCTGCGCGATTACGTCGCACATGCCGAGCGCGTTGAGACGGCCCGTTCTGCTTCGCCAGTGCGGGCCCTAACCGGGGGATTACAACCCATGAAAATCGTCATGGCCATCATCAAGCCCTTCAAGCTCGACGAGGTCCGCGACGCCCTGACCGCCGTCGGCGTGTCCGGGCTGACGGTGACCGAAGTCAAGGGCTATGGCCGCCAGAAAGGCCACACCGAAATCTACCGCGGCACCGAATATGCGGTGAGCTTCCTGCCGAAGATCAAGATCGAGGTGGCGGTTGCTGCCGCCCAAGTCGACAAAGTTATCGATGCGATTACCGCAGCGGCCAAAACCGGGCAGATCGGCGACGGGAAAATATTCGTGTTCGCCATCGATCAGGCCGTGCGCATTCGCACCGGCGAAACCGACGCCGCAGCGCTTTGAGCCCGCACCTCGCGAAACGTCTACGGACAGGAGTTGAAACAATGACGTTCAAGAAACTGACACGTGCGGGGCTTCTTGCTCTCGCCCTCGGGCTGCTGGTCGGCATTTTCCTCAGCCTTCCGACCTTCGACGCGTCGTATGCGCAGGCGCCCGCGGCCGCACCGGCCGCCCCAGCCGCTGCCCCCGCCGACGCCGGGCCCCCCGCTTGCTCCGCGAAGGTGCTTGAAAATTGCACCCCGAATTCCGGTGACACCGCCTGGATGCTCGCATCGGTCGCACTCGTGCTGATGATGACCATCCCCGGTCTCGGCCTGTTCTACGGCGGCATGGTGCGCAAGAAGAACGTGGGCGACACGGTGATGACGAGCTTTGCCATCACCTGTCTGATCACGATTCTCTGGGTGATCTTCACCTACAGCCTGGCATTCCGGGGCGGCTCTCCGTTCATCGGCGGGCTTGATCGAGCGTTCCTGCAGAACGTGCTGAGCGATATCTCGAAAGGCATCGGCAATCCGAACCCGTTGGCGCCGACCATTCCCGAGATGGTCTACGTCTGCTTCCAGCTGACCTTTGCGATTATCACCCCGGCCCTGATCGCCGGAGCGTTCGCCGAGCGTATGAAGTTCTCGGCCATGCTGTGGTTCATCGGGCTCTGGGCGATCTTCGTCTATTCGCCGATCGCGCACTGGGTGTGGGGACCCGATGGCATCTTCAGCGCAGTCAACGTCGACGACAAGGGCGACTTCGCGGGTTGGGTCAAGGTGCTCGACTTCGCAGGCGGCACCGTGGTGCACATCAACTCGGGTACGGCCGGCCTGATGTGCTGTCTCATGCTTGGCAAGCGTAAGGACCAGGGTCCGCCCCACAACATGGTGCTGACCTTCATCGGCGCTTCCTTGCTGTGGGTCGGTTGGTTCGGTTTCAACGCCGGTTCGGCGGTGAGCGCGGGCATGCAGGCCGGCATGGCGATGGGCGTTACGCAATTCGCCACCGCCACCGCGGGCTTCACCTGGATGCTGGTGGAATGGGCCATGCGCGGCAAGCCGACGGTGATCGGCATCGCAACCGGCGCAGTGGCCGGCCTCGTCGCCATCACGCCGGCGTCGGGTTTCGTCGGTCCGATCGGCTCGCTGGTCATTGGCGTGGCGGCGGGCATCGTGTGCTACTGGGGCTGCACCGGCCTCAAGCACATGTTCGGCTACGATGACGCGCTCGACGCGTTCGGCGTGCATGCGGTCGGCGGCATCGTCGGCGCGCTGCTCACCGGCGTCTTCGCGGTCGAGCAATACGGCGGAACCGCCGGCGCGTTCTATGGCAACGTCCAGCAGTTCATCAACCAGTGCATCGGCGTCGTCACCGTGTTCGTCTATGACGCCGTCGTTTCGTTGATCCTGCTCAAGATCGTGGACCTCTTCATCGGTCTGCGGGTCAGCGAAGAGGTCGAACGCGAAGGCCTCGACCTCGCGCTGCACGGCGAAGCCGTCCAGTAACCCGGAACGCGGTTGGGGCGGATACCCGGCACCGCCCCCTCCGTCGGGAGGCCCCGGTTCATACCGGGGCCTCCTTCTTTTTGCACGCTGCGATCACACGCCGCTGCCCCCCGTTCCAATGCAAGAATTTCATTGGCAGCCCGGCCAGCGATGGTTAAACGGCCCTTAACCCGCCACCCCTATGGTGGGCCGCAATCCCGGAACCCGCATCGTCTCCGTCGCGGACCCTGATCCTGTGGATGTAAATGAGTAGCGCCGAACCGCCGCCACCCCACAACGTTCGGACTGTGCAAACGCGCTCGCCTTTCGTCCGGCTGACCGAGCTGCTGGGCGATATCAAACCCGGCCAGCCGCCGATCAATCTCACCGTTGGCGAGCCCCAGCATCCGATCCCACCGTTTGTCGGAAGCGTGATTGAAGCAAGCTTGAAGGACTTCGGCCGCTATCCGCCCACGAAGGGGAACGAGCATTTTCGCCGCGCCGCCGCGCGCTGGCTCGACCGGCGTTTCGCGCTGCCCCGCAGCGTCGACCCTGAGACTGAAACGCTGGTCGTCAACGGCACGCGCGAAGCTTTGTTTCTGGCGGCGCTTGCCGGCCGCGAGCTGTCGGGCAAACAGATTGCCCGTCCCGCGATCCTGGTGCCGAATCCGTTTTATGCGGCCTATGTGGCGGGCGCCGCCGCCGCCGGCTGCGAGCCCGTGCTGCTGCCCGCGACCCGTGCAAGCGGTTTTCTGCCCGATCTCGATTCACTCGATGACGATTTGCTGTCTCGCACGGTCGCGATCTACTTCGGATCGCCGACGAACCCGCAAGGCGCGGTCGCCGGTCTGCGCTACCTCGAACGGTTGGTTGCGCTGGCGCGCCGATACGATTTTCTGATCTTTTCAGACGAGTGCTATTCGGAGATCTACACCACCGGCCGGCCGCCACCCGGAATGTTGCAGGCGGCCGGAGCCGACTTCTCCAATGTGGTGGTGTTCAATTCGCTGTCGAAGCGTTCGAATCTCCCCGGCCTGCGGGTTGGGCTCGCGGCCGGCGAGAGTCGCTTTATCAAGAAGTTCCTCGACGTTCGAAACGTGGTCGCGCCGCAGGTGCCGGGACCTCTGCAGGAGGTTGCGGCACTCGCCTACGAAGACGAGACCCATGTCGAAGAAAACCGACGACTCTACAAGCTGAAGTTCGATCTCGCCGACCAGATCATCGGCGACCGCTATGACTATACACGTCCCGAGGGCGGTTTCTTCCTTTGGCTCGACGTCTCAGCCTACGGCGGCAGCGAAACGGTCGCGTTGAAGCTTTGGAGCGAGGCCGGCGTGCGCATTCTACCGGGCCGCTATCTGGCGCATGCACAAAGCGACGGCAGCAATCCGGCGGCTGCGTACATTCGCGTCGCCATGGTGCACGACCAGAACATCACCGCTCAGGCACTGCACCGCATCGTGGCTACGTTGCAATGAGAGCGATCTCCGTGCTTCAGCAGAATATCGACATGTCGTTCCTGTTGTCGGACGACCTCGGCGACGCCGTGCGGCGGCGCCTGCGGGAGGTCGTGGGCGTCGGATTGATCGCGCTGAGCGTGGTGGCAGTCGCCGCGCTGGCGACCTGGTCGGTCAGGGATCCCTCGTTCAGCCACGCAACCAGCGCACCCGTACGCAATCTGCTGGGCCTGCCCGGCGCGGTCACCGCCGACCTGATGATGCAGTTGATCGGGCTGGCGTCGATCGCGCTGATCGCCCCGATCGCGGCTTGGGGCTTGCGGCTCATCACCCACAAGTTGCTGTGCCGTGAGCCGCTGCGGCTCGGGCTTTGGATCGTCGGAACCGCGCTCGCGGCCGGATTTGTCGCGTGCTTCCCGCGCACGACCGGCTGGCCGCTACCGACCGGGCTCGGCGGTGTCGTCGGCGACCTGGTGTTGCGTGCGCCGTCGGCCGTTCTTGGTCCGCTCGATGGTGTAACCCGGACCGTCGTGGCGATCGTTCTCGGCTGCGGGGCGCTCGCAGCGCTCGCCGTCGCCAGCGGCCTGCTGCTGCGCACGCCGCGCGCACGATCCGACCGCGCCGAGCGTGACGAAGAGGCGGGGGCCGCAATCTCGATCGGCTGGCTGGTGCACGGATTGTTGAGTGCAAAGGCACAACTGGCGCGGCTGGTATCCAGGCGCCGCGCCGCGAAGCCGCGCCCGCCGGTCAGCCGCGTGGCCGAGCAGCGCCTTGAGCCGCGGCTGACCGGCGACGCGGACGCGATCGACGAACCCTCGGTTGAAGACGAGCCCGCCAAGGCGGCGCGCGCCCCGGCCAAGCCGCGGCTACCGCGGGCCCCGCGCCGCACGTCGGACGGCTACGTCCTGCCGCCTCTCAACTTGTTGGCCGCGTACAAACCCAATGAACGCGCGGCGCCCAGCCAACAAGTCATTCAGGAGAACGCGAGCGCGCTCGAAAGCGTGCTCGATGATTTCGGCGTGCGCGGCCAGATCATCAATGCGCGGCCAGGCCCGGTCGTAACGCTCTACGAACTTGAGCCTGCGCCCGGCATCAAATCGTCGCGGGTGATTGGCCTCGCCGACGACATCGCGCGCTCGATGAGTGCGGTCTCAGCACGCGTCGCCGTAGTGTCGGGCCGCAATGCCATCGGGATCGAGCTCCCGAACACGACGCGCGAAAAGGTGTACCTGCGCGAGCTCCTGTCGGCCGACGACTATGCGAACTCGGCGGCGAAACTGCCGCTCTGCCTCGGCAAGACCATCGGGGGCGAGCCCGTGATCGTCGATCTCGCCCGCATGCCGCACCTGCTGATCGCCGGCACGACCGGATCCGGCAAGTCGGTTGCTATTAATACGATGATTCTGAGCTTGGTGTACCGGCTCCGCCCTGACCAGTGCCGTCTGATCATGGTCGATCCTAAGATGCTCGAGCTTTCCGTCTACGACGGCATTCCGCACCTGCTGACGCCGGTCGTTACCGATCCCAGGAAGGCGGTGGTCGCGCTCAAGTGGGCGGTGCGCGAAATGGAGGACCGTTACAAGAAAATGGCCAAGCTCGGCGTGCGCAATATCGACGGCTACAACACCCGCCTGGCGGAAGCCAAAGCCAAGGGCGAAGCGCTCTCGCGCACCGTGCACACCGGCTATGACAAGGAGACCGGCGAGGCAATCTACGAACGCGAGGAGTTCGAGCTCGATGTCCTTCCGTACCTGGTCGTGATCGTGGACGAGATGGCCGACCTGATGATGGTCGCCGGCAAGGACATCGAAGGCGCGATCCAGCGCCTCGCCCAGATGGCGCGCGCGGCCGGCATTCACGTCATTCTGGCGACGCAGCGTCCGTCGGTCGACGTTATTACCGGCACCATCAAGGCCAATTTCCCGACGCGGATTTCATTTCAGGTCACCTCCAAGATCGACAGTCGCACCATTCTGGGCGAGCAGGGGGCTGAGCAGCTGCTCGGCCAGGGCGATATGCTCTACATGGCGGGCGGCGGGCGCATCAGCCGCGTGCATGGACCGTTCGTCTCCGATGACGAAGTCGAAAAGATCGTGCGCCATCTCAAATCGCAGGGCGCGCCGCAATATCTCGAGGATGTCACCGCGGGTGGCGATGAGGACGACGACGGCAATCCGATTTTCGATGTAACCGGCATGGGCGCGACGGGCGACGCGACTGATCTCTATCAGCAGGCCGTGCAGATCGTGCTGCGCGATCGCAAGGCTTCGACGAGCTACATCCAGCGACGCCTGCAGATCGGTTACAATCGCGCTGCCTCGATCATGGAACGGATGGAGCAGGAGGGTGTGGTGGGCCAGGCCAATCACGCCGGCAAGCGCGAAATCCTGATCGAGGGCGGCGCGGACGACGCGTCGTGACCGAACGGCGGTTGTGAGCCGTGAAATGGCCACATCGTCCGCCTAAAAAATTAACGAACATTGGCCTGCGGCGCTTGTAGGGTCTTGCGCGTTCGACGAAACTGGTGCAGCGTCAATGTGTTAAGGGGCTTTTCGACCCGGCGCTGAGGGGCGACCGCCGGGGGTAATGCACAGGGGCAAAATCCGAGCGAATCGGGCGGATTTTCGTCCTTGAGCTTGCGACGGGGGGCATGGTCTGATCGGAAACGCTGACTTGCGGGCTTGACCCGACGGCGAAGCTGCCCTCTCGCGAGGGCCAGCCTCCGTGATCATGCGCTGGCGAAACGAAGAGGTGACATATGGGTCGGGTCGTAGCCACGGTCGCGCTGGTTTTGGGCGCCGTGATCGCGTCAGCCGCCGCCCAGACGGTGCCACCGACCGGCACCGCTGCGGCCGCGCCGCAAGACTCAACCAACAGCGAAGCCAAGCAGCGTGCTTTGGTCGAGCGCATCAACGGGTACTTGTCCAACATTCAGACGCTGGTGGGCGATTTCGTTCAGGTCGGTCCTGACGGCGCGCGCACGGAAGGGCAGTTCTTCATCCAAAAGCCCGGCAAAGTGCGCTTCGAATACAAGCCTCCGAGCCGGGTCGACGTGATTGCGGACGGTCAGTCCGTGGTCGTGCGTGATCGCAAGCTAGCGACCCAGGACCTCTATCCACTGTCGCAAACGCCGCTACGCTACCTGCTGTCGGATCGCATAGACCTCGGACGCGACACCAACCTGGTGTCGGTCGCCGTGGACGATGTCTTTGTGACCCTGGTGATCGAGGAAAAGCAGTTCGTGGGGACCAACCGCCTGGTGCTGATGTTTGGCGCGAAGGACCTGCAGCTGCGACAATGGACGGTGACCGACCCGCAGGGATACGACACCACGGTCGCCGTCTACAACCTCAACACCAACAAGAAGCCTGATCCGGATTTGTTCAAAATTAACTATGACAATCCCGATCTACAGAACACCAGGTGAATCGTTAACGATCTGGTAACTTGTGTAAACGATCAATGGACGCTCGCGCCGAAAGTCGTCAAAGAAATACCAACTTGGGGGAGATGGGGCATGTTCAAGACCGTTAGCGCAGTCGCAGTGGCGTTTGTCGTCACCGCCGCGGCCACGGCGCAAACCATACCCGTGCCGCGGGCGGTCACCGGCCGCGATTCCGCGCCAAAGCCGCCGTCCATCCAGCGCGCGACCCCGCTGGCCAGCAACACCGCCGAGCAGCAGCAGCCACAACAGCTCGATGGCAGGGCGCTCGTCGAGCGGGTCAGCGCCTACCTGTCCAATATGAAGACCCTCGTCGGTGACTTCGTGCAGGTCGGCCCGGACGGACGGCGCACCGAAGGCCAGTTCTACGTTCAAAAGCCGGGCAAGGTGCGCTTCGAATATTCGCCGCCGAGCCGGGTCGACGTCATTGCCGACGGCCAGTCGGTGGTCGTGCGCGACCGCAAGCGGGCAACGCAAGACCTCTATCCGCTGTCACAAACTCCCTTGCGCTTCCTTGTGGCTGACCGCGTCGATCTAGCGCGCGATACCAACCTGGTGTCGGTCGGAGCGGATGAGCAGTTCGTGACCGTGGTGATCGAGGAACAGCAGCTCGTCGGAACCAACCGGCTGATGCTTAAATTCGGCGCCAAGGACTTCAAACTTCGGCAATGGACGGTGACCGACCCGCAGGGCTATGACACGACGGTCGCGGTGTACAATCTCGACGCGGGCAAGAAGCTCGATCCGGCCCTGTTCCAAATCAACTACGAGAATCCCGATCTCCAAAACAGCCGCTGATCGATCGCTGACGCTAACGACCTGGAACATCAACTCGGTCCGATTGCGGATCGACCTGGTCGCGAAATTCCTGAAGGCGGCACGACCCGATGTGTTGTGCCTTCAGGAAACTAAGTGCCCGGACGGCAAGTTTCCCCTGCGGCGCTTCAAGCGGCTCGGCTATGAATATGTCGCCCTGAATGGCCAGAAGGGCTACCACGGCGTTGCCGTGATCTCGCGTTTTCCGTTTGACGCAATCATGCGTACGGAGTTCGGCGGCAAGACCGATTCACGTCACATCACGGTCATTCTCGGAGAGAAAGCCGGCTTGCGCGAGCCGATCAAGGTGCACAATTTCTATGTGCCGGCGGGCGGCGACGAGCCGGACCCCGAGATCAATCCAAAATTCGCGCACAAGCTCGGCTTCCTCGACGAGCTCGTCGGCTGTCCCGATTTGCGGCCGAGCAACACGCGCGCGATCGTGGTCGGTGATCTCAACGTTGCGCCGCTCGAGCACGACGTCTGGAGCCATAAGCAATTGCTCAAGGTCGTGTCGCACACGCCGGTCGAATGTGAAAAGCTCACGGCCTTCCAGCGCGCCGGCGGCTGGATCGACATTGCCCGCTCGGTCATCCCGGAACCGACCAAGCTCTATACCTGGTGGAGCTATCGCGCGCCGGACTGGGCCGCTGCCGACAAAGGACGGCGGCTTGATCACATCTGGGTCAGCCCGGCGTTGGGCGACCGTTTCCGCGGGATCAAAATTGCACGCGAGGCGCGCGGCTGGTCGCGGCCGTCCGATCACGTGCCCGTAACGACGACCCTCGAAACCTAGTCGCTCATCCTCGGATTGCCGGGCTGGTTGGCCGGTGACATGCTTGCGGCAGTTTGCCGACGGCACGAGGCGGAGGAGGGCGATGCAGCAGCCCGAAAGCTACGATTACATTATTGTCGGCGCCGGATCCGCGGGCTGCACGCTGGCGGGCAGGCTGAGCGAAGATGCCGACGTCCGCGTGCTGTTGCTGGAGGCGGGCGGGTGGGACCGCGATCCCCGCATCGATATCCCGCTGGCGTGGGGTCAGATCTACGAGCAGCGGTTGCACGACTGGATGTACGACTGCGAGCCGGAGGAGAACGTCAACGGGCGCGCGGTCGAATGTGCGCGTGGCAAAGTGATCGGTGGCTCCTCGGCGATCAACGCAATGGCCTACGTGCGCGGCAATCGCGCCGACTATGATCAATGGGCCACGCGCGGGCTGCCGACTTGGTCCTACGCGCACTGCCTGCCGTACTTCCGCAAGCAGGAATCATGGGAGGGGGGCGCAAGCACCTATAGGGGCGGCGACGGGCCATTGACCACCCGCTTTTCGACCTACCGCGACCCGTTGGTAGAGGCGAGCACCCACGCCGTCGTCGCTGCCGGATTTGAACTGACCGACGATTTCAACGGCGCTCAGCAACAGGGTTTCGGTCAAAGCCAATACACTATCCGCGGCGGCAGGCGCTGCAGCTGCGCGGTTGCCTATCTTTATCCGGCCCTGCGGCGCAAGAACCTGCGGGTCCTAACCCATGCGCACGCGACCGGCGTGCTGTTTGAGGGACATCGCGCCGTCGGGATCGAGATCCTGCAACACGGGCACCGACGGACCATGCGCGCCGAACGGGAGGTCGTGCTGGCGGGAGGCGTCATCAACTCGCCGCAACTTTTGATGCTGTCGGGCATCGGCGATCCAGACGAACTCGGCGCCCTGCAAATCTCGACCCGCGTTTCACTCAAGGGCGTCGGCAAGAACCTGCAGGACCATCTGTCGGTGTTGGTCGTGTTCGCGCGTAATGAGCCGGGGCCGTTCCCGCAAAAACTTCGCTACGACCGCCTCCTCTATGAATGTGCGAAAACCTATTGTTTCGGGACGGGTTTTGCGAACGACCTCCCGGTCGGCCTGATCGGTTTCATCAAGAGCAATCCGGAAGTGCGGCTGCCCGACTTGCAGATGATGATGGCCGCCGCGCCGATAACCGCCAAGCCTTATTGGCCGTTCGAGCGGCCGTTTCCGGATGGCTGGGGCTGCCGGGTGGTCGCGTTGCGCCCGGAAAGCCGCGGCCGGCTGCAACTCGCTTCCGCCGACCCAACCAAGGCGATTCGCATTCAGCAAAATTTCCTCAAGGCCGAGTATGACTGGAAGACATTGCGTGCAGGCGTGCGCATCTTCCGCGAGATTGCTCACCAGAAGCCATTCGATCAGTTTCGCGGGCCGGAAGTTCTCCCGGGGGCCGCCAAAACCAGCGACGCCGATATCGATGCCTTGATCAAAGCGACTGCGGTCGATGTCCATCACCCGCTTGGCACCTGCCGGATGGGCCCGGCCTCGGATCCAACCAGCGTGGTTGATGCCGAGCTGAGGGTGCACGGTGTCGAGGGATTGCGCGTTGTCGACGCGTCGGTCTTGCCTGATATCGTTGGCGGCAACATCAATGCGCCGGTCGTGATGATTGCCGAAAAGGCGTCCGATCTCATCCGCGGGCGCAGCCCGCTGGCGCCGGCGCAGCTGTAACCGTCGAGGCGAGGGCTCAGGCGTCGGGTTTGCCGGTAAAGGCCTCGCGCATACCGACAATGTCGCGCGCCGTGCGATCGACGCGCGATGCCATGTGGGCGCGCAACTGGCCGGCGGCGTCCGGAAAACCCTCGAGCATTCGCAGGAACAGGTTGCGCGGAATTCGCATCACTGTCGTGGGTGTCAGCGCAATCGCCGTGACGGTGCGGTTCGTGTCGGTGAACAGGGCAAATTCATTAATCAGCATGCCGCGGGTGGCAACAGCAGTCTGATGAACGCCGTCGTGTTCTCCCGTTCGCAGGGTGAGCGAACCCTGCTGAACCACAAATCCCGCATCTGCCCGGTCACCAGCACGAAACAGGATCTCACCGGCAGCAACATGTCGGCTTTCCGCTCCGATTGCGAGGATGCGCAACGCCGGCCGGCCGAGCACGGCAAGCGTCGGCACCTGCTCTAGGAACGCGACATCGTCCTCGATGGACACCCAGGGCCCCGATTTCGAAGTTCGTAAACTCGTGCGGCCCGCTTTGACACGAACTTCGGGATCAAAGAGGCCTCATGGTTGAGCATGCCCCTCGCACTCGACCGGCTCGCCGCTTGTGGGGCATGCCCCTGCCAGTACCCACCACTAGGGCACTAACTTGTAGCCGCCAGCATCGGTCACCAGGATCGCGGGGTTAGCCGCGTCTTTTTCAACCTTCTGACGCAAGCGATAGATGTGAGTTTCGAGGGTGTGCGTGGTGACTCCGGAGTTGTAGCCCCACACCTCCTGCAGCAGCACATCGCGGGCCACCGGCTTCTGCCCGGCCCGATAGAGGTAGCGCAGGATCGCGGTTTCCTTCTCGGTCAGGCGCACCTTGTTACCCGCGGGATTGACCAGCAGCTTCGAGCTCGGTCGAAACGTGTACGGCCCAATTGCAAACACCGCGTCTTCGCTCGCCTCGTGCTGACGCAGCTGCGCGCGAATACGCGCCAACAACACGGCGAAACGGAATGGCTTGGGAACGTAGTCGTTAGCGCCCGACTCGAGCCCCAGGATCGTATCGGAATCGGTGTCGTGACCCGTCAGCATAATGATCGGCGATTTGAAGCCGTTCTTGCGCAAGATGCGTACGGCCTCGCGCCCATCGATATCCGGCAGCTCGACGTCCATGATCACCAGGTCGATCTGACCTGCCTTGGCCGACTGCACCCCCTTGGTGCCGGTATCAACCGCAATCGCGTGAAATTCCTCGTGCAGGGACAGTTGCTCGACGAGCGCGTCGCGCAATTCGGCGTCGTCGTCGACGATCAAGATCGTTCGGGTATTGGGCATGTTGTCTCTGGCGTTTCAGCGGGCAATAGACCATGCGGGGGCAAAAGAGCAAGTTGGTGATGAACGCGATAGGGGCAAGATGGGTCCACGACAGCGCGGCATTGTAGGGCAGATCGCCGTGATTCGCGTGGCGAGCCGCCCGGCTGCGCGGGCGCGGGGCTGGGTGGCCGTCGGTTTGCAGCGAATTCCGGTGGCGCTCGGCCGCTCCGGGATTGCGGCCAACAAGCGCGAAGGCGATGGCGCGACACCCCGCGGCTCGTTCCGACTGGTACGGCTCTGGTGGCGCGCGGACCGGCTGCGGCGGCCGAGCACACTGCTACCGGTGCGGCGCATCGAACCCAATGACGCGTGGATCGAAGACCCGGCCGACCGTCGGTACAATCGTGCAGTCCGGCGCCGCGCGGACGAGCCCGGCGATCGCCTGTGGCGCTTCGACCACCTCTACGACCTGATTATCGAGCTCGACCACAATAGCCGCCCGCGGGTCGCGGGCCGTGGCAGCGCGGTTTTCATCCACGTTGCCCGCCCGGGATTCGGCCCGACCGCGGGTTGTGTGGCCCTTGAGTGCAAGCGGTTGCGGTGGCTGCTGTCGCGGGTGGGGCCAAAGACGCGAATCGAGATTCAGTAGTTAGATTAGTTGTGCCGCGAGCCAAAAATCGCGGTCCCAACACGGACATGGGTCGCGCCGAGGCGGATTGCGAGCGGGAAATCGGCGGTCATGCCCATCGAGAGCAACCGAAGCCCGTTGCGCGCCGCAATTTTGGCCGTGAGGGCGAAATGCGGCGCAGGCGCCTCGTTGAGGGGAGGGATACACATCAAGCCCCCGATCGCGAGCCCATAGGTCTCGCGACACGTTCTCAGAAATGCATCGGCCTCTTCCGGCAAGACCCCGGATTTCTGGGGCTCTGCACCCGTGTTGATCTCGACAAAGAGCAGCGGGGCGCGCCCCTGTTTGTGGATTTCCTTGGCCAACGCCGCGCACAGGCTGGGCCGGTCCACCGCGTGGATCGCATCGAAGAACTGCACGGCCTCCTTTGCCTTGTTGGACTGCAGCGGGCCGATCAGGTGCAGTTCGACGTTGGGATAATGCGCGCGGAGCGGGGGCCACTTGGCCCGCGCTTCCTGGACGCGGTTTTCGCCAAAGACGCGCTGGCCTTCGCTCAGCACCGGTTCGATCGCGTCAGCGTCGAACGTCTTTGAGACGGCGACGAGCGTCACTGACGCGGGATCGCGCCTAGCCTCCGCACAGGCGCTCGCGATCGCACTGCGCACTTTGGCGAGGGGAGTTTCAAGGACGGTATTGGGCGCCTCGGTCATCAAGCGAAAATAATACGCGCCGCTTATTTCGCATCATGGAAAATGACGCCCAGGGTGTGCCGGCGGCCGGAACGTACGCGGCTCACGCCGTGCCGCATGTTGACCCGGTAGACCCCGCGGGTGCCGTGCACTGGACGATGATGCACCGGGAAGATCACGGCTTCGCCATATGCGAGCTGCACGACCTCGGCGCGCGACTGCATGCGCGGACGCTGCTCGGTCAACACAAACTCTCCGCCGGCGAAGTCCTCGCCGGGCCGAGCCAGCAACACGGTGACTTGGAGCGGAAACACAAGCTCGCCGTAGAGATCCTGGTGCAGGCAGTTGTAGTCGCCGGCGCCGTATTGCAGCAGCAGCGGTGTCGGCTTGGTCTGTCCTGCCCGATGACAGCGCTTGAGGTAATCGGCGTGGACGCGCGGAAAGCGCGCCTCGACATCCATCGCCTCGTTCCAGCGGTTGGCAATCTCTGCGAGCGGTGGATAGAGCGCATCGCGCAGCCTCGCCACCAGATCGGGCAACGGATAGCTGAAATACTTGTACTCGCCGCGGCCGAAGCCATGCTGGGCCATCACGACTCGGCTGCGAAAGATCGCGTCGGAGTCGTAGGTCCGCGCAAGTGCCGCGCACTGCTCGGGGGCAAGCACGACGCCGGTCGTCGCGCAGCCGAAGTCGTCGAGGCGCGCAGCAATCGCCGCCCAATCCAGTGCGTCGACGCGCTCGGCGACGGGCGGCGGCAGGCCTGCATCGGCGCGCCGAACCGGAGATTGTGCGGTCATGCAGCCGTCTCCCGCGTCAGCAAGGCTTCCTTGCGCTCAACGCCCCAACGGTAGCCGGACAGGCCGCCATCGCGTCGCACCACCCGATGGCACGGGATTGCGACGGCGAGCGTATTGGATGCGCATGCCTGGGCCACCGCACGGCTCGCGCTCGGGCGCCCGATGCGCCGGGCGAGGTCGGCGTAGCTCGCGGTCGCGCCCGCCGGGATGTCGCGGATCGCGTTCCACACCCGTTTCTGGAATGCAGTTCCACGGATATCGAGCGGCAGATCGAGCCCTTGTCCTGGTGCCTCGATAAAGCCGACGACCTTGGCGACCAATTGTTCGAATGTATGGTCACCGCCGACCAGCTGCGCTTTCGGAAAGCGATCCTGCAGCGCGTGCACCAATACGTCGGGATCATCGCCGAACTCGATCGCGCACACGCCCTTGTCGGTCGCCGCCACCAGGATCGAACCGAGCGAACACTCGCCGACCGCGAACCGGATCACATTGCCGTTCCCGCCGGTTCGGTATTGCGTCGGCGTCATGCCAAGAAGGCTGTCGGACGCCGCATAGAAACGGCCGTTGGAGTTGAACCCCGCACCATAAATCGCCTGCGTTACCGTCTCGCTGCGCCCGAGCTCCTGGCGCACGCGTTCACCGCGGCGCGCGTCGGCGTAGGCTTTTGGCGTGACCCCGGTGACCGATTTGAACACGCGATGGAAATGGTAAGTGCTTAAGCCAACCGCAGCGGCCAGCGCGTCGAGTCGTGGCATCTCGTCCGCCTCATCAATCAGGCTGCAGGCTTTCGCCACCGCGGCAGCGTGACGCTCCGCCAACCCGGCTTCGTTGGGCCGGCATCGTTTGCACGGCCGAAACCCGGCGCGCTCTGCGTCCGCGCACGTCAGGTGAAACTCGACGTTTTCGCGTCGTGCCAGGCGGGCGGCGCACGAAGGCCGACAATACACACCGGTGGTGCGGACCGAATAATAGAACGCGCCATCGGCCGCGGGGGCGCGCCGGCGCACCGCCTCCCAGCGCGCATCATCGCTCAGGAAACCGACCGGATGCTTGGTTGCATCTGTTGCTGAAGACAACATTGCGCTCCTCCTTGAGGATTGGACGGACGGCGTTGCCGCCGCCTCCTGTCAATTTAGGGCAGGGGGTGGCGCACGCACTCCGCTCCTTGCTGCCAAATTCAGATAGGCACTGGCGGCGCTGCAGGCGACCCGCTTCCTGGGGATCAGCTACAAGATCATACCGCTCGCCCTCGCCGCTCGGGGTTCGAATTCGACCGCAAAGGCCGGAGTGCCCGCTCCATGCTGGCGCGCCATATCGCGTTCTCCTGAACCGATAGGTGTCTCCCATGCGCGAGCATTCGAACGTTCCACTGCCGCCCGCCTTTCAGCGCTTGGCGTGGTCCAATCTGGCGGCCCAGCTTGCTGAGCAGATTGGTCTTGCGGCATCTCCGCTTGTTGCCGTGCTCTTGCTCGGCGCCGGCGAAACCGCAACCGGGGTGCTGCAGACCGCGCAGACACTTCCCTTTTTGCTGTTCTCGATTCCCGCCGGCGTGTGGGCGGACCGCATGCCGCGCGCGCGCCTGATGTCGCGTGCAGAGTTCCTTCGCGTCGTCTCCTTGCTTGTCATAACCGCATTCGTGACGCTGGGCGGCTTGAACCTGTTCCTGCTTGCGTTGCTTGGCTTCGTCGGTGCCTGCGGCACCGTCGCATTCAGCGTCGCCGCGCCCGCGCTTGTGCCGGCGCTGGTCGAGCCCGATGCACTGCCCGTTGCCAACGGGCGGATCGAGCTTGCCCGGACGACCGCGTTTGCGGCTGGCCCGGCACTTGGCGGCGCGCTGGTCGGTTGGATCGGCGGCAGCTTGGCGTTCGCAGTCGCGGTCTTGCTGTCGGCGAGCGCAGTGATTCTCCTCGCCGGCATCAATGAACCGCCTACCGCGTTCGGTTCGTCGCGTCACCCGCTGACCGAAGTGCGCGAAGGCGCCGCGTTTGTCCTGCGTCATCCACTGCTGCGACCGATCTTTCTGACGCAGTTCATTTTCAACACGGCGTTGTTCGTGATTCAGGCGATCTATGTGCCATACGCGATCCACGCGCTGCAGCTCTCCGCCACGGGCGTGGGCCTGACCCTGGCGGCATTCGGGGTTGGCATGATCGTCGGCGCTGCGTTCGCGGCGCGAATCATGCGCGGACTGCGCCTTGGTAGTGTGGTGGCGATCGGCCCGATCTGCGGCGTGGCTGCGGCATTCATAATGCTGCTGACGGTTGCGGTTCCGTCGGGATTGTTGGCGGCGCTGAGCTTCTTCTTGATGGGCGCAGGCCCGATTGTCTGGGTCGTGAGCACGACCACCTTGCGCCAAACCGTGACGCCGCGCGATCTGCTCGGCCGCGTCTCAGCAATCAACAGCCTCGCCTATGGGGCACGACCCCTCGGCGCCGCGATCGGGGCTTTGGTAGGGGGGCTTTTTGGCGCCCCCGCCTGCCTCGTGCTCGCGGCGCTGGGGTTCGTCCTTCAGGCTGCGGTCATTTTGCTGTCGCCCGCGGTTCGCCTCGAGCGGCAGCCGGACCTGGCCTGACCCGCTGTTTGCGTCAGGCCGCGGTTTGCCACTCCTTCATGGCCGTCTTGCACGGCTTGTTGAGGTGAATCTTGTTATCGACGTAATCCACCCAATCGATCGCGATGATGTGATGCTTTCCGCCGGCAGTCGGATCGTCCTTGGTCAACAGGATGCGATTGGCGCCCTCCATGTGATCGACCGTGCCAACATGCTTGTCGTCCGAGCCGACTACTTCCATATGATCCTGAATGTCCAGGCTTTTGAACATGTTGCGCCTCCATTCTGCAAAGGGGAAACGAACCGCGGCGCGCAAAGGTTCCACCCGGAGCCGGCAACCAGCCCGTTGACCGGGCGACTTCTTTCATGCCCTAGTCCGGCCGCTTTCGAGCGCGCGAAAACATCGAATCTTATGGCAACTGAGCGATACAACGCCCGCGAGGCTGAGGCCCGTTGGCAACAGGTGTGGGACGAGCGGGGCATCTTCGCGACCCGCAACGAAGATCCGCGCCCGCGCTACTACGTGCTTGAGATGTTCCCGTATCCATCTGGCCGCATCCACATGGGGCACGTGCGCAATTACACGATGGGCGACGTCGTTGCCCGCTACAAGCGCGCAAAAGGCTTTAACGTCTTGCACCCGATGGGATGGGACGCATTCGGCATGCCGGCCGAAAACGCTGCGATGGAGCGCAAGGTCCACCCCAAGGCGTGGACCTACGACAACATCGCCGCCATGAAGGCCCAGCTCAGATCGATGGGCCTGTCGCTCGACTGGCGCCGCGAGATCGCGACCTGCGATCCGGCCTATTACAAGCATCAGCAAAAGATGTTTCTCGACTTTCTTCGCGCTGGCCTCGTGGAGCGCAAGAAGTCGAAAGTGAATTGGGACCCGGTTGACCAGACCGTGCTTGCCAACGAGCAGGTGATCGATGGTCGCGGCTGGCGCTCGGGCGCGAGCGTTGAGCAACGTGAGCTCACCCAGTGGTTTTTCAAGATCACCGACTTTGCGCAGGACTTGTTGGACGCGCTCGACGGGCTGGAGCGCTGGCCCGACAAAGTGCGGCTGATGCAGAAGAACTGGATCGGACGCTCGGAGGGACTGCTGGTCCGATTCGGGCTCGATCCCGCGACAACGCCAAACGGCGAAACCGAGCTGGACATCTTTACGACCCGGCACGACACGTTGTTCGGCGCCAGGTTCATGGCGCTCTCACCAGATCATCCGCTTGCGATCGCTGCTGCCCAGAAGAATCCGGCGCTCTCGGCGTTCATCGCGGACTGCAAGCGCCACGGCACCGCCCAGGAACTGATCGACAAGGCCGAGAAGCTCGGGTTCGACACCCGCATGCGCGCGATTCATCCGTTCGATCCCAGCTGGAAGCTGCCCGTCTACGTCGCGAACTTCGTGCTGATGGATTACGGCACCGGAGCGATCTTCGGCTGCCCCGCGCACGATCAACGCGATCTTGAGTTCGCCAACAAATACGGCCTCGGCAACACACCCGTGGTTTCTCCGCCAGGCCAGGACCCGGCGACGTTTGTCATCACCGACACGGCCTATGATGGCGACGGACTGCTGATCAACTCGCGTTTCCTAGATGGGATGACCATCCCGGAGGCCAAAGAGGAGGTTGCGCGGCGGCTCGAGACGGAGTCGCGCGGCAATCGGCCGGTGGCGCAGCGCCAGATCAACTTCCGTCTGCGTGACTGGGGCATTTCGCGCCAGCGCTATTGGGGCTGTCCGATTCCGATCATTCACTGTGAGCATTGCGGCGTCGTTCCAGTGCCGGAACGCGACCTGCCGGTGACGCTGCCCGAGGATGTCGCCTTCGATCGCCCCGGAAATCCGCTCGACCGCCATCCCACCTGGAAACATGTCAAGTGTCCGCAATGCGGCCGCCCGGCGACGCGCGAGACCGATACGATGGACACCTTCGTCGACTCGTCCTGGTATTTCGCGCGTTTCACCGACCCCTGGATCACGACCGCGCCGACCGAGCGCGCCGCCGTCGACGAATGGCTGCCGGTCGATCAGTACATCGGCGGCATTGAGCATGCGATCCTGCACCTGCTGTACAGCCGCTTCTTCACCCGGGCGATGCGGGTGACGAACCACGTCGGCCTCGACGAGCCGTTCGCCGGCTTGTTCACGCAAGGCATGGTTGTGCACGAGACCTACCAGAAGGCAGACGGCACTTGGGCTGCGCCGCCGGAGGTGAAAATCGAGGGCTCGGACGACAAGCGCCGCGCATTCCTGGTCGAAACGGGCGAGCCCGTCGAGATCGGGCCGATCGAGAAGATGTCAAAGTCGAAGCGCAACACTGTCGATCCCGACGACATCATGGAGACGTATGGCGCCGACGTGGCGCGCTGGTTCATGCTCTCCGATTCACCCCCTGATCGCGACGTCAACTGGACGGAGCGCGGCGTTCAGGGGGCGTGGCGGTTTGCGCAACGGCTGTGGCGGCTGATCGGCGACGCCGCCGAGATCGCGGCGTCCGCGCCGGCCGAGCGGCCCCCGGAGTTCGGGCCGGCCGCCACGGCGGTTCGAAAGGCCGCCCACGGCGCTCTGGCGCGCCTCTCCGACGAGATCGAAAAGCTGCACTTCAACGTGTGTGTGGCCCAGATCTACGAGTTTACCAATGCGCTCGGCGACGCGATCAACGCCGCGGCGGAGACCCCCCGGATTGCGCCCGATCTACGCTGGGCGGTCCGTGAAGCGGCCGATATTCTGGTGCAGCTGTTCCACCCCATGATGCCGCATCTGGCGGAGGAGTGTTTTGCGGTGCTCGGTCATGGTGGGCTGGTGGCGGAGGCGCCCTGGCCGGTGGTCGAGCCGGCCCTGCTGATCGAGGACACCGTAACCCTGCCAGTGCAGGTCAACGGCCGCAAACGCGCAGATGTTACGGTCGCCCGGGACGCTCCCAGCCGCGACATCGAAGCCGCCGTCCTGGCGTTAGCACCGGTCCAACGCGCGCTTGAGGGAAAAAAACCTAAGCGGGTCATCGTCGTGCCTCAAAGAATCGTCAACGTAGTGGCCTAGGGATGGGGGCATGGTCCTTTCCGAAAGCCGGCATCCGCCTTTCGAGGTCATGCCCTAGGGGCACGTTATGGGGCTTTGGTTTCGTCTTGTGTTAGCGCTTGCGGCCGCGGCTGCGACGGGTGGCTGTTTTCAGCCGCTCTATAGCCAACAGCAGCCGGTCACCGGTAGCCCGGCCGTTCCGGCGGCGCTTGAAGGTGTCGACATTCTGCAGATCCCCGCCGCGACCGGAAGCGAAGACGCGCGCATTGCGGTTCAGCTGCGCAACGACCTCATATTTGCGCTGCAGGGCGGGGGCGGGGGCGGGTCGCCGACACACGCGTTGAAGATTCGGGTCACGCCGACGCGCTCGACGACCAGCGTCGACCTGCAGACCGGGCGCTCGGACACCGACATTTACTCGCTCACGGCGTCGTACGATCTCACTGACCTGCGCACGGGCAAGGTCGTTCTGAGGGACAGAGCCTTTGCGCCCGTCTCTTATGACACGCCCGGTGAGCAGCAACGTTTCGCGCGGGCGCGCGCGCTGCGCGACGCCGAAGATCGCGCCGCTCAGTTGGTCGCAGACACCATCAAGGGACGACTGGCGTCTTTCTTCGTGGCTGGATCGTAGGCCGGCTTCAAAGGCACAAGCCTCTGTTCGATGGTTGCGCTTAAAAGCTCTGAATTCGAGTCGTTTTTGGCGCGCGGAAAGCAACCGATCGCGCTCATTTTTGGCCCCGATGCGGGACTCGTACGTGAGCGCGCTCAGGCGCTCATTAGCCGCGCGGTCGACAATCCTGACGATCCGTTTGCGCTCGCGCGCCTTGAGGGCGACAGCCTTGCCGACACACCGGATCGCCTCGTCGAAGAGGCCCATACGATTCCATTGTTCGGAGGCCGGCGGGCCGTGTGGGTGCGCGCCGGAGGCCGAAGCTTTGTCGCGGCGGTCGAAAAGCTGATCGCAGCGCCGCCCGCCGCCGACTGTCGAGTCGTGATCGAGGCTGGAGATCTAGGGCGCAGCGCACCGTTGCGAACGATGTGCGAGCGCGCCGCGGTCGTCGCCGCTATCGCGTGTTACGCGGACGCTGAGCGCGATCTCGGACGCCTGATCGACGAAGAAATGCGCGAGGCGAAGCTTTCAATTGCGCCGGAGGCCCGCGCCTTGCTGATATCGTCGCTGGGCGGTGATCGTCTCGCATCGCGCAGCGAGTTGAGCAAGCTGGCGCTCTATGCGGGCAGCACTGGCCACGTCGATGTCGAGGATATTCTTGCAGTTGTTGCCGACGCGGCTGCGCTCGCATTCGACGGGATTGCCGACGCGGCGTTCGCGGGCCAACCGCGCGACGTTGAGCAACAATTCGCGAAAGCACGCGCCGCGGGCACGCCGGCGTCCGTCATCGTCGGCAACGCGCTGCGTTACGGCGCACAGCTTCATCGCGCAAGGCTCGAGATAGAAGCCGGGACGTCTCTCGGCGAAGTGCTCAGAAGCATGCGCGTCAACTTTCGGCGCGAAAAGCTGGTCGAGAGCGCCCTGCGCAGCTGGACCTCTGGGCGCATCGAACAAGCGATCGCGTTGTTGGCGGATGCGGCGCTCGAAACGCGTCGTCGCACCGATCTGGCCGATGCAATTGCAAGCCGGGCGCTGCTATCGACTGCGATGCGGGCGCGCACCAAGACTTAGGAAACACCGGCGAAGGGTACCTTCAGTCGCCGCGCTCCAGCTTGCGGGCGACTGCTTCCAGCTGTTCGAGATTCCGGTAACGGATATGCAGCACACCGCCCTCGCCGCGCGCGTCGAGGCTGACCTGCAGTCCAAGCGCATCGGACAGCTGTTTTTCGAACGCAACCGTGTCCGGATCTTTGCCGCGCCGGGACGCGCGCTTGCGACCGCCGCGGCCGCGCTCTTGTGCGATCGCTTCGACTTGCCGCACGTTGTAGCCGCGCTCGATGATTTGCTGCGCCAGGATCTCCTGATTTTCCAGGCCGACCAGCATGCGGGCGTGCCCGGCAGAGAGCTGTCCGCTCATCACCAGTTGCTGCACCGGCTTGTTCAGCCGCAGAAGCCGCAGGGTGTTCGCAACATGCGGGCGGCTCTTGCCGACCGTCTTGGCAACGTCGTCCTGGCTGTATCCAAACTCGTCGGCGAGGCGCTGATAAGCATTTGCTTCTTCGATCGGATTGAGGTCGGCGCGCTGGACGTTTTCGATGATCGCGAGCTGCAGCGCCTCGCCGTCGCTGACCTCGACGACGACGACCGGCACGTCGTGCAGGCTCGCGCGCTGCGCCGCGCGCCAGCGGCGCTCGCCGGCGACTATCTCATAACTGTCGCGGCCGCTGGGCCGCACGACGATCGGCTGGATGATGCCGCGATCGCGTATCGAACTCGCGAGTTCGTCGAGCTCGGCTTCTGGAAAAGCCCGTCGCGGATTGTGTGGATTGGGCTTGAGCAACTCGATCGGCACGCGACGTTGGCCGCGCCCGCGATCGGCTGCCTCCGTGCCGACGTCACCGATCAGCGACGCCAGGCCGCGTCCCAATCGTGATCGTGGTGCGTCGTCGGCCATCATAGAACTCTTGTTGATCGGCACTGCAATTCCTGTTTGTTGAAGTTGTTTGCTTGTTGTGATCGAACCCTGATGTCAGCGCGCCTCGCCCGCGTGCAGCGCCTTGAGCTCCCGTTCGCGCTGGATCACCTCGGTCGCAAGTCGCAGGTAGGCCTCGCTGCCGGGGCACTTGAGATCATAAACGAGCACCGGCTTGCCGTAGGACGGCGCTTCCGACACGCGCACATTTCGCGGGATCACTGTGTCGTAGACCTTCTTGCCCATGAACTCGCGCACATCGGCCACGACCTGGCTCGAGAGATTGTTGCGCGCATCAAACATGGTCAGCACGACACCATGGATGGTGAGGCCCGGATTGAGTGTCTCCCTGACCTGATCAACCGTCTTGAGCAGTTGCGAGAGACCTTCCAACGCAAAGAACTCGCACTGCAGGGGGACCAGAATGGCGTTTGCTGCCGCCATCGCATTGACGGTCAGAAGATTGAGTGCAGGCGGACAGTCGATCAGCACGTAGGTGTAGAATGGCGGCTGCTCGCGCTGGGTGTTGAGATGCATCAGGGCGTCGCGTAACCGGTACGCACGGTCGCGCGCCTGGCTGATCTCCAGCTCGAGACCGTAGAGATCCATCGTTGAGGGGACGATGTAGAGGTTCGGGACCGCCGTCGGCAGCATCGCGTCGCGAATTGGGGCTTCGCCAGCCAGGACGTCGTACGTCGAAAACCGCCGATTGCGCCGGTCGATGCCAAGCCCGGTCGAGGCATTCCCTTGCGGGTCGCCGTCGATAACCAGGACTGTTTCGCCGGTGGCGGCGAGAGCGGTCCCGAGGTTGATCGCCGTGGTTGTTTTGCCAACCCCGCCTTTTTGATTGGCGATTGCGAGGACGCGCACGCTCGAGTGCGGGGCTTGGCTGGTGATCGCAGGGCCGGCCGAGGCTGCAGCAACAGGGTCGGACATGGGCCGAATGTCTCCGATCTGGGGACCCTACCGATAGCGCTCCAAGCCTGAAACAATCATGATGCGGCCGGCGGAATCCGTCTTGCTGGGCACGAGTTGCGCTGCAATTCTCCAACATCTAGAGGCTTGCGTCAATTCTGCCTCAACATCTTGTCCTTTCATTAACAGTGCTTTAGCGCCCTTTTTGACCAGGGGATAGACATAGCCAAGGAGTTTCGGGAGCGACGCCACCGCACGCGCAGTCACAATATCGATCGGGGGGAGCTGATCCGCAATATCTTCGATCCGCGCCGTGTGGACAATTGCCGGAAGACCAAGGATCCGCGCGGCTTCCGCGAGGAAGGTCGCCTTCCTTTCGCGGCTCTCAACGAGATGGATCGTGTGCTCCGGACGTTCTGCGAGCGCGCAGGCAATCACAAGACCCGGGAAGCCGCCGCCTGAGCCGAGGTCAGCCCAAACTCGCCCCTCCGCGAGCGACAGGAGTTGCAGCGAGTCGGCGACATGCCGCATCCAGATGTCCGGGACCGTCGAAGCTGCAATGAGATTGGTCATCCGGGTGCGGTCGACGACCAGATCAACGAGGCGGTCGAGCCGGTCTGCTGTTTCACGTGAAACAGGGACCAATTTCAAAGCCCGGAAGCGGTCAGCGGATATCTCGGCAACGGGCCCGCCGGATTTTGCCACGATAGTCGGCTCCCTAGCCGCGAGCGCCCCGACGTTTCGTCCGTTCACTCCGCCGCAGGCGGCTCGCGAGTAGTGTCAGCGCGGCTGGCGTCACGCCATCAAGCCGGCCCGCCTGCCCCAAGGTCCGTGGGCGCGCGGCGTTGAGCTTTTGCCTGACTTCGTTGGACAGCCCGGAGATTTCGCCGTAGTCGAAATCCTCGGGCACAATCAAAGCCTCGTCGCGCCGATAAGCCGCTACGTCGGCGGCCTGGCGCTCAAGATAGACCGCATACTTCGCGTCGATCTCGAGTTGATCGGCAGTTGCGGGCGCGAGTTCAGCGAATTTCGGCCAGATGCGAGCCACGTCGGCGATCGTAAAGTCCGGATAGGATAACAGATCGAACGCGGTTCTCCGCTGGCCATCGCGGTTGAGCGCGAGTCCATATTTATCGGCCTCTGTCGGCGTGACCGAAACCGTGCGTGCGTAATCACGCGCTTCGCAAAGCGCGTCCATTTTGGCCCGGTAGTGCCGGCGCCGCACTGAACCGACACAACCGATTGATATTCCAAGCTCGGTCAGCCGCTGATCGGCATTATCGGCGCGCAACGTCAGGCGGTACTCGGCGCGCGACGTGAACATGCGATAGGGTTCCGTCACTCCGCGCGTGACCAGGTCGTCAATCATGACCCCGAGATAGCCCTGCGATCGGTCGAACAGGATCGGCGCGCTTCGGCCGGCACGTGCCGCCGCATTGAGGCCTGCCACCAACCCCTGGGCGGCAGCTTCCTCGTAACCCGTGGTCCCGTTGATTTGACCGGCCAGAAACAGGCCCGCCAAGCGCTTGGCTTCCAGGGTCGGGTGAAGTTCCCGGGGATCGACGTAGTCGTATTCGATGGCGTATCCCGGCCGGGTCACGCGCGCACGCTCAAGCCCCGGAATGCTCGCAACCAAGGCCAACTGCACGTCTTCGGGCAACGACGTTGAGATGCCGTTGGGGTACACGGTCGGATCATCGAGCCCTTCGGGCTCAAGAAAGATCTGGTGCCCGTCACGCTCACCAAAGCGGACGATCTTGTCCTCTATCGACGGGCAATAACGCGGACCGCGGCTCTGAATTTGTCCGGAATACATGGGCGACCGGTGCACGTTGGCGCGCACCACGCGGTGGGTTTCCGCGGTCGTCCGGGTGATCGCACACTCGATCTGCGGGTTTTCGATCCGCTCCGTGAGCGCGGAAAATGGCTCAGGGGGTTGATCTCCCGGCTGCATTTCAAGCGCAGCCCAATCGATCGTGCGACCGTCGAGTCGCGGCGGCGTACCGGTTTTGAGCCGTCCAAGCGCGAACCCGACCCGCTCGAGCGTCGCGGATAGGCCAATCGAAGGCGCCTCCCCGACCCGCCCCGCTAGAATCTGCCGCTCGCCAAGATGGATCAGCCCGCGCAAGAACGTGCCCGTGGTCAAGACGACGGCACCTGCGCTGAATGCGCGGCCATCCACCAGCCGAACGCCCGTGACCGATCCGGCAATCCGAAGGTCGTCCGCCTCCCCTTCAATCACCTCGAGATTGGGCATCGCTGCGATCGCGCGCTGCATGGCCCGCGCGTACAAGGCGCGATCCGCTTGGGCGCGCGGCCCGCGCACCGCCGGTCCTTTTCGGCGATTCAGCACCCGGAATTGGATGCCGCCTTGGTCCGCGACTTGGCCCATAAGCCCATCGAGCGCATCGATTTCCCGAACCAGATGCCCCTTGCCGAGCCCGCCAATGGCCGGATTGCACGACATTGCGCCGATGGTCGAAAACCGGTGCGTGATGAGCGCGGTCCTCGCGCCCACGCGCGCAGCTGCAGCCGCGGCTTCACAGCCCGCGTGACCACCTCCAATAACCACAACGTCGTAGTGTGCACTCATGCCAAATCCCGAATCGCGCTTGTAGAGCATTCCTGGGAAAAAACGATGTCAGGACCCGCCTGTTTCACGTGAAACAGTCTCATTTGCCAATGCAGAAATCCCGAAAAATAGCGTCGAGCACGTCCTCGACATCGACGCGACCGACCAGCCGCCCGAGCGCCGTCGCGGCCACCCGAAGATCTTCGGCGATCATCTCGTCTCGGCCGCCGGGCCCTTCGGTAATGGCACGGCGCAGCGCGTCCGCCGCATCTTGCAAGGCGCGCCGGTGGCGTTCGCGCGTGACCAGCGCGGGCTCGGTTGATTCGAAGTAATTTTTGGCAAAGCCCGTCAGTTCCGAGAACAGGCGTTCAAGCCCAGTCCCGGTTGCAGCCGACAGCACGACCTTCACATTGTCCGCGACGCGGGTTTCCAAATCCTTGAGCCGATCGGCGCTGAGCAGATCGCACTTGTTGGCGATCACCCAGGTCGAACCGAGCGAATCGGGGGCCGCTTTGCGCGCGACGTCGGCGGGGGCCGTCGCATCGGCGACCCAGAGTACGAGATCGGCATCGGCCGCGCGGGCGCGCGCGCGCCGGATCCCCTCCTGCTCGATCGGATCCAAGCTGTCGTGAATACCCGCAGTATCGAGCAGCGTAACGGGATACCCCTCGAGGTCCAGGTGAACTTCGATGACGTCGCGGGTGGTCCCCGGAACGGGAGACACGATTGCGGCGTCGCGCCGCGCAATGCGGTTCAGCAGGCTCGACTTTCCCACGTTCGGCGGCCCCGCGATCGCAACCACGAGGCCTTCTCGGAGGCGCTCGCCGCGGCTTCCGCTGGCTATGCTTTCATTAATTTCATCAAGTAGTTGTTCCGCGGTATCAAGTGCCGGGCGGATGAGGTCGCCGGTAACATCGCCCTCGTCGGGAAAATCGATCCCGGCCTCGACCAAAGCCATCGCCTCTACCAAGGCCTTCCGCCAAGCGTCTGCCCGATCTCCCAGGAGCCCGCGCAGATGGCGCAGGGCCTGCCGGCGTTGCGGCTGCGTATCCGCGTAGATCAGGTCGGCCAAGGCTTCCGCACGGGTCAGATCGATCCGGCCATGCTCGAACGCCCGGCGGGCGAACTCGCCCGGTTCAGCGAGTCGAAGACCGACGATCGCACCGAGTGCGGCGAACACCGCCGCCACAACCGCGCGCCCTCCGTGCAGCTGGAGCTCGGCCATGTCCTCGCCCGTTTCGCTTGCCGGACCCGGGAACCACAGGACGAGCGCCTGGTCGATGATCTCCTTCGTTGCTAGGTCGCGGATATTCATCAGCGCCGCCACGCGAGGCTCGGGCAATCGGCCCGCCAGCAGGCGCAACGCATCGCCGGCACGCGGCCCGCACAGACGCACCACCGCGATGGCGGCCGGCGGCCGACCTGACGACAGGGCGAAGATCGTGTCGTTGCGGTTCATAGGGGCTTTATCGGCCGGCTTTGCTTGGCCATCTATAGTCTTGCAGGCGCAAAACACCCGAGGCGACATGGCCACCTCTCCACCGTCAGCCCACCAAAACCGTCTGGCGCGCGAAACCAGTCCGTATCTGCTGCAGCACCAGCATAATCCGGTCGACTGGTGGGCGTGGGGACCGGACGCGTTGGCCGAAGCCAAACGTACGAACAAACCGATCCTGCTGTCGGTCGGCTACGCGGCTTGCCACTGGTGCCACGTGATGGCGCACGAGAGCTTCGAAGATGAAGCCACCGCGGCCGTCATGAATGAGCTGTTCGTGAACATCAAGGTGGATCGCGAGGAACGGCCGGACATCGACCAGATCTACATGCACGCCTTGCACATGCTTGGTGAACAGGGCGGGTGGCCGCTGACGATGTTTCTGACGCCGGCGGGCGAGCCGGTTTGGGGGGGAACGTACTTTCCCAAGGAATCCCGCTACGGGCGGCCGGCTTTTACGGCGGTGTGCCGCGAGCTGGCACGGGTGTTTCGTGAAGAACCGGAGCGCATCGTCAAGAACCGCGATGCGCTAATGCAGCGGCTGGCGGCCGCCGCCGGTGCGGCGCGGCCAGTGACGATCGGACTTGCGGGACTCGATGACGCGGCTGCCCAGCTTGGCCGTATGATCGACCAAACGCACGGGGGCTTGCGCGGCGCGCCAAAGTTTCCGCAAAGCACGATGCTGGAAAATCTCTGGCGCGCCGGGGTGCGGAGTGGCGACAACCGCTTCTTCGACTTGGTCGAGCTCACGCTCGACCGCATGTGTCGCGGGGGCATCTACGATCACCTCGGCGGCGGCTTCTCACGCTATTCGGTCGATGAGCGCTGGCTGGTGCCGCATTTCGAAAAGATGCTCTACGACAACGCGCAGCTGCTTGAGTTGCTCGCGCTGGCGCATCGGCGATCCGGCAATCCGCTGTTTCGGCAGCGGGCCCGCGAGACGGTGGACTGGCTGACGCGGGAAATGGTCACCGGCGAAGGGGCGTTTGCAGCCTCGCTCGACGCCGATTCCGAGGGCGAGGAAGGTAAGTTCTATGTCTGGTCGCGCCAGGAGATTGAAAGCCTGTTGGGGCCGAGCGACGCCGTCTTCTTTGCCGAGCATTACGACGTGACCGCTGGCGGAAATTTCGAAGGCCACAATATCCTTAACCAGCTCAATGGCTTACCGCGCAGCATGGACGATGCGTCGCGGCTTGCTGCCCTGCGCCACAAGCTGTTTCAAGCGCGTGAGCGGCGGGTGCGGCCGGGCCTCGACGACAAGCTGTTGGCAGATTGGAACGGGCTGATGATTGCTGGCCTCGTCAACGCCGGCGTCCTCCTCGAAGAGCCTGATTGGATAGCCCTTGCGGCTCGCGCGTTCGGCTTCATCGCCTCGTCGATGATCCGCCAGGACCGCCTAGGACACGCCTGGAGGGCCGGCCGTCTGGTTTATCCGGGCCTCGCGTCCGATTTCGCCGCCATGATCCGAGCCGCGTTGGCGCTGCACGAAGCGAACGGCGATCAAGCCTACCTTGTACGCGCGCTCGCCTGGCAATCCGCTCTGGAGCACCATTACGCGGATGCGGCCACGGGCCGCTATTTCCTAACCGCCGACGATGCCGAAGGCCTCGTCGTGCGGCCGCACGCGACCCTCGACGAAGCTATCCCCAACCACAATGCGCTGATCGCCCAGAACCTGGTGCGGCTGGCCGCGCTCACGGGTGACGCCCGCTGGCGCGATCGCGTCGATCGATTATTTGACGGCTTGCTGCCGCTCGCGGTCGATAACGTGTTCAGCCACGTGAGCGTCCTCAATGCGCTCGACCTGCGCCTGCGCGCCGCAGAGATTGTCGTCACTGGTCCCGACCTGGCCGTACTTGCACAGGCCGCGCTCGCGGTCCCTTATGTCGATCGCATTGTGGTTCGCGCCCCAACTGACACCGAATTGCCGCCCGACCACCCGGCCCGCGCAAAAATTCAAGCCGCGCCTTCGGGCGCCGCTTTCGTGTGCGTGGGAGAGAGATGCTCGATGCCGGTACACCAGCCGGAAGCGATCGCCGGCGCCCTGGCAGCAATGCGCGGATGATTCGACCCAGCGCGGCAAACCGCCGGGATCAGCGTCAGGTATTCATCGACTCGAAGAACTCGCCGTTGCTCTTGGTGTTGCGCAGCTTGTCCAGCAGGAAGTCGATCGCGTCCATCGTGCCCATCGGATTGAGGATACGGCGCAGCACGTACATCTTCTTCAAGACATCGGTCGGCGTCAGCAGCTCTTCCTTGCGGGTCCCGGAGCGGGTGATGTCCATGGCCGGGAACGTGCGCTTGTCGGCGACCTTGCGGTCGAGAATGATTTCCGAGTTGCCGGTGCCTTTGAACTCTTCGAAGATCACTTCGTCCATCCGGCTGCCGGTGTCGATCAGCGCCGTCGCGATGATGGTGAGTGAGCCGCCTTCCTCGATGTTGCGTGCCGCGCCGAAGAAGCGTTTCGGGCGCTGCAGCGCGTTGGCGTCGACACCGCCGGTCAAAACCTTACCCGAGGACGGCACCACGGTATTGTAGGCGCGTCCCAGCCGGGTGATTGAATCGAGCAGGATGACAACGTCGCGGCCGTGTTCGACCAGGCGCTTGGCTTTCTCGATCACCATCTCGGCGACTTGCACGTGGCGAGCCGCCGGCTCGTCAAACGTCGACGAGATCACCTCGCCCTTAACCGAGCGTTGCATGTCGGTCACTTCTTCGGGGCGTTCGTCGATCAGAAGCACGATCAGATAGCATTCAGGGTGATTGCGCGTGATCGAGTGCGCGATGTTCTGCAGCAGCACGGTCTTGCCGGTGCGCGGCGGCGACACGATCAACGCGCGCTGACCTTTCCCGACCGGCGCCACGATGTCGATGACGCGGGCCGAAAGATCCTTCTTGGTCGGATCCTCGTATTCCATCCGCAGCCGTTCATCGGGATAAAGCGGCGTGAGGTTGTCAAAGTTGATTTTGTGGCGCGCCTTCTCGGGGTCTTCAAAGTTGATGGTGTTAACTTTAAGCAACGCGAAATAGCGCTCGCCTTCCTTCGGGCTTCGGATCTGGCCTTCGATGGTGTCGCCCGTGCGCAAGCCGAACCGCCGGATTTGCGATGGCGAAACGTAGATGTCGTCGGCGCCAGGTAGGTAGTTTGCCTCCGGCGAGCGCAGGAAGCCGAAGCCGTCCTGCAGTACTTCGACGACACCTTCGCCGATGATTTCGATTTCCTCCGACGCGAGCTGCTTGAGAATTGCGAACATCAGCTCCTGCTTGCGCATCGTGGAGGCATTCTCGACCTCGTGCTCTTCGGCAAAGCCGAGCAGTTCGGTCGGAGATTTGGACTTGAGGTCCTGGAGTTTCATTTCCCGCATGCGGGTTAGTCCTGGTTGGAAATACGCCAAGCGCTCAGGTCGAGAGGCGCTGGCAAAGGAGGGAGTGGTAGGTTCAGGGTAGGAGACCTTGGCAAGACCAGCGCTGGCCGGGAGGTCCGGGCCCGAAGCAGGTCCGCCACGGACCTAAACTCGGAGGCGTCTGCCTACGTTCGGGAGATGCCGACAAGATAGGAAAAGACCGCAACGGGCGCAAGAGCACCGCCCGCAAATCCGGTTGACGACTAGGTGATCCGCCGGTTCTCAATCGCAGCGGCAGCGCCAACGCGCTCGCGCGGTAGCCTCCGCCTACAACGGCTTGACGACCACCAGGATCACGATCGCAATCATGAGGACGGTCGGTACTTCATTGATTATGCGATAAAATCGCTGCGAATGGCGGTTGCGGTCGTGAGCAAAGTCGCGCACCCACCGCACCATCATTCCGTGCAGGGCCGAAAGCACGATCACGAGCAGGAATTTCACCTGCAGCCAGCCGCTTCGGTACCATTCCGCGTACCAGGCTAGCCAAAGCCCAAGCGCCCAGGTCATGATCATGGCCGGGTTGATGATGGCCTTGAGCAGCCGACCTTCCATCAGCTTGAACGTCTCGGACTGTACGCCGCCTGGTTCGGCCGCGCAGTGATAGACGAACAGCCGCGGCAGATAGAGCATGCCCGCCATCCAGGCGATCACCGCGATGACATGAAAGGCTTTGATCCAGTCATACATCAGTGACCTCGAACGCGCGCGAGCATCTGTTCGACATGGGCTATCGGCGTGTCAGACAAGATGCCGTGGCCGAGATTGAAGATGAAAGGTCCGCCGGAGAACGTATCGAGCGTGGCATCGACAGCGCGCAGGAGTGCGTCCCCGCCCGCACGCAAAGCATGCGGGTCGAGATTGCCTTGCACCGGGCGATGCGACTGAATGTCGCGCGCATAGTCGCGAGCAACTGTCCAATCGAGGCTAATGGCATCGACGGGGACCCGCTCGATATAACGTCGAAGCAGCGTGCCGGCGCCGCGCGGGAACCCGAGGATCTTCGCCTCGGGGGTTCGCCGTCGGATCTCAGCAACGATGCGAGCAACGGGATCAATGCACCAACGTTCAAACTCTTCCGGCGAGAGCACGCCGCTCCACGTGTCGAAAATCTGAACCGCCTGCGCTCCGGCCGAAATCTGCTCAACCAGATAATCGGCGGATGCCGCCACCAGACGATCGATCAGTTGCGCGAACGTCATCGGATCCCGATAAGCCAGAAGCTTGGCGGCCGCCTGATCAGCGGTCCCGCAACCAGCCACCATGTAGGTCGCAACCGTCCAGGGCGCGCCGCAAAAACCGAGCAGCGCTATCTGCGGGTCAAGCACGCCGCGCACGCGTCGAATAGTTTCGAATACCGGCTCCGTCACGCTGCGATCAACGGTGTCGCGCAGCCGTCCGAGCTCCGCACGATCGATCCGTGGTGCGAGACGCGGTCCTTCCCCTTCGGTAAACGTTAGCGTCTGGCCGAGAGCGTAGGGCACCAGCAGGATGTCGGCGAATATGATCGCCGCGTCAAAGTTGAAACGACGAATCGGCTGCAGCGTTACCTCAGCAGCCAGTTCCGGCGTTAGGCACAACTTCAGGAAGCTGCCTGCCCGCTCGCGCGTCTCACGGTATTCGGGAAGATAGCGTCCGGCCTGACGCATCATCCAGACCGGTGGAACCGGTTGTCGACGCCCGGCCAGCACCTCGAGCACTGGCGATTTATGAAGGCCTATCATTCCCTGGGCTGTACTCAATAAATCTTTTGAATCTTAGATTGCTGTAGCTTTTGGCGACTGAATTTGACTCACGACTCTTTGTCCCGCCTGATCCACAGCCCGTCCACCGATGTCTAGTATTTTCTATCCCGGTCAACCTGTGAACGTGAAGGCAAAAATAGTTGTACATGAAGGAGATGGCGCAAGACCCATGAGGCTTGCTTGTTTCCCCGAGATGTTCCACCTGTGGATGGATTGGGCGCTGGAATTTATCCAGACCTGCAGCGGTGTGGGCAAAAAGTCCACTATTCCCCCGGTCGCGCCGTCCGGGGGTCTCGGGGGCGCTCTCGTCCACAACGTCTCAACATGAGTCCACTGCCGCATGGCCGCGAAGACCGTCAGCTTCTTTCATCTCCATCTGGTGTCTGATTCGACCGGTGAGACACTGATCACCGTCGCGCGCGCGGCGGCCGCGCAATACGCGAGTGTTGTCCCCGTTGAACACGTTTATCCGGCAGTGCGGACCAGCAAGCAGCTCGATCGGGTGCTGACCTCGATCGAGGCCGAGCCCGGCATCACGCTCTATACGCTTTTGGATGAGACCCTGGTCGAGCGGCTGGAGGCCAAATGCACCGAGCTTGGCCTGCCATGCCGATCGATTCTCGGGCCTGTGCTGCGGGTGTTTCAGGCCTACCTCGGAACGGCGTCGAACCAAAAGGTCGGCGCCCAACACATTCTGAACGCGGAATATTTCAAGCGCATTGATGCTCTCAACTACACCATGCTGCACGATGACGGACAGCACACCGACGATCTCGAGAGTGCCGACGTGGTGCTGGTAGGAGTATCGCGCACCTCAAAGACCCCGACGTCGATTTATCTTGCGAACCGCGGCGTGCGGACTGCCAACGTTCCGCTCGTACCGGGCGCGGCGCTCCCGCCGACGCTCGAGACGTTGCACGCTCCACTCATCGTCGGTCTGTTTGCAAGCCCGGAACGCATCGTGCAGATCCGACAAAATCGCCTGCTCGGGCTCAACGTCCAGCGTGACGACGACCAGTACATCGACCGCCAAGCAGTTGCGGAAGAGGTGGCGTTTTCGCGCCGGCTGTGTGCGCGCAACAACTGGCCGCTGATTGACGTGACCCGTCGCTCGATTGAAGAAACGGCGGCGGCCGTGATGGCACTCCTGGCGGATCGTCGGCGGGCGCCGGCGACCTGAGGTCTTGCGGATACGACGATGTCGCTCTGGCTTGCCCAGAAGCCTTTAGTGCTCGCGTCCCGAAGTGCCGCACGCCGGGCTATGATCGAGGCGGCGGGAATCCCGGTCGAAGTCGCAGCTATCGATATCGATGAACGTGCGGTCGAGGGGCGCGCCGGCGCATCTGACGCCAACCAAGCCGCGGTGATGCTGGCACAGGCAAAGGCGAGGGCCGCGGGGTTGCAATGGCCGGGGCGGATCGTTGTCGGAGCCGATCAGACACTCGCACTCGGGCAACGACGCTTTGACAAGCCGCCAGACCGCAGCGCGGCCCGCGACCAACTGCAGGCGCTGGCAGGCCGCTGCCATGCGTTGCATTCCGCGGTCGCAGTCGTGCGCGACGAGCGTGTTGTGTTCAGCCACGTGGAGACCGCACAGCTGACCATGCGGGCCTTCTCCGACCGGTTCATCGATAGCTATCTCGATGCGATCGGTTCGCAGGCGCTGTCCAGCGTAGGGGCTTACCAGCTCGAGAAAATCGGGGTTCACTTGTTCGAACGGGTAAAAGGGGACCATTTTACCATTCTGGGCTTGCCGCTGCTGGCGCTACTCGCGTTCCTGCGGCGGGATGGCTCTCTGGCATAGTCGCGATCATGCTGGTTCTTGGACTCACCGGCTCTATCGGAATGGGTAAAACCACGGCGGCACGTTTTTTCGCCGAGGAAGGTGTGCCGGTACTCGATGCCGATGCGGTGGTCCACCAGCTCTATGACGGCGAAGCTGTCGCGGCAATCGAGGACGCCTTTCCGGGCACCAGCCGGGATGGCCGCGTCGACCGCGAAGAATTGTCGCGCCGCGTCGTCGGCAACCCCGAGGCGCTCAAACAGCTGGAGGCGATCGTACACCCGCTGGTGCGCGCCGCGCAGGCCCGCTTCCTCGCCGACGCAGAGCGATCCGGCGCGTCAGTCGCCGTGCTAGACGTCCCGCTCCTGTTCGAGACCGGCGGCGACCGGCGCGTCGATGCCGTCGTTGTGGTATCGGCACCGGCCGACGTGCAACGCGCTCGCACACTCGACCGCGCGGGAATGACCGCTGAGAAATTCGAGGCATTATTGCAGAAACAAATGCCCGACGAGGAGAAACGCCGCCGCGCTGATTTTGTCGTGGATACGTCGCAAAGCTTCGATTCCGCTCGCGCCCAGGTGCGTGCGATTCTGGCGTCCGTCCGAGCGATTCGCGCTCGTAGGGGCAAAGACGCCGATGCGTGAGATCGTCCTCGATACCGAAACAACCGGGCTCGATCCCTATCAGGGCCATCGCCTGGTCGAAGTCGGCTGCGTTGAGCTGATCAATCGGATTCCGTCCGGGCTGACGTTTCACCGTTACCTCAATCCGGAGCGCGACGTTCCAACCGAAGCTTTTTCGGTGCACGGCCTGTCCGCGGAGTTCCTCAAGGACAAGCCACCTTTTGCTGAAGTCGCGGAAGACTTTTTGGCCTTCATCGGCGACGCGCGTCTTGTCATTCACAACGCAGCGTTCGACATCGGCTTCCTCAATGCGGAACTCGAGCGCGCCGGCCGCCGGCCGCTCGAACGCGTTCGGCTGGTGGATACTCTGCTGCTCGCGCGCCGCAAGTTTCCGGGTGGTTCTAACCGGTTGGACGACCTCTGCGTGCGCTACAGCATCGACAATTCACGTCGCACGAAGCACGGCGCTCTGCTCGATGCTGAGTTGCTCGCCGAGGTGTACCTCGAGCTCATTGAGGCCCGTCAGGCGCAGCTCGGCTTGGCGGTGGTTGCCGTCGCGACCGCAGGGCCCGCGACAAGTACCGTGCGACCCAGGCCTACGCCGCTCGCGCGTGCGATCTCGGCGCTCGAACGCGCGGCTCATCGCGCGTTCATCGCGACCCTCGGTTCGCATGCGATCTGGCGGGATTACCTCGATCCGCCCGGCACCGAGACGGCGGGCGGTTCCGCGCAATCAGGCTGAGCTCGCCGGCGCCGCCTGCGGCTGTTGCGCAGCCCTCTGCCGGTAAAGGCTGACGAAATCCACCGGGTCGAGCATGAGCGGGGGGAAGCCACCGTGCACAACCGCGTCAGCGACGATCGCCCGTGCGAACGGAAACAGCAGGCGCGGACATTCGATCATAACCACAGGGCCGATCTGCTCCTGCGGAATGTTGTGCAACCGGAAAACCCCCGCATACACCAGCTCGAAATTGAACAGGACCGAGCCGTTGACCTCGGCCTTACCCTCGAGCTTGAGCTCGATTTCGAAGTCGGTGTTGGACAGCTGGGTGGGGTTGACGTTGATCTGGATATTGATTGCCGGTTGCTGCCCCTGCTGGCCCAGCGACTTCGGAGCGTTCGGATTCTCGAAGGACAGATCCTTGGTGTACTGAGCAAGGACATTGAGCTGCGGTCCAACCCCGGCGGCCCCCACGGCCGGTGTCGGGCCCTGCGGTTGCCCGCCCTGCTGGCCGCCATTCGTGCTCATAATCTCTCCCAACGCCAACGCTGTGGCCGCTGTGGCTAACATAGGCCCCTTCCGGCGACAAGCGCGGCGCCGGCTGAGACCAGCTTGCCCATTCGTTGGGCCGGGTCGCTTACCCGAGGGTGCAGCCATGCGGCGCAATGCGGCAAGTCCGCGGCAAATCCCATCGGTGGCTGTTGGCTGGGGGTCTTTGATCGTTTAGATTGCCGAATTGTCAGAGAATCGCGGTCCTCATCGACCCTTAAACAGCACGTGCCACTGGATTGGCATGATCGGGTGCTTACATGGGTGGAGGAGCGGACTTCGCAGCCGGCGTGTTGCTATTGGCGGGCGCCAAATAGGCCTGAACGGCGAGCGTGCAAGACGTGTTTGACATCTACACCATCATCTTCCTGGCACTCGCAGTGTTCATCTTTCTGCGACTGCGCAGCGTCTTGGGCCAGCGCACGGGGCGTGAGCGACCGCCTTACGACCCTTACGCGGCGCGCGAGCGCACGCGTCCGACCGGCAACGACAAGGTTGTCGCGCTTCCGGGCCGTGGCCCAACGGAAACTGCCGCAAAACCCGCGGAGGACGCCAGGTCGGCCGATCGCTGGAAGGGAATTGCGCAACCGGACTCCGCGATCGCCAGGGGCCTGGATGCGATCGCGGCCGAGGACAAGGCTTTCGAGCCCAAGCATTTCCTTGGCGGCGCGCGGGCGGCCTATGAGATGATCGTCACCGCCTACGCGGATGGCGACCGCCGCACCTTGAAAAATCTACTGGCGCGCGACGTCTACGACGGCTTCGAGGCGGTCATTCGCGAGCGCGAGACTCGCGGCGAGACGGCCGAAACGCGCTTCGTTTCCATCGATTCCACCGACATCATCGGCGCCGAACTGCGCGGCAAGATTGCGCAGGTAACGATCCGCTTCGTATCGCATTTGGTGTCGGTGACCCGCGACAAGAACGGCGCTGTCAAGGATGGCAACCCGGACAAGGTCACCGATGTGACCGACGTATGGACGTTCGCGCGCGACGTCACCTCGCGTGACCCCAACTGGAAGCTGGTCGCGACCGAAACCGGGCAATGATCGCGCGCGGTGCGCATGCCTCGCAGCACGCTGATTGCATCGCTCACTTGTTTGGCAATTGCCACAAACGCGGCAACCGGCGCGGTCGCGCGACACCCGGCCAAATCCCAGCCTCGCAACATCGCGATTGACGATCTCGGCCGTCCACCCCGCCCCACGCCGCCGGGCCCATTCCGATTTGCCGACACCGCGCTCGAACCTTTGGCTTGGAGCGATCTCGACGGCTGGACGCAGGACAATCACTCCGAAGCCTTCGCGACCTTTCGGGCGAGTTGCCGGGCCGTGGTTGGGCATGCGCGATGGGGCGATGACCCGCGTCCGCTCCTGCCGGTGCTAGCCGATGTCTGCCGCAAGGCCTTGGCCGCGCCGCCCAGCGCCAATGCACGCAGCTTTTTCGAAGAGAATTTCCGCCCCGTTCGCATCTACAAACTAGGCGACACCGCCGGGTTCTTGACCGGCTACTACGAGCCGATTGTGGACGGCTCACGGTTCCCAACGCGGGAGTTCACGGTGCCCGTCTACCGGCGACCGGGCGATCTCGTTCCACCGCCGGGCTATCAAAAAGGTCAGGGATTTCCCAACAGCGGCCGCGCCACCCGCCGGCTGCCCGACGGGACGCTCGTACCCTACTACGACCGCGGCGAAATCGAGGATGGCGCACTCGACGGTCAGCGCCTGGAAATCTGCTGGATCAAGGATCCGATTGATTTGCTGTTCATTCAGATCCAGGGATCCGCGCGCGTGCGTCTCGAAGACGGCACCATGTTGCGGATCAACTACGACGCCCACAACGGTTTTCCCTACACGGCGGTCGGACGAGTTTTGATCGAGCGCAACGAAGTGCCGCGCGAGGAGATGAGCATGGAGCGCATTCGCAGCTGGATGAATGCGCATCCCGATCAGGCTAAGGAGTTGCGCGACCAGAACCGGTCCTACGTTTTCTTCCGCATTGTCGGATTGTCAGGTGAGCTCGAGGCGACCGGTGCCCAGGGCATTCCGTTGACACCGCGGCGCTCGATCGCGGTCGACAAGGCGCTGCACGTCTACGGCACGCCGTTCTTCATCCAGGCCGGCTTGCCAGTCGACAACCGGCGCAGCGGTCCGTTCCGCCGTCTGATGATCGCGCAGGACACGGGCTCGGCGATCGTCGGCCCGGCGCGCGCCGATATCTATTACGGGGCGGGCGATGAAGCGGGCAAGCTTGCCGGCCGTCTGCGCAATCCCGGCATGTTCGCGCTCCTGCTGCCGCGTGTACTCGATCCGGTTGTGGCCGGCACCGCTATGCCGCTGCCGACACCACGGCCGGTCGTCACCGCAAAGATCCCAGCGAAGCCGGCGAATGGCGCAGCGCCCCCGACCGCACCCAAACCGCCGCTGCCTCCGGTACGGCGCGGGCGGATACGGTGGCACGCATGATCAGCGAGCGTCCGCGCCGTCGGCGGCGTCTGTCCGAGGATGAGCAGCGTTTATGGCGAAGCGTCGCGCGCTCGGTCACGCCGATGGGGGGCGACACCGCGGATCGTGAGGAGCCGCAGGCTGCAGCTCGACCCCGAATTGCGGCGGCCGCCGCGGCCCTGCCCGCCACCACGCCGGTGGCGCCGCCCCGGCTCGCGCCGATCGATCGGCGGGCGCGGCAGAAACTTTCGCGCGGTCGCGATGCCATCGACGCGCGTCTCGATCTGCACGGGCTCACGCAGGCGCAGGCCCATGCGGCGCTCGCGCGCTTTCTCCGCAAGGCGCAGACCGACGGCGCGCGATACGTGCTGGTCGTCACTGGCAAAGGCAGGGATCCGGACGGCGGGGTGCTGCGCCGTCAGGTGCCGCTTTGGCTCGCACAGTCCGAGTTTCGCAGTTTGGTCGTCGGATTCGACACAGCCCACATTGGCCACGGCGGTGAAGGCGCGCTCTACGTGCGGGTGCGGCGGCGACGGTAAGCCCCGAACGGGTTCGCTATAAAATAAACCGGCTCAAGTCAGCATTCTTGGCAAGATCGGCAACACGATCGCGCACATAGGCGCCGTCGATTTTTACAGTCTCGCCGGCGCGATCAGGCGCCACGAACGAGATGTCGTCGAGTACGCGCTCCATCACGGTTTGCAGGCGGCGGGCGCCGATGTTCTCCAGGCTTGAATTGACCGCGACCGCCATGTCGGCCAGCGCATCGATCGCATCCGGCGTGAACTCGAGCGTAACTCCCTCGGTCGCCATCAGGGCGATCGATTGCTTGATCAAGGACGCCTCGGTCTCGGTCAGGATGCGTTTGAAATCGTCGCGGGTGAGCGGCTGGAGTTCGACTCTGATCGGCAGCCGGCCTTGCAGCTCGGGCAAGAGATCCGACGGCTTGGCGAGATGGAATGCACCCGAAGCAATGAACAGAATGTGGTCGGTCTTCACCGCGCCATGCTTGGTCGACACGGTCGTCCCTTCGATCAACGGCAGCAGGTCGCGCTGCACGCCTTCGCGCGATACATCCGCACCGATCCGCCCGTCGCGCGCGCAGATTTTGTCGATTTCGTCCAGAAATACGATGCCATTGTTCTCAACCGTGCGAATGGCTTCCTGCACCAACTGATCCTGATCCAGCAACTTGTCGGACTCCTCGTTGACCAGAATCTCATGCGATTCCTTCACGGTGACGCGCCGCGTCTTGGTGCGTCCGCCGCCGAGCTTGCCGAAAATGTCGCCAATGGAGATCGCGCCCATCTGCGCGCCCGGCATTCCGGGGATTTCAAATAACGGCATGCCGCCGGAGGCCTGCACCTCGATGTCGATCTCCTTGTCGTTGAGTTCGCCGGCGCGCAACTTCCGGCGGAAACTGTCCTTGGTCTGGGGGCTCGCGTGGGCCCCCACCAGGGCGTCGAGCACGCGCTCCTCGGCCGCGAGGTGCGCGCGGGCGGACACGTCCTTGCGCTTGCGTTCGCGGGTTTGGGTGATGGCGGCTTCCACGAGGTCGCGCACGATCTGCTCGACATCGCGACCGACATATCCAACCTCGGTGAACTTGGTCGCCTCGACCTTGAGGAATGGCGCGCCCGCGAGCCGCGCGAGCCTTCGCGAAATCTCGGTCTTGCCGACGCCGGTCGGACCAATCATCAGGATATTCTTGGGCATCACCTCTTCGCGGAGTTTCTCGTCAAGCTGGAGCCGGCGCCACCGATTGCGGAGCGCGATCGCGACCGCGCGCTTGGCATCGGCTTGGCCGATGATGAAGCGGTCGAGTTCGGAGACGATTTCGCGGGGTGAGAATTCGTTCATTGGTCAGCATCACGCCTTCAACGTCTCGATCGTGACGTTGCGGTTGGTGTAGACGCAAATATCGGCAGCGATATCCATCGCTTTGCGCACGATTGCTTCGGCATCAAGCGGGCCGTCGAGCAGGGCGCGGGCGGCCGCCAGCGCGTAGTTACCCCCGGATCCGATCCCGACAACCCCGGCTTCCGGCTCAAGTACGTCGCCGGTGCCGGTTAGCACCAGCGACACGTCCTTGTCGGCGACGATCATCATGGCTTCAAGCCGGCGCAGATAGCGGTCGGTCCGCCAATCCTTGGCGAGCTCGACGGCGGCGCGCATCAACTGGCCGGGATATTGGTCAAGCTTGCCCTCAAGCCGCTCAAACAAGGTGAAGGCATCGGCGGTGGCGCCGGCAAAGCCACCAATGACGTCGCCCTTGGCGAGGCGACGCACCTTGCGGGCATTGGCCTTGACCACGGTCTGACCGATCGAAACCTGGCCGTCGCCGCCGATCACGACGGCGCCGCCCTTGCGCACGCTCAGGATGGTCGTGCCGTGCCAGGCGGCGTGTTCGGTAGGGTGCATGGGGTGGAGACCTCGTGGCCTTGATTTAGGAAAGGAGCCATCCCAATGCAATTGCTGGAGTGGCGAAGGCAAAAATCACCTGATAAAAGGCGGCGCAATGCAGCCTGACACGTGATGGTTTGGGCGGCGAAGTCCTATATAGCCCGCTCGGAACCGTTTTAGAGGCCGTGATGCGTACCGGTACCGTCAAGCGCAAAACCAAGGAAACCGACATCGAGGTCGCCGTCGATCTCGACGGCACTGGCGTGTCGGCAGTCGCAACCGGGATCGGCTTTCTCGATCATATGCTCGATCTGCTCGCCCGGCATTCGCGCATTGACGTTCGCGTCAAGGCTACGGGCGACCTCCATATCGACCAGCACCATACCACCGAGGATACCGGGATCGCGCTCGGTCAGGCGGTACGTCAGGCGCTGGGCGACTTGAAGGGCATCACCCGCTATAGCGACGTGCACGTGCCGATGGATGAGGCGCTCACGCGGGTTGCGATCGATATTTCGGGTCGGCCCTTCCTGGTTTTCCGGGTAGCGTTCGGACGCGACAAGGTCGGCGCCTTCGACACCGAACTGGTACGCGAATGGTTCCAGGCATTTGCGATGAACGCCGGTATAACGCTGCACGTTGAGACGCTCTGTGGTGCCAACGACCACCACATCGCCGAATCGTGCTTCAAAGCCTTGGCTCGCGCGTTGCGCGCTGCCGTGGCAATCGATGCGCGTGCCGCCGGCGAAGTCCCGTCCACCAAGGGCGTGCTCTGACCTACTCACCGGCCCGGTTGAGTCGGACTCTCCACGACGAGCGACGCTGTGCGCTTGTCCGGACTATGCGTTAAGGAGCCGATGATGGCGATTTATGCAGTGTTTGAACCGCCCGTTCGTGATCAGGAGACCGTGGACTATGCCGAACGCTTCGCGTTTGTGCGCGACGGCTTTTCTTGGGCTGCTTTCGTCTTCGGGCCGTTGTGGATGCTGCGCCATTTGCTGATCATCGAATCGATTGGCTGGATCGCCCTGGTGGCTGCGCTTGCTGTCACCGCGCGGTTCTTGCCGCTGTCGGCCGATGCGACTTGGCTGTTACTTCTCCTGCTCGCGATCCTCATCGGGCTAGAGGCGTCGACGTTGCGGCAGTGGGCGCTACGGCGGCGCGGCTGGCATGAACTTGGCGTCGTGGCTGCCGACGATGTCGAGACCGCCGAGCGGAGGTTCTTCGACAGCTGGGCCGCCGACGATGCGGCGGTGACTGTGCCTGCGGCAGCGCACCGGCCGGGCGGTGCGCGCGTGTCGCATAGCTTGGACGTCATCGGCTTGTTTCCCGAACCGGGAGGGAACCGTTGACGGTCGCCATCGTCGACTACGGCTCGGGCAACCTGCACTCCGCCGCCAAGGCATTCGAGCGCGCCGCGCAGGAGAGCCGCCGCCCGCAACCGATCGTTGTCACTGGCGATCCCGATATGGTGCGCCGCGCCGACCGCGTGGTATTGCCGGGCGTCGGCGCGTTTGCGGATTGCCGGCGCGGGCTTGATGCGATTGCCGGCATGGTGAATGCGCTCAATGAAGCGGTGCATCGCCGGGGCCGACCATTCCTGGGTATTTGCGTCGGCATGCAGCTGATGGCCGAGCGCGGCCGTGAGTACCAAACGACGCCGGGACTTGGCTGGATTGCCGGTGAGGTCGATCGCATCGTGCCCGCCGATCCGAGCCTGAAGATTCCACACATGGGGTGGAACACGCTCGACGCTGCCAAACCGCATCCGTTGCTCGACGGCATTGCGGTAGGGCCGGATGGTCTGCACGCCTATTTCGTGCACAGTTACGAGCTCAAGGTCGCGGACCGGCAAGATCTGGTCGCGCAGGCCGACTACGGAGGCCCCGTTACCGCGATCGTGTGCCGCGACACCGCTGCGGGCACCCAGTTTCACCCGGAAAAGAGCCAGCAGCTCGGACTTGCCCTCATCGCCAACTTTCTCAAGTGGGCGCCGTGATCCTGTTTCCGGCGATCGATCTCAAAGACGGCGTCGCCGTTCGCCTCGAGCAGGGCGACATGGCGCGCGCGATCGTGTTTCACCGCGATCCGGCTTGGCAGGCGCATGCCTTCGAAACGCAGGGCTTCGAGTATTTGCACATCGTCGATCTTGACGGTGCGTTCGCCGGCAAACCGATCAATCAAGCGGCTATCGAGCGCATCCTGGAGACCGTTGCGTGCCCGGTGCAACTCGGCGGTGGCATCCGCGATCTGGCGACCATCGAGGGTTGGCTCGAAAAGGGCGTCAACCGGGTGATCATCGGCACTGCGGCAGTCCGCAATCCGGAACTCGTGAAGCAAGCCGCGCGCATGCACCCCGGCCGCGTCGCAGTCGGGCTTGACGCGCGAGACGGCAAGGTGGCGGTCGAGGGCTGGGCCGCAACCTCCGAACTGTCCGCGCTGGAACTCGCGCAGCGATTTGAGAACGCCGGGGTAGCCGCCATCGTCTATACCGACGTTGCCCGCGACGGGATGCTGCAGGGCCTCAACCTCGACGCCACGATCACGCTTGCGGAAGCGATCTCCATCCCGGTGATCGCCTCGGGCGGCCTGGCGTCACTTGATGATGTGCGCGCCCTGATGCAGCCGCGGGCGCGTAAGCTCGCCGGTGCGATCGCCGGGCGGGCACTTTACGACGGCCGGCTCGACCCCGCGCAGGCGCTGCGGCTGATCCGCAGCGGGCGGGCCGTGTGATGCATGTCCATGTTTGAAAGGGCCTGATGTTTAAAGTCCGAGTCATCCCGTGCCTCGATGTGAAGGACGGCCGCGTCGTGAAAGGCGTCAACTTCGTCAATCTGCGCGACGCCGGCGATCCGGTCGAAGCTGCCGTCGCGTATGACGCCGCGGGTGCAGACGAGCTTTGTTTTCTCGATATCACGGCGAGTCACGAACGCCGCGGCATTATTCTCGACGTCGTGCGGCGCACCGCGGAGGCATGTTTTATGCCGCTGACTGTCGGCGGAGGCGTGCGCACAATCGATGACATTCGCGCGCTGCTCAACTCGGGCGCTGACAAGGTGTCGATCAACACCGCGGCGGTCAGCGACCGTGGCTTTGTCAAGGATGCGGCGGAGAAATTCGGCGATCAATGCATTGTGGTGGCCATTGATGCCAAGAACGTCGCCCGGGGCGAGGAACCCGACCGCTGGGAGATTTTCACTCATGGCGGACGCAACGCGACCGGAATAGACGCGATTGCCTACGCCAAAGAAGTCGTGGCGCTGGGGGCCGGTGAAATTCTGCTTACGTCCATGGATCGGGATGGTACGCGAACCGGCTTCGATCTCGCGCTCACGCGCGCGATCGCTGATGCGGTGAGCGTGCCGGTGATCGCCTCGGGCGGCGTTGGAACGCTCGACCATCTGGTGGAGGGCATTCGCGACGGTCATGCCACCGCGGTGCTGGCGGCATCGATCTTCCATTTCGGCGAGTTCACGGTGCGCGCCGCCAAGGAGCACATGGCGCGGGCCGGCCTGCCGATGCGGCTCGACTAGTGCCGCATAAGCGGGCCCGGAGGGACCGGTATTACCTGGGCGCGCATGTCTGCCACCGGAAGGCTGGCTACTCCCGGCCAACCCATAGAGATGCTAATGGACACTCATGAGCGCCTTTACGGTGCATGACCTCGAAGAGCGGGTGCGGGAGCGCGCGGCTGCCAGCGCGGATGCGTCCTATACCCGCAAGCTTCTGGAACGCGGCGTCGCTTACTGCGCCAAGAAACTTGGCGAAGAGGCCGTGGAAGCCGTGCTGGCCGCGGCGGTCGAGGATCGTGACCGCGTGATCGCCGAGAGCGCCGACCTGATCTATCATCTGTTGGTGGTACTTAGAGCACGCGGCATTTCGCTCGCCGAAGTCGAAGCCGAGCTCGCAATGCGCGTCAAAACCTCGGGCCTTGAGGAGAAAGCGTCGCGCAAGCCGGACTAGTTTGTCTGCAAACGCGGACGCCGGTTGTGCGCAGGGACACGCTTAAACAAACAGTTAAACAAACAGTCGAGAATGGGCAGCAACACCAGATCTTCACGGTATGGAACAGCGTACTGACGATCACCTCTCGCCGTATCGGGTCTTTCGACGCGCCGAATGGGCGACCTTGCGCGCCGACACGCCGATGACACTGACCCATGACGAGGTGGCGCGGCTGCGTTCGCTGAGTGACCGTCTAGATATGGCCGAGGTCGAGGAGATCTACCTGCCGCTGTCGCGGCTGCTTTCGCTCTACGTCGCCGCCACGCAGCGGTTGTTCCGCTCTCAGCAGCACTTTCTCGGCACGGTGGATTCGAAGACTCCCTACATCATCGGCGTTGCCGGATCCGTTGCGGTCGGCAAGTCGACAACGGCGCGCGTGTTGCAGGCTCTGCTCGCGCGCTGGACGCACGTGCCGCGGGTGGACCTCGTCACCACCGACGGGTTTTTGTTTCCCAATGCGATCCTTGAGCGCGAAGGCTTGATGGAGAAGAAGGGGTTTCCCGAAAGCTACGACCTGCCGGCGCTGCTGCGCTTCCTCGCGGACGTGAAGGCCGGTCGTACCCCGGTGCGGGCGCCCGTCTATTCGCATCTCGTCTACGACGTGCTGCCCAACCACTGGGTCGAGGTTGACCGGCCCGAGATCCTGATTGTTGAGGGCCTCAACGTTCTGCAGACCGGCGGCCTGCCGCGCGACGGCAAGGCAATCCCGTTCGTATCCGACTTCTTTGATTTCTCGGTCTATCTCGACGCCAACGAGGACGTGCTGCGCAGCTGGTACGTCGACCGCTTCCTGGCGCTGCGGCAGACCGCGTTCCAGGATCCGAAGTCGTTCTTTCACCGCTATGCGAAACTCTCTGATGCGGAGGCGATTGCCACCGCGACCGAGATCTGGACAAAGATCAATCTGGTCAACCTGCACGAAAACATTTTGCCGACCCGGCCGCGCGCCGACCTCATCCTGCGCAAGGGCACCAGTCACTTGGTCGAAGAGGTGGCGTTGCGGCGGCTGTAACTTGCTTGCCGGCTTCAGGCCGCGTGGCGGTCCGCCGTCGGGCCAAAGTATTGCATATAGCGGGTGTTGATCGCGGATACCGGCAGCACCGCCAGTACGTCGGTCGTGCCGAACTGATGATCAACGACCGCGCCGTCACCAATGTAAGCGCCGAGCCGCAGATAGCCCTTCACCAGCGGCGGCAGCGCGTGCACCGCCGCTTTCTTGTCGATCTGCTCGCGGCTGATCCGGTTCATCTCGACATAGCGGTGTGGCAGCGCCCGCACCCGCCACGCATCCGGCGATGGCGCAAAGTGATGCAGGAACGAGAGCGGAAGCGCCAATTCGCGCGGGTCGGTCCCTTCGAGGCTGACGCAGCCAAGCATGGCGTCCACACGGTGATGCAAGATGTAGGTCCAGACACCGTGCCAGAGCAGCTCGACGGTGCGCTTGCTGCGATAGGCGGGCAGCACACAAGAGCGACCGAGCTCGAGGAACCTAAACTCCCGATGTCGCGCCAGTAGCGGAGCGATATCGTACTCGCCGGCGCTGTAGAATCCGCCGCTGCGTTCCGCGATCTGTTGGCGCAGCAGCCGGTAGGTGCCGACGATGATAGGCTTGCCAGTGGGGCCGCGCGTGGCGTGGTCGATGACGATGAGGTGATCGCAGATCGCGTCAAACGTATCGATGTCCCGCTGCGCGATCATCTTGCCGGCATCCGGCACCGCGCACATTTCTTTGTAGAACACGCGATAGCGAAGTTTCTGCGCTCGGCGCACGTCGGCGGCTGAGCGGGCAAGGCGAACCTCGAGCGTGCCGAGCCGGCCCAGGGTGCGGGCGGTCTGCGAGATCGCCTCGCGTGGCCGTAGCCCGCTGTAGGCGCGCAGAGCCGGCATGAAGGGCATGCCCTGCAGCGGCCCACGAAACCGATCCATCAGCCCAACGGGCTTTGCTACTACCGGATTCAACACGACCGCCCCCTCGGAATGGCAACGTAGCGCCGAATCAGTCGGTTGCGCATTCACGCGTCTAGACCATGCGCCGGCCACAGATTTGTGACAACGCATGTTATAGCACGTCTTGACCACAAGCCTCGCCTGCGCCGAGGCGCCGAGGAGTTCTGCCGCAGCGCAACGTAGGCCAATCAGGCAACGCGCTGGGGTTCGTCCACGAGCGCCCGATAGGAAAGCGCTTCCGCCACATGCATGCGGGTCACGGCGGCGGTCCCCTCGAGATCCGCGAGTGAACGCGCGACCCGCAACACCCGGTGGTAGCCGCGCGCCGAGAGTCGCATCGCTTCGGCAGCCTCGCGCAGGAGCGTCAGCCCGGCGCGGTCCGGCCTCGCCACCTCTTCCAGCGCGTTGGCGGGAGCCTGTGCGTTGGTGCGCACGCCGGCGAGCCCGAGGTTCGCATAGCGCTGCGCCTGCCGCTCGCGCGCCCGCGCGACACGGGCTGCAACGGTTGCGCTGTCCTCCGCCGGCGGCGGCAAGATAAGGTCGGCGGCGGTCAGCGCGGGCAGCTCGATAGTGAGGTCGATGCGGTCGAGCAGCGGGCCCGACAGTCGGGCCTGATAGTCGGCCACGCAGCGCGCCGCGGCGGCGCGCTTGCAGACATAACCCGGCTCGTTCGCGCGCCCGCACCGGCACGGATTCATGGCAGCGACCAACATGAAGCGCGCCGGATAGGTGACGCGATGGTTGGCGCGGGCGATCGACACTTCGCCGCTCTCTAGCGGTTGGCGCAGCGAGTCGAGCACGCGCGGATCGAACTCCGGAAACTCATCCAGGAAGAGCACGCCGTGGTGCGCGAGCGAGATTTCGCCCGGTCTGGCGCGCAATCCGCCGCCGACCAGCGCCGGCATGCTGGCCGAATGGTGCGGGGCGCGGAACGGCCGCTGGCTGGTGAGCGCGCCGTCGGCGATTTCTCCGGCTACCGAGGCGATCATCGATATTTCCAGGAGTTCCGCCGGCGCCAGTGGCGGCAGTATCGACGGCAGACGTGCGGCCAGCATCGACTTGCCGGCGCCGGGTGGGCCGTTCATCAAGAGATTGTGGCCTCCGGCAGCTGCGATCTCGAGCGCCCGCTTGGCGCTATCCTGGCCTTTGATGTCCTTGAGATCGAGGGCAGCGCTGGCGACCTCGCGAACCTTCGGCTGCGGCCGCGACAGCACCTGCGTCCCCCGAAAATGGTTAGCGAGCTGAATGAGCGAGGATGCCGCAATGATCTCCATGTCCGGACTGGCCCAGGCCGCTTCCGCTCCGCACCTGGCCGGGCAGATGAGGCCCTCGGCGCGGCCGTTGGCGCCGATCGCTGCCGGTAGGACGCCGGTCACCGGTGCGACCGACCCGTCCAGCCCGAGCTCGCCCAAAACCGTGAAGCCGGACGTTGCGTCGGCCGGAATTGCACCGATCGCGGCCATCAGCCCAAGGGCGATCGGGAGGTCGTAATGGCTGCCCTCCTTGGGCAGGTCGGCGGGCGCGAGATTGACGGTGATGCGCCTAGCCGGCAACGCCAGGCCCGATGCCATCAGGGCCGAACGCACCCGTTCTCGTGCTTCAGACACTGCCTTGTCAGGCAGGCCCACCACATTGAACGCCGGCATCCCGGGTGCAACCTGCACCTGCACGTCGACCGCGCGCGCTTCGATGCCTTCGAACGCCACTGTCGAAACGCGCTGGACCATCGCCGCTCCCGCCGACCCGGAATACTACCTGGGCGCGAACCGGCCAGCAAGAACATTTAGTGAACAGATGCAAGCGCCGGGGCCGTCAGCTCAGCGCTTCGCTTCAATCTTGTCCCAAATCAGCGCGGCGAGGTCGGGCCCGCCCAGGGTCTTGATCGCGCGGATGCCGGTCGGGGAGGTGACGTTGATCTCAGTCAGATAGCCGTCGATCACGTCGATGCCGGTGAACAGAAGGCCGCGCTCGCGCAGCGCTGGCCCGAGCCGTGCGCAGATTTCGCGCTCGCGCGCGGTCAGCTCGGTTTCCTTCGGGATGCCGCCGCGCACCATGTTGGACCGCAGATCGTCCGGCGCCGGCACACGGTTGACGGCGCCACCGAACTCGCCATCGACCAGAATGATCCGCTTGTCGCCCTGCTTCACCGCTGGCAGGAATTTCTGCACGACCCAAGGCTCGCGGAACGTCGCAGCGAACAGGTCATAGAGCGAACCGAAATTAAGATCCTCGGGCGCGACCCGGAACACCGCTTCTCCGCCCTTGCCGTAGAGCGGCTTCATGACGATGTCGCCGTGCTCGGCGCGAAACGATTTGATCTCCGCGAGGTCGCGCGTCAGCAGTGTCGGCGGCATCAGGTCGGGAAATTCGGTGACGAACATCTTTTCGGGCGCGTTGCGCACACTGGCCGGATCGTTGACGACAAGCGTCCCGGGATGAATGCGCTCCAAAAGATGCGTCGCCGTGATGTAGGCGAGATCGAACGGCGGATCCTGTCGCATCAGCACGACGTCGAACCCGGCAAGATCGACTCTGCTGATCTCGCCCAGGGTGAAGTGATCGCCCACCGTGTCGCGCACGGAGAGTGCCTGCACACCGGCCGACACCTTGCCGTCGCGCAGCGCGATGCGATCCAGGGTGTAATAGGCGAGCACGTGTCCGCGCCGTTGCGCTTCAAGCAGCAATGCGAACGTCGAATCGCCGCGGATGTTGATCCGCTCGATCGGGTCCATCTGAACGGCGACTCGCAGGGGCATGGCGGTACAAGACCAAGACCAGAGGAGAGTGGCGGCGCGTTGTAGCAGGCTCAAACTGTCGCGTCGAACGCCGCCGGGATGTGACGCGGAAAGCGCCCCGGCACTACCAGGACGACGTCAAAGCGAATGTTGCGCGTGGCGTCGCCCGGGTGGCAGGCCAGCCAATAACGCGCGGCGGCGACGATGCGGCGCTGCTGATGGGTGGTGACGGCCTCGGCGGCGTCGGCGTCACGCGCGCGCGCTTTGACCTCGATAAACGCCAGCGTTTTTCCGCGCCGTGCCACGATATCGATTTCGCCGACCGGGGTCTTGCAGCGCCGGGCCGCAATCCAGAACCCCTTGGCGATCAGCAGCAGCGCGGCGCGGCCTTCTGCCGAAAGGCCATGGCGAAAGGCCGCTACCCGCGCCGGATCGGGCGACGGCGAGGGCTTCGGCTGCGGCTGCTCAGGGTGCATCGTTCTTGAGCGCCAGGGCGCGCTGGTAGACGTGGCGGCGCGGCTGGCCGGTGGCCGCCGCGACCGCAGCGACCGCCTCCTTCAGGGACGCGCCCACGAGAGCGTGTCGCAACATATTGTCAACGTCCTCATCCTGGGGAACCGCTGCTTCGGCCGGGGCAATCACAGTCACAAACTCGCCGCGAGTCTCGCCATCGCGAGCCCAATGCCCGGCGAGTTCATCCAGAGTGCCCCGTCGGACGTCCTCGTGCAGTTTGGTGAGCTCGCGGCAGACAACGGCGGCACGCGGGCCCAGCCGCTGCGCCAAGAGTGCGAGCGTAGCGGCCATGCGGGAGCCCGCCTCGAACAACACGACCGTTGCCCGCAGCGTGGCGAATTCGGCGATGCGATCGTCCCGCGCCGAGGGCCTGTTTGGCAGGAAGCCGGCGAAGAAAAAGCGATCGGTGGGCAACCCGGCGACGGTGAGCGCCGCCAGTACGGCAGAAGCGCCGGGGATCGCGATAACGGGATGGCCTTCGGCTTGCGCCGCGCGCACGAGCTTATAGCCGGGGTCCGACACCAGCGGCGTCCCCGCGTCGGAGACCAGTGCCACCGCCCGACCGGCGGCGAGGCGTCGCAGGATGCCGGGCCGTGCCGTCGCCGCATTGTGATCGTGATAGGGCGTAAGCGGCGCCGTGAGGCCATAGCGCTCGAACAGCTTGCGGGTGACGCGGGTATCCTCGCACGCGACGAGGTCGGCGGCGGCGAGCGTTTCAAGCCCCCGCAGCGTGATGTCGCCCAGGTTGCCAATCGGCGTTGCCACCACATACAGGCCGACGGTGAGCGGCCTCGCCTCCAAAACCTGGTTGCCGATCTGATAGGTTCGGCGCTGGTCGCTGGTGGCTTCGGCCTGTTTGCGGGGCGGCATGCGTCAACCATACGTCATGGAGGGCTTTTTGACGGATTGCTTGGCCAATCCACCACCCGCCCCGGGGACAACGGTACCAAAATGCCCGGCCGAAAATTGCGGAATTGACACTGTTCCAAGGGGAGTTTTGCGACCATGATGCCGGATCAAGGGGCGGATTTCGACGGTCGCCGACATCCCGGGGATCGGTGCTAGGGGCGCCGAGGAGACGAATGTTCCAAATAAGCTACGCCTATCGCGGCGGGACGCGTTGGCTCGCGCTGGTAATCGCCGCGGTGCTTGGGGGATGCACCGGTGGCCCACCCGGCAGCGACCCGTTCGGCGGTGCGCCGCCGGCCGCCCCGCAAGCGGCGGCGTCGGCTGCCAACACGATCGGCACGGGGCCGGTCAAGGTGGCGCTGGTCCTGCCGCTGACCGCAAGCGGCAACGCTGGCACGGTCGCGCAATCGATGCGCAACTCCGCCGAGCTCGCCATGGCGCAGTTCCAGACCGACATTCAGGTTCTGCCGCGCGATGACGCCGGCAACGCAGCAACCGCCCAGCAAGTCACCCAACAGGCCGTCGACGAGGGTGCAGAGATCATTCTCGGACCGCTGTTCTCGACCTCGGTTCAAACGGTGGGGCAGGTCGCGCGCGCCCGCAATATTCCGGTGATCGCGTTCTCGACCGATTCGAGCGTTGCGGGTCACGGCGTCTATTTGTTGAGCCTGCTTCCGGAATCGGACGTCGCACGCATCGTCGATTACGCGATGTCGCAGGGCAAACGTTCATTCGTGGCGCTGATTCCGGACAATGCCTACGGCGGCGTTGTCGAGGCCGAGTTCCGCCAGGACGTCGCCACCAAGGGCGGCCGCATCGTCGGGCTCGAACGCTTTTCGGCCGGCAAGACCCAGGACGCCGCCCGCGCGGTCGCACAGGCGGTCGGCAGCGCCGATGCGCTGTTCATCCCGGCTGATGCGGAGAGCGCGCCGGCGATGGTTCAGGCGCTCAAGCTCAGTGGCGTCAACCTCGCCCGGTTGCAGTTGCTGGGGACCGGACTGTGGGAAGATCAACGCATCTTCGGCGATCCCGCTTTGCAGGGCGCCTGGTACGTCGGCCCCGATCCGGCCGCACCCAATAACTACAAATCGTTCGCGACGCGCTACCGGATGAAGTTCGGCAGCGATCCGGCGCGCACGGCGTCGCTGTCCTACGACGCGGTCACCCTGGTGGCGGCGCTCACCAAGACGCAGGGCACCAAGCGCTTCTCGCCCGAAGTGCTGACCACCGCGTCCGGGTTCACGGGCATCGACGGGGTTTTCCGCTTCCGCCCGGATGGATCCAACCAACGCGGGCTCGCCGTGCTGCGCGTGACACAATCGGGCGGGCAGGTAGTTTCGCCAGCGCCGCGCTCATTCGCGTCGGGTACCTAGTACCGCCGACTTGGAGTTCCTGCACCACCTGCCGCAATCTCGTCCAGGAACTTCAAATCGAAAAGCGGCACTAGTAGAACCAGAGTTACGCCGCGAGCTGCGCAACGACTGCGTCCAGCATCGGGAAGCCCGTGCGCGTGACTCGCACAGTTCCATTGTTGTCCTGATCGACGAAACCATCACGCGCGAGTGCCGCTACGCGTGCCGGATCGAGCGGCCGTCCGGCGAGCGCGCAATAGCGCGCTGGATCGATCCCGTCTCTGAGCCGCAGACCCATCAGCAGAAATTCATCACCCTGCTGTGCATGGGTCAGTGGATCATCGACGACGAGGCCGTGACCGGCCGCCTCGACGCGTGTCAGCCAGTCTTCCGGGCGTCGCTCCGTCGCAGTCGCGCGCCGCGTGCCATCGACCACGATCCGGCCGTGAGCGCCAGGACCGATGCCCGCGTATTCGTGGTAGCGCCAGTAGATCAGGTTATGGCGGCACTGCGCACCCGGGCGCGCGTGGTTTGAAACCTCGTAGGCGGGAAGCCCGGCGGCCGCGCAAATATCTTGGGTCAGGTCAAAGAACGCCCGTGCGAGGTCTGGGTCGGGGAGCGTGAGCTTGCCGGCCGCATGCAGCGCCGCGAACGGGGTGCCCGGTTCGATGGTGAGTTGATAGAGCGACAAGTGTTCGGCGGCCTCTGCAATTGCCGCGCTGAGTTCGGCTTCCCAGGCGTCCAGGGTCTGGCCCGGCCGTGCATAGATCAGATCAAACGACGAGCGTGCAAAGGCTGATTGCGCAACGCGCACGGCAGCCAAGGCTTCTGCGGCGGTGTGTCGTCGTCCGAGCCCGCCGAGCGCGGCGTCGTCGAGCGCCTGAACGCCGAGCGAGACGCGGTTGACGCCGGCCGCTCGAAAACCGTGGAAGCGATCCGCTTCTACGCTGGTTGGATTGGCTTCGAGCGTGATTTCGGCATCCGCCGCCAAGGTCCAATGGCGCGCCACTGCGTCGAGCACGGCCGCAACGGTTTCTGGCTGCATCAGTGAAGGGGTTCCGCCGCCGATGAAGATCGTCGACACGGTGCGCACCCCGATGTGGGCGGCGGTGCTGGCGATCTCGGTCGCGAAGGCCGCTGCGTAGCGCTGCTGATCGATCGCGGCCGCGCGCACATGGCTGTTGAAGTCGCAATACGGGCATTTCGACAGACAGAACGGCCAATGGATGTAGACGCCAAACGGCTCGCTCACAGACACGCCTCCGCGAGCTTCAGGAACGCACGCGCGCGATGCGACAGGCCGCGACCTTTCGGTGGCAAGCCGTGCTTTTCCTCGCTCGCCATTTCGCCAAATGTGCGCTCAAATCCCTCCGGAAGGAACATCGGATCGTAGCCAAATCCGCGCTCACCACGCGGCGGCCAGACCAATGTGCCGTCGACTTTGGCTTCGAATTGCTCCACGTGGCCGTCTGGCCAGGCGACGCATAGCGCCGAGACGAAGTGCGCGCCGCGCCGCGCCGGGGCGGTCGCACCCCGCGCTTGCAATTTTGCATCGACCACTTCCATTGCGAGCCGGAAGTTCTTGTCAGGACCGGCCCAGCGCGCCGAGTAGATGCCGGGTTCGCCGTCGAGCGCATCAACCACCAAACCGGAATCGTCGGCGAAGGCCGGCTGCCCGGACGCACGCGCGGCGGCCACTGCTTTGATGCGTGCGTTGTCGGCAAACGTCGTCCCGGTCTCGTCGGGCTCAGCGAGGCCGAGCTCAGCGGCTGAGACGGCGCCGACGCCGAACGGCGCCAGGAGGTCGCGCATTTCGGCGAGCTTGCCGGGATTGTGCGTTGCAATCACCAGGCGGCCGCTGATCCGGCGATGCACCCCTGAAGCGCGCGGTTCGTTCACGTCACCGCCATTTTCTGCAGATCGACGAGCTTGGCCACGCCCTTGCGGGCGAGCGCCAGCAGGGTCAGCAGCTGTTCTTCGCTGAACGGTTCCTTTTCCGCGGTTCCCTGGACTTCGACGATACGGCCGTCGCCGGTCATCACGAAATTCGCATCGGTATCGGCGGCGGAGTCTTCCGCGTAATCGAGATCAAGCACGGCGGTGCCACCGCACACCCCGCAGGAAATCGCCGCAACATGGTCACGCAAGGGGTTGGTGGCGAGCATGTCGCGTTTGCGCATCCAGGCGATGCAGTCGTAGAGCGCAACCCAGCCGGCGGTTATCGACGCGGTGCGGGTTCCGCCGTCGGCCTGGATGACGTCGCAGTCGATGGTGATCTGTCGCTCGCCTAGCGCTTCGAGGTCCACGACCGAACGCAGGCTGCGCCCGATCAATCGTTGAATTTCGACAGTGCGACCGCCTTGCTTGCCGGCAGATGCCTCGCGCCGCGTCCGTTCGGCGGTGGCGCGTGGCAGCATGCCGTATTCGGCGGTGACCCAGCCGCGCCCCTGCCCCTTGAGCCAGGGCGGCAGGCGATCCTCGAGCGTTGCCGTCACCAGCACATGGGTATCGCCAAAGCGCACGAAGCATGAGCCCTCGGCATATTTCACAATGCCGCGTTCGAGCGTGACGGCGCGTAGCTCGTCCGGCTGTCGTTTGCTCGGGCGCATGCGGGACTCCGTTGATCGGCCCTTCAGGAGGCTCAGCGGCAGCTTCTAAAGCATTTTCCGCCGAAGTGGACCCCGTTTGACACTGAAAAAGCGCCCAACGAGAAAGCTGGAAGCATTTTGCGAAAAATGCCGTCCCCGCGGGCCCGCTCTGCCCCCATTCGCGCGGTATCGCGCGCCACTAATCGCCGCGCCCCGCCTTGCGGTCGGGTAGCAGAACGGACAAATATTTGTACCCGAGATCAAAGCGAAAGACAGTTGTGGCCCAGGACGTACCGATCGGGGCAACCCAGGTCTCTCTCGCGCAACTCAATGAGCGCACGCGCGAGATTTTTCGGCGCATCGTCGAGAGCTATTTGGCGACCGGCGAACCGGTCGGCTCGCGCAACCTTTCCCGCATCATCCCGATGACGTTGTCGCCGGCCTCGGTGCGCAATGTCATGCAGGATCTCGAACAGCTCGGGCTCATCTACGCGCCGCATACCTCGGCCGGGCGACTGCCTACCGAAACCGGATTGCGCTTCTTCGTCGATTCCCTGATGCAGATCGGCGACCTGACGGAGGGGGACCGCCGCGCGATCGAAGGTCAGGTCGCCGCAGCCGGAAAGTCGGTGGAGGGCCTGCTGAACGAGGCGTCCGGCCTGCTGTCCGGTTTGACGCATTCGGCGGGCGTGGTGCTGAGCACGAAATCGGATCCCAGGCTCAAGCACATCGAGTTTGTACGCCTTGAACCCGAGCGCGCGTTGGTCGTGCTAGTCGCCGAAGACGGCCAGGTCGAAAACCGCATTCTCTCGCTCATGCGTGGCCTGCCGACGTCGGCCTTGGTCGAGGCGTCGAACTTTCTGAACGCGCACATGCGCGGCAAGACCTTGTCCGAGGCCAAGCTGGACCTCGAGCGCACGCTCGAGCGCGCGCGCGCCGAGATCGATGAGCTGACGCAACGGCTGATCGCCGACGGATTGGCAAGCTGGTCGGGTGGTGCCGGCGACGAGCGCAAGCTGATCGTCCGGGGGCACGCCAACCTGCTCGATGATCTGACGGCCTTGGAGGATCTCGAGCGGGTTCGTCACCTGTTCGATGATCTGGAAACGAAGCGCGAACTCGTGAACTTGCTCGGCCAGGCCGAGCGCGCCGACGGGGTGCGGATCTACATTGGTTCGGAGAACAAGCTGTTCTCGCTTTCAGGCTCCTCGACCATCATCGCGCCGTTCCAGGATTCCAACAATCGGGTCGTCGGCGTACTGGGCGTAATCGGGCCGACTCGCCTCAACTACGCCCGTATCATCCCGACGGTCGACTATACCGCCAAGGTCGTGAGCAAGCTCCTCACCGGTTGACCCGAAAGCCGCATTAAGCGCTTGATTTAGCATACTTTTCGGCTGGACGGCGGCAGCCCGGGGGCGCCGGCTATTGCGCGGCTTGATTTTTTTCCGCCTAGTGTCGATATGCCCGGCAACCGCTCAAAACGAGGAACAGGAATTCGCATGACGGACACGACGTCGTCGGCCGCCGAAGCCGCGTCCGAAGAGCAGACCGAGGTCGATGCCGAGGCGAGGCTTCGGCAGGAGAACGCCGAGCTCAAGGACCGGCTGTTGCGTACGCTTGCGGAGATGGAAAATCTTCGCAAACGGACGGAACGCGAAGTCGCAGACTCGCGCGTCTATGGAATTTCCGCGTTCGCGCGCGAGGTGCTTGGTGTCGCCGACAACATCCAGCGTGCCCTCGAGGCAATCGGCGAGGATTGGAAGAAGCACGCCGACGAGGCCGGCAGAGCGCTCTACGAGGGAGTTGAGCTGACCGAGCGCGACCTGCTTAAGGCGCTCGAGAAGCATGGTGTGCTCAGGATCGATCCGCAGGGTCAGAAATTCGATCCGAACCTGCACCAAGCCGTGTACGAGGTCCCCGACGACAGCGTACCGGCGGGCACCGTCGTTCAAGTGCTGCAGCCCGGCTTCACCATCGGCGATCGCATTCTGCGGCCGGCAATGGTCGGGGTGGCGAAAGGCGGCCCCAAGTCCGCGCCGGAGCCGCAGAACGACAACTGACGACCCGTCTTTGGATCGTCATCACCGGGCCTGACCCGGTGATCTCGAGCCACAGTTTATTGCCTCGGACCCACCCCATCGCGGACGGCGCGAAACCGCGGAAATGCGTCCGACCAACTGTCGGCCTTCGCGATGCCGAGGAAGCGCAAATAGGCTCCGTTGCCAAACCGCACCCATTGCACGAGCTTGACGTCGGCATCCGTCTTTGCGTCCTTGGCCTCGGCCATGAGCTGATGGGTCTGCTGCCCGGCGAGGCGGATTAGGTCCGTCCCGAGAATGTGTACGTCCTTGAGGCCCGCGTAGCCGGTAAACAGGTTGCGCGCAAAATTATCGCGTTGTTGCGTCTCGTCCGGACCGCCCGGCGCAGCCGAGATCACGAGGAGCGCCTGTTCGGTCGCATCAAGCGTGTCCTTGGGACCGGCGGTGAGGACGACGGTGTTGGGCGCGACCACGCGGGATGCCCGCAGCCCGCCGAGTTCGTCGACGCGGTAGGGCAGAAGCCCCATCTGCTCATCGATTGGTACGCTGTCGCGCACTTCCACACTGGCGAGCGCCTCGCGAATCGCTGCGTCAGAATAGGTCCCTTTGGCGGAATCCGGCACCAGGACGGTCACCAATGCGGTCAAGGCTGGGGTTGCACCCAGCAAGATCCATTTGCGCATGAGCTTGCCGTCGGCTTCCTGCCGGCCGACGAGCAGCACGCCCTTGCCGGATTTGAGCGCGAGGGCCTCGCGCTTCTCGACGATAACGCCCTGCTTCTTGAGGGCGGGTCCGGTCATCGCCTTTTCGATGTCGCCATAGGCCTGGGCCGGCAACTCAAGCGTCAGAATCGCAGCACCGCTGCCCTTCTCCTCGAATCCGCGGAAGTTCTCGCTGGGCTTGAAACCGGCGGGCGGGGCTAGGCCGACTTTGGAGCCGGGGGGGAACACCGCTTCGGCACGCGCTTGCGCGGCCGCCAAGGCGGCGACGGCAATCGCGGCGAAAAGCAATGTCCGAGTCACAACGCCTCCTTAGCGCATTTTCGCGCGACGCGGGCCGGAAAACATGATCGACCGTGAAGCGCGAATGACGCTCTAATAATGCTCTAGAGCGCAAGGGGCCGGGTGACCCGCCGCAGGGTCAGATTGATGCGGCCACCCTCGGCCAGCAGTGTGGACGTCCCCGGAATGATGCGATCCACCCCATGAAAGGCAAGGCGATTTTCTCCGGCAAGCACTATCGCGTCCCCCGATGCGAGCCTGAATGTGCGCGTTGGTCCACGGCGCTCCAGGCCGCCACAGCGAAAGACGCCGGTGTCGCCGAGCGAGAGGGACACCACCGGGGCCACAAATTCCTGTTCGTCGCGATCCTGGTGGAGCCCCATCTTGGCAGTCGGGCCGTAATAGTTGATCAGGCAGGCCTCGGGCGGATGCGGATAACCGGCGAGGTCAAACCACGCCTTGACCAGCAGGTCGGGAATCGGCGGCCAAGGCTTGCCGGTGACGGGGTGAGTGGCTTGGTAGCGATAGCCGTCGACATCGGATATCCAGCCGAGACGGCCGCAATTTGTCATCCGCACCGAAAACGGCGAGCCCGTGCGCGGCATTCGCGGCGGATAAAGCGGGGCTTGGCCGATTATGTCGCGAACAGCGGCAAGCAGCCGCCCCTGGGCGGCCGGGTCCAGATAGCCGGGATGCAACATGCGGCTGTGATCGACGATCGGACGGGTCAACCCAACAGTCCACTTGTTAATGCTCGCATTTTCGTGAATGCCTGCCTTGCGGGTCAATGGCGCTCTCCTATATGTGCGAGGGCGCCGCAGGGGCTGCGGTGCAACGTGATTCACATGCGATCCAATGGGGGTCGGATCAAGCATGGCGGAAATTGTTGTCCGCCTGCTTTCGCCGGTGCGCTGCAAGGGCCCGGCCCGACCTGCTGAAAAGAGAGGTAATTGATCATGGCAAAAGTCATCGGGATTGATCTCGGCACGACCAATTCCTGCGTGGCGGTGATGGAAGGCTCGACGCCCAAGGTCATCGAGAATTCCGAGGGCATGCGCACCACACCTTCGATCGTGGCCTTCACCGACGACGGCGAGCGCCTCGTCGGCCAGCCCGCCAAGCGGCAGGCCGTCACCAATCCCGAGCGCACGTTCTTCGCAGTCAAGCGCCTGATCGGCCGGCGCTACGACGATCCGATGGTCGAGAAGGACAAGAAGCTCGTCCCCTACAAGATCGTGAAAGCGAGCAACGGCGACGCCTGGGTCGAAGCCGATGGTAAGACCTATTCGCCCTCGCAAATCTCGGCCTTCGTTCTGCAGAAGATGAAGGAGACTGCGGAGGCGCACCTCGGCCAGAAGGTGACGCAGGCTGTGATTACGGTCCCGGCCTATTTCAACGACGCCCAGCGGCAAGCCACCAAGGATGCCGGCAAGATCGCGGGCCTCGAGGTGCTGCGGATCATCAATGAACCGACTGCTGCGGCCTTGGCCTACGGTCTCGACAAGAAGGCCAACGGCACGATCGCGGTCTACGATCTCGGCGGCGGGACGTTCGACATCTCGATTCTCGAGATCGGAGACGGTGTGTTCGAGGTGAAGTCGACGAACGGCGACACGTTCCTCGGCGGCGAAGATTTCGACATGCGTCTTGTCAATTATCTCGCCGACGAGTTCCAGAAGGAACAGGGCATCGACCTGCGTCGCGACAAGCTCGCGCTGCAGCGCCTGAAGGAGGCGGCCGAGAAGGCGAAGATCGAGCTGTCGTCTACCACGCAGACCGAAATCAACCTGCCATTCATCACCGCGGATGCGTCGGGGCCCAAGCACCTGACCATGAAATTGACCCGCGCGAAATTCGAGGCGCTGGTCGACGATCTCATTCAGAAGACGATCGAGCCATGCCGGATTGCGCTCAAGGACGCGGCGTTGTCGGCGGCGGAGATCAACGAGGTGGTTCTGGTCGGCGGCATGACGCGCATGCCGAAGGTCCAGGAGGTCGTAAAGCAGCTGTTCGGCAAGGAACCGCACAAAGGCGTCAATCCCGATGAGGTCGTCGCGGTTGGTGCTGCGATCCAGGCCGGCGTGCTGCAAGGCGACGTCAAGGACGTGCTGCTGCTGGACGTCACTCCGCTTTCGCTTGGCATCGAAACGCTCGGCGGCGTCTTTACGCGGCTGAGCGATCGCAACACCACTATTCCGACCAAGAAGAGCCAGGTGTTCTCAACCGCGGAGGACAACCAGACTGCGGTGACGGTACGCGTATTCCAGGGCGAGCGGGAGATGGCAGCGGACAACAAGCTGCTCGGGCAGTTCGACTTGGTCGGAATCCCGCCGGCGCCGCGTGGCGTACCGCAAATCGAGGTCACGTTCGACATCGACGCCAATGGCATCGTGCAGGTTTCGGCCAAGGACAAGGCGAGCGGCAAGGAGCAGCAGATCCGCATCCAGGCATCGGGTGGCCTGTCGGAGGCCGACATAGAGCGGATGGTGCGCGAGGCCGAGCAGCACGCGGCGGAGGACAAGCGCCGCCGCGAGCTGGTCGATGCGC
>JBPYFJ010000006.1:0-3343 GCA_051985675.1 Xanthobacteraceae bacterium | reverse complement strand
CCAGCGTCAGCCGGTCGGCTTCACGCGGAATTGCGGCGAGGTTGATGCAGAACGCACGCGCTAAGTTATCGACCTGCTGCACCCAGGGAAAATGCGCCGCCACCACGATGATGAGGGCGGCGACGAGTGGAGCGTATGGCGCAAATTCTGCTCGCACCTTTGGATTGGGGCCGCCTAACCAGACGACGCTTTTGTCGAAGCCGATGGCGCCTTGCCTGACGGCGATGGTTACCACGAGCCAAAGGGCGACGATTAAGGCGTAGTAAAATATCAATCCGAAGGAGAACAGCGCGAAGGTCGTACTTGAGCGATTGGTAGGCGGTGTGTTGAAACGCTCGCAGGCGACCACGATGAGCATCAGTGCTGAAACGATCCATTCAGCGGGCTGAACGAGGTAAGGAAAGAAGTCGATAGTTTGGGCCAAGGCGTGCATGGCAACCTCCCATCCAGCCGGAGGTGCCATTGTTATTTATTCTACCCCGGCGGGCTACAAAGGGGGAAAAGCAAGCGGCCGGATCGAAATCGCTGTGCGCTCAATACGCCCGCGGCTTTCGCCACCTTGCCCGCAAAATACGCCGTGTTTCCGAAGCAGAATGTGAGCCAGCTCACAGTCGGTACGTCGGCGTAGCGTATGACTCAGCGATAGATCCGACCAGAATCGCCCGATCCGAAATCTCTACTCCGCCGCCGCCATTTTCCCGGCTACCGCCTGCTCTTGCTGATAGAGGCGGTCGAGAATGCGGCGCGCTTGGATCACGCCGGCGTCTGCGTTGATGTCGGTCTGCGGCGGGTTGGGCATCAGCAGCAGGTTACGCTGCTGCGCTTCGAACACGGCCACATCTTCTAGGAAGGCAGTCCTGATCTGCTCGACGAGCATCTCGGTCGTCTTCGGATTGGCGACGTCGAAGTTGTGCGCCTGCCCCCAGAAATAGTGGCTCGTGGTTTCCGTTTCCGGCGTGATCGCGTTGAGGTTCCACATGCCGATGCCGCCGACGCGCTTGCCTTCCGGGGCGCCGGTGCCGGTCGGGGTCGCGCCGACGTCGAGCCGCAGGAACGCCGGCGGCGTGAAGTTGATGATTTGCCAGCGATCGACATTGCCGGTGAACCCGCCCGCCTTCACGAAGGTCGGCGGCGGCGGGGCATTGATGATCCACCGCGTGACCGTGACATTGTCGTCACCCGAGCGCTGCACCTTGACTTGTGCCTGCTCCACCAGCGCCGAATTGCCGATCGTGGTCCCATGGACGAAGGCGAGATGCGTGAGATCGAGGAGGTTGTCGACCACGAGCTGCCAGTTGCCCTTGACGTGCAGATACTCGCCCTTGGCTCCCCAGTTGGCATCATCGAACCAGTGGAAATCGGTGATCTTGTCGGGATCGGCAAGCGCGGGATCGCCCATCCAGATCCACAGCCAATGATAGCGTTCGACCACTGGATAGCTCTTGACCCGCGCCGAGCGCGGAATCGTGTCCTGGCCGGGCACCCGTACACACGTGCCGGTCTTGTCATAGCGAAGGCCGTGGTAAAGGCACTGCAGCGTGTCGCCAACCAATGTGCCCATGGAGAGCGGCAGATGGCGATGCGCGCAGCGGTCCTCGAGCGCGACCGGCGTTCCGTCTTCCAACCTGTAGAAGACGATCGGCTCGCCGAGAATCATGCGGCCGAGCGGACGGCCGGTGATCTCGCGGTCATAGGCGGCGACGTACCAGTAGTTTCTGAGGAACATCGGAATTTCCTCCGTTCAATCGCAGCGTGGCGCCCTTGTCGGCCTGCAGACTCGTGCGCGTGCGCATCGAGGCTCAACGGGATGCTAGCACTGTCACGAGTCGCGCTGAAGGGCGCAACCCCGTTGTTCCTTCACCGGACCGCATTAAACTCTTCCAAATGCGACGGCGTAACCTCATGGCGGCACGCGAACGCCGCAATCTGCGCAACCTGCGCATGCTTCGCTTCGCCGTTTTCCTGCTTGCCTGCGCGGTTGCGACCGGGGCGGCGGCGCAATACCCGGATCGGCCGATCCGGCTCATCGTCCCACAGGCTGCCGGCAGCGCAACCGATACGGTCGCGCGCATTCTCGGCGCCGAGCTCGCAAAGGAGCTGGGGCAGCAGATCGTGGTCGACAACCGTCCGGGCGGCGCGTTGACCATCGGTCTCGACCTGACCGCCAAGGCCGAGCCGGACGGCTACACCATCGGCATGGGCCCGATCGGCGCGCTCGCCATCACGCGCCACATGGTGGCAAAGCTGCCCTACGACATCGAGCGCGACCTCCAACCGGTCGCGCTGGTCACGCGCGGCCACCTCCTGCTGGCGGTCTCGCCCACGCAGCCGTTCAAGTCGGTGGCGGAGCTCATTGCCTTCGCGAAAAATAATCCCGGCAAGCTTCTCAATGCCTCGTCCAGCAACGGCTCGCCGGGCCACGTCGGTGGCGAGCTGTTCAAGTTTATGAGCGGCACCGATATCGTCCACGTTCCCTATCGCGGCGGCGCAGCCGCGATCAACGACCTGATCGCCGGCCGCGTGCACCTGATGTTCGAGAGCCTCAATTCGATCGCGCCACACGCGCGATCGGCGGCGGTGCGCGCGCTCGCGGTCAGCGGGACGCGGCGTTCGCCGGGCTTTCCGGACTTGCCCACCGTGGCGGAAGCCGGTGTTCCCGGTTACGCCGCGCCTACTTGGAGCGGCGTCATCGCGCCGGCCGGCGTGCCGCGGCCGATCATCGACAGGCTCAATGCGGCCATCAACCAGGCGATCCAATCGCCGACGTTTCGTGACCGCTTCGCCGCGATCGGCGATGAGCCGGCGGGAGGAACGCCGGAAGAATTCGCCGAGGTGATCCGGGCGGACTCCGCCAAATGGGGTGAGGTCGTCCGCAGGTCCGGCGCGCGGCTCGATTAACGCATGTTCGTTCGCGGAGTGGCCGCGCCGTCAGAAGACGGTGCCGTCGGCGGCAACTGCAATCGGCGGCGGAGCATCGGGCGGCCGCAACGCGCGGGCGATCTTGCGTCCCGCGCTCCAGGTGCCGCCCTGCAGCAGCTGCGGCATGCCGAAGCTCGCGCCCAGTCCCAATCTTGCTCGCACCAAATCGACGAGCGGATCCATCAGCGCGACGGTCAGCGCGCGCCATTCGACGATGAGCTCCGAACCGACCTCGTGCCGCAGCCGCGGATCGATCGCCGCCCGGGGGCGGATCGCACCGAGGTCGACGAGCAAGCCGCCGTTGCGATATTCCGCTAGCGCCGTGAGCTCGCCCGGCCGTTCGATCGTGAATGCGGCCATCTCGAGCGGCGCGAACAGCGAATAGGCGAGCCATTGCGAGAGCTTGTGGAACGGCACGATGCCG
>JBPYFJ010000005.1:0-34381 GCA_051985675.1 Xanthobacteraceae bacterium | reverse complement strand
GCGTGCTTTACGACAACGGTCGGGGTGTGGCGCAAGACTACGGCAAGGCGCGTGAGTCGTACGAGAAAGCCGCCGGTAAAGGTAGCGAGGTCGCCATGAGCAACATCGGCTTGCTTTACGAGAACGGTCGGGGCGTGGCGCGAGACTACGGCAAGGCGCGCGAGTGGTACGAAAAAGCCGTAGAAAAGGGTGATGTGAGTGCCAATGCGCGTCTAAAAGGACTTCCGATCAAGGCGGCGTTTGCCGCAGGGCGCTATGCTGAAGCGCTGCAATTACAGCAGGTGGCGGCGTCGGAAGACGAGGCGGTGGAGACCGAGCGTAACGGCAAGCCCGGTGAGGCCACGGCCGCGGCGCTTCAACGAGTGGCATGGTACGCCCTGTTCGCAGGGGAATATGTAAAAGCGCTTGCCGTCGCAGAGCGCTCCCACGCGCTCTTCCCAGATAATCTCGGGATTGAAACCAACCGGGCGCACGCACTTATGTTTATTGGTCGCGAACGAGACGCTCAACTCACTTATCTAGCCTACAAGGGCAAGCGCCTATTGAACGACGCTAGTTGGGAGAGCGTCATTGCCGATGACTTTTCACAATTCCGCAACGCAGGCTTGACGCACCCGATGATGACCGAAATCGAGGATGAGTTGGGCATCTCCCGCTAGGGCTGGTCCGCTGTCGCGGCGTCAAAAACAGCGGTGTACCGAAAACTCCGCCGCAATCGGATGAAATCCGCGAACATTTTCAGTGCGAAACAACGTGAGTATCGCAGTCAGTCGTCGTGTGAAGGAATTGCACGACTTTCAATGCCAAGCATGTGGCATTCGACTTGAATGCGAAGGCGCTCTTAAAAGGACAATTTGCGCTCTCGATTATCGACAGATTGATCACTGGCGTCGCTGATCCAGTATTAGTCGAATCCATAAAACTTGCAGAACTCTCCGAGCTCCGCTCGCGGCGAGCGGAAATCGTTGGCTTTGTGCTTCCGGTCGCCGTAACCGATCGCCATGCCACAGAACAACATTTGATCCGGCGGCAGCCTCAGGAAATCACCAACAGTGTCGTAAAGGCGGGCCCAGGCCTCCTGCGGGCAGGTATCGAGGCCGTAGCCGCGCGCCAGGAACGCCAGTGCGTGGATATAGCCACCGAGGTCGGCCCATTGACCGGGACCGAGCCGGCGGTCGATGGTGATGAAAAGCGCCACTGGCGCACTGAAAAACTCGAAGTTCTTCTTGTATTGCGCGAGGCGTCCGGCGGAATCGTCGCTATCAATGCCGAGCGAACCATAGAGCTGTAAGCCGTGTGCTTCGCGCCGCTCCTTGTATGGCGCGAACATTGGCTCAGGATATATGGGGTATTCCGACTTGGCGTGGCGCGGATCCTCACGTGCGATGCGCGCGGCAACGATCCGCTTGAAATCCTCGAGTGGCTTGCTCGTGAGCGCGTAGACATTCCAAGACTGGAGGTTGCCACCGGATGCTGCGCGCTGTGCTCGCACGATCAATTCGCGCACGATGTTGAGATCGACTGGCTGGTTGAGGAAAGCTCGGCAAGCGATGCGCGTGTCAACCGCTTCAAAAACATCCATGCTCCACCTGACGGTAATTGGGTCGATCGGCGGGGGGCGACGAGTTGTCGTAACACCCCCGCGTTCTTGGCCTCGGTGAGGGCGAACGGGCAGCGAACAAAGTCCACGGATTTTCCCCCCATTGACGCGCGCTGTTGCGTGTTCGTTCCGAGCGTTCGCGTCGATTGGGATTTTGTTGACGTTAAGAAAGCCAATATTTCAAAGGCATTTGCTGGTGCTGCGGGAGAGGATTGAACTCTCGACCTCTCCCTTACCAAGGGAGTGCTCTACCACTGAGCTACCGCAGCAAGCCCGCCGTTCGGAACGGAAAGACTACCATGCGTGCAGGCGACGGGTTCCTTGCCATATGCAACGGGGCACCGCAAGCGCCGGCCCGGCCGGTTCGCTTGCACCAGGCCAATCCGTCCTTGGGCACGGCCTCACGCGTAGGCCGCCGCGGGTTTTGCGGCGCTGCCCGGAAACGACACACGATAAGTCTCGCGAAACCGCATGATGGCCGCAAACGTGATGGCTGCGGACAGCATGATCAGAAATGCCGGCGCGATCTCGTCGCCGGTGCGATCGACCAGCCAGGCCGCCATCAGCAGCGTCAAGCCGCCGATGATCCCGAAGGAGAAATTGTAGCCGAGCGAGACCGCGGTGCAGCGCACCGGCACGGGCGCGGCTTCCGCCAGCACAACCGGAAGGACGCCGCCGTAGAGGCCCATGATCAGCACAAAGCCGAGCTGTCCCAGCAAGGCGAGCGATGCTGAATGCTGGTTGAGCAGCAAGAACAGCGGAACCGCGCCTACGAAGCCAAGCGTGCACGCCGCAAGGAGCAACGGTTTGCGCCCGAACCGGTCACTCAACGCGCCGGCGGCGATCACCAGCGGCACCAGAATAGTCATGCTCAACGTGTTGATCTCGAGCGCGCGCGACGGCGGGATCCCGTCGGCGTTCTGCAGCCAGCTCACCAGAAAGACGAAGCTCACGTAGAAACCGACCGCGTTGAACGCCGCCAAACCCGCGAACCCAATTACTGTGCGCCAGTGATCGCTCAACGTTTCGACCAGGGGCGGGCGCGGATGTCGTTCCGCCGGTGCGGCCTCGATCACATGCCGGCGAAGGAAATAGCCGGCAACGCCGACCAGGATGCCGAGCAAGAAGGGAAGGCGCCATCCCCACGCTGCGAGCGCGGCCGCGGGCATGCTCGCCGCGAACGCCGCACCGACGGCGGAGCCGAGCAGGATGCCGGTCGTGGCTGCGCAGGCCGCGAGCGCGCCCATCAGCCCACGGCGTCCCTCCGGCGCCTGCTCGACCAGGAACACGATCGAGCTCGTGTACTCGCCGCCGACCGAAAGCCCCTGCACCATCCACAACAGGGTGAGCGCGATCGGCGCCAGCAGTCCGAGCGTTGCGTATCCGGGCAAAAGCCCGATCAGGAACGTCGGGATCGCCATCGCAGTGACCGAGAAGGTCAGCGCCGCGCGCCGGCCAAAACGGTCGCCGATGTGGCCGACTAAGGCGCCGCCAACCGGGCGCACCAGGAAGCCGACTGCGAACACCCCGAACACCGACAAAAGCTGGGAGACCGGGTCTTCCTGCCGGAAGAACTGCCGGCCGATTTCGGTGGCGAAATAGCCGTAGATCGCAAAATCGTACCATTCGAGCACGTTGCCGATCATGCGCGCCGCAATAATGCGACGCTGCTTTGGTCCGAAACTCTGTTGTGTTGCACCTGTAGGAGCACATCACCGCTGCGAGATCACAACGATCATGCGAAAGTCGAGGCCGCCCGCGTTGCGCTGGTGGTGAATGGGGCGCGACAGGTTTCGCGCGGCAATTTCCCTTTCGGTCTCGCCAAGTTTCATGTCATCCCCGCGCGGCGGATCGCTCCGTTGCCATAGAGTAACGGGGTATTGCAAGTGAACTTGGCGGGGCCGCCCGGGTTGTCCTGGTGCGGCCAAATCCCCATAAGGCCCGGGTATGACCGACCGTACGCCCCCGAAATCACCCCCAAACGGACCCCGGGCCGACCGGCTGGGGGCGGCACTGCGGGAAAACCTCAAGCGCCGCAAGGCCCAAGCCAAGGGTCGGGCCGGGGAGGCTAGGAAAGGAGGGCCCGAGGCTCCCAATTCCGCCGGATTTTCCGGGGACAAACCTGAGAGTAAGGCTTAGGGGTTATTAGCCTTAGGGGATCCGGCCGCTGGCCGGAGGGGCATTTTCCGAAAAGGTGGGGGTGACATGGATCGCATTCGCATTGTCGGCGGCCGGCCGTTGCACGGCTCGATTCCGATTTCGGGCGCCAAGAACGCTGCGCTGCCGTTGATGATCGCAAGCCTCCTCACCGAGGAGATGCTGATCCTCGACAACGTCCCGCGGCTCGCCGACGTCGCCTCCCTGCAGCGCATTCTCGGCAACCATGGCGTCGACATCATGGTGTCGGGCAAGCGCAATGGCGATAGCGCCTACCAGGGCCAGACCCTCAACATTTCGGCGGCCAATATCGTCGACACCACCGCACCCTACGAGCTGGTCTCAAAAATGCGCGCGAGCTTCTGGGTGATCGCGCCGCTGGTTGCCCGCATGGGCGAAGCGCGCGTTTCGATGCCCGGCGGTTGCGCGATCGGCACGCGGCCGGTCGATCTTCTGATCATGGCGCTCCAACAGCTCGGCGCGCAGATCGAAATCGACGGCGGCTATGTGGTCGCCAAGGCCAAGGACGGCCTGCGCGGCGGCGAGATCGTGTTCCCGAAGGTCACAGTCGGCGGTACCCACACGGCCGTGATGGCGGCCGCGCTCGCCAACGGCACGACCGTGATCGAGAACGCGGCGCGCGAGCCGGAAATCCGCGACGTTGCCGATTGTCTCAACAAGATGGGCGCGCGAATCTCCGGCGCCGGATCGTCGCGCATCGTCATCGAGGGCGTTGCGAGGCTCAAGGGCGCGCGCCACAGCGTGCTGCCTGACCGCATCGAGACCGGCACCTATGCGATGGCGGTCGCCATGGCGGGCGGTGACGTGATGCTGGACGGGGCGCGTCCGGAACTGCTGCAGGCGGCGTTCGATCTGCTCACCGAGGCCGGTGCCAAGGTCGCGGCGACCAATACCGGCGTGCGGGTGTCGCGCAACGGCTCTGGCCTGTTCCCGGTCGAGGTTACGACCGAGCCGTTCCCGGGCTTCCCGACCGACCTGCAGGCGCAGGTGATGGCGCTGAGCACACGCGCGCGCGGCGTCTCGCGCATCACCGAGACCATCTTCGAAAACCGGTTCATGCACGTGCAGGAGCTGGCGCGGCTTGGCGCGCGTATCACGCTCGACGGTCAGACCGCGACCATCGAGGGCGTCGACATGCTCAAGGGCGCGCCGGTGATGGCGACCGACCTGCGCGCGTCGGTGTCGCTCGTGATCGCGGCGCTCGCCGCCGAGGGCGAGACTATGGTCAACCGCGTCTATCACCTCGACCGCGGCTTTGAGCGGCTCGAGGACAAGCTCTCGGCCTGCGGGGCTGACATCAGCCGCATCGTCGGGTAGGGCAGCATATTCGGGTCATGGCCGGGCCGGCCGCAGGCCGAGTCCCGGCCATCCACGTTTTAATATGTGACAAGAAACAAAGACGCGGATGCCCGCGAAGGCAAGATTACGCAGCCTGCGCAAGCTTGCCTGCGAGCGCGGAGGAGGGGCCCCGACACGCTTCGGGTTGACGCCGGGTCGGCAATTTTCCATCACTGCTCCGTATGCAAGTTCCTCCCGGCGCCATTGATTGCGACATCCATCCGGCCGTACCGTCGACCGCGGCGCTGTTGCCGTACCTGCCCGAGTACTGGCACGACCAGTTCCTCAACCGGCACATCGAGCGCTATCCGTTCACGCTGATGAGCTATCCGCCCAACGCGCCGGCGAGCTGCCGGCCGGACTGGCGGGTGGAGAACGCCCTGCCGGGCAGCGACGTGACGGCCGTGCGCCGGCAGGCGCTCGATGCGTTTGGGACCTCGATTGCGATCTGCAACGTGCTGCACGGCGCGGTGGCGCTGTTCAACGCCGACATGGCCGCGGCCCTGTGCGCGGCGATCAACGACTGGACCGCGCGCGAACTGCTCGCCCGCGATCCCCGGTTGCGCGCTTCGATCCTGGTGCCGATGCAGAACTCGGAGCTCGCAGTACGCGAGATCGAGCGGCTCGCTACCGATCAGCGCTTCGTGCAGGTGCTCAGCCTGGTGATGGGCGATGCGCTCGCCGGCGATCGCCGCTACTGGCCGGTCTATCAGGCGGCCGAGCGGCACGCCCTTCCGATGGCGCTGCACGCGGGAAGCACGTTTCGGACCGCGCCGACCTATTCGGGCTGGCCGTCCTATCAGGTCGAGGATTACGTCGCCAACTCGACCGCGTTCGAGAACGTGCTGATCAGCTTCATCGCGGAAGGCGTGTTCCAGCAGTTTCCAAAACTCAAGCTCGTGTGCAGCGAGGCCGGCTTCACCTGGCTGCCGACACTGTTCTGGCGCGCCAACAAGGAATGGCGCGGGGTGCGCGCGGAGGTGCCGTGGCTCGACCGTGCGCCGGCCGAGATCGTGCGCGAGCATGTGCGCTTCACCCTGCAGCCGGTCGATGCGCCGGACGCCGAGAAGCTCGCGCGCACGCTCGACCACATCGGGTCCGACGAGGTGCTGCTGTTCTCAACCGACTACCCGCACTGGCATTTCGACGGGCTCGACGCGATCCCGGCCGGCCTGCCGGAGACCACTATGCGCCGCATGCTGGTCGACAATCCGCTGGCGACCTATCCGCGGCTCGCCGGAAGCACTAGATTCGCAGGCAAACCGCAAACGAACGAGGAGAAAGTGCCGTGAACGCGCCGGTCCGGGAGAAAACCCTGCAGCAGCGGCTGGCGATCGTCGATTGCGACATCCATCCGACCCACAAGTCGCCTGCCGCGCTGCGTCCTTACCTGTCGGAACGCTGGCAGGAGCATGCCAAGACCTATGGGGCGCATATTCGCCAGGGCCTCAACGGACAGCTCACGCATCCGCGCATGCAGGCCGCCGGCCAGCGCGTGGACGCCTATCCGGCAGACGGCGGCCCGCCCGGCTCCGATCTGCCGCTGATGCGCACCCAGCATCTCGACCGCAACGGCGTCGAGATCGGCATGCTGGTCGCGCTCGCACGCGGCGGCATGGAGGAACAGAACCAGGACTTTGCAGCGGCGCTCTCGCACGCGGTCAACGAGTGGCAGCTCGAGGAATGGGTGAGGCCCGAGCCGCGCCTGCGCGCCGGCATCGTGGTGCCGCAGGAGGATGCGGCAAGCTCGGTCGCCGAGATCGAAGCGCGTGCGCCCGATGCCGCCTTCCGCCAGATCATCGTCTCGCCGCGCACGTCCGAGCCGCTCGGCCGCCGGCGCTATTGGCCGATCTTCGCCGCCGCGGAGGCCGCGGGCCTGCCGATCGGGCTGCATCCGGCGGGGGCCAGCGGCGGGCATCCATCCACCGGTTCGGGCTGGCCGACCTACTACATGCAGGAGCACTACTCGTTCGAGTCTGGCATGCAGGGTGTGATGGCGAGCCTGATCTTCGAAGGCGTGTTCGAGCGCTTTCCCAAGCTGCGCGTCTGCCTGATCGAGGGCGGCTTCACATGGGCCCCCGCCTTCGGCTGGCGTATGGACAAGCACTGGGCACGCATGCGCACCGAGGTGCCGCATGTGAAGCGTCCACCGTCGGAATATCTGCGGGAGCACGTCTGGTTCGCGAGCCAGCCGATCGCGGAGCCGGAGAACGCGGCGCATCTGACCGACGTGATCGACTGGCTCGGCTGGGACCGGCTGGTGTTCTCGACCGACTATCCGCACTGGGACTTCGACGATCCGCGCTACACCTTCAAGATCAACCTGACCGAAAGCCAGCGCGCGCGGATTTTCCGCGAGAACGCCAAGGCGCTGTACCGACTGTAATCTTGCAATGAGCCGTCACGTCGTCGCCGCCACGAGCGAGATCAAGCCGGGCGAAAAGAAGCTCGTCACCATCAAGGGCCGTGAGATCGGCGTGTTCAACGTCGACGGCGCATTCTTCGCGCTTGCCAACCGCTGCCCGCACGCCGGCGGGCCGATGTGCGAGGGCAGGGTGGTCGGCCTCGTGCGATCGAGCGGTCCCGGCACCTACAGCATCACCCGCAAGGGCGAATTCGTGCGCTGCCCCTGGCATGGCTGGGAATTCGACATCCGCACCGGCCAGTCCTGGTGCGATCCCGACGACCTCAAGATCAGGCAATTCAAGACCGCGGTCGAGCCGGGCGCCGAGCTGGTGAAAGGGCCCTACGCGGCCGAGACCTTTCCGGTGCGGGTGGAGGAGAACTACGTGGTGGTCGAGGTGTGAGGCATCAACCCTATTTGTAGATCTCGCGGGCGTTGGCAAACATCTCGTCGATACGGGTGAAATCTTCATCGACCAGCGGCGGCACATTCGCGAGCTTTTCGATCTCCGGCGACAGCTTTTCGGCGAGATCCATGATGGTGATGCCGTGACCCGAGCGCGCGTAGACCGCCTGCGCCTCGTCTGACAGATAGAAATCCGCCATCAGCCGAGCGGCATTCGGGTGCGGCGGATTCTTCAAAATGGTCGATGCGTACGACCCATAGGTCACGCCTTCGCGCGGAATGACGTAGTTCACCGGCAGCCCGCGCAGGTTTGCGGCCTCGGACAGGATGAACGGCACGTAGATCGGATATTCCCCGCGCGCCACCCGCCGCACGGACTCCTGGTAGTCGCGCGCAAACGCCAGCTCCTGGGTTGCGAGCTTCTCCTGAAAGCCGCGGCCGAACTTGTCATAGGTCATGTGAAACATGACGCGGCCGCCGCCGGATGCGCGCGGATCGTCGGCCAGGATCTTGCCCTTCCATTTCGGATCGAGCAGGTCCTGCCAGCCGCCCGGTTCATCCCCGGGCTTGACCAGGCGGGTGTTGACCAGGATCCCGTAGTTGATGGTGAAGATCGGCGCCATGTAGTCGTCGGCGCGGCGCTTGAACTCGGGCTTGAGGCGCGCGAGGCTTGGCATCGGCCCGAGCGGCTGTAGGCTGTGGTTCTCGTCGCGCGCCCGGATCGCGACCGTGATCGCGGTGTGGAGCACATCGCCCAGATATCGCCCGCTCGCCTGCTCGATTCGGACGCGCTCGCGGATTTCGCCGCGCCCCTGCAGCAGCTCGACCCGGATGCCGTATTTCTTCTCGAACGCCTCGCCCACCGCCTGATGCGTCTTGGGCGATATGTAGGTCGAGTAGACGACGACCTGGCCCTCGCGCTTGGCGTCGGTGATGACGGCGTCCCAATCAGGCACGGACTGCGCGGATGCGGCCGCGGCGGCGAGCATCACGACCGCGGCGCCGAAGGATGCTTGAGCGGCTCGTTTCATTGCGTCTCACACCTGCAGATAACGTCGGCGCACGCTCGGATCGGCGGCCAGCGCCGCAGAGGTGCCGGTCCATACCACATGCCCTTTTTCGATCACGACGTGCCGGTCGGCAAGCCTTTGGAGCGCGTCGAGGTGCTTGTCGACCAGCAGTATGGCCTGACCCTCTGCTTTGAGGCGGGCGAGGCCGGCCCAGACCTCGGTCCGCACCAGCGGCGCCAGGCCTTCGGTCGCCTCGTCCAGAATGATCAGCTTGGGGTTGGTCATCAACGCCCGGCCAATCGCCAGCATCTGCTGTTCGCCGCCCGACAATTGATGTCCCATGTGGCGGCGGCGTTCAGCCAGCTTCGGAAACAACGCGTAGATGCGCTCGATCGTCCAGCGCGGCGGGCCGAAGCGGGCGGCGGCGGTCGCGATCAGGTTCTCCTCCAAGGTCAGCGCCGGAAAGATCTGTCGCCCTTCGGGGACGAGGCCCAGTCCGGTCTGCGCCACCCGATAGGGCGGTAGCCCGATCAGCGAGGTGCCGTCGAAACTGGCAGCACCGCCGCGCGCCGCCACCAGCCCCATCAGGGTCAGGATCGTGGTGGTCTTGCCCATGCCGTTGCGGCCGAGCAGCGTCACCACTTCGCCGGGCCGCACCTCGAAGCTGACGTCGAACAGCACCCGGGCGGGGCCGTAGCCGGTAGCGAGGTTTTGCACCGTGAGCATCTATTCCATCTCGTCGCCGAGGTAGGCCGCGATCACCCCCGGGTCTTGCCGCACCACGTCGGGCGCGCCGCTCGCCAGGATGCGCCCATAGATCAGCACCGATATGCGGTCCGCGAGCGCAAACACGGCGGTCATGTCGTGTTCGACGAGGAGGACCGGAAAGCGGCCCTTGAGCGCGCGCAACACCGCGATCAGCCGCTCGGTCTCGTCACGTCCGATGCCGGCCATGGGTTCGTCCAGCAGCAGGAGTTTTGGCCGCATGGCGAGCGCAATCGCGAGCTCGAGCACACGCTTCTCGCCGTGCGAGAGCGCCAGCGCGGGCACGTGCGCCCGCGTGCCGAGCCCGACCTCGACCAGCACTGCTTCGGCCTCATCGTTGAGCGCTCGCTCATGGTCGGCGCGGCCGAAGAACCGGAAGCTCGAGCCGGAGCGCGCCTGCACTGCCAGCGCCACGTTCTGCAGCGCGGAGAAGCGCGGCAGCACCGAGGTGATCTGGAACGAGCGTGCAACCCCGAGCGCGGCGCGCGCATGCATTGGCAGCGCGGTCACGTCGCGTCCGCGGAGCTCGATGCGGCCGGCGTCGGGCCTGATCAGGCCGGAGATTTGATTGATCAGCGTGGTCTTGCCGGCCCCGTTCGGCCCGATCACCGCGTGCAGCTCACCGGCGGCGATTTCGAGCGTTACGCTGTCGGTGACAAGGAGGCCCCCGAAATGCTTGCAGAGCGCGTCGACCCGCAACACCGGCTCGCTCATGCCCTGGTCCTCGCGAGTCGTGTGGCGAGGCCGACGAGTCCGCCGCGGGCGAACAGGACGATCATCACCAGCAACGGTCCGAAGATCATTTTCCAGTGCTCGGTCAAGCCGGAGAGCCATTCCTCGGCAAGCACGAATGCGGCGGCGCCCATCACCGCGCCATAGAGCGTGCCCATGCCCCCCAAGAGCACCATGATGACAAGCTCGCCCGAGCGCTGCCACGACATGTAGGCCGGGCTCACGAACTCGGCCGCATTGGCGAGCAGAAATCCGGACAGGCCGCCGATCGCGCCGGCGAACACGTAGGCGACGAGCTGATAGCGGAACACATCATACCCGATACTCGCCATGCGGATTGGATTCTCGCGCGCGCCGCAAAACACGCGACCGAAACGTGAGCCGATCAGCGCACGGCACAGGAGGTAGGTTGCGAGTAGGCAGGCAAACACGACGTAATAGAACGACAGCGCATCGCGCATGAGCGCGAAGCCGGCGATCGTATTGCGCGCACGCACCGTCAATCCGTCGTCACCCCCGTAGGGCGCGAGCGAAGCCGCGGTAAAGAACACCATCTGGCTGAATGCGAGCGTGATCATGATGAAGTAGACGCCGTGCGTGCGCAGGCACACAGCACCGGTCGCAAGCGCAAACAGTGCCGAGGCGGCGAGCGCGACTGGCAGCGCGATCAGTGCGTCGCCAAACCCGTGCGCGCTGAGGATGCCGACCGCATAGGCACCAAGTCCGACGAAGGCCGCGTGGCCGAACGAAATTAAGCCGCCATATCCGATGAGAACGTCGAGCGCCACCGCCGCGATCGCGAAGATCATGATGCGGGAGACCAGGTCCAGCACGTAGCTTTGCGCCCCGACGAACGCGACGAGCGGCACGGCCGCCAGCGCTATGAAGATCACGACCGGGGCGATGACGTCGATCGGTGCTCTGCGTTGCGCAGCGGGCGCGGGGAGGGCCACCATCTCAGCGGCCCCTGGCCGGGAACAGCCCGGCCGGACGTATGAACAACACCAGCGCCATCAACAGGTAGATCAGCATGGAGGCGAGCGCAGGCCCGACCGTGCGCGCCGACGACGGATCGAGGATGAGGCGCAGAAGGTCGACCGAGAACGAGCGCCCCAGCGTATCGACGAGCCCGATCAGGAGCGCGCCCAGAAACGCGCCGCGAATAGAGCCGATGCCGCCAATCACGATCACCACGAATGCGAGAATCAGAATGCTGTCGCCCATCCCGGGTTCGACTGACAGGATCGGCGCCACCATGACGCCGGCAAATCCCGCCAGCATGGTGCCGAAGCCGAACACGATCATGAACAGACGGCGAATGTTGACGCCCAGCGCCGATACCATGGGGGCATTGGTCGCGCCCGCGCGCACCAGCATGCCGACCCGCGTGTAGCCCACGAGGACAAACAGTGATGCGGCGACCAGCAGGCCGGCCAGTATGACGACGAGGCGCCACACCGGATAGAGCAGGCCGGGCATCAGAACGACCGAACCCGACAGGACGTCGGGGATCGGTAGCGACAGCGGCGCCGCACCCCAGAGAAATTTCACGCCCTGGTTCACGAATAGGATCACACCCAGCGTCGCGATCACCTGATCGAGATGGTCGCGGTCGTAGAGATGACGAAAGACCGCGAACTCGAGCGCTAGGCCGAGCAGCAGAGCGGTCAGCAATGCCAACACCAGTGCGGCGGCGAAGTTCTCGGTCAGCCCATAGAACATCACCGCCAGATAGGCTCCCAGCATGTATTGGACGCCATGTGCGAGGTTGACGAAATTCATCACCCCGAACACCAGCGTCAGCCCCGCGGCGATCAGAAACAGGATCACGCCGAGTTGTAGGCCGTTGAGAATCTGGACGACGAGAAGAGTTGCGGGCATTCCGATATGTCGACGCTCTGTAAAACGGGCCGCAGGTGAGGGGGCCTATCCGCGGCTCTGAGCGCTTGGAGAGTCCCCCCTCACCCCGACCCTCTCCCCGCAAGCGGGGAGAGGGAGCGCGGCCTCAACCTGACGGCAGCTCGCGTTTCCACTTGGGTTTACTTCATCGGGCAGTCGGCGGCGTACGGATCCGCAAAGTCGCTGAACACCTTCTGCACGATCTCGGTCTGATACTTGCCGTCCGGGCGTTTGGCGACCTTGACCAGATAGAAATTCTGGATCGGATAGTGATTGGTGTTGAACTTGAAGTCGCCGCGCACCGACTTGAAATCGGCCTTCTTCAGCGCTGCGCGCAACGCGTCTTTGTTGGTCGTGTCGCCCTTGGTCATCTTGAGCGCACTGTCGAGCAGCTTGACCGCGTCATAGGCCTGGAACGCGTAGGTTGCCGGCACGGCGCCGTATTCTTTCTCATAGGCCGCCACGAACGCCTTGCTCTGCGGTGTGTCCATGTTGGGTGCCCAGTTTCCGCCCGCAAGGAATCCGACCGCGGCGTCCTGCTGCGCCGGCAAGGTTCCCTCGTCGACTGTGAACGCGGATAGGAATTTCACCTTGTCGGCCAACCCGGCTTGGCGGAACTGCTTGACGAATTGGACGCCCATGCCGCCCGGGAGGAACACGAAGATGGCGTCGGGCGCAGCCGCCGCGATCTTCGACAGCTCGGCCGCGTAGTCGAGCTGATTGAGCGGAACGTAGACCTCGTCGGCGACCTCGCCCTTGTAGTAGCGCTTGAACCCGGCGACCTCGTCCTTGCCGGCCTGATAGTTGGGTGCCATCAGGAACACCTTCTTGAGGCCGGAATCCTGCGCGTACTTGCCCATCGTCTCGGCATTCTGGTCGTTCTGATAGGAGACGACGAACAGGTTCGGATTGCAGTCCTTACCGGCGAAGCTCGACGTGCCGGCATTGGGGCTGATCATGAAGGTGCCGCTTTCGGTCACCGGCTTGAGGATCGCCGCCAGAATGTTGGAGAACACCGGTCCGACAACGAAATCCACCTTGTCGCGCTCGATGAAGGCCTTGACCTTGGACACCGCGACGTCGGGCTTGAGCTCGTCGTCCTGCACCAGAAGCTCGACGTCGCGCCCGCCGAGCTTGCCGCCGAGTTCCTTGAGCGCGAGCGCAAGTCCGTTGCGCTGCTGCTGGCCGATGGCCGCCGGCGGACCCGACAGGGTGGTGATCAGGCCAATCTTCAACTTGTCGGCCGCCTTGTCCTGCGCCATTGCACTTCCGGCGACCAATGCGATCGCGGCAGCGACGCCGATTGCTCGTGACAACATGTTCAATCTCCTCCCGCGCCAAGCGGCCGGTCCGGCCTCGATCGTCTGCCGAAGCACAGCTCGTGCCAATGTTCCCGATCGTTCGTGCCAGTCACGAACGTTTTGAAAATCAAGCTCTTACAGGCTTGTCCCGAGACTGTTCCCCGGGTGCCGCATCATAGCGGCGTTTACGATAGCGGCAAATGCATCGCGTGCGACACGTTGGAAGCGTTTCGGCCGTACCGCTTTCGTGATTGAATGCGCCGCAAGCAAATTCCCCAGATCGCTCCGGCATGCAACGGGAGGCTGCCGGAACGTTGTGGCGTCATCGCGCAACAGGAGATTTCGCGTTCATGCAAGCGCTCACCGCAGGTATCACCAAGACCAACACCGGCATCGACGGCATCTCCTGGAACATTCTCGGCCAGACCTACGTGCCCAAGAGCCTCTCCGAGTCCTCATTCTCCTGGCACGCGACGTTTCCGCCCGGCACCTTCGTGCCGCCGCATATTCATCCGACCCAGGACGAATTCATCTACATGTTCGAGGGCCGTTTCGATCTCGTGCTCGACGGCAAGGATTTCGCGGCGACCGCCGGCGACCTGATCCGGCTGCCGATGGGGATCGCCCACGGCATCTTCAACAAGTCGGACCAGCCGGTGAAATGCTTCTTCTGGGTCTCGCCGACCCGCCGCCTGTACGATTTGTTCTGGGCGATCCACAGCATGGCAGAGCAGACGCCGAACGAGGTGGTGGCGCTGTCGGCCAAACACGAAGTCGTGTTCCTGCCGCCGCCTCCGGCCTGAGCGTTATCCGGAATCCGAAGCTCGCCTAGTGCCCGGTTTCCGAAGTTCGTGATACATGGCGGCATGCTCAGACACGAAGTTCGGAAACAAACGGGCACTAGCAAACATTTGGCTCTAGAGGCGCTTCTCGATTTGAAGTTCCTGGACGAGATAGCGGCAGGTGGTGCAGGAACTTCAAATCGGCGGCACTAGGCCGCCTTTGCGGGCCTATTCACCTGTTCGTGCGAGAAGCCCGCGGTCGCTGCGTAACCGCGCACGATCGCCTTGCGCTGCTCGTAGCTCAGCACATCGTCGATGCGGGTGAAGCCGTCCGGCGCGCGCGCTTCGACCGCGTCGATCACGCCCTCGGGGCCGCCGCTGCGGTTCATGCGCACGATCTGCGCGGTCGGCGGCAGCCGCTCTTTCTCGTAAGCCCACAAGGCCGCAACCGGGTGCTCGTCGCCCTTGAGCCGATCGGCGAGGCAGCGCGCGTCGAGGATCGCCTGCGAGGCGCCGTTGGAGCCGACCGGATACATCGGGTGCGCCGAGTCGCCGAGCACGGTCACGCGCCCATGCGACCAGCGCGGCAGCGGATCGCGGTCGCACATCGGGTACTCCCAGAATTCCGGCGTGGCCTCGATTAGGGATTGGACATTGACGAACGGAATGCTGAACCGGCGCACGTGCGGCATCAGGTCCTCGAACCGTCCCGGCCGCGACCAGTCCTCCTTGTTCGGCGGGATCGATCCGTCCGGGCCGATCTTGGCCACGACCGCCCAGTTGGTCAGCCGCGTGCCGTCGCGCCGGCCGGCTGCGATCGGATAGACCACGAGCTTGGCCGCCATGCCGCCGGCAACAATCATCGATCGGCCGGTCAGAAACACCGGCCAGTCCACGGCCCCGCGCCACAGCATGGCCCCATTCCAGCGCGCCGGACCCTCGTTCGGATAAAGCGTCTCGCGCACCTTCGAGTGGATGCCGTCGGCGCCGATCAGCACGTCGCCGCGCGCGGTCCGCCGATGCGCGCCGGTGCGATCGAAGAAATAGGCGGTGACGCCGCCATCGTCCTGGGTATAGGCGCCGAGGCGATGGCCGGTGTGAATGCGGCCCTCGCCGAGACGCGCGCGCGCGGCCTGCAGGATGACGCCCTGCAGATGTCCGCGATGAACCGAGAATTGCGGCACGTCATAGCCGGCATCGGTTCCGCGGGGCTCGCGCCAGATCTCCTGGCCGAAACGGTTGGTGTAGAACAGCTCGAACGTGCGGATTGCGACCTGGTCGAGCCGATCGAGCAGACCGAGTTCAGCCAGCTCCTTGATCGCATGCGGCAGCGTATTGATGCCGACGCCGAGCTCGCGGATCGCTTCGGATTGCTCGAAGACCTCGCAATCAAGACCGCGAGCATGCAGCATCAGCGCGGCTGTAAGCCCGCCAATGCCGCCACCGACAATGATCGCCTTCATGAGTTACGCTCGACGCCACATACGCTTCCGGCGCGCCATCATGGGCGCCGGAGGCAGTTTAGCGCAAGCGGGTTTGCCCGTTAAGGTAAGCGCGGGGCCTGGGCCGCGTCGGGAAGCGCTTCGTCCGGCGCAGGTGCCGAGCGCGTCTTGGCCGCCGGCGTCGTGCCGATCGGCAACACCGTATCCCCGCTCATCGCCTCGAGCTGCAGGCGGACCGCCAGCATGGTAGCGAACGCCATCGTACTTTCGATCAGCAGATCGCGCTGCCGGTCGACGGTGACGATATGGTAGCTGTCGTCGAGTACGATCGTGCCGACGAGGCCGCTCATCTGGCGCTGCAGGAATTCGGCGTTCTTGAGGCTCGAAAGATCGTCCTCGCGCGCCTGGATGATCAGCGCCGGCGTGGTGATGCTCCGGAGCTCGCCCTTGACCACCTGCACCAGATTATGGAGCTGGCAAACCGAGTCGCCGGGTGTCGTCAGGATTCCGGCTTGTGCGCTGTCGCCGGATTTCATCGCCGCCAGCACTACGCCGCGAATAGCTGCGTCTTTGATACCGTAGGGCTCGCCTTCGGTGAAGCGATAGACCCTGCGCACGATTGCCTGTCCGAATGCCGACCACAGCGCGAATTGCAGGATGAAGCGGTACCAGGGCGTCGACCAGCCGTCGTACCACAGGGTTGGCGCGTACAGCACGAGCCCGTGCACGTCGTCCGGCCGCTGCGCGGCGAGATGCAGCGCCAGCACGCCACCCATCGACAGGCCGCCGACCACCACGGTGTCGCACTGCGCCCGCAACTCGTCGAACGCGGTCACGACGCTCGCGTACCAGTCATGCCACGTGGTCGCGAGCAGATCCGCCTCGCTGCCGCAGTGGCCCGCGAGCTGGCAGCAGTGCACCAGGAATCCGCGGCGGGCGAGTCCCTTGGCGACAAACTTGAGCTCAACCGGGGTGCCACCAAGACCGTGGATCAGCAGGAAACCGGTGCGGCCTTTGCCAACCTTGAAGCTGCGATCAATGGTCGTCATGGCAAGCTCACGTTTTCGAGACGCGGGTCATGAGCTGATCGAGGAGCGCTAGGCCCAGATCGATCTCATCGTAGGTGATGGTGAGCGCGGGCGCGAGCGTGATCACGTTCTTGAAGTACCCGCCAATGTCGAGCACCAAGCCATAGCGTTTGCCCCCGTGATCAAGGTCGCCCTTGAGCGCCTCGTCGACCATGCGGTCGACAATCGACTTGGACGGTGTGAAGCTGTCGTGCGGTTCGCAGATTTCCACCCGCAGCGCGAGGCCGAGGCCGTCGACGTCGCCGATGATCTTGTGGCGACGCTTGAGCTCCTGCAGGCCCTCGAGAAAATACGCGCCTTTCTTCGGGACAGAGGTGGCAAAGTCCTCGTCGTGCATCAGCTTCATAGCCTCGAGCCCGATCGCGGTCCCGAGCGGGTTGGCCGCAAAGGTCGAGTGGGTCGAGCCGGGCGGAAACACCTTCGGATTGATCAGCTCCTCGGCGGCCCACAGCCCGGATAGCGGGTTGAGCCCGTTGGTGAGCGCCTTGCCGAACACGATAACGTCCGGCGTCACGCCGAAATGCTCGATCGACCAGAGCTTGCCGGTGCGGAAGAAACCCATCTGGATTTCGTCGACCACCAACAGGATGCCGTGGCGGTCGAGCACCTTCTTCAATTCGACGAAGAAGTTCTTGGGCGGGATCACGTACCCGCCGGTACCCTGCACAGTTTCGACGTAGAACGCGGCGTATTCGGCCTGGCCGGCCTTCGGATCCCATACGCCGTTATATTCGCTCTCAAACAGCCGCTCGAATTGCCGCACGCAGGCAACGCCGTACTCTTCCTTGCTCATGCCCTTGGCGCCGCGGAAGTGATACGGAAACGGCAGGAAATGCGCGCGGTCGCCGAAATGACCGAAGCGGCGGCGATAGCGATAGGACGACGTGATCGCCGAAGCGCCCAGCGTGCGGCCGTGATAGCCGCCTTCGAACGCAAACATCAGGCCCTTGCCGTTGCTGGCGTTGCGCACCAGCTTGAGCGAATCCTCGATCGCTTGCGATCCGCCGACATTGAAATGCACGCGACCCTTGCGGCCGAACTTCGCTTCCGCATCGCGCGCGATCATTGCGGCGAGCTCGATCTTCTCGCGGTGCAGATATTGGCTCGCGACCTGCGGCAGCCGGTCGATCTGGCGCTTGAGCGCGTCGTTGAGACGGCGGTTGGCGTAGCCGAAATTGACAGCCGAGTACCACATTTGCAGGTCGAGAAACTGCCTGCCTTCGGCATCGTAGAGATACGACCCTTCGCAACGGTCGAAGATCTTCGGTTCGGAATAGTGAACGGTGTCGCCGTGGGAGCAGTAGATCGCCTCGAGCTTCAGCAGTTCGGCGGCATCCGGGGCCGATGCGGAACCCGCTTCCTTGCCGGTGGCAGCGAGCCTAAGCGGTGGTCGCATGGATCGTGCCCTTGGTGTAACGTGCCTTCCCGTCCAGGCGTCGTAAGCCTCCGATCCAATCTGCAATCAGGGTTGTTGCCCCCGCAAAATTGCCGAACACGATATAGGCGAGACCTGAAACCTGGCAGTGCTCCGCCAGCGCGCCTTTGGCAACCACGAGGTCGGCGGTCTCCGCGGCGCAGAAATCCGAGCGGCCATCACCGATCAGGATGCGAACCTTTTCCGGCTCCCCGGCGAGCGCCTGACACTTGCAATGTCCGGCCTGGGAGCGGCAATCGCCCGCTTCATGCGGGAAGCCAAGCCGCCAGCGGTTCTGCCCTCGCCACTCCAGTCGATTGGCGAGCACCGGAACATCGACTCCCGCGCGCGCCAGCATCTTCCTGATGATCCGGTCGAGACCGTCGGAGATAACGGTCAATGGCACGCCGTGGCTTCGGCACAGCGCGACCAGTTCGGAAAAATGCGGGTCGAGCGGCACGTCCTCCACCACCGAATCCAGTTCCTCCGGTGTCGCGCGGACAAGATCGATCTGACGCGCCAAGCACTCCCGCGATCCGATTATCCCGGCAAGCCACTCGGCCTCGACCTTGCGCCACTCCGGATCAGCAAAACGCTCGAGGATGACGTCGGTCGTATCCTCAAGCGAGATCGTCCCGTCGAAATCGACGAAAACACGAACCCCTGACGGCATGGATAACTTCGCCCCACTTCGAATGTTTTCTGCGCGCTTTTTTGTGAGGCCGCACCCCCGCACCGGCCGACCCCCTTGGTTGAACTCTACCTACAAATGCGAGCGTTTCAAAACAAAAATGCAGCAGCACCGTGTCACGAAAAGGCCTTATCCGGTAGAGGCAACCTGACCCCGTTGCGATCAAGTTCTGAGTCGCTTCGGCCACCTGGGCAGCATCCCCCAACGCGGCCGCACGCCGGGCGTCGCCGCCTACTGTCGGCATCGGCGCAGAAAGCTACAATGCTGCAATGGGTTACGAGGGGGGCACTGCTGGCGCCAGCGAGTCAGGCCGGTATCACCCGCACAGGCTTCCCGTCGAGAAAAGCGCGGATGTCCTCGACCATTTCCCTGAAATACACCTCATAGGCCTGCGCGCTCACGTATCCGAGGTGCGGGGTTATCACCACGTTGTCGAGCGCACGTAGCGGGCTCTCAAGCGGTAACGGTTCGGCCTCAAATACGTCCAGGCCGGCGCCCGCGATTCGCCGCTCTGTCAGGACCGCGAGCAGGGCCGCCTGATCGACGATCGCGGCGCGCGCCGTATTGATGAGGTAGGCGGTCCGTTTCATCAGCGCGAAATCCTTCGCTCCGATCAGGCCGCGCGAACGATCGCTGAGCATGAGATGGATCGAGACGATGTCCGCCGTACGGAACAGGTCCTCCTTGCTGGCGTAGGTCACGCCGGCCTCTCGGCATTTCTCCGGTGTCAGGTTTTGGCTCCACGCGATGACGTTCATGCCGAGCGCCTTTGCGATGTTGGCGACGCGCGTCCCGAGCTTGCCCAAGCCCACCACGCCGAGGGTCTTGCCTTCGAGGTCGATGCCGATCGTCGTCTGCCATGCGGCGCCGGCTTTGAGGCGCCCATTTTCGTAGCCAATGTGGCGGGTGAGCTCGAGCATGAGGCCGATCGCGATACCCGCGGTCGGATTACCGGATCCTGCAGTGCCGCACACGACGACGCCAAGCTCGTTTGCCGCCTTGACGTCGATCGCCGCATTGCGCATCCCGCTCGAGATCAGCAGGCGAAGATCGGGCAGCGCCTCGAGCACCTCTTTGGGAAAGCGGGTGCGCTCGCGCATCGCGCACACGATCTCAAAGCCCTTCAGCGCGCCCGGCACCTCGGCCGGAGGAATCCACTGATTGAACGCCTTGATCTCGACCGCCTTTGAGATGGCTGACCAATCGGCCATCTTCAGAGCGATTTTCTGATAGTCGTCGAGAATTGCACACCGCATCGTGTTGTCCTGCTGGTTTCGTTCAATGAATCTAATCGGCTGTGACGCCCGCCGCCCGGATGACGTCGGCCCAGCGTCGCGCGTCGGTCTTGATGAATTCCGCCGCCTGCGCCGGCGTCATTTCGACCGGCTGGGTGCTGAGCGCCGCAAGATGCGCGCGCACGTCCGGTGCGTTGAGCGCGTCGTTGATGGCGGCGTTGAGCTTGGCGACGACTGCCGGAGGGATCTTGGGCGGCGCCGAGATGGCGTTCCAGGTTCCGGATTCGAACCCCGGCACTCCGGCCTCGATCAACGTCGGCACGTCGGGGAGCTGCGGCAAACGTTCTGCCGCCGCCACGCCGAGGATGCGGGCTTTGCCGGCGCGATGGAGCTCGAGTGCGGAGGCGAGCTCCGTGAACATCAGATCGACGTGACCCGCGATGAGGTCGTTGAGCGCCGGCGCCGTTCCCTTGTAGGGCACGTGCACCATCTTGATTCCGGTCCGGCTCTGAAACAATTCGGCGGTGAGGTGAGAGGTCGTGCCGGTGCCTTGCGAGGCATAGTTCAACTTGCCCGGATTTGCGCGCGCAAAGGCGATCAGGTCAGCCGCGGTCTTGGCCGGAAAGTCGGGTCGCACCGTCAGCGTGTTCGGGATCGTGGTCATGATCGCGATCGGCACGAAAGCGGCAGGGTCGTAGTTGAGCTTGCGATAGAGCAGCGCATTAACCGTCAGCGGCGCCGGCTGCGACGCCATCAGGGTATAACCGTCCGGCTCGGCCGCGAACGCGGCCTCGGCGCCGAAATTGCCGGCCTGCCCGCCGCGGTTTTCGACCACGACCGGCTGGCCCAGCCGCTGGCGCAGCTTGTCGGCGATGATCCGCGTCACCGCGTCGACCCCGCCGCCGGGCGGCACCGTGACAATGACGCGGATCGGTTGGGTGGGGTAGCCGGCGCTCGTGGTGTCCAGCGCCCAGGCTGTCGATGCAAGCAAAAGGGCCGCGGACATCGGAGCGAGAATTTTCAGCATCGTTCAACTGTACCCGATCGGGGGCGGGCCAGGAATGGTAATCGCCTTGCCCTTTGCGGGGCTGATCGTTACATCAGGCCAGCATTTTTCCGACCCATGCGCGGGCTCGACATCGCACAACGCGACGGACATCGCGCGGGCGCCTAATCCTGGGAATTGCGAGACTGAGCAAATGAACGGCCGACAATTCGTCTATCACATGCATGGTCTGACCAAGACCTATCCGGGCAACCGCAAGGTCCTGGAGAACGTCAATTTGTCGTTCTACCCGGACGCCAAGATCGGCGTGCTTGGTGTTAACGGCGCCGGCAAGTCGACCCTGCTGCGCATCATGGCCGGGCTCGACAAGGATTTTTCCGGCGAAGCCTGGGCCGCCGAAGGCGCGCGCGTCGGCTATCTCCCGCAGGAGCCGCATCTCGACCCGGACAAATCGGTGCGCGAAAACGTCATGGAAGGGGTCGCCGCCTCCAAGGCAATCCTCGAGCGTTACAACGAACTCGCCGCCAACTATTCCGACGAGACCGCCGACGAGATGACGAAGCTGCAGGACGAAATCGAAGCCAAAGGCCTTTGGGATCTCGATTCCAAGATCGAGCAGGCCATGGACGCGCTGGGCTGTCCGCCCGACGACGCCGAGGTCGACAAATTGTCGGGCGGCGAACGACGGCGCGTCGCGCTGTGTCGGTTGCTGCTCGAACAGCCCGAGCTGCTGCTGCTTGATGAGCCGACCAACCACCTCGATGCCGAGACCACGGCGTGGCTCGAGGGGCATCTGCGCAACTATCCGGGCGCGATCTTGATCATCACCCACGACCGCTATTTTCTCGACAACGTCACGGGCTGGATTCTTGAACTCGATCGCGGGCGCGGCATTCCATACGAAGGTAACTACTCGTCATGGCTGACGCAGAAGCAGAAGCGGCTCCAACAGGAGGGCCGCGAGGAGGAAGCGCGCCAGCGTACGCTCGCGCGCGAGCAGGAATGGATCGCGGCCAGTCCCCGCGCGCGCCAAGCCAAATCCAAGGCGCGCTATCAGCGCTATGAAGACCTGCTCGCCAAGGCATCGGAGAAGACCCAGCAGACGGCCCAGATCGTCGTTCCGGTGGCCGAGCGACTCGGCCAGAACGTCATTGATTTCGACGGCCTGAGTAAAGGCTTCGGCGACCGGCTGCTGATCGATGGGCTAACCTTCAAGCTGCCGCCCGGCGGCATCGTCGGCGTCATTGGGCCGAACGGCGCGGGCAAGACCACGCTCTTTCGCATGATCACCGGACAGGAAAAGCCCGACCAGGGCACGATCAAGATCGGCGAGTCGGTGCATCTCGGCTATGTCGACCAGTCGCGCGACAGTCTCAATGACAAGGCGACCGTTTGGGAGGAAATCTCCGGCGGCCTCGATATGCTCCAGCTCGGCAAGCGCGAAGTAAACTCGCGCGGCTATTGCAGCGCCTTCAACTTCCGCGGCGCCGATCAGCAAAAGAAGGTCGGCCAGCTTTCCGGTGGCGAACGCAATCGCGTCCACCTTGCCAAGATGCTCAAGTCGGGGGCGAACGTGCTCCTGCTCGACGAGCCGACCAACGATCTCGACGTCGACACCCTGCGCGCGCTCGAGGAAGCGCTCGAGGATTTCGCCGGTTGCGCGGTGATCATCAGCCACGACCGCTGGTTCCTCGACCGCATTGCGACCCACATGCTGTCGTTCGAAGGCGACAGTCACGTCGAATGGTTCGAAGGCAACTTCCAGGATTACGAACAGGACAAAATGCGCCGGCTCGGAACGGATTCCACGATTCCCCACCGGATCAAATACAAGAAATTCACCCGCTGACCCGGAGCATGATCCCGAAAAGTGGTTGCCGGTTTTCGGGCAAGATCATGCTCCAACAAAAGCTGTCAGGCGCTATTCTTTCACCCGGACCTTGGCGGCGAGCGGGCCGGTATCGCCGATCTCTTCGAGGTAATACACGGCGTCGCCGGGCTTGAGATCGTCGAAGTTGCCCGACAGCACGGCGTTGCGGTGGAAGTAGAGCAGGCCGCCCTCCTTGGTCAGGATGAAGCCGGCGTCCTTTTGCGGCATGAGTTCGGCGATCTCCCCGAGCGACTGGTTTTCCGAGGCGTGGCGCGCGTCCTTGGTGCGCCCGTCGCGGACTTTCTTCAGATCAAGCAACTGGCGTTCGGCGAGGCGGAATGCCTCGGTGATCGCCTTATGCAGGTCGGGGCGTTGATATTTACGCCGCAGGTGCTCGGGCTCGTGACTGACCACGAGATCGGGCCGCCCCGGAATGCTCATCTCGATGTGGACCACGGGCGGAATCGTGCCGGAGCTGTTGCTGGCGCGCCGGTCGACGTGAACGCGGCAGGTGTTCAGCCGATCATAAATGCGTTCCAGATCGGCGATGCGGGCCCGAATTTCTTCCTCGGCCCAGTCGGAACTCTCGATGTTGTGGAACGAGATTTCCGGGGGTATCTGCATGGCAAGCTCCGTTGTGGACGCTTGTTAACGCGTGAGCGGCTCGCTCTGTTTCACCACTGCGCGCCGGCTTGCCGTCCGCGCCGGTTGGGTTACGCTGAGCTCGGCCCGATGGTCTTTTAGGCGGGAGGAAAGCATGAACGAGCGAATGCCGATCTCGCGCATCGGCGGCGTTGCGCTGGACCGCCCGGTGAGTGAAGCGGAGCGCAAGCTCAGAATAGAACTCGCGGCCGCGTTCCGGATCGCGCATCACCTTGATTGGAACATCGACACGCTCAATCACATTACGCTGCGCATTCCCGAGACCGGCACGTTCCTGATGAACCCGCTCGGGCTCGGGTGGGACGAGATCACGGCATCCACATTGGCGACGGTCGATTACGACGGCCGGGTGCTCAGCCATTCAGGCATCCGGCTTGCGTCCGCCGGGTTCAACTTTCACAGCGGCATCCTGAAGGCCCGCCCGGATATCGACTGCGTGATCCATACCCATGAGGATGCCGGCATCGTAGTTGGCGCCATCGACGACGGTCTGATGATCTTCGACCAGGGCGGCTGTCGGCTTTGCGACGAGGTCGGCTATCACGCCTTCGAAGGGCTCGCCAACCAGGAGGACGAGGTACCCCGCATCCTGCGCGACCTTGGTCACAAACATACCTTGATCATGCGCAATCACGGCCTGCTGAGCGTCGGTGCGTCGGTGGGCGAGGCGTTCGGCTGGATGCGCGCCTTGATCGACGCGTGCGCGTTGCAGGAGCGGATACTGGCGACCGGGCGGCCGTACCAGATCATTTCCGAAGACGTGCAGGTACGTACCAAAGCCCAGATGGGTGTCAGCAATCGCGGTAATGCGCCGCGCGAGGATCACAGTTGGCAATATTTCATCCGGCTGGCCGAGCGGATCGACCCGGCATTCGCGGCATGACACGAAATCTCTGCGTGGGCATAGCGTTGGCCCTCCTCGCGGTCCTGGCGCCCTTTGCGGCCAGCGCCGCCGATCAGGCGTTCCAGCAATGGCTTGCGAGCCTGTGGCCGGATGCCCAGCAGATGGGAATTTCGCGCGCGACCTTCGATGCCGCGACCCGCGGGCTCGAGCCCGATCTGTCGTTGCCGGACCTGATCATTCCGGGCCGGCCCGAGCGCCCCTCGGGCGGCCAGGCGGAGTTCGTGCAGGCGCCGGCCGACTATATTCGCGAGTCATCCATTCAACGATTGGCGGCGCAGGGCCGCAAGCTCGCCGACGAAAATCGCGGCACGCTCGCCGAAATCGAAAAAAAATTCGGGGTGCCGGGGTCGGTGGTGCTCGCAATCTGGGGGCGCGAAACCGACTTCGGCCGCGCCAAGGATTCGAAAAGCGCGATCCGCGTGCTCGCGACCCAGGCTTACCTCGGCCGCCGCAAGGATCAATTCCGCCAGGAATTCCTGCTCGCGCTCAAGATGCTCGATGAGGGCGACATCAAGCTCGCCGACATGAAAAGCTCCTGGGCCGGCGCGATGGGCCTCACGCAATTTATGCCCTCCGACTATTTTCGCTCCGCGGTCGATTTCGATGGCGACGGCCGGCGCAACATCTGGACATCGACTCCGGACGCGCTGGCGTCCGCCGCCAAGCAGCTCCTCGACAAGGGCTGGCAGCGCGGCGAGCCGTGGGCGATCGAAGTGCGGGCTCCGCGCAACACCGACTGCACCGTCGGGGTTCCTGACAACACCAAGCCGATCGGCGAATGGCTGCGCCTGGGCTATGCGCCGGCCTACGGCCGCAAGCTGCGGCCGGAGGAACTCGAGATACCGGCCTCGCTGTTGCAGCCCGCGGGGCTCTACGGGCCGTCTTTTCTCACCCCGAAGAACTATTTCGTGATCAAGGAATACAACTTTTCGGATCTCTACGTTTTATTCGTCGGTCATTTGAGCGACCGCATCGCCGGCAAGCCGGCGTTTGAGACGCCATGGGCGACCCTGGTGCAGATGCCGACCGCGCAGGTCGAGAACATGCAACGCCGGCTTACCAAGGTCGGGCTTTATTCGGACAAGATCGACGGCAAAGCCGGCATGAAGACGCGCGCCGCGCTCGGCGCCTACCAGAAGGCCAACGGGCTGACGGTTGACTGCTGGCCGACGTCCGCGGTGCTGGACCACATGCAGAGCACCGCCGGTAGAAACTGATCCCACCCCCTTAAAAACAAAGTGGCCGGCACTCAAGCCGGCCACCTCGGTTGCTTTTCTTTGCTGGCAGCGACCGTGCGCTCAACCCTGCTTGGGTGGGCGCGTGCCGCGGCCGAGCGTGTTGAACTGGGCCTTCTGTTCGTCGCTCAGCGAGCTGTAGAAGTCGTTGAGCGGGCCGCGCACGGTCTGCACCGCCGCCAGGATCGTCTGCAAGCGCTGCTCGATCGCCGAGATGCGGGCGAGCGGTGTTGACGGCATGTCCGTCGGACAGGACGCCTGCAGCATGTCCTTGGCCTTCGCGGCCGCGGTCTGTAGCGTATCGAGGCTTGTTTGCTGTTCCGGCGTCGGCCGCACGCTGGCCCGGATCTGGGCCGTCGGCCAGTCGGGAATTGCCCGGTTCGTGCAAGTCTTCGCCGGTGAGCCCTCAGTCGCGGCTTGCGCCGCCTGCTGCCCGCCCTGCGGCGACTGGGTTTGCTGGCCGAGCGCGTTGAAGCGCGCCTTCTGCTCGTCGCTCAGCATGTTATAGAAGTTCTCGAGCGGGGGCCGCACCACCTTCAAGGCATCGAGCATCGACTGCACGCGCTGCACCATCGCATCCATGCGGCCGATCGGCGTGAGCGACACGTCTTTCGGGCACGCAGCTTTGACGATCTGCGCCGCCTGTACCGAAGCGTTGCCGAGTTCGTCGAGCGCTGCGCGCTGGGCGTCGTTGGGATCGACGGCCTTCTGGATGTCGTCGACCGGAACGCCCGCGACGTCACGCGAGTCATCGCCGCAATATTCGGTGTAGCGGCCCATGGCGGCCTGGGTCGTGCTGCGCACGTCCGGGGTCGGTCCGCCGGGCGGATTGCCGCCAGCGCGAGCATTTGCGTAGCGTTGCGCCCTGCCTGCGTAACGCGGGCCTCCCGTTGCGTAGCCCGGCCCGCCGTAGCCTGGCCCGCCGTAGCCGTAGCCGTAGCCGGCGAAATCGTCGTAGCCGTAGGGCCAGAAGATGCCAGCGTAGAGATCCGGGTAGCCGTAGTACCAGAACGGGTCATAGACGTACGGCCAAAACGCCCAAGGCCAGAATATGCTGGCGAACACATCGTAGTAGGCGTAGGGCCAGAACACCGGTCCCCACCAGCCAAAAACGACGCGGTTGCGCCACCAGTTGTGATACCAGCCGGCGTGCGCCCATCGATTGGCCAGGAAGCGGTTGCCGATCACCCCGTTGCGGTTCCAGCCCGCGTTGGCAAACCGATGCGACATCAGCGCATTGCCGGGGGTGCGCGCCGCGGTGCGGGCGAGCGCGGTGCGCGTTGTGTTGCGGGCGAGCGCGTTGCGCGTGGCGTTGCGTGCCAGCGCGTTGCGCGTGGCGTTGCGTGCCAGCGCGTTGCGAGTCGCGTTGCGTCCAGCGAGACGATTGGCCCGGTTCACTGAGCGCGAGGCCGCGCGATTGCTGCGACCAAACGAACGGGCGAACGAGCGATTTCCGTGACTGAGCGAGCGTGCGAGGGAACGGCCACCGCCACGGCTCAACGCGTGCGAAAGGGAACGCCCACCGCCCGCATGGAACGAGCGCATGGCTCCTGAGATGCTGCGAGCACTGAAATGCCCGCCACCACCGCCAATGTGGCCACCACCATAGTGGCCGCCGCCGCCAAAATGGCCGCCGCCACCGAAGTGGCCGCCGCCGCCACCAAAGTGGCCGCCGCCACCGCCATGGCCGCCGCCGCCACCACCGTGGCCGCCGCCGCCACCACCGTGGCCGCCGCCGCCACCGCCGCCGCGGGCCAACGCGGGCGCGGCACCGAGGGCCAGCGCTAGCAGGATGATGCCTATTCGACCGGCTCGTCGCATGACATACCTCCCAGGTCGAAGCTTATTGGTCTTATTTGTTGAACACCTGAGTATCCGATCTCGTTCCTGTACCGCGCATGAACGCATCGCGCTCGCACGCACAGGCTCGTGTGATCGTTTCGTCTCGTTCAGGGGCCGCAGGTTATCTGCAGTTTGCGGTGCAGTTTACTGTGAGAAATCACAGTGGCGCGGCGAATTGGCGCGGCACGCCACGGCGGGCGACGTCGGCGAATTCTGGCGATCTTGACAGCACCGCCTCAGTACCACTGCGTGGGTGTTGCAAAAAGCGCACTCCGGGTCGGTGTGAGTGCCAGATGTGAACGTTTAGCCTGGTCGGACCTCAGTAGCAGGTCTGCACCCGCTGAGCGCGCCAAGTATTGCCGTCCCAGAACCGTTGATTGCGCCAGAAGCAGCGCGGACTGGGGCCGGAATAGGCGTGCCCTGGTGCGTAAAAATAGGCGGGCCCGTAGCCGTAATAGGCGCCGTACGGTTGCGCCGTGCCTGTCATTAGCGCGGGCCGGCGGCAGGAGCACCGACGCCCGAGTCACACCTCCACAAGCACCAGGCCTTTGCGGAGCTTGCACCGGTGATCGCCGCACCCGCGACGGTCGCGGCCGCAGCCACGGCGATGAGCGTCTTGCGCATTGCGTTCCTCCAGAAACGGAATTCCGACGGGTCGTTCGATTGCCTTAAGCTTCAACCGCTGAGTCTGAACGACGCTCAAACACTCGGGTCAGAATGCGGCCATGGTGAGTCGAATCGCGCACGCAGTAGCGATGCTCAACCGGCGGCGGTTTTTGTCAACATCCGCGGCCGGATTGTTGACGGCTGCTGTGCACGGAGCCTCGACCGGCTTCGCGCAAGGCATCGATAGGACGCTGCGCATCGTCGTCGGATTTCCGCCGGGCGGCTCGCTCGACACCTTCGCTCGCGTGCTTGCGCAGGAGATGACGGATTACGCGTCGGTCATCGTCGTCGACAACAAGCCGGGCGCTGCCGGTCGCATCGCGCTGGAGGCCATCAAGGCGAGCCCGCCCGATGGCGCGTCAATCATTCTCACGCCGGCGGCCACGCTGGTCCTCAACCCGCATGTCTACAAAACGCTCGGATACGACCCGATCGGCGACTTCGCGCCGGTGAGCAGCGTTGGCTTTGTGGGATTCGATCTCGCGATTGGTCCGCGGGTACCGAACAGTGTGACGTCGCTGCGTGAGTTTGTTGATTGGTGCCGGGCCAATCCGAAGGATGCGACCTATGGCTCGCCGGGTGCCGGCAGCGGACATCAGTTCGTTGGCACGATGTTCGCGCGCGCGGCCGGGGTCGATCTCGTGCACGTTCCGTATCGTGGCACAGCGCCGGCGCTCCAGGACCTGTTGGCGGGTCAAATCGCGTCCAACATATCCGTTGGTGCGCATCTGCCGCTCTATCGCGAGGGAAAGCTTCGCATCTTGGCGGTTGCCGGTCGCGCACGATCCGCGTTCCTGCCCGACGTGCCGACGTTCCTGGAGGCCGGTTACGATGTCGTCGCCTCCGACTGGTTCGGCGTCGTTGTGCCGGCGGCGACGCCCGCCCCTGCGGTGCTGCGACTCAACGCTGCGATCAGGCGCGCGATTGCCTCACAATCCATGCAGGACTTGATGCGGAGCCTCGGCGACACGCCCGGCGGTGAACCCCCGGACGCGTTCGCCGCGATGATTCGCTCGGATTTCGCGGCGTGGGCCGCGATCGTGAAGGCGTCGGGATTTGCGGCGCAGGACTAATCGCGACGCGCGTCCCCCACAAAAGAAAATGGCCGGGACAAGCCCGGCCATGAGAAAATTGGATCTGAACGCTGGTCCGTTAGTAGCAGACGCGGACGCGCTGATACGCCCAATTGTAGCCGGTCCAAACGCGCTGGGTCTGCCAATAGCACGGCGGCGGTGCCGCGTAGACCACGGCCGGAGCCGGGGCCACAACGACGGGCGGCGGAGCTGCGTACACGGGCGGCGCGGAAGCGATCGCTGCGCCGAGCAGCAATCCGCCGACAACGCCGGCGCCGACATAACATCCAAAGCAGGTCGCGTTTGCCTCTTTCGGAAGCGCTACCGCGCCTGCCGCCAGGGTCGCCGCAACCGCGAGCGTAGCCAAGGTCCTGCTCATATTACCCTCCATCTCGATTTTGCGGTCCACTGCCAACACCGGGCAGGCGCCCGCGCGAGCCCCAAACTGCAGCTGTGATCGATTGATGAGCCATCCTAAGCGCGGTCGAATTCCGCGTCAGTGACGGCTGTCACCCGCTTTACCCTGATTAAGGGTGTGTCCTTAATTTACCCTTAAGGGTGGCGGTAGCATGACCATCCCGAACCCACAGCCGGTCACCTTGTCCCAGCCATTTTAGTTGAATTTGAGGCCGGCGGCCTTCACGAGCGCCATATTGATGGCGATCTCCTTTCTAACCAGCGCGTCAAATTCGGCGGGGGTGAGCCGCATCGGCTCGATGCCCTGCGGCGCAAAGCGCGCGCGCACGCCCGGCTGCTGCATGATCTGTTGGGTATCTTTGTACAGACGGTCGACGATGTCGCGCGGGGTTGCCGCAGGAACGAACATTCCATTCCAGAAGGTGTAGTCGGAATCCGGGTAACCCGCTTCGAGTGAGGTTGGAACCTCGGGAAGCGCGGCTGTTCGCGTCGGGGTGCAGACTGCGAGCGGGATCAGCTTGCCTTCGCGGATGAAGGCCAGGCTCGATGACACGCCGGGACACATGAAGTCGACCCGGCCGGTCATCACTTCGGTGAGCGCCTCGGGGCCGCCTTTGAATGGAACATGCAACGCCTTGACGCCGGCGCTCAGCAGCAGCCGCTCGGCGCTCCAGTGCGTGGCACTCCCGATGCCGGCGGACGCGAACGTGAGCGAACGGCTCTTCGCGGCGGCGATGAGCTCGGGCAGCGTCCCGATGCCCTGGGCCGGCGAGATCACGGTCACGTTGGGGACGCTGCCGAACGACACCACGGCGGAGAAATCACGCGCCGCGTCGTAGGAGAGGTTCGGATAGATCGCGGGTGCTGCGGAGTGCGCGGAGGCGTGGATCAGGAGCGTGTAGCCATCGGGATCGGCCTTGGCGACGGCGGCCGCGCCGATGCTGCCGCCGGCGCCTCCCCGGTTCTCGACCACGATCGGCTGTCCGAGCGAAGCCGCCAACGGCTCCAGCACAATCCGCCCAATGATGTCGATGGTCGAGCCGGCGGTGAATGGGATCACCGCGCGCAGCGGGCGGCTGGGCCACGTGTCGGCAGGTGCGTGCCCCGGCATCGTCGCGGCCGCGAGCGCGGCGGTTGAAAGGCGCAAGAAGGTTCGGCGCGTTTGCGACATTTGAGTCCTCCCGTGGAACGCGCATCGCTCGTTGTTCGGCGGATGCTGCGCGCGCAAGTATGCCACCAATTACTTATGCCCGCTCGACCACCTTACGCGAGCGTGCCGCCGCTTTGCCGGTTTCGCGAACCATCAGGAATGTGCCGGACCACACGCGGCGGATGACCCAGCGGCCCTCGATCTCAATCCCGTCCGCGCTCAACGTGCCGTCATAATCGACGAGGTCGTAGTTCGGGCCGGCGGCCTCGTAGGTTTTGCGGAACGTGACGCGGCGCCCCTCGCGACCGCCCAGCAGCGTTGCGAACAGCGTTCCACCCGCGCCGTCGCGGAAGACGCAGGGCTCGTGGGTTGACCCGGTGAGCGTGCCTGGCGTCTCGATCAAAGTCGCGACGAACGCCACCGACTTGTTGACATGAGGATACGTGTAAAGGCCTTGCCACACGCCGGTGAGGTTGACGGCATCCGCATCGCCCCTGCTCATGATGTTCCTCGCATGCGTCTCAAGCGCCGATGACGTCGGCCAAGAGCGCGAGGGCGCGCGACGAAAATGCCAGCATGTTGGCTTGCCGATCGGAGCTCGCCGTGCGCACCGTCAGGGTACGTTGCGTCGGGCCGGATACCGCGAAGCAGGAATGCCCGGCCGGGTCGCCGTAGCGGTTGCCGGCCGGCCCGGCCGCGCCGGTCTCGGCAAGGCCCCACGTCGCGCCGAGGCGTTCGCGCATGCGCCGCGCCAGCAGCGCCGCGTAGGGCTCGCTCGCGGCCCGGATCCCGGCCATCTCGGCCACACCGATGTCAAGGAGCGCGGTTCGCGCAGGCGCCGTGTAGATCACGGCGCCGCCGCGAAAATACGCGGAGGCGCCGGGCACTGCGAGCAGGGCCGCCGATAGCAGGCCGCCACTTGAACCCTCCGCTACCGCGATCGTCTCGTGACGCTCGACCAGTCGCGCGGCGATCTTCTGGGCAAGGGGGAGCAGCTGGTCCATGCAGGCTACTATTCGCCCGAGCGTTCGTCGCCGCAACTCCCTTGACGGGAGACACTGGCAACGACGCGAGGCAAGTCCCGCGACCCGCAGCAGTTCGTGTAAAGGATGTCCCGAGAATAGGCGCCGCCGCAAACACGTCCCGCGGCAGCGGCGATCGCGTGGGCGCAGCGCCCTACGGGGCGCTGAAGTTAAGCCGTGCGTAGAGATCGAGCAGCTTCGCGGTCTTGCCGGCCCGGCGCTCGTCCCCGTGCAGCGGATAGAGCGGGAAATGATATGCGGCCTTCGTTCGACGAAGCCCGGTCTGGTGAGGCCGACGCTCAGGGGCATCGAGCGACGATCTCGCCGAATGGTCCGCGGTCTTACCCGCTGGATGTCGGATCGTCATCATGTTCGCCTCCGTGGACGGCGTGAACGCTGTTCTGCTCCGCTTGGTTTGGCGTTCGTCCGTCGCATCATCTGCGATTTCAACTTGCATAAAGATGGGCCTTCTCCCGATTCTGCAATGTGACCCGGCGCACAAGCGGCAGTAACTATTTTGCGACCCGGACGTGGTGCGCGGGCACCTCCGGCGTGTACACGCCGAACTCACGCTCCCGTGTTGGTCGCGGCGCGCGAAAGAAGGTTCAGAAACAACCGGTTTCGATGCGGAAACCGGGCGCTAGGGGCGGACGAGCTCAATGCCGCCCAACTCCTGCCAAAATATTGGCACGAGCACGCGAGCGTGCTCGTGCCTTGCTGGTAACGGCTTGATGACGACGCGTTGCGGCCGAAAAAGGCCGCTTACAACGGCATTACATGAGTGCGAGTGAAATGGCGACCGCCGAGACGATGGCCGCGACGGCAAGCGTCATGTCGTCCTGGTCTACGGGGAGTTTCCACATGTCCCACCTCTTACGTCTGGTAGCTTCAACTCGCCAGGGCGGAGGCGGTTCCAGGCGGTAAAAGCGCTTTGATGCACGGGGAGAGAGAGCAATGCGCAAAACGCTTTTCTTAAGCTTTGCGGCTGCCGCACTGTTTTCAGCTGCCGCGATCGCTCAGCCTGCCGGCACTGCCGCCGAGCGGACATCATTCGATCTCGCGCCGGCAGCGCTCAAGCAGATGTTGGGGCTGCTCCAGCCTGAAAAGGGATGCACGCTGACTGGATTCACGTTCGGAACGATCGCACCTTACAATCTCGAAGATGTCAGCGTGGTGATCCTCGTGTACTCGGTCGAGGGATGCGGCGGCGGCAACGATTGGCACTCTGCGATTGCCGCGTTCGATATCAAACAGTCCGGCAAGTCGATCTCCGACATCCGGCTGCACAAATTTACGCCCGACATTGAACGCGCAATGGCCTTTGCGGGCGCGAACAGCATCAATTTCATGAAGGCTGACATCGCGGCGCAGTCGGTCGTGATCGACACGATCGATTGGAGCAACGACGACGCGCACTGCTGTCCGCGCGACGGCCGTCAGCTCAAATTCTGGGTCGAAAAGGGTCTGGTGAAAGCCGCCGTGACGAGGCGCTGGCGCGAGCCGCAGCGATAGCGGCCTTCCCGGCGGATAGGGGCGGATCGCCTTACTCCGCCGCCTGCATCCCGTCGGCGTCGATGAAGCCGCCGGACTGGCGCCGCCACAGCGCCGCGTAGTGGCCGCCGAGGCGGAGCAGATCGGCGTGCGTGCCCTGTTCGACCACGCGGCCGCGGTCGAGCACGATCAGGCGGTCCATGCGGGCGATGGTCGAGAGCCGGTGCGCAATGGCGATCACAGTCTTGCCCGCCATCAGGGTGCCGAGGCTCTGCTGGATCGCACCTTCGACCTCGCTGTCGAGCGCCGAGGTCGCCTCGTCGAGCACCAGGATCGGCGCGTTCTTCAGGATCACCCGCGCGATCGCGACGCGCTGGCGCTGACCGCCCGACAGTTTTACGCCGCGCTCGCCCACATGCGCATCCAGGCCGCGCCGGCCGCGCCAGTCGGACAGGTCGGGGATGAACTCCATGGCGTGCGCGAGCTCGGCCGCCGTGACGATCTCCTCCTCGCTCGCCTCGGGGCGGCCGTAGCGGATGTTGTCGCGGATCGAGCGGTGCAGCAGCGAGGTGTCCTGCGTCACCATCGAGATCTGCGCGCGCAGGCTCTCCTGGGTGACGCGGGCGATGTCCTGGCCGTCGATCAGGATGCGGCCGCCCTCGAGATCGAAGAAGCGCATCAGCAGGTTGACCACGGTGGACTTGCCGGCGCCCGAGCGTCCGACCAGGCCGATCTTCTCGCCCGGCCGGATCGACAGC
>JBPYFJ010000004.1:0-18056 GCA_051985675.1 Xanthobacteraceae bacterium | reverse complement strand
CAACATGCCGGGCACACGGAAGTCCTGCATATAAGTGAACTTGCCAGTGAGCTTGTCGGGGATATCGAGGCGCGGCACTGGTTTGCCAACCAATTTGTAGTCCTTAGGATCTTTTTCTTTCACCAGCTGCTTGGGATCGAGCTTGATCGAAAAGCTCTTTCCTCCAATCAACTCGGCGTAGCTGACCTTCTTGCCCCCTCCCGAGATAACGCCGTCGGCGACAGTGAGCTGCGCTGCCGGCACACCAAGCGTTTTTGCGGCGTCGTCAATAAGCGCGGCACGCGCTGCCGCCGCGGCCTGGCGTAGCTGCACGCCACCGATCTGGATGGTAATGCTCGCCCAAGTCCTACCTTGGTCAGGCGTAAGTAGCGTATCGCCTTGGATCATCTCGATACGGCTAATCGGCACGTCGAGTTCGTCGGCAACGATCTGTTGCAATGCCGTATAGACGCCGGTGCCGAGATCGACCTTACCGGAATAGACGGTCACCTTCCCGGTTTTGTCGATTGCCAAAAACGAATCGACCTCGGTGAGAGCGATCGGCTTGGTGACGGCTTGAGCTATGGCTTGATCGAGTGCGCCGGCAAGCGAGAAGCTGACCACCAGCGCGCCAGAACCGAGCAACGCGTCGCGGCGAGAAATCTGAATATTCATGGTCGCCTCCGTTTTACGCCGCAGCTGCGCGTTTAACCGCGCGGACAATGCGAACATGGGTACCGCAACGACACAGATTATCTGCAAGTGCATTTTTGATATCGGATTCGGTCGGTGTCTTGTTCTTTGCCAACAAGTCAGCTGCCTGCATCACCATCCCGTTGATGCAGTAACCGCACTGTGCGGCTTGCTCATCGATAAAAGCCTGTTGTAACGGATGCAGCTTTGTCCCTCTGGCGAGCCCCTCAAGGGTGACGATTTTCTGTTGAGGCTCGACTGTGGCAAGGGGCGTGATACACGAGCGGACAGCAGCGCCATCGATGTGCACCGTGCACGCGCCGCATTGGCCCAGTCCGCAACCAAAGCGCGGACCATGCAGTCCGAGATCGTCACGAAGTGCATAGAGTAACGGCATCTGCGGGTCGTCGTATTTCACCGACACGCGCTTTCCATTGACATTGAGCGTTTTTGATTTTGCCATTTGTGCCTCCCCACGACGTTCATCAGCGCAGACATCGTCGCGACGGCTTGATGCTGGTGTTTATTGGCGCACTGGGGACCGTGAAGTTCCCAGGGTACGCGAAAAGTCTAGAGCAAAAACCAAACCGGCCCAAGCCGGACGCCGCATTCGACGTGATTGGTCCGGTCCGCCCCTGGCCGGCGGAACGAGACCCATTCCCCGCGAGATCGGCAATTGAATCACCGCCGTTGTGCGGAGGAAATTGCAGCGTGCGAATGTCAGGGTCGCCTGCTAATGAGCGTCGGCCGGGATGGCTGAGGGGCGGCTTTGCGTAGATGGGCTCAGGGCACTCAGCAATGCCCCACAAATTCAAAGTTGGCGACCCGGTGCGTTACTTTCATCGCGGCCGAGCTATCTGGGCGGCGCATGGAGCTTACGTTGTGACGATGCAATTGCCCGAGCGCGATGGCGAGTTCGAATACCGCATCAGGAGCCCGGACGAGCCGCACGAGCGCCTCGCGCGGGAAAGCGAGCTGAGAGGTGCCTGACCCCGGCGACGTGTTCGCTCTCATTTCCCCCCGTTTTCTACGATGGCATCTTCTCCCTCCTAAAGGGATGAGCCTTGAGGTAATGGGATAGTGGGACAGCCGTAGACGTTGCCTTCGCCCAGCCGCCACCCTGTTGCCATGGCGTTGCCACTTGGCGCTAATGGTACTGAGGCTCCGATGGGTCGAGTACGATACTTGAGGTTCTCCAAATAGTTCTGGCCGGACCGTCAGTGCGCTCGATGTTTAGGGGACCGACGTCAAGCTCATCGATACGATCGATATGGGCGACATCGTCTCGCACGCGGTCTTTACGGCAAGCATGCGCTCGCCACCAAGTTCAACGGCCACAAGGTGTCCCTGCTCGACGTGAACGGCGACAAGGTGACCTACGGCAAGGTCGACCTGCCGACCGGTCAGTGGCCCTACAACGTGGCGGTGGCACCGAGCGGCAAGATCGCGCTGACCGCGGACAACGGCAACTCGGGTGCCTCCGACGGCAGCGTCGATACCGTCAGCGTCATCGATCTCGAAGCAAAGCCGCCGCGCATCATCGACCGCGTGGTGGTCGGCGATGCGCCGGAAGGGCTCGCCATTTCGCCCAAGGGCGACGTCGCGGTCGCGATGCTGCTCGCCGGGTCTGACAACAAGAACGCCTGGTTCAACCATCGCAACGGAAGCGCGGCAGTGCTGCGCATCGACGGCAACAAGGTCACCAAGGTCGGCGAGGTCGAGGTCGGCGGGGTCCCGGAAGGCGCAGCCTTCACACCGGATGGAAAGTATCTGCTGATCGGCAACTTCCTCGATCAGGACATCTCCATCCTGAAGGTCGACGGCTCGACCATCACCGACACCGGCAAGCGCTTCAAGCTACCGGGTCACCCGGCGTCGGCCGGAATGAGCAAGCAATAGGGATCATACTTTAAGGCCAATGCTGGGCCAGGAACGCTGCCCACGCCGGCGGTAACGGCAAGACGTCGGTGCTCGCGGTGAGCGCAATCACGCCGATGAACGACACCGCCGTTGCCCAGATCACGTCTGGACCGAACACCTCATGCTCCGGATTGAGCACATGCGACAGGTAGATGCGAAAGACGTTGGCGAGCGCGATGATCGGGGCGGTCAGGGTCACGGGCGCGACCGCGACCGCCATGTAGGCAAAAATCTGCGACAGGTAGACCAAAATGCCCGACGTCACGAACCATTTGGCCGCTTTCGGGCTCACGGCGCGCACCTCCCGCCAATGGCCCGGCATCAGCAACAGCGCAAGCATCACCACCGTGGCAGCGGCCGAGGCGATCACACCGCCGGCAAGGCTCGCCGCCAATCCCTGACCGGCGACCGCATAGCGCACCAGCACCGGGCTCACGCCGTAGCAGATCGAACCCAGGAACGCGAACCCGTAACCCTCGGCGAGGCGCGGCGTGAACGCCGATGGCTCGGCTGATGCCGGCGCTCTGCCGCGGTCGCGCGACACCAACGCCGGACCGACCAGGATCAGGACGATCCCAAGGATCCGCAATGGGGTCAGCGTTTCACCCAAAAACGCGATGGCAAGCACGAGCGACACGATCAAACTGAACTGCATCACCGGGCCGGCCAGATTGGTGCCGATGGCGGCGAGCGCGCGGTAGTTGCAGTAGCGACCGATGATGAAATGGCTGATCCCAACGACCGCAAAGGTCAGCGTCGCGCGGATCGGCAGTTCGGCGACCAGACCCGGCTGTCCGCTGAGAAGAAGTGCGGCGAAGAACACCGGCAGTCCGATCGGGATCGAGAGCGTGGTTGCCTGCACGGCGGTGCCGGTCACCACGCCTCGGCGCACGGTCGCGTTGGTCCAGGCGAAGGTGACCGCAGCCAGCAGCGCGAACAACCCTCCCAGCACCCATTCCTCCCGCTTGATCCTGCTGCCATCGCCGGCTGCGCCGCCAGCTCATATCACCCCAACGCAAAATCGTTCCGGGCAAAACCGCAGCGCGCGCAGCCGTGCTATGCCAACCCTTTCTCTTGACGAGGCAAAACCGCGGCGCAAGGGTTAAAAAACAGGACTTCGACGCGCAGGCCGCACGCGTCTTTGAGGGAGAGAAACGCGAGCGATGAACCGCATCAAGGACATTCCGCCCGCCGAGATGAGCAACGAGCAGACGGCGGTGTTCGAGCAACTCACCGCCGGGCGGGGGCGCATCCTCACCCCCTACAAGGTCTGGATCCACAGCCCGAAAGTGGCGAACGGGATGGAGCAGATCGGGACCTTTCTCAACAAGAAATCATCGCTGAGCGAGCGCGAGGTTGAGATCGGGATTCTGGTCATCGCGCGGCATTGGCAGGCCGACTACGTGCAGCAGGCCCATATCCGCATGGCGCGTGACCTCGGCGTACCGGAAGCCGCGATTGAGGCGATCTGCGCCGGAAAAGACCCCAAGCTGACCGACCCGCATGAGCGCGCGGTCTATACGTTTGCGGCGGCGCTGGCGGCCGGCACCAAACTCTCGGACGCCGAGTTCGGCAAGATCGAAGCGGTGTTGGGCCGCGCCGGCATTGCCGAAGTGCTGGTCCTGCTCGGGTACTACACCTCGGTTGCACTGGCCATGAAGGTGCACGAAGTGCCGATCCCGCAGCGCTAGTTCGTAGGATGGGTTGAACCGAAGGTGAAACCCAGCATCTCGTTTGCAGCCTTGCATCGCCTATGGGTTTCGCTCCGCTCGACCCATCCTACGGCGCCTTGTTCGCCTCCAGCACCGACATGACGGTGTGCGCGCTGGCTAGCAGCTCGCCGCCGTGCTCGCCTTGGAGCTGCGCGCGCGCAAAGATCAGACGCCGGCCGGCGCGTTCGACAAAACCGGTTCCGATCAACGGCCCGGCGCGCACCGCCGCCTGAAACAGGATCGACAGGCTCGCGGTCGCCGCCGTCTGCCCCTCCCGAAGCGTTGCGAGCGACGCGAACGCGGCGGTGAGGTCCAGCATCGCGGCAACAATGCCGCCCTGGACCACGCCATTGCCCTGCAGGAACTCGCGCGACGGGGTAAAACCGATGCGAATTATTCCATCGTCGCGGCCGAGGAATTTCGCGCGCAGCGCGCTCGCCAACGGGTTGGAGTCGATCGCAAGCTCGGTGTGCGGATGGGCGAGATAGCGCCTGAGCAATGCCTGATCGGGATTCACGTCGGCCTCGCTGCTCTCACCGGTCGGCCCGCAGCGCGTTGACGCCATCCGGATCGAGCGCGATCCCGAGGCCCGCGCGCCGCGGCAACTCCAAGCCGCCTTCGAGCGGCCAGATCGGCTCCTGCGCCAGCCGGTCGCGCAGCGGGTTTTCGCCGACATCGAACTCGAGCAGCATCGGATAGGGAATATTGTCGGTGTGCGGATTGACCGGCAGGCTGGCCGCGAAATGCAGGCCGGCCATGATGGTGATGGCGCCGCCCCACCCGCACGGCGACAGCCGCAGGTTCTCCAGCGCGGCGAGCGTCGCGACTGCGCGGGCCTGGCCGAAGCCGCCGCAGGACGACACCGTCGGCTGCAGGATGTCGAGGGCGCGCGCGTCGGTGAAGCGCTTGAAGGTGTGCGCAGTCTGGAACGCCTCGCCGGCCGCAATCGATATCGGCGAGCGCGCACGCAGTTCGGCGTAGCCGCGCACATCGGTCGGCGGCAGCGGCTCCTCGCACCAGTGGATCTCGTAGGGGGCGATCCGGCGCAGGCTTTCGAGCGCAACATCCGGAGTGTAGTTGCCGTTGATGTCCACCATCAGCAGGATGTCGTCCCCGAGGATGCGCCGCGCGATCCGCACGCGCTCGAGGTCGGACTGCGGGCTTACCCCGATCTTGATCTTAACGCCGGCGAACAGCTTCTTGTCGACTTGGCCAAGCTGCGTCTCGAATTCGTTCTCTGAATCGTTGGTCAAATAACCGGTCGTGGCGTAGCACGGGATGCGGTCCGCTGAACGTCCGCCCAAAAGGTCGTGCACCGGAACGCCCAGGCTTTGGCCGATCGCGTCGGCGAGCGCGATGTTGATCGCGCTCAGCGCCGCGGTGTGGTGGCCTTGCACGCCGAAATGATAGAGCCGGTTGTAGATTTGCGCCGCAATCAGCTCGAAATCGAAAATGCTGCGGCCGACGAAGAACGGACGCAGCAGCGCGAGGTATTCGCCGATCGGCGCGAGCGGACCGAGCGCCTCGCCATGGCCGACCGAGCCGTCATCTGCCGTCACCGTGACCAGCGCAACCGTGCGGCGAAAATTCAATCCACGCGCCATGCCGTAGGCTTTTTCGCGCGGCAGGACGTACTCGAGCGGCGTGAAGTCAAGGCTGACGATCTTCGGCGTTGCCAGACCGGCGTTCTGCTTCATCATCGCTCCGTCAGTACCTCGTTCTTGTGACGCATCGCCCGCGACCCGTTCGTTGACACGTCTCGCCCCCTCGCGGATCATTAACATAACGAACGAAGCGCCGGGAGGAGACCATGACGGGGAACGCCGCGCAGGTGAAGATCGCAGTCGTCGCTGCAGCCATGCTCGCGGCAAGCGTAGTCGCGGTGCGCGCCGAGCCGGTGCGGATCCGGCTGTCCTTCATCGTTCCGGTCGCGAACTGGGCGACGATGCTGTTCAAGACGCCCGGGCTCGCGCGCTACCTCGACAAGTCCTACACATTCGAGGCCGTCCACTACAACAACACGACGTCGCTTCCGATCGCGCTTGCGGCAAACGAGCTCGAAATCGCCAACTTCGGATTCTCCTCGCTGCCGATCGCCATCCTGAACGCCGGCATGACCGACCTGCGGATCATCGCTGACGAGCTGCACGACGGTGTCCCGGGCTACTACTCGAACCAGTACCTCGTGCTCAAGGACAGCCCGATCAAAACCGTCGAGGACCTCAAGGGCAAGGTGCTGGCCGCCGCCGGCTACGGCACCGGCACTGACATTCCACTGCGCGCGATGCTCGCCAAGCACAACATGCAGGACAAGCGCGACGTCACCATCATCGAGGCGCAGATCCCGGCCATGCCGGCGATGCTGAAGGACCGCAAGGTCGACCTGATCGCACTGCCGCTGCCATTCACCGCTAATCCGGAGGTGCGCGCCACCACGCGCACGATCTTCACCCAGGCCGACGCGATGGGCGTCACCCAGCTCGCCATGTGGGTCGCGCGCCAGTCGTTCATCGACAAGAACCGCGCGGCGCTGACCGACTTCATGGAAGATGTGCTGCGGCAGGAACGCTGGTACCTCGACCCAGCCAATCACGCGGCAGCCGTCAAGATCGCCGCCGAGCTCACCAAATCGCCGCCCGACCGCTGGGACAGCTGGCTGTTCAAGAAGGACGGCCAGAACGGCGACTATTATCACAACCCCGACGGCAAGCTCGACCTCGACGCGCTGCAGATTGCGATCGAGACCCAGGTCAAGCTCGGCTTTCTCAAGCAGACGCTCGACATCAGGAAATTCACCGACCTGTCGCTGGTCGAAGAGGGGGCGAAACGCCTGAAATAATCGCTCCCGGGATCATGACATGCGTTGACTGGCCGCCCGCGCCCATCGATCATTGGCGCAAACAAAATCCGGGGAGAACACAATGCGCCTGAAGACTCTTCTGGTCGCCGCGATTCTTGCGACGGCGTCGGTCGGCTCGGCTCAAGCCGAATCCTTGAAAATTCGCCTGTCGTACATTGTTCCGGTCTCGAACTGGGCAACGATGCTGTTCAAGACGCCGGGGCTCGCGCGCCATCTCGGCAAATCCTACACCTTCGAGGCGATCCACTTTCAGGGGACGCCGCAGCTTATCACCGCGCTGAATGTAGGCGAGCTCGACATCGCCAACCTCGGCTTCACCACCCTGCCGATCGCCATCACCAACGCCGGCATGAGCGATCTGCGCATCATCTCTGACGAGCTGCAGGACGGCGTGCCCGGCTACTACAGTAACGAGTTCATGGTGCGCAAGGACGGCCCGATCAAGACCTACGAGGACCTGCGCGGCAAGATCGTGGCGACTAACGTGTTCGGCAGCGGCACCGACGTTCCGCTGCGCATCATGCTCGCCAAGCACAACCTGCTGGACAAGCGCGATCTCACGTTCATCGAGACGCCGGTTCCGGCGATGCCGGCGATGCTGAGCGAGGGCAAGGTCGAGCTGATCGTCCTGCCGCTGCCGTTCACCGCAAACCCGAGCGTGCGCGCCGCAACCCGGACGATCGGAACCACCGGCGACGCCGTCGGCATCAATCAGCTCGGCATGTGGGTTGTTCGGCAACCGTTCCTCGACAAGAACCGCGCCCCCCTGGTCGATTTCATGGAAGACGCGCTGCGGCAGGAGCGCTGGTACCTCGACCCGGCCAACCACGCGGAGGCGGTGAAGATCGCGGCCGACGTGACCAAAACGCCGCCCGACCGCTGGGACAGCTGGCTGTTCAAGAAGGACGGCCAGGGCGGCGACTACTATCGCAACCAGGACGGCAAACTCGACGTCGAGGCGCTGCAGAAAACGATCGACCTGCAGGTTCAGTACGGTTTCGTCAAGCAGCCGATCGACGTCAAGAAGTATGTCGATTATTCGTTGGTCGACGAAGCAGCCAAGCGGTTGAAGTAGTACGACGGCGCCGCAACACGGTCACCTCTCCCCGCTTGCGCGGAGAGGTAGCGATGTTGCGAGTGCGCGGGACAAGCGCGGACGGGTTAGCTCCTACGCATACTTCAGCACCTTGGTGGCGAGCGCCGCCCCGTCGACCAAAGCCCTGAGCTTGGCCCAGCCGATCTGCGGGTGACTGCGACGGCCGAACCCGCAATCGGCACCGGCCATGACGTTCTCCTTGCCGACCAGTTTCGCAAACCGCTGGATGCGCTGGGAGACGAGCTCCGGGTGCTCGACCACGTCGGTCGAATGGGTCACCATGCCGGGCACGATGATCTTGCCCGCGGGCAGCTTGACGTTCTCCCACACCACGTATTCATGCTCGTGGCGCGCGTTTGCTGCCTCGAACAGGTAGCACTGCGCGTTCACGCGCAGCATGACGTCGACAATGTCCGCCATCGCAATGTCGTAGACGTGCGGGCCGTGCCAGCTGCCCCAGCAGAAATGATAGCGGATTTGCTCGGGCGCGATGCCCTTGAGCGCATGATTGAGCGCCTCGACCCGCATCAGACAATACTTTTTGAATGCAGCAAGCCCCATCTTGATGCCGATGCGGTCCCACAGCGCCGGGATCCAGGCATCGTCGACCTGCACCAGGAAACCCGCCTGGGCGATCATCTGGTATTCGGTCCGCATCGCGTCGGCGATGGCGTACACGAATTCCTCCTCGGACTTGTAGAACTCGTTCCTGCGGTAGGGCTCGAGCGACGCCGGCGCCGTGGTGGTGAGAAACGCGTCCTGCGGCGCCTGCGCGCCGAGCGCGGCCTGGAACACCTCGATCTCGCGCGCCATCGCAGCCTGCCCCCGGTAGGTGATCTCCGCCGTGCAGGCAAAGAACGATGCGCCGCGCGTTAGATCCTCGTTCGGCCGGTAGAACAAGGTCCCGCGTTCGGTCGCATATTTGTAGAACGCGGCGAACTCCTCGCGGTCCTTGCCCTCGATAAACACCGTGGACGCGACTTTGCGCGGCTCGCAGCCGCCGAGCCGGCTTTCGGCGTAGCGCAGCCAGTCGCCGTACTTGGCGAACTCGCCCTCGTTGATGATGTCCACTCCGACCTCGCGCTGCTTGGTCACCGCCTCGGCGACAAGCGCGCGCAACTTGGCCTCGTGATCGGGTGCGTTCGGATCGAGCGCCACGAAATCCGGCAGGCTGCCGACGTGGGTGGTGAGGATTTTTTCGGTGCTGCGTCGCATGATCGTGACCCCAGATCGCGCTCACTTTGCCTTCAGCCCCAACAACTGCACCGCGTTCTCCTTCAGAATCAGCGGACGCACTTCAGGCCGGATGTCGATCTTCTCGAAGTCCGCCATCCAGCGATCGGGCGTCAGCGCCGGATAGTCAGACCCGAATAGCACCTTCTTGCGCAGCAGCGTGTTGGCGTAATGCACGAGGATCGGCGGAAAGTACTTCGGTGACCAGCCCGACAGGTCGATATAGACGTTCGGCTTGTGCTGGGCGACGGCGAGCGCCTCTTCCTGCCACGGGAACGACGGATGCGCGATGATGATCTTCATCTCGGGGAAATCGACCGCGACGTCGTCGATGTGCATCGGGTTGGAATATTTCAGCCGGATGCCGCCGCCGCCCGGCATGCCGGAGCCGACGCCGGTCTGCCCGCTATGAAACAACGCGATCGCGCCTTCCTCGGCGATCGCCTCGTAGAGCACGTAAGCGCTGCGGTCATTGGGGAAGAAGCCCTGGGTCGAGGGATGAAACTTGAAGCCCTTGACGCCAAATTCGCGCACCAGCCGGCGCGCCTCCTTGGCGCCCGCCCTGCCCTTGGCCGGATCGATCGAGCCGAATGCGATCATGATGTCGCTGTTCTGCGCGGCGACCTTCGCCACCTCTTCGTTCGGATAGCGGCGATGGCCGCTTTCCTTCTCGCTGTCGACGGTGAAGATGACGCAGCCGATCTTGCGTTCGCGGTAGTAGGCCGCGATCGCCGGCGTGGTAAGCTCCTCGCCTTTATTTCCGAAGTAGGCCTTCATCGCCGCGCGCTGGGCAAGTTCCTCCGGATCGGCCGCTTCTGGCGGCGTGTGGGCGTGGGTATGAATATCAATGGCTACCAGGGAATTGAGGTCCCACATCGTTCGTCCTCCTGCACTCAACTGGCCGTCTGTCCCCCGTCGACCGGGATCACCGCGCCGCTCATGTAGGACGCTGCATCCGATGCCACGAACGCGATCACATTGGCAATCTCGCGCGGCTGCGCGAAGCGACCGTTGAGCACCCGCGGCCGCGTACCCTCGGGATCATTCAGGTTCCGGGCGACGTAGCCTTTCACCCGCTCGGTCAGTGTCAGCCCCGGGCAAATCGCGTTGGCGCGCAGGCCGCGCGGTCCGTACTCGACGCAGAGCTGGCGCGTGAACCCGATGATGCCGGCCTTGGTGGCGGCGTAGACCGGAATGCCCCGGCCGCCGATCAGGCCAAATCCCGAGGAGATATTGACGATCGCACCGCCGCGCGGCGCCTCGAGCAGCAGCGGCAACAGCGCCCGCGTCATCAGAAACGCGCCGGTGAGGTTGAGATTGATGATCCGGTTCCAGTCGTCGAGCTTGAGCTCATGCGTCGGGCTGTGGAAATTGGTACCCGCGTTGTTGATCAGCGCCTTGAGTGGGCGTCCGTCGGCCGCGACGCGATCGCTGACCGACGCCGCATCCAGCTCGCGCGTCACGTCCGCGACGACGGCCTCGCAGCGTACACCTGCCGCCTTTAGGTCCTTGACCGCCGCCGCGAGACCGCCGGCATCGATATCGACCGCATAGACGTGGGCGCCGAGCTCGCCCAGCACCTGCGCGGTGGCGCGGCCGATACCAGCGGCGGCCCCGGTTACGACCGCGGCGAGGCCGTCGAATGTCAACTCCGCGAGCACGGGCAGTTCCTGTTTGGCTCGAACCTACAGGCATTTGCCGCGCGTCGCGAGGCGGCAAACGTGCGCTAAAACTGCCGATCTGCCATTCGGCGGACTGGTTTCGCGAGGTCCCGTTTCAGTGTAGTTTCGCCCCAAATCGGCCCGCAGGCCCCACCAACTGCCTTGCTAGAGGAGCCCCTATGAGCCAAGCGGCAATGACGTTGTCGGAGCGCGCGGACGAGCTCGAAGAGCGGATGATGCACGAGCTCAACCAGAAGATCGCTACTAAGTCGGTGCTGTTCGGCATGGGCGACGGCAAGGTCGAGATCCAGAGCGGCAACGATCTCCTGGCCCAGAATCCCGGCAAGTATTTCCTGATGGGTGCCGACAAGCGCCTGCCTGAAATGCCGGAGAAGCCGACGCTGATCGATTTCTTCAAGCGCCGCTTTGCTTCGACCGCGCACCTGCTGCAGAGCGCCAAGCACGCGCTCAACAACGGGCTGTCGGAAAAGACCATCCTCGCCTGCCTGCTGCATGACATCGGCGTGGTGAGCTTCATCCGCTGCGACCACGGCTATTGGGGCGCGCAGCTGATCGAGCCCTACGTGGACGAAGAGGTGAGCTGGGCGATCCGCATGCATCAGGCGCTGCGGTTCTTCCCGGACGAGTCGGTCGGCTACAAATACCCCGATCAATACATCAAGCTGTTCGGCCCCGACTACCGGCCGGAGCCCTACATCGAGGAAGAATACAAGCGCGCCCGCAATCACAAGTGGTACATGACGTCGCGCATGATCACGGTGAATGACATCTATTCGTTCGATCCCAATGCCAAGGTCGAGCTCGAAGAGTTCACCGACATCATCGGGCGCAACTTCCGGCAGCCGAAGGAAGGGCTGGGCTGGGACAATACGCCCTCCTCGCACATGTGGCGCACGCTCAACTGGCCGACGCGGTTCTTGTGAGTTGCCTGTCGCTGTGACGTGCAACACACTCCGACCTCATCCTGAGGAGCCCGAGCGATGCGAGGGCGTCTCGAAGATGGCCAAAAGGAACGTGCCCGCCTGCGCCCGTCCTTCGAAACGCGCCCTGCGGGCGCTCCTCAGGACGAGGCCGGAGAAGGTTTATCGGCTCGCACGGAAATCGAGCTATGGACACAACGTCGAACATGATCACCCGCGACCGCCTGCGCGCAGGCATCTTCCTGCCGCCGTTCCATCCCAACGACGAAGATCCGTCGTTCTTGTTCGAGCGTGACTTTGAACTCATCCAATTTCTCGACAAGCTCGGCTACGACGAGGCCTGGATCGGCGAGCATCATTCCGGCGGTTACGAGACCTATGGTTCGCCGGAATTGTTCATCGCCACCGCGGCCGAACGTACCAAGCGCATCCGGCTCGGTACCGGCGTCATCTCCCTGCCCTATCACCATCCGCTGATGGTTGCGGACCGCCTGGTGCAGCTCGATTACCAGACGCGGGGGCGCGCCATGTTCGGCTTTGGGCCCGGCTTACTCCCATCCGACGCGATGATGCTCGGCATCAACCCCGACCAACAGCGTGACCGCCTGGCGGAGGGCTTAGACATCATCATGCGGCTGCTCGCCGGCGAGGTCGTCACCGCCAAGAGCGAGTGGTTCGAGCTGCGCGAGGCACGGCTCCAGCTCAAGCCCTATACCCGCCCGCGGCCGCACATGGCGGTGGCGAGCGCGATTACGCCGTCGGGCGGCAAGCTCGCCGGCAAATACGGGTTCGGCATGCTCTGCGTCGCGGCGTCGAGCCCGGCCGGCTATGACGTGCTCGACACCAACTGGCGCATCGCCAACGAGATCGCGGCGGCGCGCGGCGCCCGCATGGATCCGCACGATCTGCGGCTGATGGCGCCGATCCACGTCGCCGAAACGCGCGAGCAAGCGGTCGCCAATGTGCAGAAGGGATTCGAGAAGTTCCTGCACTATTCCTATTCGCTGCGCGCCGAGGGCCCGATCGCGATCGGCCTGCCGGCCTCGATCAGCATGGATAACGTTGAGGAGCTCAACCGCACCGGCAAAGCCTCGATCGGCACGCCCGACGACGCGGTCGCGATGCTCGAGCGTTTTTGGCAGAAGACCGGCGGGTTCGGCTGCATGCTGATGCTCGCGCACGACTGGGCTGACTTCGAGGCCACCAAGAAATCCTATGAGATGTTCATGCGCTACGTGCTGCCGAAGTTCGCCGGCCGCAACGAGGCGCGCGAAGCCTCGTTGGGCTGGATACGGAGCCATCGCGAGGAGTTCAGCGGCGCCGGCAAGGCTGCAGCGATGAAAGTGGTGAACGCCTACCTGGCCGAACAAGCGGCGAAGACCAAGCCGGAAGCGGCGGAGTAGTCTTTGCGTTGGGCGTCATCACGCCGACATATTGTCGGCGCCTGTCCACCCCCTGCACCATTGGGATCATCACGATGACCACGACCGATACGGTTACCCTCTACCACGCGCCTCACTCGCGATCGTCCGCCACCCTCACGCTGCTCGAGGAGCTTGGCGCCCCCTATCGGCTCCACGTGCTGAGCCTGAACGCCGGCGATCAACGCCAGCCGGCCTATCTTGCGATCAATCCGATGGGGAAAGTGCCGGCCGTGAAACACGGCGACGCGCTGATCACCGAGCAAGTCGCAATCTTCATCTATCTGGCGGATCTGTTTGCGAACGCGGGACTTGCGCCGCAGATGGGGGATCCGCTGCGCGGCCCCTACCTGCGCTGGCTTGTCTTTTACGGGGCTTGTTTCGAGCCAGCGATCGGCGATCGGGCGCTCAAGCGTGAGCCCGCGCCGATGCGCATGAGCCCCTACGGCGACTACGACAGTGTGCTGGGGGCAATCGTCGGCCAGCTTCGCAAGGGACCCTACATGCTGGGCGAGCGATTTTCCGCGGCTGATGTGCTGTGGGGGAGCGCGTTGACCTGGACCACGAACTTCAAGCTCGTGCCCGAGCTGCCCGAATTCAGAGCTTATCTCAGTCGCTGGAGCTCCCGGCCATCGGTCGCGCGCGTCGCTGCGAAAGACGCCGAGCTCGCCGCCCAACAGGAGGCGGCGGCCGGCGCAAAGGCGGCGACAGGCTGACTATTCCGCGGCGGTGCGCATGCCCTCGTAATTGCGGTCATCCACCTTCTGCAGCGCCGGCAGGACTTCCTTGGCGAACAGACGGATGTTCTTCTCGGTCTTGTCGGCCGAGAGCGAACCGAACTGCAACAGCGTCATGAAGGTTGAAAATCCGAGCTCGCGGTGCGCCTCGAGAATGCGTCGGCGCACCGTGTCCGGGCTGCCGACGATGATCACGCCCTGCTTGTCGAGGTTCTCGACGTTGCGGCCCGCACCCATGATCGACTGCTTGCCGGCAACCACGCGCTTCATCGAGTCGATCGAGGTATAGCCCGGCGGGAAGAACATGCCGACCGGCATCTTCAGGGTCTTGTTGAACAGGAACTCGATCGCCTCGCGCGCCTCGTTCATCGCCTGCTCGTCGGTGTCGGCGACGTAGCACGGCGCCGCCCAGCCGAGCTGGCTCGATCGCGCTTCGTAGCCGTACTGCTCCTTCGCAACCTGGCGATACTCGTTGAGATATTTCACCGCGGCGCTGTAGGGATTGAAGTTCTGCATGTAGAGGTATTTGCGGTCCGGGTGCGCGGCCCAGACGATGGTCTCGCTCGAGCCCTGCGAGGGTATCCAGATCGGCGGATGCGGCTTCTGATAGGGCCGCGGCCAGACGTTGACGTATTCGAAGTGGTAGTGCTTGCCCTCGAACGGGAACGGTCCCGGCCGCGTCCACGCTTGCACGACGAGATCGTGCGCTTCGAGGTGCCGCTCCTGCGAATAGGTCGGATTGACGCCGAAGTTGGAATATTCGGCCCCGATGCCGCGCACGAACCCGGTGATCAGCCGCCCGCCGGTGATGTTGTCGATCATCGCGTGCTCCTCGGCGAGCGTGAGCGGATGATCGCGCAGGCAGAACGCACTGCCGAGGATTGCGATCTTGCCCTTGGTGCGCCGCGCCAGCGCCGCCGCGGTCACGATCGGTGACGGCATCATGCAGTACGGCGTCTGGTGATGCTCGTTGACCGCCACCCCGTCGAAACTGAGCTGATCGCACAGCTCGAGCTGATCGAGATAGAGGTTGTAGGTCTTATGCCCGAGCTTCTCGTCGTAGTGAACGTTGGAGAGCGTCACCCAGGCGCTCTTGGCATAGAGCTCGTCGGGCAGCGGCGGATAGGGAAACAGGTGGAAGTTGAGAACCTGCATGGTTCGACCTCCTAGCTACCCGGCAAACGCCACGACCGCATCCGCCACCGCGTCGGCCTTCTCGATGTGCAGCATGTGCCCGGTATCCGGAATGATCGTGACCTGGGCGCCGGGGATCTCGTTCTGCAGCTCGATCGCGTAGGCGGGCACGAAGATCTTGTCCTGATCACCCCAGACGATGTGGGTCGGCACGTCGATACGGCGCAGCCACTTGCGCAGCTTCGGATTGAAGAGCCGCGGGTTCCAGCCGAGCCGCGCCGAGGTCACGCGGTTTCGCGTGATTGTCGCGAGCTGCTCGGGCGTCGGCGGTGTGTTGAGCTGCTGCTCGATCAGTAGCTTGTCATGGAACAGCGTGCGCACCAGTTCGTCCGGGTCCATCGCGAACAGATCGGGCGGGCCCAGATTTTTGACGCGGATACCGGCGGAGCTCATCAGCGTGAGACTCTTGATCCGAGCCGTCGACCGGGTTGCCATTTCGAGCGCGATCCAGCCGCCGAGCGAATGACCGATCACCTGCACGCCGGTGAGATCAAAGGCCTTGAGGAACTCGAGATAGAACTGGCCAAGATCCGCGACTTCTTCCAGCCACTGCTGGCTTTCCGATTGACCGTAACCCGGATGGTCCGGCGCCAATACGTCGTAGCGCTCGGCGAGGCGCGCCAGGAACGGCTGCCATCCCGGCAAACCGCCCGCGCCGTGCAGGAACAACACCGGCCTGCCGGCGCCCGCGCGCCGCACGAAGGTGCGGCACTCGCACACCGTTACAAAAGCTTCCTTGGGATCGGCCATGACGTCCGCCCTCACCCACGCGACCAAACCAGCTGACGTTTCCGCAAAGCGTAGCAGAGCGCCGAATCCGCTGTCCAGGACGCCCGTCACATCAGCGTGGGACGACGCGATGATTTATGCGGCGCGCCGATCGCGTGGGCGCAAACGGAAATTCGGCGCGAGGTCGCCGATCAGCATCATTTCGCCGAGCGTCTCGGTCGTGATCAGCCCGACCAGGCGCGCGCCGGCGTCGACGACGCCGACCGCCGGCGCCGATTTTTCCTGCAGGATGCGCAGCGCTTCGTCGAGCCGGCAGGTACGATCGACCGTCGGGATGTCGGTCGTCATCGCCTGGCCGACCCGCGCGTCCGGACCCATCTGCTTGAGCGCGCGCACGATGTCGTTGCGTCCGAGCAGCCCGACGAGCCGCCCGTCGTCGGTCACCGGAAAATCGCCTTGACTGGTCGACAACAGCGTCTCGACCGCCTCGTCGATGTGGGTGTCGGGGGCGAGCGTCGCATAGCGCGTCATCATCGCCGAGGTGACCGGGACGCCTTGCGACATCGCGCGCAACGCCGCCGCGTGCGCCTCCGCGGACGCCGCGAAATACACGAACAGCGCGATGAAGATCAGCAGCGGATTGTAGAAGAGCCCGATCGCGCCCATCACGAATGCCAGCGCCTGACCGATCACCGCGGCGACTTTGGTGGCGCGCACGTAACCGAGCTTTATCGCGATCAGCGCGCGCAGCACCCGGCCGCCATCCATGGGAAACGCCGGGATCATATTGAACAGGGCGAGAAACAGGTTGACGACCGTCAGGCGGTCGGCGAGCGCGATCTTGGTGTTTTCGACCGATGCCAGCTGGGTCGGCTCGGCCTGGCTCCCAAACAAAACCAGCAGCACGACGACGATCACAAGGTTGACCGCCGGTCCTGCGAGCGCGATCAGCAATTCCTGAACGGGCTCCTCGGGAATGCGCGCGAGCCGCGCGACCCCGCCGATCGGCAGCAAGGTCACGTCCGGCGTTTCCACCCCAAATCCGCGCGCCGCAAAGATGTGGCCGAACTCGTGCGCAAGCACGCACACAAACAGCAGGATGACAAAGACGAGCCCGTTCCACGCGGCGGCCGGACCTTCCGCGATGTAGCTCGCGCCCCAGATCCACGCGATGAAGATCAGGAAGGTGATGTGGATGCGGATCGCCGTGCCGGCGATCCGGCCGATCATCAACGACCAACCCATGGGGAGTCTCTCCTTTCACCTCTCCCCGCTTGCAGGGAGAGGTGACAACCCGTGCTGGGCAACACGTCCTACGCCACGGCGCGTTCGGGCTCGCCCTTGCCGGCGGGATCCAGCGCCGCCGCCACGGCTTCCTCGACCCGCTCGAGCCAGACGAACTCCAGGTCCGTGCGCACATCTTCCGGGATGTCTTCGTAGTCCTTGCGGTTGCGCGCCGGCAGCATGACCCGGCGAATGCCGGCGCGCGCCGCCGCCACGACCTTCTCCTTGATGCCGCCGACCGGCAACACCAGTCCGCGCAGACTGATCTCGCCGGTCATCGCGGTATCGCTGCGGATCGTGCGTTCGGTCATCAGCGACACCAGTGCCATGAACATCGCGACCCCGGCGCTCGGACCGTCCTTGGGGATCGCGCCCGCCGGGACGTGCATGTGGAACGTCCGGTCCTCGAACGCCGATGGCTCGATCTCGAGCTCGCCGGCGTGCCCGCGCACGTAGGAGAGCGCGATCTGTGCCGACTCCTTCATCACGTCGCCGAGCTGGCCGGTCAGCGTGAGTCCGGACTTACCCTGCATCGCGGTGGCCTCAACAAACAGCACGTCGCCGCCAGCACCCGTCACGGCGAGGCCGGTGGCCAC
>JBPYFJ010000003.1:0-2711 GCA_051985675.1 Xanthobacteraceae bacterium | reverse complement strand
CACACCGGCACGCGCGCAAACGTGTTGAGCAAAGGCAGCACGGCTTGCCACACGGCGCCACCGACGTTTTCAAAATAAACATCGATCCCGTTCGGGCAGGCAGCTGCGAGCTTTTCGGCAAAGTCGGGTGCACGATGATCGACAGCGGCATCGAAGCGAAACTCTTCGACGACAGCGCGGCATTTCTCGGAGCCGCCGGCGATGCCGACCGCTCTTGCGCCAGAGAGCTTGGCGAGCTGCCCAACCAGTGAGCCCACGGGGCCACTTGCGGCCGCCACAACGACCGTTTCGCCCGGCTTGGGCTTACCGATGAGGTTGAGACCGGCATAGGCGGTGAACCCGGGCATGCCGAGCACGCCAAGCCCGGTGGTGATCGGCGCCGCGGCGGGGTCGAGCTTGCGCAAGGCTGCGCCCGCCGAGGCCGCATGCGTGCGCCAGCCGGTGTGCGCCAACACGATGTCGCCCACGGCGTAACCCGCTTGGTCGGACGCGATCACCTCGCACACGCTTTCGCCCGGCATCACCCCGCCGATGCTCGCTGGCTTCGCATAGGATTTGCGGTCGTCCATGCGGCCGCGCATGTACGGATCGAGCGACAGGTAGAGCACGCGCAGCAACAGGCCGCCCTGCGGCAGCTGGGGCATCGGCACGTCCTGCAAACGGAAGTTCTCGTGGGTCGGCAGCCCTTTGGGCCGGGACGCAAGCACGATCTGCTTGACCGCGGGCTCACTCATGGTCCTCTCCCGACAACGCAATCGGCGACCGGAGCATCACGCGCGTGCGACGGCATTGGCGCGCTGCGCCTCCCCTTGGCCAAAGGAGATGTTCTCGCCGGGAACCTCGTAAAGCGTGATCAACATGTCGTCCGGCGACACGTCCGCGGCCGCCGCGACGCGCGCGTTGATGTCTTTCAAAAGTGCAAGCCGCGTCTCCTTCGGCCGCCCCTGGATGAAACTGACATCGAGAATAATCAAATCGTCGGTGTAATGCATCCCGACGAACGAAGGCGTGTGCAGAAACCGGTCCTTCGGCAATTCGAAGATCAGTTGGTAGAAGTCTTCGGGCGGCACGCGAAGCGTGTTCATCAGGGCGGCTTGGACGGCGCCGGATACCTTGGCGATGCGGGCCTCGTCGTAGCGGCCTTCGACGATGTGGATTTTGGCGAGCGGCATGGCCGGGACTCCCGGTTCTCTTCCTCGTTTCAGTGCAGCGCTTCGATGGCCAGCGCGATGCCCTGACCGCCGCCGATGCAAAGCGTGACAAGGCCGCGCGTGAGACCGTCGCGGCGCATCGAGTGGATCAGCTTGGTGGTCAGCACCGCACCGGTGGCGCCGATCGGATGGCCGTGGGCCACGGCGCCGCCTTCGACGTTGACGACATCCTCGGGCAGCCCGAGTTCGCGCGCGACAACGATGGCGACGGCAGCGAAAGCTTCATTGATCTCGGCGCGCTCGATGGAGCGAATATCCCAGCCGGCGCGCTGCAAGGCCTGCTTGACCGCAGGCACGGGTCCCAATCCGAACATGCCCGGTTCGACCGCGGCGATGCCGTAAGAGACCAGGCGTGCGACCGGGGCAAGACCGTGTTTGTCGGCCCACGCGCCGTCGGCGAGCACCACGGCCGAAGCGGCGTCGTTCAGTCCGGGGGCGTTGCCGGCGGTGATCGTGCCGTTTGGACGGAAGGCCGGCTTGAGCCGCGCCAGCGTTTCGAGCGTCGTGTCGGGGCGGTTGTGCTCGTCCTTGTCGAAATGCGTCGGTCCCTTTTTGCCGGGTACTTCCACCGGCACGATCTGCGATTTGAAACGCCCGTCGGCCTGCGCGGCGGCGAAGCGCTGCTGCGATCGCAAGGCCCAACGGTCCTGCGCCTCGCGGGTGACCTGATATTTCTCGACCAGATCTTCGGTATGCCAGCCGGAGTGCGCGTCGGAGAAAGCGTCGTTCAAGCCGTCGCGCAACACGCTGTCATAGAGCGCGCCATCGCCCATGCGGTAGCCCCAGCGAGCGCGCGCGATGAGATAAGGCGCCTGGTCCATGTTCTCCATGCCCCCCGCCACCGCGACGTTGATGTTGCCGAGGGCGATCTCCTGCGCCGCCGAGACGATGGCCTGCGCTCCCGAGCCGCAGACCCGATTGACCGTGAGCGCCGGGATCGTCACCGGCAGCCCGGCATGGACGGCCGCTTGCCGGGCCGGGTTCATCTTGGTGCCGGCTTGCACGACGTTGCCCATGACGACCGTTTCCGCGTCTTCCGGGCGGATTCCGGCGCGCGCGACCGCCGCGCCGATCGCCACAGCGCCGAGACTGGGCGCCGGCACGTCCTTGAGGCTGCCGCCAAAGGTGCCGATCGCGGTGCGAACCGGTTCTGCGAAAACGACTGACCGCTGCGATGTCATGCCAAAACCTCCCGAACTAAGTTCGATACGTTTCTCATCGCCTTGACATATGAGTGTATACACACCTATTATCCGGCACAATACGTGTGCACTACGTGTATAGTCACTTTCCTGTGAGTTTTACCTGCCGGATTCTTGGCCGGAAGAAGCGGGGATGCGGATGAAAGCAAAGACACGCAATGAATTGATCGCGCAATGCGCCTGTTTCGACCTGCGCAAGGCAACGCGCGCGGTCTCGCGCATGTACGACGACTTCCTGCGGGATGAAGGGCTCAACATCACGCAGTTCTCGCTGCTTCGCTTGATCCGCACGGAAAAG
>JBPYFJ010000002.1:0-96750 GCA_051985675.1 Xanthobacteraceae bacterium | reverse complement strand
GGAGAGGTCGGAATGAGCGCGTTCTTCGCGCTCATTCCGGGTGAGGGGGCCTCTCCACGAGTCTGAGCGTGGAGAAACGCCCCCTCACCCCGACCCTCTCCCCGCAAGCGGGGAGAGGGAGCAGCGGCGCCGTGCCCTGTTCGACAGCCCTGCATCATGCGGCTTAGTCCGAGTGCAGCACGATAGCGTCTCACAGTCCGACCTCCGCGTGCACGCGCTCGACCTCCTGCTCTGCCACGCCCAGATAGGCCGCGATCACCTTCTGATCGTTGCGCACCTGATCGGGGGCGCCGTCGGCGATCTTGAGGCCGTAGTCGAGCACGATGACATGATCGGAGATTTCCATCACCACCGACATGTCGTGCTCGATCAGCAGCACCGAGGTCGCGTGCCGGTCGCGCAACGCAAGGATGAGCTCGTTGAGGTCGGCCTTCTCGCGCGGATTGAGCCCGGCGGCGGGCTCGTCGAGGCAGAGCAGCACCGGATCGGTGCACATGGCGCGCGCGATTTCGAGCCGGCGCTGGGCCCCGTAGGGCAACTCGCCGGCCGGATCATCGGCGCGCTCGATCAGCCCGGTCGCCTCGAGCCAATGGCACGCCTTCTCGATCGCCGCGCGCTCGGCGCCGCGGTAGCGGCCGATCCCGATCACGCCGAGAAATCCGTAACCCGAGGCCTCGTTGAGCACGTTGTGCTGGGCGACCAGCAGGTTCTCCAGCACGCTCAGGCCGGGAAACAGCCGAATGTTCTGGAACGTGCGCGCAACCCGCGCCACCTGCGCGACCAGATAGTCGGGCATGCGCTCGAGCAGGAACAGGCGTCCGGCCGGGCCCCGCAGGCTGCGCAGGCCGCGCGCGGTGAGGCGATCGAGCTCGTCCCAGACGCCGGCTTCGCCGTGGCCGAGCGCGAGGCGTCCCTCGGTCGGCTTGTAGAAACCCGTGATGCAGTTGAAGACCGTGGTCTTGCCGGCGCCGTTGGGACCGATCAGCGCCGTGATCGCATTGGCGTTCGCCGTGAAGCTCAGATTGTTGACGGCGACGAGCCCGCCGAACCGCATGGTCAGGTGCTCGACCCGCAGCAACGGCGCGCTCATCCGCGGCCTTCCTTCACGAGGTCGCGCCCGATCGCCTTGCGCTCGCGCAAGTAGGCGGACGGCTCGCGCGTCGCGACGAGGCCGCGCGGCTTCCACACCATGATCAGCACCATGGCGAGGCCGAACAGCAGCATGCGGTATTGGGTCGGGTCGAAGTTCTCGCCGAAGATGTACTTCAGGAAATCGAGATCGCGCAGCAGTTCGGTGCCGCCGATCATGATCACCGCCGCGATCGCGACCCCGATCGTGCTGCCCATGCCGCCGAGCACGACGATCGCGAGAACCGTCGCCGATTCCATGAAGGTGAAGGATTCCGGCGAGATGAATCCCTGGCGTGCGGCGAAGAACGAGCCCGCGAAACCGCCGAACAGCGCGCCGGTCGCGAATGCGGTCAGCTTCGTGGTCGTGGTGTTGATGCCGAGCGAACGGCAGGCGATCTCGTCTTCGCGCAGCGCTTCCCAGGCCCGCCCCAGCGGCAGCCGGCGCAGCCGCAGTGTGATGAACGCGGTCAAGAGCACCAGCGCGAGGATGATGTAGTAGAGAAACAGGGTGCGGTAGATCGGCGAGAACGCGAGCCCGAACACCGCCGCGAAGCCGTCGTCGCCGGCGGTGAACGGAATGCCGAAGAAGGTCGGCCGCGGCACGCCGCTGATTCCGGCGTAGCCGTTGGTCACCGGCACCCAGTTGATCAGGACCAGGCGGACGATCTCGCCGAACGCGAGCGTGACGATGGCGAGATAGTCGCCGCGCAGCCGCAGCACCGGAAAGCCGAGCAGGATCCCCCAGAATGCCGCCAGGAGGCCGGCGAGCGGCAGCAGCGTGAAGAACGACAGCCCGAACGTCTTGGCGATGAGCGCATAGGAATAGGCGCCGACCGCGTAGAACGCCACGTAGCCGAGATCGAGCAGGCCGGCAAGCCCGACCACGATGTTGAGCCCGAACCCGAGCATCACATAGATCAGGATCTGGATGCCGAAGTTGTCGATCCACTTGGTCGCGCCGGAAAACCCGACGAGCCCCAGCACCAGCGCCGGATAGACGAACACGAACGCGAGCGCGAGCGGGGGAAACCGCTTGGCGATGAGGCCGGCGATCCTGCCCGCGGGTCTCGCCTCGACTCTGGCATGGCGCGCGCGCCAGGGCGCAACCACCAGCGAGTTGACCAAACTGCCGGCGACGATCAGCGCGACGATCACCGCGAGCAGCCCGAACCGGGTCTCAAGGATGAGCTCGTTGCGGATGTTGGTGACGGTGTCGAAGCCGATCAGCGGCAGGAACAGCCCGAGCGAGAGCAGCGCCGCGATCGCGGCGTCCTTGAAGGCGCGGGGAAGATCGACGCCCGCTGCGAGCGCTTGCGCAGAAGCGTTGGGCTGCAAATTGCGCACGGCGCTTCCTTACCTCTCCCCGCTTGCGGGGAGAGGTCGGCGCGCGTAGCGCGCCGGGTGAGGGGGCGTCTCCACCCGTAATTCAGTCGCGATCGTGTTCCACACGCCTTCGATGTTCTGAAACACATCGTTGTTCCAAAAGCGAAGCGTTCGGTAGCCGCGGTCCGCGAGCCATTTGTTACGAACCTCGTCGCGTTTCGAATCGGCGTGCTGTCCGCCGTCCAGCTCGACGATCAATCGCTGTTCGCGACAGACGAAATCGACAATATAGGGTCCGATTGGCTCCTGACGAACGAACTTGTGGCCAAGCAGGAAACGCGATCGCAGCCGTTGCCAAAGGCGCAACTCAGCGGCGGTTGAATTGACGCGGAGATGGCATGCTCGAGTGGTCTTAGTGAAATTGGCGCCGCGCATGTGGAAGCGCCCCCCTCACCCGGATCGCTGCGCGATCCGACCTCTCCCCGCAAGCGGGGAGAGGTGGAGATTGGTGCTCGCTCGGAGTTTCATCACCAGGGCACGCGGTTTCATAATCTCACACCTTCTCCACGTCGGGCCGGCCGAGCAGCCCCTGCGGCATGAAGATCAAGGTGATGGCGAGGATCGAGAAGGCGGCGACATCCTTGTAGTCGGTGGTGAAATAGGCCGACCAGAACGTTTCGATCAGCCCGATCAGCAATCCGCCGACGACCGCGCCGGGGAGCGAGCCGATGCCGCCCAGGACGGCGGCGGTGAACGCTTTGACCCCGGGCGTGAAGCCGTCGGCGAAGCTGATCACGCCGTAATAGATCACGTACATGGTGCCGGCGACCGCCGCGAGCGCGGCGCCGATCACGAAGGTGATCGAGATCGTGCGATCGACGTCGATGCCGAGCAGCGCCGCCATCTTCTGATCCTGCTCGCAGGCGCGCTGCGCGCGCCCGAGCGAGGTGCGGGCGACCACGTACCAGAACGCGAACAGCAGCAGCGCGGTGACGACCCAGATGATGATCTGGGTATAGGCCAGCGTGACCGGGTAGCCGGTACCGTCCATCAGCACGATCTCGCCGCGCACGATCGGCGGCAGCGACTTGTTGCGCGGGCCCTGCGCGACCTGGACGAAGTTCGAGAGCACGATCGACATGCCGATCGCCGAGATCAGCGGCGCCAGGCGGAACGAGCCGCGCAGCGGGCGGTAGGCGAGGCGCTCGATCGTCCAGTTGATGATCGAGGTGAAGGCCATCGCGACCAGCAGCACGACGAACAGCGCGAGCACCACCGAGGTGATGCCGATCCACGTGCTGAGAATCAGGAACGTGATGAGGGCAATGAACGCCGACACCATGAACACGTCGCCGTGCGCGAAGTTGACCATGCCGATGATGCCGAACACCATCGTGTAGCCGATGGCGATCAGGCCGTAGATCGAGCCGAGCGTGACGCCGTTGATGAGCTGCTGGACGAAGACTTCCATGCGCGACCCCACGGCTCGCTGGCCAACAAAGGCGGCGACGGCGAGCGCTTGATGCTCGATCCGCCGCCGATTCGGGTCGAGCTTCCCCCGGGCCAACGGTCTTAACAGGGGGTGTTTCGCCCCGCAACGGCGCGGCGGCGCTCGGTAGCGGGTGGCGGACGGTCCCGAATTGTCCTACCGCTTCCGGGATTTATCTCTGTTCGCGCGACCCCGGCGGCGCGATGCTCCGCCGACAGTGAGGTGCTCATCGCGGCACCGCGAGGAAGGACAGCAACAATGCCGGCAAAACCAGAAGACGTCTTGTCCGACCGGACGCGGCCGTTCACCGGCGCCGAATATCTCGAAAGCCTGCGCGACGGCCGTGAGGTCTATATCTACGGCGAACGCGTCGCCGACGTCACTACGCATCCGGCGTTCCGCAACGCGGCGCGCTCGATCGCCAAGCTCTATGACGCGCTGCACGATCCCGCCACCAAGGACGTGCTGACCTGTCCGACCGATACCGGCTCGGGCGGCTTTACCCACAAGTTCTTCAAGGTCGCGCACTCGCGCGAGGACCTGATCGGCCAGCGTGAGGCGATCGCGCAATGGGCGCGCATGACCTACGGCTGGATGGGACGCACGCCCGACTACAAGGCGTCGCTGATGAACACGCTGGGCGCGCATCACGCGTTCTACGGCAAGTTCTCCGACAACGCCAAGGCCTGGTACAAGCGCTGCCAGGACAACGTGCTGTTCATGAACCACGCGATCGTCAACCCGCCGGTCGATCGTTCCAAGCCCCCCGACCAGGTCAAGGACGTGTTCATCACGATCCAGAAGGAGACCGACGCCGGGATCTACGTGAGCGGCGCCAAGGTGGTGGCCACCTCGTCGGCGCTCACGCATTACAATTTCCTCGGCCAGAACGCGGCGATGCCGATCAACGATTCCGATCTCGCGGTGATGTTCATCGCGCCGATGAACGCGCCGGGTGTGAAGCTGTTCTGCCGTAACTCCTACGAGATGATGGCGAACACGCTCGGCACCCCGTTCGACTATCCGCTGTCCTCGCGCTTCGACGAGAACGACGCGATCTTCGTGTTCGACAACGTGCTGATCCCGTGGGAGGACGTGCTGCTGCATCGCGACGTCGAGAAGATCAAGATCTTCTATCCGCGCTCCGGCTTCCTCAACGGCTATCAGTTCCAGGGTTGCACACGCTTCGCGGTCAAGCTCGACTTCCTGGTCGGGATCATCGCCAAGGCGCTGCGGGCGGCCGGCTCGGACGAGTTCCGCGGCAACCAGGCGATGCTGGGCGAGATCATCGCGTGGCGCAACCTGTTCTGGGCGATCTCCGACGCGATGGCGACCAACCCAACGCCGTGGGTCGGCGACACCGTGCTGCCGAACGCGCAGTCGGGCTCGAGCTACCGCGTGTTCGCTGGCGACGCCTATGGCCGGGTCAAGGAGATCGTCGAGAAGATCGTGGCGTCCTCGCTGATCTATCTGCCGTCCTCGACCAAGGATTTTGCCAATCCGGCGATCGACAAGTACCTGGCGAAATACGTGCGCGGCTCCAACAACATGGGGTATCGCGAGCGCATCAAGATCATGAAGCTGTTGTGGGACGCGGTCGGCACCGAGTTCGGCGGCCGCCACGAGCTCTACGAGATCAACTACGCCGGCAACCACGAGGACATCCGCATCCAGTGCATGTGGAACGCGCGCGGCTCGGGTGCGCTCGACAAGATGGTGGCGCTCGCCGAGCAGTGCATGGCGGACTACGACGAGAACGGCTGGCGCGACCCGACCTGGCTCAACCCGGACGACCGGGCGGCGCCGCCGGGCGGCACGGCACGCGCAGCTGAGTGACCGGGCGCTTTGCGGGCGAGCTTCTCCTGCACCGGTCGCTTATGCATGGCGGCCCCGTGTGTGGGCAGGCTTGCGGGCGTCGTCCCATCTCGATATGCGGAATGGGTCGCCCCATATTGAATGGCCCATGAGCTGGTTCGAACAACGTCCCGACGACGCCATGGCCGGAGCCTTCGAGGCGATCGGGCCCGAACCGGTCGTTGCGGTCGACCCAAAGCTCTTTCGCGAGGCCATGAGCCGCTATGGCAGCGCGGTCCACGTCGTCACCACCGACGGGCCGGGCGGCAAGACCGGGTTCACCGCGACCGCGATCTGCTCGGTCTCCGACAACCCGCCGACGCTCCTGGTGTGCCTCAACCGCAAGAGCCAGGGGAGCCCGCTGCTCGCCGCCAACCGGGTGTTTTGCGTCAATACGCTCGCCGCCGATCACGAGGAGCTGTCGAACATGTTCGCGGGCCGCACCGGCGCCGCGCTGGCGGACCGCTTCCAGGTCGGGGAGTGGGCGACCCTCGCAACCGGCGCGCCCGTGCTCGGATCGGCGATCGTGGCCTGCGATTGCCGCGTGGTCGAGATCAAGGCGGTGGCGAGCCACAACGTGATCTTCGGCGTGGTCGAGGCGATCAGGCTCGGCACCGAGGGGCCGGCGCTGGTCTATCACGGCCGGGTCTACAAGCGGGTTTAGCGCAAATTCTCGATCACAGGCCTCCCCGCGCCCCATGCGGTCCGACTCCGCGCGGGTTCGTCGGCAATCACGCCCGCGTGAACGCACGTGATCGACCGGCTGTAAAAAGGCACCGCTGGATCGTGAACGGATCTCCTCATTGCGGCCGCCCGGGGAACACACTTCGCCGCTACCTCCTAGCTCGCGGGCGAGGGCTTCATCATGGAGAACCGAATGTCCCAGAACCAGAATCCACAGCATCAGCAAGGTGGTCAGCAGAAGCCCGGGCAGCAGCAGGGCGGCGGCCAGCAGAAGCCCGGCCAGCAGACCCAGCATCCGGGCCAGCAGGGCGGCCAACGCGGCGGCCAGCAGGGTGGCGGCCAGCAGGGTGGCGGCCAGCAGAGCGGCCAGCGCTAACCTTACTTGTATTGCGTGCTGCGAAACCCCGCCTCACGGCGGGGTTTTCGTTTACGGAGTGCAATCCCGGTGGAGTAGAATGGGCATTCACGCGCGCGCGGCCGGCGCCATGTTAACCTAAATACCGTTGAAGACGCCGGCGCTCGCGCGCCGCGAAAGGCCGACTGGAATGCCGCGCTCGCCTAAAGAGTTGCCGCGAATGCAGAATCAGGCGCGCACCCGCGCGCCGCGCGAGCATCGTGGCATCGTCGGCCTGGCCTTGCCGGCGTCGGCCAAGCGCATGATGCGCCAGTACGACCTCGTCGAGCGGGTGCGCAAGTATAACCCCAAGGTCAACGAGGAACTGCTTAACCGCGCCTATGTCTACGCCATGAAGGCCCATGGCGAGCAGGTGCGCGCCTCGGGCGATCCCTATTTCTCCCATCCGCTCGAGGTCGCCGCGATCCTGACCGACCTCAAGCTCGACGACGCCACCATCGCGGCGGCGCTGCTGCACGACACCATCGAAGACACCGAAGCGACGCGCGCCGAGATCGAGCGCCTGTTCGGCAAGGATATCGGCAAGCTGGTCGAGGGCCTGACCAAACTGAAGAAGCTCGACCTCGTCACCCGCGAAGCCAAGCAGGCGGAGAATCTGCGCAAGCTGCTCTTGGCCATCGCCGACGACGTGCGGGTGCTGCTGGTCAAGCTCGCCGACCGGCTGCACAACATGCGTACCCTCGCCCACGTGCCGCAGGAGAAACGCCGCCGCATCGCCGAGGAGACGCTCGACATCTATGCGCCGCTCGCCGCCCGCATGGGCATGTACGAAATGCGCGAGGAGCTCGAGGACCTGTCGTTCCGCGAGCTCAATCCGGAGGCGTGGGAAGTCGTCAACGAGCGGCTCGAGGCGGTGGCCGAGCGCGACAGCGACCTGATCGGCGAAATCGAACAGCAACTCGCGCGCAAGCTCGCCGACCGCGGCATCGCGGCGCGCGTGAGCGGCCGGCGCAAGCCGGCCTACTCGGTCTGGCGCAAGATGGAGCGCAAGGCGGTCGGCTTCGAACAGCTCTCCGACATCTTCGGCTTTCGGGTGGTCGTGAAGACGCTCGCCGAGTGCTATCAGGCGCTCGGGACCGTGCATACCAGCTGGCGCGTCGTTCCCGGGCGTTTCAAGGACTACATCTCCAACCCCAAGCAGAACGACTACCGCTCGATCCACACCACCGTCATCGGCCCGCGCAATCAGCGGGTCGAGCTGCAGCTGCGCACCGAGGAGATGCATCAGATCGCCGAGTACGGCATCGCGGCGCATGCGCTCTACAAGGACGGGATCGGCTCGCCGACCGAGATGCTCTCGCGCGAATCCAACGCCTACGCATGGCTGCGCCGAACCATCGAGCTCCTGGCGGAGGGGTCCAATCCGGAAGAGTTCCTCGAGCACACCAAGCTCGAGCTGTTCCACGACCAGGTGTTCTGCTTCACCCCCAAAGGCAAGCTGATCGCCCTGCCGCGCAACGCCACTCCGATCGATTTCGCCTACGCGGTCCACACCGACATCGGCAATCACGCGGTCGGCTGCAAGATCAACGGCAAAGTCGCGCCGCTGGTGTCGACCTTGCAGAACGGCGACGAGGTCGAGGTCCTGACCTCGAAGGCGCAAGGCGCGCCGCCGGCCGCGTGGGAAGCGATCGTCGTCACCGGCAAGGCGCGCGCCGCGATCCGCCGCGCCACCCGGGTGGCGGTGCGCAATCAATACGCCGGCCTCGGCCGCCGGCTGGTGGAGCGGCTGTGCAATCGCGCCAAGCTCGCCTATTCGGACGAGCGCCTGACCGGCGCGCTGCCGCGGCTGGCGCGAGTGAGCGTTGACGACGTGTTCGCCGCCGTCGGCCGTGGCGAGATGAAGGCGTCCGACGTCGCCCGCGCGATGTACCCCGACTACAAGGAGGAGCGGTTGCCGGCGGCGGAGCCGCCGAAATCCGACTCCGGCTGGTTCGGCCTGCTCAAGGCCAAGGCGGTGGTGTTCAAGGTGCCCGAGACCGCGGGGACCGCCGGCTCGATCCCGATCCGCGGCATCGACAGCGACCTGCCGGTACGGTTTGCGCCCAACGGCGGCGCGGTGCCGGGCGATCGCATCGTCGGCATCATGACGCCGGGGGAGGCGATCACCATCTATCCGATCCAGTCGCCGGCGTTGGCGGATTTCGAAGATGCGCCTGGACGCTGGCTCGACGTGCGCTGGGACGTTGCCGACAAGGCGCGCCGGTTCCCGGCGCGCATCCTGGTGCAGTCGGTGAACGAGCCGGGCTCGCTGGCGCAGATCGCCCAGGTGATCGCCGAGCACGACGGCAACATCGACAACATCCGCATGGAACGAAAGTCGCCGGACTTCACCTCGCTCACGATCGATCTCGAGGTCTACGACCTCAAGCATCTCAATTCGATCATCGCGCAGCTGCGCGCCAAGCCGGTAGTGGCGGGCGCCGAGCGCGTGAACGGCTGAGCTGCCACGGATCGTGACGTGAGTTCCGTTCCAAACCTCCGCCTCGGGGTCAACATCGACCACGTCGCCACCGTGCGCAACGCGCGCGGCGGTGCGCATCCCGATCCCGTGCGCGCGGCCGAAATCGCGATCGCGGCCGGCGCCGACGGAATCACCGCGCACCTGCGCGAGGACCGGCGGCACATTCGCGACGACGATATTGCGCGGCTGATGGCGCGGATCGCCAAGCCGCTCAACCTGGAAATGGCGGCGACGCCGGAGATGGTCGCGATCGCGGTCAGGACGCGCCCGCACGCCGCCTGCATCGTGCCGGAGCGGCGCGCCGAACGCACCACCGAGGGCGGCCTCGACGTGGCGGGGCAGAAATCGCAGATCGCAACCGCGGTCGCCGAACTGGCCGGCGCCGGCATTCGGGTGTCGTTGTTCATTGCGCCCGAGCCGGCGCAGATCGAAGCCGCGGCCGCCGTTGGGGCTCCGGTGATCGAGATCCACACCGGAACCTGGTGCGAGGCGCTGCTGGACGGCGCCGCCGATGCCGCCGCCGAGTTCGCCCGCATCGCGGCGGCCGCCAAACGGGCGCGCAACCTAGGGCTTGAGGTGCATGCCGGACACGGGCTCGATTATGTCGGCGCCGAGACGATCGCGGCCTTGCCCGAGGTCGTCGAACTCAACATCGGCCACTACATGATCGGCGAAGCGATCTTCACCGGGCTCGACGGGGTCGTGCGCTGCATGCGCGCGGCGATGGATCGCGGGCGCGCGCGATTGCAGGCATTGTCGCGCGCATGATCATCGGCATCGGAACCGATCTCTGCGACATCCGGCGCATCGCCAAGACGATCGAGCGGCATGGCGATCGGTTTCTGGACCGCATCTACACCAAGACCGAGCGCGCGCGTGCCGAACGCCGGGCCAATCGGGCCGACACCTACGCCAAGCGATTCGCCGCCAAGGAGGCGTGTGCCAAGGCGCTCGGTACCGGGCTGCGGGCGGGCGTGTTCTTTCGCGACATGGGGGTCGTTAACCTGCCGTCCGGAAAGCCGACCCTGCGATTGACCGGCGGAGCGTTGCGGCGGCTCGAGCACATCACGCCTGAGGGTTACGTGCCGCAGATCGATCTGGCGCTGACCGACGAATGGCCGTATGCGCAAGCTTTTGTGATCATTTCGGCCTTGCCGAAGCCGGTGCCTTGAAACAGACACCTTCGTTGTTCGTTTGGCTTCGTTGTGCATCGGGCGCTGAGTGAGTACATAGGGCCGCAAGGGCGGCGCGGCGGGGGTTGCGATCGATCGGCGCGCGATAGGTTCAAGTCGCTGACAGGGCTTGGTTTTTTAAGGATGTGCCGCGGTCGGGCGGCAGGATAAGCAGACATGATCGACCCAACAGGCGGCCGCCGGGACGTGAAAACCAAGGCCATGAGCGTGTCGACCGAGCAAAAGCGCAAAGAGGGCGGTTTCGCCGAAACGGTACGCGTGGTGATCCACGCGCTGTTGATCGCGTTCGTGATTCGCACGTTTCTGTTCCAGCCGTTCAACATTCCGTCCGGCTCGATGCGCGATACGCTGCTGATCGGCGACTACCTGTTCGTATCGAAGTACAGTTACGGCTACAGCCACTACTCGTTCCCGTTCTCGCCGCCGCTGTTCTCCGGCCGCATCTTCGGCTACTCCCCGCAGCGCGGTGACGTCGTGGTGTTCCGCCTCCCGCGCGAGGACTCCACCGACTACATCAAGCGCGTGATCGGTTTGCCGGGCGACAAGATTCAGGTGCGGGAAGGCCTGCTCTATATCAACGACGTGCCGGTCAAGCGCGAGCGCCTAACCGATTTCAGGGACGACGAGACCGGCGGCGGCTCCGGCAAGCGCTGGCGTGAAACGCTGCCCAATGGGGTGAGCTACGAGACGCGCGATCTCACCGACACCGGGTTTCTCGACAACACCAAGGTGTTCGAGGTGCCGCCCGGGCATTATTTCATGATGGGCGACAATCGCGACAACTCGCAGGACAGCCGCACCAGCCAGGTTGGCTACGTTCCGTTCGAGAACCTGGTCGGCAAGGCGCAGATCATCTTCTTTTCGGTCAAGGACGGCGACCCTGCCTGGCAATTCTGGCTGTGGCCCTGGTCCGTGCGCTGGGACAGGTTGCTGACCATCGTGCGATGAAACGTGCGGGCCGTGCCGCCCGCCGTGCGTTGGCGGAACGGATCGCCTACAAGTTCGGCGACGAATCCCTGCTTGAGCAGGCGCTGACCCACATCTCCGCGGTCAAGGGCAAGGGCCGGGTCGGCAGCTACCAGCGCCTCGAATTTCTCGGCGACCGCGTGCTCGGGCTCGCAATCTCGGAACTGTTGTTTTCCGCCTTCCCGAAGGCCGACGAGGGCGAACTCTCCAAGCGGCTCGCCGAGCTGGTACGGCAGGAAACCTGCGCCGAGGTCGCGCGCGCAATCGATCTCGGCGAAGCCATCGAGCTCGGCGGTTCGGAGGCCAACGGCGGCGGCCGCCGCCGCACCGCGATCCTCGCCGATGTGTGCGAGGCGCTGGTTGGGGCGGTGTTTCTGGACGGGGGCTACCCGGTCGCCGCCATGCTGGTGGAGCGGCTGTGGGGTGAGCGCTTGCGCACGCGTGCGCGCCCGCCGCGCGACGCCAAGACGGCGCTGCAGGAATGGGCGCAGGGACGCGGGCTTCCGACACCGCACTACCGCGAAGTCGGGCGCAGCGGCCCGCATCACAATCTGGAGTTCCGCATCAGCGTCGAACTGCCGAACCTGGCGCCCGCCGAAGGCGTCGGCCGCTCCAAGCGCGCTGCCGAACAGGCCGCCGCAGCCGTGCTGCTGGCCCGCGAAGGGGTCGAGTCGGCGGCCGCGGGCCCCGGGGCCACGTCGACCGATGGATGAGACGACGCGCTGCGGATTCGCCGCCCTGATCGGCGCGACCAACGTCGGCAAGTCCACCCTCGTCAACGCGCTGGTCGGCCACAAGGTCGCAATCGTGACCCCGAAGGCGCAGACCACCCGCGCCCTGCTGCGCGGCATCGCTGTCGATGGCAGCGCGCAGATCATCCTGGTCGACACGCCTGGGCTGTTTGCTCCGCGCCGCCGGCTCGATCGCGCCATGGTGGCGAGCGCATGGAGCGGGGCGGGGGATGCCGACGTCATCTGCGTGATCATCGACGCCGCGCACCATCTGCCGGCGGAGGCGCCGGCGCTGTTCGAACGGATGTCCGAGCTGCGCCAGCCAAAAGCCCTCGTGCTCAACAAGGTCGACCTTGTCGACAAACCGGGCCTGCTGACGCTTGCGCAGGAGATCAACACGCGCGCAACCTTTGCGGCAACGTTCATGGTGTCGGCGCTCAACGGCGATGGCGTCGGCGATCTCAGGCGCTGGCTCGCGGAAACGGTGCCGCCGGGACCGTGGCTCTATCCCGAGGATCAGATCGCTGACGCGCCGTCCCGCAGTCTTGCGGCCGAGATCACGCGGGAGAAGCTCTATTTGCGCCTGCACCAGGAGTTGCCCTACCAATCGACGGTGGAGACCGACAGCTGGAGCGAACGCCCGGACGGCTCGGTGCGGATCGATCAGACGATCTATGTCGAGCGCGAGAGCCAGCGCAAGATCGTGCTCGGCAAGGGCGGAGCGACCATCAAGGCGATCGGCGCTGCGGCCCGCAAGGAGATCGCCGAACTGATCGAGCAGCCGGTGCATCTCTTCCTGTTCGTGAAGGTGCGCGAGGGCTGGAGCGACGATCCCGAGCGCTACCGCGAGATGGGGCTGGAGTTTCCGAAGGAGTGACCGCTGCTGCGGATCTGACGCTGCGATGGAGTGGACCGACGAGGCGATTGTTCTGGGCACGCGGCGGCACGGCGAGGCCAACGTCATCCTCGAGGTGCTGACGCGTCTCCACGGCCGCCATCTCGGGCTGGTGCGCGGCGGCGGCGGTTCGCGCCTGCGCGCGATCCTGCAGCCGGGCAATTCTGCGACGGTGACCTGGCGGGCCCGGCTCGACGAGCACCTCGGCCATTTCGCCGTCGAGGGGGGGCGGCTGCGCGCCGGCGATTTTCTCGCAATTCGTCACGCCGTCTTTGCCATGACCCATGTCGCCGCGCTGGTGCGCCTCTTGCCCGAACGCGATCCGCATGAAGCCGTGTTTGAAACGCTCGAGGTCCTGCTCGATCATCTGGCGACGCCCTCGGACGCCGCGGTGCTGCTCGTTCATTTCGAATTGCAGATGCTGTCCGAACTCGGCTTTGGCCTCGACCTCACGTCATGCGCGGCAACCGGCGCGTCGAGCGATCTCATCTACGTGTCGCCGAAGTCCGGCCGCGCCGTCTCGCGCGCCGCCGGGGAGGCATGGCGCGAAAAACTGCTGCGGCTTCCGGGCTTCCTGGTCGCGCAGGACGCCCCGCGTGATGCCGCCGAGCTCGCCGCCGGCTTCGCGCTCACCGAGTTTTTCCTGGTGCGCCATGCGTTTGAGCCGCGCGGGCTGCTGCTTGCGCCGGCGCGCGCGCACTTCGTCGAGGCGGTAACCAAGCGCGCCTAGTGTCCCGATTCCTGCCGGGGCCTCCTGACATCCGCTCCCGGGTTGGGCTATCTCACCATATGGGCAAAGAACTGATTCTCCCGCCGGAAGGCGAGGCACACGACATCCCGCTGCGCGAGGCGCTCGAGGAGCGCTATCTCGCCTACGCGCTGTCCACGATCATGAACCGCGCGCTGCCGGATGCGCGCGACGGTCTCAAGCCGGTGCACCGGCGCATTCTGTTCGGCATGCGCCGGCTGCGCCTCGATCCGGCCGGCGCGCCGAAGAAATCCGCCAAGATCGTCGGCGAGGTGATGGGTGCGTTCCACCCGCACGGCGACCAGGCGATCTACGACGCGCTGGTGCGGCTCGCGCAGGATTTCGCGTCGCGCTACCCGTTGATCGACGGCCAGGGCAACTTCGGCAATGTCGACGGCGATAATCCGGCCGCCATGCGCTACACCGAGGCGCGGCTGACCGACGTCGCGCGCCGGCTGCTCGACGGCATCGACGAAGATGCGATCGATTTTCGGCCGACCTACGATGGCAGCGAGGTCGAGCCGGTGGTGCTGCCGGGCGCGTTCCCCAATCTGCTGGCCAACGGCTCGCAGGGGATCGCGGTCGGCATGGCGACGGCGATCCCGCCACACAATGTCGCCGAGCTGTGCGACGCCGCGCTGTTTTTGATCGACAATCCGAATGCGCGCAGCCGCACGCTGTTGAAGTACGTTCCGGGCCCGGATTTTCCGACCGGCGGATGGATCGTCGATCCGCGCGAGACCATCGCGGAAGCCTATACGACCGGACGCGGCTCGTTCCGGGTGCGCGCGCGCTGGCACAAGGAGGAGACCGGGCGCGGCACCTACCAGGTCGTGGTGACCGAGATCCCCTGGCTGGTGCAGAAGGCGCGGCTGATCGAACGGCTGGCCGAGTTGTTGAACGAGAAGAAGCTGCCGCTCATCGCCGAGGTCAACGACGAGTCCGCGCAGGACATCCGCCTGGTGATCGAGCCGCGCGCGCGCACCGTCGATCCCGAGCTGATGATGGAATCGCTGTTCAAGCTGACCGAGCTCGAGAGCCGCATTCCGCTCAACATGAACGTGCTGATGAAGGGCCGCGTGCCGAAGGTGGTCGGCCTCGCCGAAGCGCTGCGCGAATGGCTCGACCACCGGCGCGACGTGCTGGTGCGGCGCGCGCGCTTCCGGCTCAAGCAAATCGAGCACCGGGTGGAGGTGCTCGGCGGACTCCTGGTCGCCTATCTCAACCTCGACAAGGTGATCAAGATCATCCGCAAGGAGGACGAGCCCAAGCCGGTCCTGATGAAGACGTTCAAGCTCACCGAGGTGCAGACCGAGGCGATCCTCAACATGCGGCTGCGCAATCTGCGCCGGCTCGAGGAGATGGAGCTCCGCACCGAGGACAAGGACCTGCGGGCCGAGCGCAAGACCCTGCAGGAGCTGGTTCGCTCCGAGCCGCAGCAATGGAAGAAAGTCGCCGACGAGATCAAGGAACTGCGCACCGCGTTCGGCCCGAAGACGGCGCTCGGCAAGCGGCGCACCGGTTTTGCGGCGCCGCCTGAACACGACGAGGCCGCGATCGAGGAGGCGATGGTGGTGCGCGAGCCGATAACCGTCGTGGTGTCGGACAAGGGATGGATCAGGGCGCTGCGCGGACACGTGAGCGATTTCTCCGGCGTCGCGTTCAAGGCCGACGATGCGCTGAAGTTCGCGTTCGCGACCGAGACCACGGCGAAGTGCCTGATCTTCGCCAGCAACGGGCGCTTCTACACAATCGACGCATCGAAGCTCCCCGGCGGCCGCGGTCACGGCGAACCGGTGCGGCTGTTCATCGATCTCGAACAGGATGGCGACCTGGTCGCGGTCATGCCCTACGCCGGAGCGCGCAAGTTCCTGGTCGCCGGCCGGCAGGGCAACGGCTTCGTAGTCGGGGAGGAGGAGTGTCTCGCCAACACCCGCAAGGGCAAGCAGGTGCTCAACGTCAAGGACGGCGATGCCGCCTGCGCACTCGCCGTGATCGAGGGTGAGCAGGTCGCCGTCATCGGCGAGAATCGCAAGATGCTGGTGTTCCCGCTCGAGCAGGTGCCGGAAATGGGCCGCGGGCGCGGGGTCCGTCTGCAACGCTACAAGGACGGCGGCCTCTCGGACATCAAGACCTTCAAGGGCGCGGACGGATTGTCATGGACCGACAGCGCCGGCCGCGCCTTCACGCTTGCGCTCGGCGAGCTCGCCGACTGGCGCGGCAACCGCGCCGACGCCGGGCGGCTGGCGCCCAAAGGCTTTCCGCGAATTAATAAATTCGCCTGACCGCGCGGTTGGTGCTCCGCCGGTTTTTCTGTAAGCTCCGGCCCGAAAGTCGGTTGTTTAAGGCCGCGCACGGTTTTCACAAATCCGGAGGGATGAAATGCTGTCACGTCGAGCACTCTTGCAATCAGCCGCCATGGCGTCCGTGGCGATGCCGTATCTCACGCGGACCGCGTCGGCCGACGACGCCTGGCCCGCACGCGAGATCCATTCGATCTGCGGCTTTCCGCCGGGTTCCGGCGCCGACGTGTTCGTGCGCTTCTACGGCAAGAAGCTCGAGGACAAGCTCGGCAAGACCATCATCACCGAGAACAAGGTCGGCGCGTTCGGCAACATCGCGACCGAGTACGTGGCGAAGTCAAAGCCCGATGGATATACGCTGTTCATCGCGCCCGGCAGTTCATTCCTGGCGGCCGCGCCCAGTCTGTTCAAGAAGCTGGCCTACGACCCGGTCACCGACTTCGAGCACGTGACGACGCTGTCCAAGCTGCCCTTCATTCTGATCGTGGCGGGCGACAGCCCCTACAAATCGGTCGCCGACCTCACCGCCGATCTCAAGAAGCAGGGCGACAAAGCCTCCTACGCATCCGTCGCCAACACCGGCATCGTCAGCAGCGAGCTTTACAAGGCCAACTTCGGGCTCAACACCGTCGAGGTGAAGTACAAGGACGCCGGCGCGATGCTCAACGACCTGTGGGGTCACAACGTCGCGTTTGCGCATCTCGATCCGGTCACCTCGATGGCGCACCTCAAGACCGGCAAGCTGCGCGCGCTCGCCACGTCCTCGAAGGAGCGGTTCAAGGCGCTGCCGGATATTCCGAGCGCCGGCGAAGCCGGCATCACCAATTCGGACATCATTGCGTGGTGGTCCGTGCACATGCCGAAGGGCACGCCGAAGCCGGTGCTCGACAAGCTCGAAACTCTGTTCAATCAGATTGCCGTCGACGACGAGACCAGGAAGTTCCTGGCCAATCTCGGCAGCGATCCGTTCCCGGGCAACTCGCAGCAGCTCAAAGATCTGCTGGCCAAGGACATCAAGGCCTGGGCCGAGTACGTCAAGATCGCGAAGATCGAGCCATATTCCTGAGCCGGGCTTACAGCATGATCCCGAAAAGTGGGTACCGGTTTCCCGCCTGCGCGAAGCCGTGGCAGCGGTAACCCGTGTGGCTTGATGCTTCGGCGGGCGTAGGCAGGTCGGAAAAGATCATGCTCCAACAAAAGGCCCCGCACCAACCGGCGCCCGGCGATGCGCGACCGCTTCGCCGGGCTTTCTTTCACCAGCGCGTGCTCAGGAACTCCTCGACCGCTTGCGGTGAAGCTTTCGCGTAGGTCCCGCGCCGGCTCACGACCGATCCGGTCAGGCGATGCAGCGCAACCGCCGTTTCGGCGGCCTTGGCCACCACCGCGATCCCGGGCAGCACCAGCGCGCCGTCGATCACGAACGGGCACTCGCGCGCAAACAACAACATGGGCAAGCCGCCGGCCGGAATGATCACCTCGGCGCCGGCCGCGACCAGCGGACGCACCTGCGCGACGAAATCGGCGCGCACGTCGCGATAGCCGGCCTCGTCCGTAAACGCGCGCATGAAGCCCGCAAGATCGATCTTGATCGCCCGCACCCCGGCGAGCCGCTCGGTGAGGCCATACGCGGTGACCTGCCGCTCGTGCCAATCGATGAAGATCGGGTCGATGGTCACCAGGGCGAACCTCCGCCCCATGCTGCAGGCGCTCAGCATGGCGGTCTCGCCCAACCCGATCACCGGAATGTCGAGGGCGCCGCGGATTTCCAGCAAGCCGGGTTCCTGGAAATGCCCGATAACAAAAGCGTCGTAGCCTTGACGTTCTGCCGTAAGCGCCGTGCGGATTGTTTGCGCGGCGCAGCGAAATTCCGACAGCGGATGGAAATAGTGATCGGGCGGGTCGAGGCCATGGACTTCGAACTGCGAGCCGGGCGCCGCCAGCTGCGCGAGCGCCTGTTCGAGCCGCGCGATGTAGGGCGCCTGTTCGGTGGGATGAACGAAGCTTTGATACCAGAGCCGTGCAGGCGCGAGATGTGCGGCCATGTCTCTCCCCCAATCGGATGACTCACCATAGGGGAGGTGCGACCAAGAGTCTCACCGCGGCGCGAAGTATATGAATGTTGCGAATGTGCGAGCCGGTCGCGCGGGCGGCCCGGCGGTGTTTCGATCGCCCTAAGCGCGCGCGATGCGCCAAGCGTTTCGCAGCGCGGAAAGGCGCGCGAGCGGGTAGCGGCGGTAGATGCCGTAATGCATCGAAAGTCTGCGAAGGAACGCAATCATCGTAGTCTGGCCTGCGGCGTGCTCGAACTCAGTCACCGGTATCTCCTGATCGCCCTTGAAGGGCGATCCTCAACGCCCGTCTGCATGCATTGTTCCGGTCCGCGTCCATGCTTTTGCAGCAAGGTTAAGCTAGGCCGAGAACATGACGCTCGCGCGACTGCGCACAGAAGTACCCACAGCAATTCAACGCTTGAATTGATCCAACGCAACAGCAATTGCGCAGGTGTTGATAGATTTCTCGTGAGTGTGATTTTTATGTCAACAATTTCGGCGCTGCGGGAGAAATAACCATGGCCGCGCCGCGCGCTCACGTTCCTGATAGGAAAGAATCTCTGCGTTGCGCCGCAGCGTAAGCGTGATCTCGTCGACGCCGCTCAAAAGTTGCTCGCGTCGAAACGCCGGTATCTCGGCGTGCACAATCCGCCCGCTCGGGGTGCGCAAAGTTTGCGCTGCGAGATCGAGCGCGAATGCGCCGCCGCCACTCGCCTCCTGGGCGAGCGCCGCAACGATTTCCCGTTCGAGCACGAGCGGCAGCATGCCGGCCTTGAAGCAATTGTCGCGGAAGATTTCGCCAAAGCTCGGTGCTGCGACGCAGCGGATACCGAACGCGCTGAGCACCAGCGCCGCGGTATCGCGCGAGGACCCGCAGCCGAAGTTCGCGCCGGCGAGCAGGAAGCGTGCATTGCGAAACGGCGCGCGGTTGAGCACGAACTCGGGGATTTCGCGATCCTGCGTGTCGTAGCGCCAGCCTGCGAACAACATGCCGGCGAGGTCGCTGCGCTTGACGGCGAGCCCGCGCAGGATACCGGCCTGGGCCGGCCGGTACATCGGGGCGATCAGGTCGGTATTGATGTTGTCGATCAGCAGCGGCGCCGCCGGTCCAACAAGTGTGGTGAGCGCTGTCATCTCACTGTCACATCAGCTTGCGCGGATCGGCAATGGCGCCGGCGCAGGCGGACGCCGCCGCAACGACCGGGCTTGCCAGATGCGTGCGGCTGCCCGGGCCCTGACGCCCGACAAAATTACGGTTCGAGGTCGACACGCAGCGCTGGCCGCGCGGCACGACGTCGCCGTTGGCCCCGACGCACATGGAGCACCCGGGCTCGCGCCACTCAAAGCCGGCGGCGCGGAAGACCGCGTCGAGGCCTTCGGTCTCCGCTTGTCGCTTGACGGCGGTTGAGCCCGGCACGACCCAGGCGCGGACGTTCGCCGCCACCTTGCGGCCGCCGACCACCGCGGCGGCTGCGCGCAGGTCGGCGATGCGGCTGTTGGTGCAGGAGCCGATGAAAACCCAGTCGATCGGCGTGCCTTCGATCGCCCGGTTGGGAACAAGATCCATGTAGGCGAGGGCGGCTTCCATTTCTCTGCGCCGCTCCGGGTTGGGCTCGTTGCCGGGATCGGGAATGCGCCCGTCGATCGGCAGCACCGCGCCCGGGTTGTTGCCCCAGGTCACCTGCGGCGCGAGGCCGGTCAGGTCGAGGGCGATGTCGCGATCGAAGGCTGCCGCCGGATCGGAGGGAAGCGCGCGCCAGTCGGCGAGCGCCGCGTCCCACAGCGCCTCGCGCGGCGCGTACGGGCGGCCGGCCACGTAATTGAGCGTCGTGTCGTCGGGCGCGATCATGCCGAACCGGGCGCCGAATTCGACCGACATGTTGCAGACCGTGAAGCGGGCCTCCATCGCGAGCCCGCGGATGGCGCTGCCGGCGTACTCGACGGCGTAGCCGTTGCCCGCCGCAACTCCGAGTTCGCCGATCAGGCGCAGGATGATGTCCTTGCCCTGGGTGGCAGGCGGGAGACGCCCGTCGAGCGAAATACGCATCGTCTTCGGCTTGCGTTGCACGCTGGTCTGGGTGGCCAGGATGTGGGTGAGCTCGCCGCCGCCGATCCCCCAGGCCAACGCCCCCAGCGCGCCGATGGTGCAGCTGTGGCTGTCGCTGCAGCACAGGGTGAGCCCGGGCAACGCGATCCCGAGCTCGGGCGAGATCACATGCATGATGCCGTGGCCCGGCTCGCCAACCTCCAGCATGGTTACACCGAAATAGCGCGCCTGTTCGCGCAAGTTGGCGATGAACGGGTTGGCGAGCCCGCGCGGGTCGTCGCTTGCCGGATCGGTGGTGATCGCATGATCGGCGACCGCGAACACGAGCTCGGGGCGGGCAAGGGCGATGCCGCGGGTGCGCAGCTCCGTGAGCGCGCGCGACGTCAGGTCCGGGACGATCAGGCGATCGACATGCATGAGGGCGAAGCCGTCGCCATAATCGGCCACGACGTGCCGCTCCCAGATCTTGTCGAACAGGGTACGCGCTTGCTCCGACATCGTGGCGCCCAGCGAAAAGCCTGATCGCGCAACTTGATCCGGCGCAACGGGGCACGCAAGCGCACAAGCCATGTGTGCGCTCCGCCGCGACAGGCGAGAATCGCGGACCTGCGTCAGGGTACTTGCAACTGCAAATTATTCGCAATTAAACTGGGTGATCCCGAGGGCGCCCGATGCTGCAGCCATCTACCGACACCGCGACCCGGGCGCCGGGCTGGCGCCGGGAGCGCGTTGGCGCGTCGCTCTCCGAGGTCTACGGATCGGTGACGGTCCGATCGACCGGGCCGGTGTGGAAACGGCTGCTCGCCTTCCTTGGGCCCGGTTACCTGATCGCGGTCGGGTATATGGACCCCGGCAACTGGGCGACCTCGCTCGCGGCCGGCTCGAAGTTCGGCTATGCGCTGCTCTCGATTGCGCTGCTCTCCAACATCATGGCCATCGTGCTGCAGGCGCTGTGCACGCGCCTGGGCATCGGCGCCGGGCGCGACCTCGCGCAAGCCTGCCGCGACGCGTTTCCACGCGCGGTGTCGATCCCGCTCTGGGCGGCAGCCGAGGTCGCGATTTGCGCCACCGATCTCGCGGAGGTGATCGGGACCGCCATCGGGCTCAATCTCCTGTTCGCAATCCCGCTCGAGATCGGGGTTCTGCTCACGGCGCTCGACGTGTTCGTGGTGCTGTGGATGCAGCGGCTCGGCTTTCGCTGGGTCGAGGCCTTCATCGTCGCCCTGCTGGGCGTGATCGCGGCGTGCTTTGCGATCCAGATCGCGATGGCTGATCCGCACTGGGGCGCGGTGCTGCGCGGGTTCGCGCCGACGACCGACATCATCAGCAATCCGGACAAGCTCTATCTGGCGCTGGGCATCCTGGGCGCCACCGTGATGCCGCACAATCTCTACCTGCACTCCGGCATCGTGCAGACCCGTCGTTTCGGCACGAGCCTCCCCGAGCAGCGCGAGGCGATCATGCTGGCGACCGCCGACTCGACGCTGGCGCTGATGCTGGCACTCGTCATCAACGCATCGATCCTGATCCTGGCGGCGGCGACGTTCAACAGCAGCGGCAAGACCGACGTCGCCGAGCTCGATCAGGCGCACTCGTTCCTTGCGCCGCTGCTCGGCTCCGCGATCGCGCCGACCCTGTTCGCCGTTGCGCTGCTGTGTTGCGGGTTGAATTCGACCGTCACCGCGACCCTGTCAGGACAGATCGTGATGGAAGGCTTCCTCGACATCCGGCTGCCGGGCTGGGCGCGGCGCCTGATCACGCGCGCGGTCGCAATCGTGCCGGCGGCGGTCGTGACCATCTGGTACGGCGAGCGGGGCACCGCCCAGCTCCTGATCCTCAGTCAGGTGATCTTGAGCCTGCAGCTGCCGTTCGCGATCGTGCCGCTCGTCATGTTCACGGCCGACCGCCGCAAGATGGGGGCGCTGGTCGCGCCGCGCTGGCTGACGGCGGCAGCGTCCGTGATCGCGGCGGCGATCATTATTCTCAATCTGAAGCTAATCGTGGATTTTGCGACCGGACGCTAGCGCGGATTGCGGCGCCAGCCGTCGGCCATCAGCCGCTCCTGCGGCGCGAACCGGCCCTTGTAGTCCATCTTGCGGGATCCCTTGACCCAATACCCGAGATAGAGGTGCGGCAATCCCATGCGACGCGCCCGGGCGACATGGTCGAGGATCATGAAGGTTCCGAGCGAACGGCCGGCCTGATCCGGCTCGAAGAACGAGTACACCATCGACAGGCCGTCGGAGAGCACGTCGGTGAGCGCAACCGCCAGCAGCTCGCCGTCGCCGCGACCCGTCACGGCGCTGTCGAGACCGCGCGTGCGATATTCGACCATGCGCGTCTCGACGTGGCTGTCCTCCACCATCATCGCGTAGTCGAGAACCGTCATGTCGACCATGCCGCCGTCGCGGTGGCGGGCGTCGAGATAGGCGCGGAACACCGAATATTGTTCCGAGGTCGGCACCGCGACCCGCATTTCACCAACGATGTCGGCGTTGCGCTCGAGAACGCGTCGCATGTTGCGGGTTGGTTGGAATTCGTCGACCAGAACCCGGACTGAAACGCAGGCCCGGCAGGCCTCGCAGGCCGGCCGATAGGCGATTGATTGGCTGCGCCGAAATCCCCCGTGGGTCAGGAGGTCATTGAGCTCCGGCGCGCGCTCCCCGACCAGATGCGTGAATACCTTGCGCTCCTCCTTGCCCGGAAGGTAAGGGCAGGGCGAGGGCGCGGTCAGGTAGAACTGGGGAGTGTTGCGTGAGTGCTGCGTCACAAAGGCCAGTCCGATGATTCTTCACGACCGTGGTCGTTTGCGAAAGGATCGCGCGCCGCAGCCCGCCCGTCAAAGGTCTTTTTCATCCGCTGCCGAACCGTGCCGGATTGTCAATCCGGATTCCTGATCATGACCGTGCCGACCACATAGTCGTGCAGCAGCCGGCGCCTCTCGTTGAAAAAGCCCACGATCAGCACCAGCGGCGTGAGGACTGTCACACTGACCCAGTAGGCGATCGCATGGACCGCGCCCAGAACGAAATAACAGGGGTCGCCATACCAGGTCCGCAGCTGAATATTCATGATCCGCATCCCGATCGTGGCAGACGCCGGGCTGCCGAGGGTGAAGCCGTAATAGAGGAGCGCCCAGATGACGGTCGCAGGCTCGAGCAACCAGTACAGCAGCCAGCCGAGGCCGAAGGTCACGAGCCCGAAGAGCAGGATGAACAGGGCCGCCAAGGCGACCGGCACCATGATGATGATCATATCGATGATGAACGCGCAGGTGCGGCGCAACAGCACGCCATCGAACAGCTCCGGGTTACGCACCGGGTCGTAGGCGTGCGGCTTCATGTCCATGGGGGCGCCCATCCGGTCCATGCTCATGGGATTCTCCACTCGACAACCGCCGGCGACCCAAATGGGAGTGGCGATTGCGAACTACAAGGGCGCAAGGTTTTTTTGATTGCTCCGAATCGATGAGGACATATGTGATCAGGCTCGCCGACATCGAATCCGTCCCGGCACATTGATAAGGCGCCGATTTTTTCCAACCGGGAATAAGGCGCATATGACGTATCAAAAGGTTACGTCCGAAATTCCAACTGACTGGGAAGCGGGATCAGTCGCTCGCCCATGTGACGAGAGCGGCCCCTTTTCTTGCGCTACGCTCACGCGACAGCGTGTGGGGAGGTTTGATGTTTCAACGCCACCATCGATGGGAACATCCAAGGATCGACTGGCAGGGTACTACGCTGGTGATGATCGTGTCCGTCCTCGCTCTTGTGCTCACCACTGCTGGTTTTTGGATTGCACTGCACTGACCCTCACGCGGCAACCAAGCTGAAGCTCCCGCTGAAAACCGCATCGGGTCTTATTCGCCAGTGATCCAGACTAAGGTAATGTGTTCGCGTTGCGCGGCGGAAGCCGATCTAGGGCCGAGAGGTGAGAACCTCGCCGACGAGGGCGATCGGCAAATGTGCCCTGAATTGCAGGCCTACCGAGGATCGAACAAGTGGTTGATTGTCCGCACCTGGGTCCCCTCGTAAGGCGGGCCGTTCGTGAGAACCGGCGATCTAGAGCGCGGTCTACTCGCCAAACACCCAGCCGCCAATGACGCTCGGCACGTTGGGCGTTCAGCGTCTGCGGCCAAGCGCGGAATAACCTGACCCCTGCCGGGGTCTTTTATTGCGTATTCTCTAGTCGAGCTGGGTCCCGATCACCGCTCCCCACCCCCGTGACACGTGAGACCCCTTCACGTGTTGGATGATCGGGGCCCTCCTTCGTCAGTTCAGCCGTGACGACGACGGCGTGATGCCGGTCACATGCGGGTCGGGTTATGCCCCAAGAAAAAGAGCGCAGTGGCGGGACTGCGGTCAGTTTCTATTTGTTTCCCAGTCCGGCCATAGGGGCTTGGGTGATGGCAACTGACCGGACGCGGAGTCAATGGCGCCGGGCCTTAGTCGGTTCCCCACATAGGCGTCGAACTCAAGGCGAATCGAAGTCTGGAAGACTTTTCCAGATATTTGGAAGCCGTCTGTTTTAAGCCGGGCTGACCGGCCCCGTTCCCCCAAGGGCTTAGGACGATTTAGCCCCTGCTCCTGCACCGATATTGCGATGCCCGTTGCTGACTCAGCGCAGCCCGCTAGTGCGATTTGCTTGCTTCCGGGCGTTCCTGCGTAGACTTGCGTGCAAAACTCACCAGCGAGTCACCCAGGGGCCTTCCGAGCTTCGATTACTTAGGATTGCGTTGCCGGATAACATCGCTTGCTCGCCTTTCTCGGTCAGCCAAATTTATTCGGTCTCTAACAAGTTGTTAGATTGCCAAAGCCTTTGGCGTTACAGCTTTCCTGAATATTCATAGCGGCTTAGTTGAGCCCCGCTTTCGTGCGGCTTTCTCGAAATGGTTTTGGGAAGACTGTGGAAAGATGGAAGGCGTATGTTGGTAGCCCTGCAACGACACCGATTGAACGCCGACGTTGTCGGCGACGACAAATGGCGTGATCGAGTGCGTACAGGACAACATTTATGATCTGGAACCAATGGCTCGGAACTGGGAGCGGCCTGTTGCTGATCGCGTTCCTTTGGTTTGCCTTACGGCAAGGCAAGCGCGTGAAACCAGGACATGAGCATCCGCCAAGTCCATATACGTAAGGCCCAGCGTCGGGCGTGAGGGTTCAACTGCCGCGCTTTACATGGCGTCGTTAGGCGCACGACACCTTGCGGCAGCGTGATGGGCGGAACGCAAAGCCAAGGCCCGCGAACTCCTCCGCATACATGATTTCTCCGAAATTTCAGAGAAATACACCGATGTCCGCTGTGCTAAAAAAATTGGGCCGCCTGCTATGGCTACAAGCGGCCCCCTTTTAATGCCTGCTATTGCCCGTCGATGTCGCCATCCTCTCCTTGGGCGTCGCTATCGCCCTGGCTGTTGTCATCTGCGGCGTAGGCAGGGGTCGAACCGATACCGAAGACGTTCTTGAAGATCGGAGCAGCAGGCCCGCTTATAGCCATACCCAGGATTAGGGTAAGGATCAGCTTCTTCAACATGGCCTTTTCCTTTCTGTTGAGGCGTCATCAATCTGACGCTTCATCAAGCTGTCGGTTGTTTCTGAAGAAGGTTTGTTGCGAATGCGACGAGACAATGAAAGCGCGCGAGCGCTGGCACTCACCTACCTGAGCGTCGGCACTCTCCTACCCGCATCCATTCAAGAAAGATTTCCCTACGTTACAGGCGCCGAAGGACACGGAGCTCAATGCGATAGAGATTTTCGCCGGCTGCTGGGCGTGCGCCGTGATCGGCCACGCCGCGGCTCCACCCAGCCCAGCAATGAACGTGCGCCGTCTTGTATGTCGGGAAAGGAGCATGCTCATTCAATCTCCTCGTCGGCGGCGGCGAGCAACGATGGCGGGATGGACGAGGGGCTATGCCGCTAGGGCGTCAAACTTCTGGGCTATCCCGTCCACAAATTGTGGCATTACCTGCATCTCTCGGTCGTGCACCTTTGAAATCGCCATAGCCACCCCAGCGAGAGCATCCTCCGCCGCGGGTTCGTCCATATGCCAGTGGCTGTCGCGGTCGAGCGCAATGAACGCAAGCGCTGCAAAATAGGTGGAAGGAACCGGCACACCATTAACTGCCGGTGCGTCCTTCTTCCCCTCAGAAGTCGCTGTGTCGAGCTTCCCGAACCAAAACTCAAACATGTCCGGCAGCTCTTTAACTGAGGCAAGTTCTGGCTTCAGGAGCCGAACACGGAGGGTGGCCATCATGTCTTTTTCAAAGGGCCCACCAAATTGGCGTATGCAGGCCAGCCGAAACAGCCAAGCGCAGTAGACCAATATCCATCCCTTAATCATCGAACGGAAATCGGGACCAGCATCTTCCAAACATTCGTCAATAAGTTCTTTCGGAAGGTCCCAGCCACGTTCAAGGAATTGATAGAGCATAAAACTAGCGGCCAACTCTGGCTTGGAGCCGATTGTCTGTTGTGGCCTTTTGAACAGGCGCCCAATCTTGCTGAACATCTTACTACCCCCCAAGTCGATCCACCGGCCGGACACAATGCACGACCCTTGGGCGTTAATGTGACCGGGTGGCCCGCACCTTTTCTAATTCAGGCAAGTTTCAAACCGCGATTCGCCGCAGGGCCGCTGGCGGTAGCGCCGGGGACTGGTCATTAGCTGACATCACCGCCGCATATTCGAATGTCCGCTTTACCCCCAAAGCGGACATCGTGCGCCAATGAGTCCGCTCACCACGCACGACCGTGTGGTCGCCGAGAACGCACGCGTGAACGGGGGCCCAAGTGACTATCCCAAGATCCGGTGCGCCACCACTACGCCGATCGATGGCGCGGAACGAATAAGTAGCAGCCTGCGCGGTATCGTGGGAGCATGTGGCGTTACTATCACACGCAGAAAATCTTCGCTGAGGCCCCAATGTTGAGCGAATTGTTTGATCGAATGACCTCGGGTGAACTTGGGGGGTGATTTATGACGACCATAAGCGCAGACGGTACCTGGCTAAGCTGTGAGATCGCGTCGAGGGTTTGCAACGGCGACAACATTCGCGAGGTGATTGCCGACCAATTAGGTGTGGATGTCAAACGTGTCACTGACCAAACGCATTTCGCGCGTGATCTCGGAGTTGGATGGCTTAATCGTCTCGAGTTGGTGATATTCGTTGAGGATTGGACGGGGCTGGAATTGCATGATGACGATGTCGAACAGATCAACGTAGTCGGGGATTTAATCCGCTTTTTGGAGAGCGCTAAAGAGCAACGCACCGCTTGAACTAGACGCTATTCATGACGGCCTTGAGAATGGCATCCGCGCGAAGGCAGCCGCACGGTCTACCGATGAACCTGCGAACCATGCGTCACCTGGGCGTGCGCGGGCTCGCCGTGCATTGCCTCAGTCAAAGATGCAAGCACGAGGCCGTGTTCAGTGCGGACGACTACCCGGATGACGTAGCAGTGGCGTCATTTCAGTCGAGCCTGACGTGCAGCGAGTGCGGCGGCGAAAACGTAAACGTGCGGCCAAATTGGATAGAACAACCTGTGCAAATGCGTCTGACCGGGAAGGTGTGGCGCTAAGGGCTAACTGTCTACTGCGCGCGGCGGTGAGGATGACGACGCTGACTTCCTGTCTATTGCCGAAGCCGAGGATGCTGAATCCGTGATCGCCGTGCTGCTGAGGCGGGCGGAACGGGGCGATTACCACATCTCGACTCGAGAGGCTTGAACCGCAAAGAGTTTAAAGATGTAGCTGACAAAGTTTCTAAAGCAGCGAGCGCGGACGTCGTCACGATAATCGAGGACAACGGCCATCGTTAGAGCGAATCACTTTACTCGGCTTCGACACGCTTGGCTTCCTCCGCCGCTCTCGCGGCGGCGCGCTCGCACGCCTGTGCTGCGCGGTTTGGACCCATGGAGCAAGGCTATGGCGGCAGTGTCGGCTTAGGGTCAAAGCGGAAGGCTCGCACTGAGGATTTGACGTCGCTTGTGACTCGATAACAGACCTAACAGCAGACGCCTCGTGAGGTCGGCTTTGTGCCAAGAACAGACATCGACGGCGCGCTATTCGATCACCTCGTCGGCGCCGCCGAGCAGTGGAAGTGGCATCTCAAGTCCTAGTGTCTTTGCAGTTTTGAGGTTTATGACGAGCTCGAACTTGGTTGGCTGTTCGAGCGGTAAGTCCGCTGGCCTTGCTCCGCGCATTATCCGAGCTACGAAATCAGCTGCGCGGTCTCCGATCGCGCGCTGATCCGGCCCGTATGACATCAGACCGCCGTCGCGCACCAGTGAGCTCAATTCGTAGATTGCCGGCAGCCGGTTGGCGGTTGCAAACTCGATAACTCGCCTGCGGTTGAGAGTGGTGAGTGCATCGGAGACCATCAAGATGCCATCGGGCCTCGAACGGGTCATCTCGGCAAATGCAGTGTCAAAATCATTCGGCTCTCGCACCCCCAACGTTTGAACGCTGACGTTGAGAGCCCTGGCTGCGGTTTCAGCGGCTCGGTAGCGCAACGTCATCCCAAGATCAGCAGCGTTCCATAACATCGCGACCCGCAGAAGGTTTGGTACCGCCTCCTTGAGGATTTCCAGACGTTTGCCACTCAACTCAGTGGATAATTCGGTCATGCCCGTTACATAGCCGCCCGGCCGCGCCAATCCATCGGCCAAGCCCGTCGCAACCGGATCGCCCGAGCCAGTGACGACGATAGGCACGTCTTTTGCTGTTTCTTTCGCAGCCAGCGCTGCGGGATAGCCGAATGTAACAATCACGTCGACGTTGGCAGCCTTCAGGGTGGCCGCAAGTTCGGAGAGGCGATCGTATCGGCCCTCACCCCAGCGGACGTCGAAAACCAGATTTCGCCCTTCGACAAAGCCACGCGCGGCGAGACCTTCCAAGATTGTCTTACGGCGCTCGTCGCCTGACCCAAATGCCCCGCCGGTCGCCAGCAGTCCAACGCGATAAATCTTTGCCGATTGTTGCGCGCTCCCCGCTGCCGGACACGCAACTGCACCGCCCAGCCCCGCGATGAACTCGCGCCGTCTCATTGTCGTCCCACGATAAAACAGCGACGTGCTATCAGCCGAATAGACATCGAACCCCAGAGGCTCAGCGGTGCCGACACGCCATACTAGCACGCCCAATCGAGCAGCGTCTGGGCGCTCGATGTCCGAGTTGGGTCAGAAGCGGAAGAACTCATTTTGAGCAAATGACGTCCGCTTTTCGCCGGATAGCGTCAAAATAGCGGACGTGGCGTAAGGTCGGCTTCGTGCCAATTACAGACATGCGACCGTACGCTTACAATCGCGTCGATAAGGTCTGGACTGAGAACGACGAAGCCGCCTTCATGCGATGTGCGCCGCCGCACCTGCGGCTCGCGTTGACGCTCGCGCTTTGGACCGGCCAGCGTCAGGGTGATCTGCTGCGACCGCCATGGTCTGCATATGACGGGACGCGCATTCGCCTTCAGCAATTCAAGACCGGCGCGCGTGTAATCATCAAGGTAGGCGGTCCGCTGAAATCTCTCCTTGATGCAACGCCAAAGCGATCACCAATCATTCTGACGACGATGGAAGGCAAGCCGTGGACTTCGGCGGGCTTCCGATCTTCTTGGTTTGATGCGCAGGTGAGGGCGGGGGTGGTCGGTGTGACGTTCAACGACCTGCGCGGCACGGCCGTAACGCGTCTTGCGCTTGCCGGATGCAGCGAAGCGGAGATCGTGTCGATATCCGGCCATTCGCTACGTGATGTGCGCTCTATCCTGGACGCGCATTACCTGCATCGTGATCCGGCATTGGCTGATAGCGCAGTACTGAAGCTCGAAAAGAGAACAAATTCTCCCAACTGACTCCCAACTGGCTTACGAGAGTGTGATAGAAGGGCATCGAAAGATTAGCACTAACAAACAGATAGGGTGCCGAGATTAAAGTCACACTCGCCGACATCGAATCCGCGCGCAAGGCGCTCGTTGGCCAGGTCTTGCGCACGCCGATGCTGCCGGCGCCGCGGCTGTCCGAGCTGACCGGTGCGCAAGTTCACGTGAAATACGAGAACCTGCAGGTCACCAATTCGTTCAAGGACCGCGGGGCCTTCATCAAGCTCGCCTCGCTCTCGCCGGCCGAACGCGCCCGCGGCGTCATCGCCATGTCGGCCGGCAACCACGCGCAGGCGGTCGCCTATCACGCGCGGCGGCTCGGCATCGCGGCGACGATCGTGATGCCGGAGACAACCCCGTTCGTCAAAGTCGAGGCGACGCGCGCGCATGGCGCCGAGGTCGTGCTCGAGGGCGAGGGGGTGAGCGAGGCGCAGGCACGCGCGCAGGACCTTGTGCGCCAGCGCGGGCTCGCGTTCGTACATCCCTACGACGACGAGCACATCATCGCGGGCCAAGGCACGATCCCGCTCGAAATGCTCGAAGAGGTGCCGGAGCTCGACGTGCTGGTGGTGCCGATCGGGGGCGGCGGCCTGATCGCCGGCAACGCGATCGCGGGGCGCGCCGCGCGGCCGGCGCTCACGGTGATCGGGGTTGAAGCGGCGCTCTATCCCTCGATGTTCAACGCGCTCAAACGCCAGAATCGTCCGCTCGGCGGGCCGACGCTGGCAGAAGGCATCGCGGTCAAGAACGTCGGGACGCTGACGCTTCCGGTGGTGCGCGAACTCGTCTCCGACATCGTGCTCGTTGACGAGGCGCACCTCGAGCGCGCGGTCAACCTCTATCTGACGCTGCAGAAGACCATGGCGGAAGGCGCAGGAGCCGCGGGGCTCGCCGCCATGCTGGCCGAGCCGGAGCGCTTTCGCGGCCGCAAGGTCGGCCTCATCCTCTGCGGCGGCAACATCGATCCGCGGATTCTCGCGTCGATCATGGTGCGCGAGCTCGAGCGCAGCGACCGCATCGTATCGTTCCGCCTGACCATCGCCGATCGGCCGGGCGTGCTGGGGCCGATTGCGACGCTGCTCGGACAGTTGGGTGCCAACATTCTGGAAATCGGTCATCGCCGGCTGTTTCTCGATGTCCCGGCCAAGGGGGCGCGGCTCGACGTCACGGTCGAGGCGCGCGATCGCCTCCATGCCGAGGAGATTTTTGCTGCCCTTGCCGCCGGGGGCTATCAGCCGGTGCGGATCGAAACCGCCACGACGATGGATTGAGGTTATCGGTGGCGGCCTGGCCGCTGCTGCCGCGAATGGCCCACAAAGAGTGCGTATGAGAATCGGATAAATTCGCTAGTGTCCCGATTCCGAAGTTCGCCACACCTTGCAGCACGCTCGACGCGAACTTCGGAATCGGGACACTAGTAATCCATGACTCTAGTGCCCCTTTTTAACCCGAAGTTCGCAATAGGACTTGCCGGCATAGGCATGCGAACTTCGGGTTCGGGGCACTATGGGAAACGCAGGCCGTCTCAGCCATGCGCGAAAAAGAGCTTCGCATTGCACTCGTGTGCTTCGGCGGAATTTCGCTCGCCGTCTATATGCACGGGATCACCAAGGAAGTTCTCAAACTGGTGCGGGCATCGGCCGCCTTGCATGACATCGAGGATCGCGACGCGCGCGCGCGCGCGCATTTCTTCGACCGGGTGGACCCGAACGATCCCGAATACGACACCGAGGACGTGTATTTTGATTTGCTGCGCGAGCTTGGCCGCACGCTCGAGCTTCGCGTTGTGGTCGATATCGTGGCGGGCGCCTCCGCGGGCGGTATCAACGGCGCCATGTTGGCGCGGGCCCTGTGCCACGACCTGCCGGTCAATGCGCTGCGCGACATGTGGCTCAAAAACGCCGATGTAACGGTGCTGCTTGCGCCAGAGGCCAAGGCTGGCGCGTTGAGCAAGGTGTTCCTGCAGCCGGTCATCTGGCTCGCCTCCAAATACGGCATGGTGGCGGGCGACAAGGAGGTGGTCAAAAAGCTCTCCCTGTTCGTGCGCTCGCGCTGGTTCCAGCCGCCGCTCGACGGCCATGTGATGGACGCGCTGATGTACGACGCCGCCGTGGCGATGGGGGTGCCCAAGAGCCCGCAGGCATCATTGCTGCCCTCCGGCCATGCCCTCGATCTGTTCGTGACCTTGACCGACTATCACGGGTACTACGAGCAGGTCGCCATTCACGACCCGCCGGTCATCTACGAGGTCGAACACTTCCAGCTGCTGCACTTCGCCTACCGGCGCCGCCTGACCGGCGAGGTCGACAGCGATCTCGATCTCGGCAACGTGCCGGGACTTGCCTTCGCGGCCCGCGCCACGTCGTCGTTCCCGGGCGCGTTTCCGCCCGCTCGCATCATCGACATGGATGCGCTGGTGGCGGCGCGCGGTGCCACCTGGCCCAAGCGGGCGGCGTTCATCGCCAACAACTTTCGCCATCACCGCAGGGCCGGCGTCGATCCCACGACCGCGTCCTTCATCGACGGCTCCGTGCTCAACGACCGGCCGTTTCGCGAGGCCATCGATGCGATCCACGGGCGCTCGGCGTTTCGACAGGTCGACCGACGGCTTATCTACATCGACCCCGCGCCGCGGCCGCTGGTGGAGACAACCAACGATGACATACCGAAATTCTTTTCGACGCTCTGGGGCGCGGCATCGGATATTCCGCGCGCGCAGCCGTTTGCCGAAGAACTGAGCGTGGTGACGGCATTCAACGAGCAGGTCCGACAAGCCGCCGTGATCGTCGCGCGCACGCGCCCGCGGGTGAGCGCCCTGGTGACGGCAACGATTCCCGCACCACTCGACCGCCCCGTCGTCAAGGAGGAGCTGCGGGAGTGGCGCGAGCAGGTCAACATGCACGTGGTGCGCGCCGCCGGCTTTGCCTCCGAGGGCTACGTGCGATTGAAGCTCGCGTCCGCCCGCGCCTTTATCGCGCGATTGCTGGTGACGGTCTGCGACGTTCCCGACAAGTCGCCGCTCGCGCATGCCATTGCCGCGGTGATCGAAGCCTGGGCCGCCCGGCGCGGCTTCGATTACGATCCGAGCGCGTGGGAGAATCCGCTGCCGGAATCGGCGAAATCGCAGCCGGTGCCGCGGTTTGCGGAATTTCTGCAGGCGTTCGACGTGAAATACCGCGAACGCCGATTGAACTTCGTGATCGAAGGACAGAACCGGCTCTATCAACTGCTCGACGGCGATGACTATCGCGGGCTTGACCCCGGCGTGGTTGACCGCCTCAAGGGCGCCTTCTACGCGCGGCTCGACGATATCCGCCGCCGGCAGAGCGAGCCGAACCTCGGACCAGCAACGCAGGAGCTTGCCCGCAGGTTGTTTCGCACGCCCCCGTCGGCGGACGAGCTCACGGAACTGGAGGCCTACGCCGATGGCTTCGTCGATCGCCATGGCGAGGACATCGATCGCCTGATGCACGAGATCGCAGCCGCGCTCGATCTCGACGGTGCCACCAGCGATCTCGACGGACTGATTGCCGGCCTTGATCCCATGGAGTGGCATCACCTGGCGCGCCGCTACGTGATGGTCAACTACCTCGGGTTTTCATTCTGGGACGTCCTGACGTTCCCGATGATGGCAGGGCGCGAGAGCGGCGAGCTCAACCAGATCCTGATCGACCGCATCAGTCCGCAGGACGTCGTGGTGCTCAAGGATTTCGCCGATCTGGCCAGCCTGAAGGGGAGCGCGTTCGGGCGTTTTGGCGCATTCCTGTCGCGCAGGTACCGGGAAAACGACTATCTGCTCGGCCGCCTGCACGCGCTCGAGCGCCTCATCGACATTGTCTGCGATTGCGGCGGCGTTGCGAACGGCAGCATCAACATCGTCGAGGTCAAGAAGCGGGGATTCCTGCGCATCCTCGACGCCGAAGAGGCGCATCTTCCTGAAAGCGGTGCGACGATTGCCGCGCTGCGCGCGCGGATTGCCGCATTAAAGTGAGGCAGCGCCGGTCGATCGCAGGTCAGTCGCCCTGCTTGAGTTTTTCGGCAACGCGGGGCGCGAAATACGTCAGTACGCCGTCGGCGCCGGCGCGCTTGAAGGCGATCAGGCTCTCCAGCATCACCTTCTCTTCATCAAGCCAGCCGTTGCGGGCTGCGCCCATCAGCATCGCATACTCGCCCGAGACCTGATAGGCGAAGGTCGGCATGCCGAACGCCTCCTTCACACGCCACAACACGTCGAGGTAGGGCATGCCGGGCTTCACCATCACCATGTCGGCGCCTTCCGCAATATCGAGCTCAACCTCGCGCAAGGCCTCATCGGTATTGCCGGGATCCATCTGATAGGTGCGCTTGTCGCCCGTCAGCGTTACCGACGAGCCGACCGCGTCGCGGAACGGACCGTAGAAAGCCGAGGCGTACTTAGCCGCATAGGCCATGATCTGCACGTCGCTTCGCCCGACGGCGTCGAGTGCCTGCCGGATCGCGCCGACGCGCCCGTCCATCATGTCGGAGGGGGCGATGATATCGCAGCCAGCCTCGACTTCGACTAGCGCCTGCTTGACCAGCACCGCCACGGTCTCATCATTGATGATCTCGCCGTCGCGCAGCAGCCCGTCGTGGCCGTGGCTCGTGTAGGGATCGAGCGCGACATCGCACAAGAGGCCGATCTCGGGCACCTCCTTCTTGATGGCGCGCATGGCTCGGCACACGAGATTGTCTGGGTTGACGGCCTCGCGACCGTCAGGATCGCGCAGGGTCGGCTCCGTGAACGGAAACAGGGCGATACACGGGATCGACAGCTTTGCCGCACGCTCGGCCTCGCGTACCGCCTGATCGACCGTGAGGCGTTCCACGCCCGGCATCGAGGGCACCGGTACTCGCGTCTTGGCGCCGTCGATGACGAAGATTGGCCAAATCAGATCATCGGTCGTCAGGATGTTTTCGCGCACCATGCGCCGAGCCCAATCCGCGCGCCGGTTGCGGCGCAGGCGAACCGGGAGGTCGAGCCGGTTGCTCGCCGGCGCTTCGGCATCGACCGGCACGAACCGCGTTCTGCTCTCCAGCGGGCGCCCGAACTTGATGGCCATAAAACCTTCTCCTGTACGCTGCTCGTTGTAGCCGTTCTAAACTGTTGGTGCTACTGGGGCCGTGCGCCGCGGTGAATAATCGCGTGCGCCAAGGGCAGAGGCCGGGGCTTGCATGGATTTCGAGCTCAGCGAGGAACAGCGCGCATTCCAGCAAACAGCGCGGGATTTCGCGCGCAGCGAAATGATGCCGCACGCGCGGGCGTGGGACGAAGATGAAATATTCCCGGTCGAGACGCTGCGCAAGGCGGCGGCACTGGGTTTCGGCGGCATCTATGTCCGCGACGACGTTGGCGGTTCCGCCCTCTCCAGGCTCGACGCGACGATCATCTTCGAGGAGTTGGCGCAGGGCTGCACCTCGACGGCGGCCTACATCTCGATCCACAACATGGCGGCCTGGATGATCGACGCGTTCGCCGGCGCTCCGCAACGCCAACGCTTCCTGCCGAAGCTTTGCACGATGGAGCACTTTGCGAGCTATTGCCTGACCGAGCCCGATGCCGGCTCCGACGCGGCGAGCCTGCGAACCAGCGCCGTGCGGGATGGGGACCACTACGTGCTCGATGGCGCCAAGGCGTTCATTTCGGGCGGGGGCACGTCGGATGTCTACGTTTGCATGGTGCGGACCGGCGATTCCGGCCCACGCGGCATTTCATGCATCGTGGTCGAGAACGGAACGCCCGGGTTGTCGTTCGGCGCGAAGGAAAAGAAGCTCGGCTGGCACTCGCAGCCGACCGCAATCGTGACGTTCGATCAGTGCCGGGTCCCGGTCGCAAACCGGATCGGCGCCGAGGGCGAGGGTTTCCGGATCGCCATGAGCGGGCTCAACGGCGGCCGGCTCAACATCGCGGCCTGCTCGATCGGCGGCGCGCAGTTCTGTCTCGAGCGGACCGTCGACTATATGCGTGAGCGCAAGCAGTTCGGACAGCGCCTCGCCGACTTCCAGGCGCTGCGTTTCCGGCTGGCAGACTATGCGACTGAAGTGGAGGCGGCGCGCCTGATGGTGCGCCGCGCCGCGGCGGCCGTGACGAGCCACGAGCCGGGTGGTACGCGTCTCGCTGCCATGGCAAAGCGGTTCGCCACCGACGTCGGCTTTGAGGTTGTGAACGGCTGCCTGCAACTCCATGGCGGCTACGGTTATCTGCGCGACCATCCGATTGAGCGCGTCCTGCGCGATGTGCGCGTGCATCAGATCCTGGAAGGGACCAATGAAGTGATGCGCTTGATCGTCAGCCGCGATCTGCTGGGAAATTGAGCGCATGTTGGCCGGCGAGCTCGCGTTGATCACCGCCGCCCTGTTCGCGGGCGCGGCGGTCTACGTCAGTGCTGCCGAACAGCCGGCCCGCCTTGAACTCGACAATGCCGCGATGTTGCGCCAATGGAAGCCGAGCTACAGCCGCGGCTTTGCCATGCAGGCGAGCCTCGCGCTCGCCTCCACACTGTTCGGATTGCTGGCGATGTGGCTAACCCGCGATTGGCGCTGGCTCGTCGGCGCCGCACTGATTTTTGCCAATTGGCCCTATACGCTGATCGTCATCCTGCCGGTCAACAAGCGCTTGGAGACCACGCCTGCGGAGGACGCGAGCGCGGACACCAGAACCCTGATCAAGAGGTGGGGCGATCTGCACGCGGTGCGAGCCGCGCTCGGGCTCGCCGCCGCGCTGGTTTTTCTCTGGGCCTTGAATTGATGCCGGCGGTTGCAAGCACGCAAGCCGCCCGCTACCCAGACGCGATGACCTCCGAGCCGGAAATCCTGTTCGATCGCCGCGGCTGCGCCGGCATCGTGACGCTCAACCGCCCGCAAGCGCTCAACGCCGTGACGCTCACCATGGTACGCGCCTTGCGCAAGCAGCTCGATGCGTGGCGCGATGATCCGTCAGTGACCCGCGTGGTGATCGTTGGCGCGGGCGGGCGCGCATTCTCGGCCGGGGGAGATCTGCGCCAGGTTTACGATCTCGGGCGAACCGGCCGTCAAAGCGAGGCGCTCGTCTATTGGCGTGAAGAGTATGCGCTCAATTGGACGATCAAACGCTACCCGAAACCCTATGTCGCCCTGCTGGACGGCATCGTGATGGGCGGGGGTGTCGGCGTCTCGGTGCATGGCTCGCACCGGATCGCAGGCGACAAATTCCTGTTTGCGATGCCTGAGGTCGCGATCGGTTTTTTCCCCGACGTCGGTGCGACCTGGTTTCTGCCGCGCATGCCGGGTGAGCTCGGCGCCTATTGCGCGGTGACGGGAGAACGGCTGGGACCTGCGGACGGCGTTGCCGCGGGTGTGGCGACCCATAGCGTGCCATCGATGCGGTTTGCGGAGTTGCTGGACGGCTTATCTGGAACCGCTGCGGTGGACGATGTAATTGGGGAATTCGCGCAACCGGCGGAGCCCGGCACGCTCCTGGCGCGGCGAGCGCCAATCGATCGCGCGTTTGCGCACGACGCGGTTGAGGCGATCCTTGCGGACCTCGATAACGCCGCGCAAATCGGCGGACCTGAGGCCGACTGGGCGGCCGGGACCGCCGCCACCATTCGGTCTCGATCACCGACCAGTCTGAAACTGGCCTTGGCGCAGGTCCGCCGGGGCGGGTCGTGGACGTTTGAGGACTGCATGCGCGCGGAGTTTCGGATCGTGTCGCGCGTCGTTTACGGTCATGATTTCTACGAGGGCGTGCGAGCGTTGATCATCGACAAGGACAATGAGCCGCGCTGGCGGCCGTCTGCCCTGCACCAGGTTGGCGCGCAGGACGTCGAGCGCTATTTCGCTCCGCTTGAGCACGAGCTGCGGCTGCTGTGATCAAGCCCGCCGCTCAACAGCCCGAGCTTGCGCCGGTCCAGGCCGGCCACGAGCAGCCATCTGCGATCTGGACGAAACGGCTGTTGCTGTTCTTGCGGGTGATGGCCGTGGTCTCGCTGCTCAAGGGATTGCGCTACTGGGCAGCGATCTGCGGATTTGGATTGGCGCCCGAAGGCGGCTTTGAAGCGCAGGCGGTCGCCTGGCAGACCGCGACGGTATTCTTCGCCGTGATCGACCTCGTCGCCGCGGTCGGGCTGTGGCTCTCGGCGCCCTGGGGCGCGGTCGTGTGGCTGACCTCGTCGGTCTCCTCGATCGTGGTCGAGGTATTTTTCCCGCAGATCTATGATGATCTGATCCTGGTGCTGATCTTCGAGCCGGCGTTGATCATCGCCTATCTGACGCTTGCTGTTCTGGCCGCGCGCGAACAACCGCAATAGCTGCGCAACCGACCCCGGGAGGGGCACATGGCAAAGATCGGTTTCATCGGGCTCGGCAACATGGGCCTGCCGATGGCGCAGAATCTGCTCAAGGCCGGCCACGAGGTCATCGGGTTCGACGTCGTGAAGCCCGCGCTGGCCAAGCTCGCAGCGGCCAAAGGCAACGCGGCCGACTCGGTGCCGGCGGCCTGCCGCGGCGCCGAGGTGATCATCACCATGCTGCCGGCGGGAGCGCACGTGCGCACCGTCTACTCGGGCGAAAGCGGCGCCATCGCCAGTGCGGGCGAACGCGCGCTGCTGATCGATTGCTCGACGATCGATGTTGCCACCGCCCGCGCGATGGCGGGCGCCGCCGGCGAGCGCGGTCTCGACATGCTCGATGCGCCGGTGTCGGGCGGCGTCGGCGGGGCGCAAGCCGGAACGCTGACGTTCATGGTCGGCGGCTCCGATGCGGCGTTCGCGCGCGCGCAGCCGATTCTGGCGGCCATGGGCAAGACGATCGTGCATGCCGGCGGTTCGGGCAACGGCCAGGCCGCCAAGATCTGCAACAACATGATCCTCGGGGCCTCGATGATCGCCGTATCGGAAGGATTTCTGCTGGCGGAGAAACTTGGGCTCGACGCGCAGAAATTGTTCGACATCGCGTCGAAATCGTCGGCCCAGTGCTGGTCGCTGACGACCTATTGTCCGGTGCCTGGGCCGGTGCCGACGTCACCTGCTAACCGCGACTACCAGGCGGGATTCACCGCGGCGATGATGCTCAAGGATCTCAAGCTCGCCCAGGAGGCGGCGCAGACAAGCGGCGCCTCAACCCCGCTGGGCGCTGAGGCCGCAGCGCTTTACGGCCTCTACGCGGCACACGGGCTCGGGAGCGAAGATTTCTCGGGGATCATCCGCTTTCTGCGGGGCCGCTGAGGCTTGCGGCGCCCGCGCTGGCCCCGCCACGAGAGCCCCCAGGGACCGGCTGGGCAACAAGATATTGCGGGTTGTCGACAGCCCTTGGCCCAACGCTTGGCGCTCGGCGGCCAATGTGGTAGGCCGCCAGTGCGCCGGCAAAAGGGTCCGCAGCGCGGACCACGGGGCGTTGCCGGCGAGGAGATCGTAATGCCACTGACCAGTCATGCCGCCGGGCCGGCCGAGGAATTGTTCGCCGATACGCTCGAGCAGACCGATCCGGAGATCTTTCAAGCCGTCCAGCAGGAACTCGGCCGCCAGCGCGACGAAATTGAGTTGATCGCGTCGGAAAACATCGTGAGCAAAGCGGTGTTGGAAGCGCAGGGTTCGGTCCTCACCAACAAATACGCGGAAGGGTATCCGGGCCGGCGCTATTATGGCGGCTGCCAGTATGTCGACGTGGTGGAACGCCTGGCGATCGAGCGGGTCACCAGATTGTTCGGCGCGGCCTTCGCCAACGTCCAGCCGCATTCGGGCGCGTCCGCGAACGCCGCCGCATTCATGGCCTTGATGAATCCGGGCGACACCTTCCTCGGGCTCAACCTTGCGGCCGGCGGCCACCTCACCCATGGCATGAAGCTCAACCTGTCGGGAAAGTGGTTCAACGCGGTCGCCTACAACGTGCGGCGCGACGACCACCGCATCGACATGGACGAAGTGGCGCAGCTTGCGCGCACGCATCGCCCGAAGGTCATTGTCGCCGGCGGGTCGGCCTATCCGCGCTTTCTGGACTTCCGCAGGTTCCGCGAGATTGCTGACGAAGTCGGCGCGCACTTGATGGTGGACATGGCGCACTTTGCCGGACTGGTCGCAGGCGGCGCGCATCCGAGCCCGGTGCCGCATGCCCATGTGGTGACGACCACGACCCACAAGACCTTGCGCGGTCCGCGCGGCGGCGTGGTGCTGACCAATGACGAGGAACTGGCCAAGAAAATCGATCAGGCGGTGTTCCCGGGTCAGCAGGGCGGCCCGCTCATGCATGTGATTGCCGCCAAGGCGGTCTCGTTTCAGGAAGCGCTACGGCCTTCGTTCCGCGCCTACGCCAAGGCCGTCGTCGAGAACGCAAAGGTGCTCGGCGAGACGCTCAAATCGCGTGGCTTCGATCTCGTCTCCGGCGGCACCGACACGCACCTGATGCTGGTCGACCTGCGTAGCAAAGGCCTCACCGGCAAGGCGGCCGAAGTGGCGCTCGGGCGCGCCAAGATCACTTGCAACAAGAACGGGGTTCCATACGACCCGCAGAAGCCGGCGGTGACCTCGGGCGTCCGGCTCGGCACGCCGGCCGCCACCTCGCGCGGCTTTGGTGTCGCCGAATTCCGCCAGGTCGGCGATCTGATCGCCGACGTGCTCGACGCGCTTGCGCACAAGAAGACGGATGCGGATCCCGCGACCGAGACCGCGGTGCGCGAGAAGGTCACGCGGCTGATCGCACGGTTTCCGATCTATTCCGCTTGAAGTGCCCACGGCCGGGCCGGCCGTGACGACAACACGTGGGGAAGGGGATGCGCTGTCCGAACTGCGGCAGCCTGGATACGCAGGTCAAGGATTCGCGGCCGACCGAGGACTCGTCCGCGATCCGCCGCCGCCGACTTTGCCTGGCCTGCGGCTCGCGTTTCACCACCTTCGAGCGGGTGCAACTGCGTGAACTGGTGGTGATCAAACGCAACGGCCGGCGCGTGCCGTTCGATCGCGACAAGCTCGCGCGCTCGGTCGAGATTGCGGTGCGCAAACGCAACGTCGATCCCGACTTGGTGGAGCAGACGGTGTCGAAGATCGTGCGCGACCTCGAAACCCTGGGTGAAAACGAAGTCACGTCCGAGACGATCGGTGAAACCGTGATGGCGCACCTGCGCGAACTCGACGATGTCGCCTACGTGCGGTTCGCCTCCGTCTACCGCAATTTCCGTGAGGCCAAGGATTTTGAAGCGGTGCTCGGCGAGCTTGCGGGCGAGGAGGACGAGAAGCCGCTGGCCCCGCTGCCGGCCCGCAAGTGACGACGGGATGTTGTCATGGGCCTGTGCTATAGAGCGCGGGCATGGATGAGCTGCAACTGCCCAAGCTCGCCGCGTGGGTCACCGACGCGGGATTAGCAGGCGAGAGCGAAACGTCATTACTGGTCGGATTTAGTGAGCGCGTCGTCGCGGCGGGGGTGCCGCTCGCGCGCTCCTCGGTGCTGATCGACACGCTGCATCCGATTCACGAGGGACGCGTGTTCGGCTGGGAGCGCGACAAGGACGAAATCGCGCCGCGCGATTATGGTCGTACCGACGGCAACGTTCCGGACGATCGCTGGCGGCGAAGCCCGTTTTATCGGCTCCTGCAAACCGGCGAGTCATTTTTGCGCCGCCGGCTCACCGCCGAAAGCGAGGGCGAATTTTCGGTTTTTCCCGAACTGCGCGCGGCCGGCATGACCGACTACACGGCGATGATCAACCGGTTCGCCGAGAACGGCGTTATTGGTCATATGGATTGCGTCTATTCATCCTGGGTGACGGATGCGCCCGGCGGATTTTGCGACGCCGACCTTCTTGGGCTCCAGCACCTGATGCCGTTTCTGTCGCTCGCAGTGAAATCGGCGGCGCTCGGCCGCATCGCCGAAAACCTGGTCGAGACCTACCTCGGACGTGACGCCGGCCGGCGTGTACTCAAGGGCGGGATTACCCGCGGCGTCGCCGATCGCATCGACGCGGTGCTGTGGTTTAGCGACTTGCGCGGGTTCACGCGCATCACCGATACCGCGCCCGAGCACGTGATCCCGATGCTCGACGACTATTTCGACGCGATTGTCTCGGCGATTCACGAGCGCGGCGGGGACGTGCTCAAGCTGATCGGCGACGGCGTGCTCGCGATTTTCACCGCGGGGGGTCGCCGGCAGGCCTGCCTCGCGGCGCTTGCGGCGGCAAAGCTCGCGCAGCAGCGTGTCGCGGTGCTCAACGAGCGTCGCTTCGCCGAAGGCGTGCCCACGACCGACGCCTATCTGGGGCTGCACGTCGGCGAGGTGTTCTACGGCAACGTCGGCAGTAAGGCACGCCTCGACTTCACCGTGATTGGCCCGGCCGTCAACGAGGTGAGCAGGATTGCGGCCATGTGCCGGTCGGCGGAGCAGCCGATGCTGTTGTCGTCGGCGTTCGTGTCCGCATTGGACGACAAAAAACGCTTCGTCTCGGTCGGACGCTACGCTCTGCGCGGGGTCGGTCGCCCGCAGGAGCTGTTCACGATCGATCCCGGAGCCTGGTGAGAAGCCGCGGGTTCATCTCCCGCATCCGGCCTTGGCGCTCGAGACCGGCGCCAGCTTGAAGGGCCCGAGCGCGCGGTCGGCATTCTCGGCAAAGCTTTCATCGACCAGCCGGTCGAGCGGGAGCTCGGTGCGCACCAGCCTCTGCGCGACATACCAATGCTGAACGTCGGTCAGCGAGGGGCGCGGGATATATCCATCGGGGTTGCGCGAGGGCCACGGAATTGCGTCAAGCAATTCAGGGCTCGTCGCCACCCCGTTTGCAACCAACAGCCGCAGCATGTCGGGCCGCCAGCTGCCACCGTGATAAGCGTCGCAGTAATCGCGCACGCCGCGCAGCAGGGCGATGAAGAAGGCCTTGGCGGTATCCGGGTTGGTCCGGGCCCAATCGGTGTTGAACATCGATGCTGAAATCATCACCGGGCTCGGTTTGACGATCGCGTCGGAATCGATCCACGCCACTGCGAGCTCCTGTTTCGGCAGCAGCGCCGTGAATGGCGTGATCTCGAGGCCCGCATCGATCGCCCTGGTCTGGAACGCCACCGCCATCTGGGCAAACGGGATCACCTTGGTCTGGATGTCGTTGATCGTAAGCCCGGCACTCTCGAGGATGCGGGTAACCTCGTAGAGCGCGATCGAGTTCGGCGCGTTGACCGCAACCGTGCGCCCCTTGAGGTCGCGGATCGACTTGATCTCGTTGCGCAGGTCGTAACGCAACATGAGGCTGTGGTTGATCGGGGTCGAGGTCGAGTCGAACGCGATTTTGATCGGCAATCCCTGCGCGACCCCGTTGAACAGATTGGCGCTGATCCCGCCCTCGACCACGTTGAGTTCGCTGGTCGCGAGCGCCGGTACAAAGCCGGCCGACGCATCGATCAGCGCGATGTCGACGTCGAGGCCGGCGTCCTTGAAATAGCCGCGTGCCTGCGCGCTCACCACGCCGCCGATCACCGTCGAGCGGACGGTTCCGACCTTGATCTTGGTTTGCGCCGGTGCGGCAGCGGGCAAAAGCGCGATGGCGAGGATCGGCAGTAGCAGGTAAATCGGCTGGGCGGTTTTCCAGGTTTGGCGCATCTTGTTGCTCGCATCCTTCTGTGGCCGTCGCGCCGCCGTCATGACGTCGTGACGAACGTGGCGGCGCTGGCGCCGGCGATGCGGCCGAATACGGCGGCGCCCATCAATCCGGCGCCGCCCGGATAGTTGAAATAGAACAAGCCACCGACCATGGTGCCGGCGGCGAACAGGCCCGCAATCCGCTCGCCGTCGACATCGATGACGCCGCAATTCTCGGCGATGCGGATGCCGCCGAACGTGAAGGTGACCCCGCAGGTGACGCCGTAGGCTTCGAACGGCGGCGTGTCGATCGTTTCCGCCCAATTCGATTTGGGAATGGCGAGACCGGTGGTGCAGCGGCCATCCTTCTTGCCGCTCGGATCGAACGGAATGTCACGCCGTACCGCGCCGTTGAAATCCGCAACTGTGCGCAGGAAGATTGCCTTGTCGATGCCCTCCATCTTGTCGGCGAGAGCCTCGAGTGTTTCGGCGCGCAATCGCGCGGACCGGCGATGGCGATATTCCTCGTGCAGCAGATGCGTCATCTTGGCGTCGAACACCTGCCATGCGACTTGGCCCGGCTGGGCAAGAACTACGCGGCCGAGCTTGGCGTAGGTCACGGCGCGCACGTCGGCGCCTTCGTCGACGAACCGCTCGCCGCGCGTGTTGACCATGATCCCGTAGAAATAGTCATCACGCTTGAACACGGTACCGTAGGCGAGCTCGTTCACGTCGGGCGCGTTGAGGTCCCAGCTGGCGGAATGGCAACCGGACCAGTTGCCGTAAGTCATGGCGCCCGCCGCGATGGCCATGCGCAGCCCCTCGCCGGTGTTGAAGCGGCTCCCGCGCACCTTGGCGAGTTCAAACCCGGGGCCGAGGTAGCGTGTGCGCCACTCGGCATTGGCCTCAAAGCCCCCCGCGGCCAGGACAACCGCGCGCCCGAGAATATCGGCGCGGTCGCGGCCGCAACGCGCCGTAACTCCTATGATGCGGCCGGATCGCTCAATCAGCCCGGTCGCCCGCGTGCGATAGCGGACCGGAATTCCCGCACGCTCGACCGCCGCAAACAGAGCCGCGGACAGGCCTTCGCCGCCGTCGTAGGTCTCGACCGCGGAACCGCCGGCGAAGTGTATGAACCCGTCGGGCGAGCGAAACTGCCAGGCATAGAGCGGCATGAATTTCACGCCGTGCCCGCGCAGCCACGCCATCGTGTCGCGGCTGCGGTCGACAAGCAGTTCGGTCAGCGCAAGATCGGCTCGGTATTGCGTCACCCGAGCCATGTCGTCGAAATACTGCTCGCGTGAATAGGAGCCGAAGTCGGTGCGCGCTCGCTCCTGCTCGCCGATCTCCCCCACCAGATGCTCGATATCGGCGACGCCATCATAGACGGCGCGCATGGCGCCGTTGGAAAATCGGGTGTTGCCGCCGCGTTCCGCCTCGGGCGCGCACTCGAGCACGACCACCGAGGCGCCGGCTTCGCGCGCGGCGAGCGCGGCCGCAAGGCCGGCAAGGCCCGCGCCCACCACCACGATGTCGGCCGCTACCTCACTCATGCGCCACCTGCGACTGCGGACGCGCAAGCTGGCAGATCGCATGGCTGAAAAACAGCGCTATTTGTGCATTTGGCGCATCCCGAACCGCTTGCATCGGCCGGTATCTTGTTTTTGTTTGCATGGAATTCGCGGGCGCCTTTGGAACCATGCGCGTGGCGGCGACGATGGATAGCGACCTACAGTTCATGGCACAGGCGCTTGCGCTTGGCCGGCGTGGGCTCGGGCGCACGTGGCCCAACCCGTCAGTGGGCGCGGTGATTGTCCGAAACGACGGAGATGCGCCGATTATTGTCGGCCGCGGCGTCACGGAACCCGGAGGCCGGCCGCATGCCGAGACCCAGGCGCTGGCGCGCGCCGGTGGGGCGGCGGCCGGTGCCACCCTCTATGTTTCGCTCGAGCCTTGCTCGCATCGCGGCAAGACGCCGCCTTGCGCTGAAGCCATCGTGATCGCGGGCGTTGCCCGCGTCGTGTCTGCGCTTGAGGACCCCAATCCGGAAGTCGCGGGACGCGGGCACGCCAGGTTGCGCGCGGCCGGAATTGAGGTTGAGATTGGAGTTGGGGCGCCGGAGGCCCGCCGAGCGCATGCTGGTCATATCCGCCGCGTGCGCGATCATCGTCCGCACGTCACCCTGAAGCTTGCGGTGTCCGCTGACGGCAAGGCTGGACTGTCCGGCCGGCGGCCGGCGGTGATCAGCGGCGAAGCCGTGCGCGCGCATGTCCATCTCATGCGCGCCATGAACGACGCGATCCTGGTGGGGATCGGTACCGTGCTTGCCGATGATCCGCTGCTGACATGCCGTCTCCCCGGGATGGCGTCGCGCTCGCCAGTGCGTGTCGTGCTTGACCGCTCGTTGCGACTGCCGCCGGCAAGCAGGCTCGCCCGCAGCGCCCGCGAGGTCCCGCTTTGGATCATCGCGGCGGAGACCGCGCCGATGGCACGCGAACAGGCGCTGCGCTCGCTCGGCATCGACGTGCTCCGGGTCGGCGAGCGCGTCGGCCGCCTCGATCTTGCGAGCGCGCTTGGGGCATTGGCAGAGCGCGGCATCACCCGCCTCATGGTCGAAGGCGGCCCGACGGTTGCGGCAGGCTTGCTCGCGCCCGATCTCGTGGACGCGGCGGTGCTCATCCGTTCACCCGCGGAAATCGGCGCCGACGGCGTTGATGCCCTTGAAGGCCTGCCGCTAACCGCGTTAACGGAGTCGCCGCGGTTGCGGCTGATCGACACGCAACGGGCCGGGATGGATCGGATCGACCAGTTCGAGCGGAGCTGAATGTTTACCGGGATTGTCACCGACGTTGGCGAAGTGATCGCGGTCGAAGCGCGCGTGCAGGGACTTCATCATCGTCTCAAGCTCGCATGCGCATTTGCCCAGGCGTCGATCGTCGACGGTGCTTCGATCGCATGCAACGGGGTATGCATGACGGTGGTCGGCAGCGGGGTCGAGAACGGCCGAACCTGGTTCGCGGTCGATGCTGCGGCCGAAACTCTGAAGGTCACCACGGTCGGCCGGTGGAGCAGAGGGACCCGTATCAACCTCGAGCGCGCGCTGCGGGTCGGCGATGAGCTCGGCGGCCATATCGTTGCGGCACACGCCGACGGAATCGCACAGGTGACGTCGCGCGAGGACCTGCCCGACATGGCCAGATGCGTTCTGCGCGTACCGTCGGCCCTGGCGCGCTTTATCGCGCCGAAGGGATCGGTTGCGCTCGATGGCGTGTCGCTGACCGTCAACGACGTGACGGCGGACACGTTCTCGGTGCTCATCATCCCGCACACCCTCGCGGTCACCACCATCGGGACCTGGCAGGCGGGGACCGAAGTCAATCTGGAAGTCGACCTGATGGCGCGGTACGCGGCGCGGCTGCTCGAAGCGCGCTCCTAGGCGACGCGCACCTTCCGTCGGCGCCACCGTGAGCGAGATCGTGGCAGATGGTGGAGGAACATCAAATCGGCGGCACTAGTATGCGGAACGGATGGTTTGCGGAGCTTGTTCCTGCGCGTCGCGCTTGCTACTGACAGCCGGTTTGCGAGATCTGTATGGCAAGGCCCAGGCGAGGAGCAAAGAACGAGACGGCGCCCGACGCGCTCGATGGCGCGCGCATGCTCGTGGTCGAGGCCCGTTTCTACGACGATATCGCCAATGCGCTCTTGGAGGGCGCCACCACAGCGCTCAAAGCCGCCGGCGTGACCTGGGACGTGATCAGCGTGCCCGGGTCGCTCGAGATTGCACCCGCGATCGCGATTGCGGTCGATGCCGCCAAGGCGCAACGGCGGCCGTACGACGGCGTCGTTGCGCTCGGCTGCGTGATCCGCGGCGAAACCAGCCACTACGAGATCGTGTCCGGAGAGTCGGCGCGCGCCTTGACCGAGCTTGCAGTGGCGTTGCGGCTGCCCGTCGGCAATGGGATTTTGACGGTCGATACCGACGCCCAGGCGTGGACACGGGCACGTCCGCACGAGGAAAACAAGGGTGGTGGCGCGGCCGAGGCGGCACTGGCGCTGGTCAGGCTCAAGCGCCGGCTCGTCAAACGGCGGCGACAATGAAACGCCGGGACGAGGGCAAGAGCAAAGGCGACCCGCGCAAAGCCAATCGACGCGGCGCCGCTCGGCTCGCGGCGGTCCAGGCGCTCTATCAAATGGATATCGCCGGCACCGGTCTCAACGAGATCCTCGCGCAGTTCGAAGGCCACTGGATCGGTCGCGAGGTCGAGGGCGAGCAGTATCTGCCGGCGGAACGCGCGTACTTTCGCGATCTGGTCGCTGGCGTGGTCGACAATCAACGACGACTTGATCCAATGATTGATCGGGTGCTGGCGTCCGGCTGGCCGCTCAAGCGCATCGAGGCCTTGCTGCGGGCGGTGTTGCGCGCCGGCGCTTTTGAGCTCGATTGCAAGCATGACATTCCGGCGCGGGTGATCGTCGCGGAGTACGTTGCCATCGCCGATGCGTTCGTCGATCGCGACGAAACCGGCATGGTGAATGCGGTGCTCGATCAGATCGCGCGCCAGCTCCGAACCGAGGAGTTCGAGCGCGCCGCGGGATGAGGAATTCGCCGACGATGACCAGCGAATCCGCCGAAGACCGCTTGATTGCGCGCTATTTCGGTCCGCTCGCGCAGCACCCGGGTGCCCTCGGGCTTGTCGATGACGCCGCCATCCTGTCACCGCCGGCGGGCTGTGATCTCGTGCTCAAGGCCGATGCGATCGTCGGTGAGGTGCATTTCTTTCCCGACGATCCCCCCGGCGCCGTCGCCCAAAAAGCGCTGCGCGTGAACCTATCCGACCTCGCCGCCAAGGGCGCCAAGCCGCTTGGATTTCTGCTCTCGCTTGCGCTGCCGGAGCGAATTGACGACGCGTGGCTCGCCGCGTTCGCGGGCGGTCTTGCGGCCGACGTCGAACAATACGAGTGCCCGCTGCTTGGCGGCGACACCGATCGCACACCCGGGCCGGTCACCGTTTCCATCGCCACCCTTGGCTCGGTTCCACGCGGCAGCATGGTCCGGCGCAGCGGCGCGCGCGTCGGCGACCGGGTGGTTGTGAGCGGAACCATCGGTGACGCCGCGCTCGGGCTTAAGCTGCGCAAAGCGCGCGCCTCCTCGGCGCGCTGGGGCCTGACCGATGCAATGCGCGATCACCTGCTCGATCGCTACCTGCTGCCGCAGCCGCGCAATGCCATCGCGGACGCGGTCCGCAGCTTCGCGTCGGCTGCCATGGACGTCTCCGATGGACTCGCCGGCGATCTCGCAAAGCTCTGTCGCGCGTCGGGGGTGTCGGCAACAATCGACGCGGCGCGCGTACCGTTGTCCGCGGCCGGGCACGCGGCCGTGGCGCATGATGCCTCCATGATCGAGCCGGTTCTGACCGGCGGTGACGACTATGAGATCCTGGCGAGCGTGTCGGCCGCGAAACTGGCGGCGTTTCGCACCGCCGCAGCGGCGGTTGGTGTCGATCTCACGGAGATCGGCGAAATCACCGGCAGTGACGGTGCGCCGCGCTTTGTCGGACGAGACGGGCTGCCCCTCAAATTTGCAAGGCCGTCGTTCAGCCATTTCTGATAGCGTGCCGCGTAGCGACTCTGCATCAGCCGCGGCTCGCAACGCGCGCTGCGGCGACCTTCGGACGCGACGGACTTTATGATTCCAATGCGGTTCTGGATCTGAGCATCGACCTGAACTTCGCCGCACGGTCGCAGCAGCTACAGGACACTGGTGGGAGGAGGCGACATGGACGACAAGACGCGCGTCGTTGCGCAGGCAGCGCCCCCGGCCGCACCGATGTCACGGCCGCCGGGCGCCGATCCGCGCGCGCTTGAGCGCCGCCGTCGATTCCCAACGGTTTATTATTTGCGTCAGCACGCCCGCCGCCGCATTCCCAAATTCGGCTTTGACGCAACCGATGGCGGCGCTGGCACCGACGGCGGGATCGCGCGCAACGCCGCAGCGCTTGATGCGATCGAGCTGCTGCCGCGCTACGGCGTCGATGATGGCTCTTGCCACATGGAGGTCGAACTGTTTGGTCGCCGCTACGCGGCTCCGTTCGGAATAGCGCCGATGGGCATGCCGGGGATCGTCTGGCCCGGCGCCGAAAAGTACCTGGCGAAAGCCGCACAGCGAGCCCGCATTCCCTACACGGCCGGAACCGTTGCGAGTTCGACGGTCGAGGAGCTCGCGGAGCTTGCCGGCGACATGCTGTGGTTCCAGCTCTACCGGATCGCACAGGAGGATCACCGCTGCGGCTTCGATCTGGTCAAGCGCGCGCAAGCGGCGGGCGCGCACGTGCTGGTGATCACCATGGACGTTCCGTTGCGCACCAAGCGCCCGCGCGAAGTCCGTCGCGGCCTGGTGCTGCCGTTCCGGCTGGATGCCCGCACGGTCTGGGACGTGCTCACCCACCCGGCCTGGCTCATCGCCTATCGGGAGCACGGGCTGCCGCGGTTTTCGAACTACAAACCCTACGTCGAGAACCCGACCCCGGATCGGGTCGCCGCGTTCTCGCAGCGCAGCGACCAGCTCGGTGGCGGCGCATTCTCCTGGGACGAGATTGCGCGCTACCGCGATCTCTGGCGTGGACCGGTGGTGGTCAAGGGCGTCATGCATCCGCAAGACGCCGCCAAGGCAGTCGCGCTGGGTGTCGACGGCATTCAGGTGTCGAACCACGGCGGCCGGCAGGTCGAGGGACTGCCTGCCTCGATCGATGTGCTTCCCGGGATCGTGGCGCAGGTGGGCGAACGCGCGACCGTGCTGTTTGATTCGGGCGTGCGCTCGGGGTTGGACGTCGTGCGCGCGCTGGCGCTCGGCGCCAAGGCGGCGTTTGCCGGCAAGGCATTTCTGTATGGCCTTGGAGCGATCGGCGGGGAGGGCGCGGATTACGTGATCGGTCTGTTCAAGGAGGAGGTGCGCGATACGATGCGGCAGGTCGGGATCAATTCGGTGGCGCAGGTACGCACCGTTGCGCTGCGCCATCCCGGTGCGTGGCAGTTGTAATCCGCGGAGCTGCCGTGGACGCCCGCACCACGCCGACGACAACGCTGAGCGCCGGTGACCGTCTGGCGCGCAGAAACGCGCTGGTCCTGGCGATCGGACAGGCGTTGGCAGGTGGCAACAACACGGTGTTGATGGCGACCGGCGGAATCGTCGGCGCAATGATCGCGCCCGACCGCGGATTGGCGACCTTGCCTATCAGCATCTACGTACTCGGCCTCTGGCTCGGTGCGCTTCCGGTCGGTTGGCTGGCCCGGCGCTACGGCCGGCGCACGGCTTTTCAACTCGGCACGCTGTGCGGGGTGCTCACCGGACTTATCTGTTTCGCGGCGGTCATGCGCGGGTCGTTCCTGCTGTTCAATGTCGGGGCGTTCATCAGCGGGCTTTACGCATCCGCCCACGTGGCCTACCGGTTCGCGGCCGCCGACACCGCGAGCGAAGCCTTCAAGCCAAAGGCGATTTCCTGGGTCCTGATTGGCGGCATTTTCGCGGGGATTATCGGGCCGCAGGTCGTCATCCTCACCAAGGACCAAATCCCGGCCGTGCTGTTTGCCGCGACCTATCTGGCGCAGGCGCTGCTCGCGGTCGTTGCCGGCGGCGTCCTGATGTTCCTCAACATTCCGGTGCCGCCGCGCCATCAGTCGGGAGGCGAGGGGCGGCCGCTGCGCGAGATCGCCCGCCAGCCGCGTTTCATCGTCGCAGTTGCATGCGGGGTCGCGAGCTACTCGATGATGAACCTGGTCATGACATCGGCGCCGCTCGCCATGGTGATGTGCAACCACTCTGTGCGCGATGCGACGCTCGGCCTGCAGTGGCACGTGCTCGGAATGTTCGTGCCAAGCTTCTTCACTGGAGCATTAATCGCCCGTTTCGGAACCGAGCGCGTCATCGCCGCCGGCTTCGCGCTCTTGATTGCGAGCGCAATCATCAGCCTGACCGGCATCACGATCTGGCATTTCTGGATCGGTTTGGTGCTGCTCGGCGTCGGCTGGAATTTCGGCTTCATCGGCGCAACCGCGCTGGTGACGCAATGCCACCGCCCCAATGAGCGCAACCGCGTGCAGGCCTTCAACGATTTCCTGGTGTTCGGTTCGATGGCGCTCGGCTCGTTCTCATCCGGCAAGCTGCTGCATGCCGCCGGTTGGAGCGCGGTCAACGAGGTCGTGTTCCCGACCGTCCTGGCGGCCGCCGCGCTGCTGGCCTGGGGCGTCTGGCGTCATCGGCGCGCGCTCGCCGAAATATCGCGCGTCGGACAGACGTCGCCGCGCATCGTCGAATAATGCGCGCCGCCGATCTGGGCAGGAGGACCAAATGCCACGCCGGGTATCCCGCCGCTCGCTGATTGCCGGTGTATCGGCGGGGTCGGCTGCCGTCATCATTCGGCCCTTGCGCGCCGCGGACTACAAATTCGTGCAGTATCACAACCAGGCTGCCGACGGCACGCTGCACCGGAATCTGGTTGCGATGTGGACGGCTGTGCGCGCGGAGACCAATGGGCGCGTTGAAACCGACGTCTTCGCCGAGAACAACAAACTCGCCGGCGGCGATCCCGTCGCGTTGAAGATGCTGATCGCAGGCGAGATCCAGTTCTTCACGTTGATGGGCGGTATCATCGGCACGGTCGTGCCGGTCGCGGAGGCACAGCAGGTTCCGTTTGCCTTCAAATCGGCGACGGACGCCCACCGGGCGATCGACGGGCCGTTCGGCCGTTACATCGGTGAGGAGATGGCCGCGAAGGGAATGTATCTGTTTCCGATCGGCGGTTTCGATAACGGGATGCGGCAGGTGGCGACGATCCCGCGACCGATCACGACGCCGGCGGACTTCGACGGCATGAGGCCGCCCGGCCAGATGATCTTCGATACATTCGCGGCGTTCGGTGCCGAACCGGTCACCACGCCGGCCAATGCGATCTACGGCGCGCTCAAGGGTGGGCAGGTCGCCGCGCAGGAAAATCCGCTCGCGATTCTGGAGGGATTTCGGCTCTATGAGCTGCTCAAATATGTCAGCATGACCAATCACATGTGGTCAGGTTTTAATCTGATGGCGCATCTTGCGACCTGGCAGCTTTTGCCGGCTGACATTCAAGCGGTGATCGAACGCAACGCAGCCACATACGTGCGCCGGCAACGCGCCGATCAGGCGCAGCTCAATGCCGACCTGCGCGAAGCGTTCATCGCGCGCGGGCTCGTCTTCAACGATACCGATCAGGCGGCGTTTCGTGCGCGGCTCCCGGCGGTCTACGGCAAGTGGAAGGCCCGGCTCGGCAGCAAATGCTGGGCGTTGCTGGAGGACGCAACCGGACCGCTGGGCTGATGTTTGGCCGCCGCCCGGCGGCTCGCAGCGGTTGCAATAAGACGCGGACGAAACCGTTGCTTTGGCAAGACCTTTTTGGCAAGGTCCGCGCCAATTTGGGGCAGGGCGAAGCACGGGCGTGCAATGTTGCAATTGACCTTGCGGCCCGTTCCTAACGCCCGTTGGCCGGTCGACCGGCCCAATCCGGAAAAGAGGAGTCCATGACAGCTTTGGGGTTGATCATCATTTGCGGCTTGCTGTCGATTGCCTACGCGGTGTGGGCGATCCGATCCGTGCTGAGTGCGGATGCCGGCAGCGCCAGGATGCAGGAGATTTCGGCGGCGGTACGCGAAGGCGCCCAGGCCTATCTCAAGCGCCAGTACACGACCATCGGCATCGTCGGCATCGTGATCTTCCTCATCGTGGGTTTTTTCCTGGGCTGGCTCGTCGGTATCGGCTTCGCCATCGGGGCGATCCTGTCGGGCGCGGCCGGCTTCATCGGCATGAATGTGTCCGTCCGCGCGAACGTGCGCACCGCGCAGGCAGCGATCTCCTCGCTGGGCGGGGGTCTCGAACTCGCGTTCAAATCCGGCGCCATCACCGGCCTGCTGGTGGCCGGCCTCGCGCTGCTCGGGGTCAGCATCTATTTCGCGCTTCTGACCGGCCCCCTGGGGTTTGCGCCCAATGACCGCACCGTGGTCGATGCGATGGTTGCGCTCGGTTTTGGCGCGTCCCTGATTTCAATCTTCGCCCGTCTTGGCGGCGGCATCTTCACCAAAGGCGCGGACGTGGGCGGCGATCTGGTCGGCAAGGTCGAGGCCGGCATTCCCGAGGACGATCCGCGCAACCCGGCCACCATCGCCGACAACGTCGGCGACAACGTCGGCGACTGCGCCGGCATGGCGGCCGACCTGTTCGAGACCTACGCGGTCACGACGGTCGCCACCATGCTGCTGGCGGCAATCTTCTTCCAAGGCACCGACGCGCTGCGCGCCATGATGACGCTCCCGCTTGCGGTCGGCGGCATCTGCATCCTGACCTCGATTGCCGGCACGTTTTTCGTCAAGCTCGGCGCCAGCCAGTCGATCATGGGCGCGCTTTACCGCGGCCTGATCGTCACCGCGGTGCTGTCCTTGGTCGGCATCGCGCTGGTGATCGCATTGCTGATCGGATTTGGCTCGCTGCCCAAGGTTCCTTACACCGGGTTCTCGCTGTTCATTTGCGGCGTGGTCGGCCTCGCGGTCACCGGTCTGATCATCTGGATCACCGAATATTACACCGGCACCGACTACCGCCCGGTGAAGTCGATCGCGTCGGCATCCGTCACCGGTCACGGCACCAACGTGATCCAAGGGCTCGCGATCTCGCTTGAGGCGACCGCCTTGCCGGCGATCGTGATCATTGCCGGCATCCTGATTACCTACAATCTCGCCGGCCTGTTCGGCATCGCGATCGCGGTCACCACCATGCTGGCGCTGGCAGGCATGATCGTCGCGCTCGACGCTTTTGGTCCGGTGACCGACAACGCCGGCGGCATCGCCGAGATGGCCGGACTGCCGAAGGAGGTTCGCAAATCGACCGACGCGCTCGACGCGGTCGGCAACACCACCAAGGCGGTGACCAAAGGCTATGCCATCGGCTCCGCCGGTCTGGGCGCTCTGGTGCTGTTTGCCGCCTACAACGAGGACCTGAAATTCTTCATCCAGAACGCGGCTCAGCACTCGTACTTCACCGGCGTCCAGCTCGATTTCTCGCTCACCAACCCCTACGTCGTTGTCGGATTGCTGTTTGGCGGGCTGCTGCCCTACCTGTTCGGTGCCATGGGCATGACGGCGGTCGGCCGGGCGGCGTCATCGATCGTCGAAGAAGTGCGCCGTCAGTTCCGCGAAAAGCCGGGCATCATGCAGGGCCGCGACAAGCCGGACTACGGGCGCGCGGTCGACATGCTCACCCGGGCGGCAATCAAGGAAATGATCATTCCCTCGCTGCTCCCGGTACTCTCGCCGGTGGTCGTCTACTTCGTGATCTATTTCATCGCCGGCGGCGGTGCCAACGGTAAGTCGGCCGCATTCTCCGCGGTCGGCGCCATGCTGCTCGGCGTCATTGTCACCGGCCTGTTCGTCGCCATCTCAATGACGTCCGGCGGCGGCGCCTGGGACAATGCGAAGAAGTACATCGAGGACGGCCACTACGGCGGCAAGGGCTCGGATGCCCACAAAGCCGCGGTGACTGGCGATACGGTCGGCGATCCCTACAAGGACACGGCGGGACCGGCGGTCAATCCGATGATCAAGATCACCAACATCGTGGCGCTCTTGCTGCTCGCGGTGCTGGCGCATCGGTGAGGGTGCTCAGCGAGCGGAGGGTTGAGCAGACTAAAAGCACTGCTCAGCCAATCCCGCAACCTCAGCTCAGAATTTGAAGATGCGGAACAAGTAGCTAATGTAGCTCAGCTCTTCGCCGCCCGACGGCGTCTTCTGACTGACGTAGTCAAAGATCTTGCCATCCTTCATGCCGTAGTCGGCGAGGCGCTCGACCTTGCGATTGCGATCGAAATAGACCGCCACGATACGCCGATTGGTCTCCTGCGCCGGAAGGAACGACGTCTGCTCGGTCCGCTGCGAGATATAGTAGAACACCTCACCGCTGACGGTCGCGACCGTAGACGGCGTTCCGAGCACGACCAACACCTGGTCCTGGGATGAGCCGAGCGGTATTTGCTCGAGCGCGCCGTCCGGCAGGACGTAGCCGCGTTGGTAGCTTTGGGTGATGGCGCCGCAGGCGCCTAACCCAAGCGCCAAGATGCCCAAGACGGCAAAACGCCATACGGCGCCGGACGATCGTGTCCCGACGTGCCGCCGCGGCGAAGCGTCCAGCCGACTTCTCTCTTGCGTCATCGATCCCCTTGACCTAACCCGCACCCGAGCCACGTTCCGCGCGCGTTCGGTCCTGCCATGACGTCCGTCCGTCGCCGCAAACTACGAAGGAATAGTAAATGATCTGGTGGCGGCGTACCCCCCCGGAAACCACGATTGACGGGCTCTATGGCACGATCGTGGCACAGGCCAGGCTACCGATTTTCTACACGGATTACGGGGTTCCCGACACCGTCGAGGGCCGGTTCGAAATGCTCGTCCTGCATCAGGCGCTCGCCGCGCGCCGGATTGCCCGCGAAACCGCGACCAGCCGGCTTGGGCCTGTCTTGTTCGACCGGTTCTGCCGCGATCTCGATCACAACTTACGCGAGATGGGGGTCGGCGATCTGACGGTGCCCAAGCGCATGCGCGCCTTCGGGGAGGCCTATTTTGGTCGTGCGCGGGCTTACGATCAGGCCCTGAGCGCGCGCGACGCCGAGGCCTGCGCGCAAGCGGTGGCACGCAATGTCTATGGGGCTGCCGTCGTATCCGCAGGCGCGAGGCGTCTCGCGCGCTACATGGAGGAGGTCGCGCGTGAACTCGACGCGGTGCAGACGTCGGCGTTCGCCGCGGGCCTGTTGCGATTCCCGGACCCGGGGGCCATACCTGCGGCCCTCGCCGCCTGATAACCATGAGCGCCGATCCGACCAGACCCACCGCTGAACGACGTCGGGTACCGCATCCCTGGAGCATGCCGCTCCGGATCGAGGACGTGCCAGAAACCGGCTACCACGTCGAGCTGCGCGCGGATGAACGCACGCGCCAGGCGATCGCAGTGACCGCGGGCCTACGCGAGCTGCCACGGCTCGACGCCGTGTACGACGTGACGCGATCCGGTCATGACGGGCTGCGTGTACGCGGGCAGGTGTCGGCAACGATCGGCCAGATCTGTGTCGTCACGCTCGAGCCGATCGATAGCGAGTTGGCGGAAACGTTCGACCTCGTGTTCAAGCCGGCACCCGTGGCGCTCGCCGGTGAAGACGTTAGCGTCGAGATCGACGCCGAGGAGATTGAAACGCTGGTCGATGGAACGGTCGATCTCGGAGCCTTGGCCACCGAATTTCTGATTCTGGGAATCGACCCGTATCCGCGTAAAGCCGGCGCGGTGTTCGAGCCCCCGCAAACCCCGGAGCCGGGCGGCGGCGCGTTCGCGGCCCTCGCCGCCCTGCAAAAGAAACCTCCGAACTAATTGGACAATCCCTGCTTTCGGCTTCGGCGGCGGAGGCCTGCCAGGCCGGAGAACAGACCCGCGTCCCCATTGTTTCCACCTGCCGAACCGGTATTGTCGCCCCGCTCGCCCATCGGTCGCGCAGGACCGAGACCTCCGCCAAGGCCGATCCATGCCGCAGAAAATTCGTATTGCGATCGACACGATGGGAGGAGACCACGGCCCGTCGGTGCTTGTGCCGGGTGCCCAAGTCGCGCTCGAGCGTCACCCCGACATCGAGTTTCTGCTCTACGGCGACGAGCAATTGATCGCGCCGCTGCTGGCGACGCGCCCGAAGCTCGCGGCGGTCGCGCGCACGTTCCACACCGATGTCACCGTGAAGATGGACGACAAGCCCAGCGTCGCCTTGCGCCAGGGGCGTTGGAAATCCTCGATGTGGCGCGCCATGGACGCCGTCAAGAAAGGCGAGGCCGACGTCGCGGTCTCGGCCGGCAACACCGGCGCGCTCATGGCGATGGCCCGGTTCAACCTCAAGATGGCGCCCGGCATCAGCCGTCCGGCGCTGGCGGCGCTGTGGCCTACCCTGCGCGGTGAGTCAGTGGTGCTCGATGTGGGCGCGTCAATCGGCGCCGACGCTTCGCACCTGATCGATCTCGCCATCATGGGCGGCGCGATGGCGCGGGTGCTGTTCGATCTCGACCGGCCAACGGTGGGCTTGCTCAATATCGGCGTCGAAGAGGTCAAGGGACTGGAGCCGGTGCGCGACGCCGGTCGCGCGCTGCGCGAAATGAACCTTCCCGATATTGATTACATTGGATTCGTGGAAGGTCATGATATCGGCCTTGGCCTTTCGGACGTGGTGGTGACCGAGGGGTTTGCCGGCAACATCGCGCTCAAGACCGCGGAGGGCACCGCCAAGCAGATGGCGACACATCTGCGCAACGCCATGGCCCGCACGCTGCGCTCGCGCGTCGGCTACGTGCTGGCGCAAGGCGCGTTCCGTACGCTGCGCGACAAGATGGATCCGCGCAAAGTCAACGGCGGCGTTTTTCTTGGACTCAACGGCCTCGTGATCAAGAGCCACGGAGGAACCGACAGCGAGGGCTTCGCCACCGCGGTCGACATGGGCTACGACATGGCGCGCTACGAGCTGCTCGCGAAGATCAACGAGACGCTTGGCAAGCGTGCGCGCAACGATAATCGAGCGCCACTCGTGGGCGGGGCGGCGTCGTGAGCGTTGTCCGGTGCGTGGCGATCGGCTGCGGCAGTTATCTGCCGGCGCGCGTCCTGACCAACAACGACCTTGCGCGCATGGTGGATACGTCGGACGATTGGATCACCCAGCGTACCGGGATTCGGGAGCGTCATATCGCTGCCGACAACGAAACCACATCCGATCTTGCGCTCGCCGCCGCGCGCGCCGCGCTGGCCGATGCCAAGGTCGACGCCAAATCGATCGATCTCATCGTGCTCGCGACGTCGACGCCCGATAACACGTTTCCGGCAACCGCGGTTGCGGTGCAGGCCGCGCTTGGAATTACCCATGGGGCAGCCTTCGATCTGCAGGCGGTCTGCTCCGGCTTTGTCTATGGGTTGGCGACGGTCGACGGGCTGCTGCGGTCAGGCGCCTTCCGGCGTGCCCTGGTGATCGGGGCGGAGACCTATTCGCGCATCCTCGACTGGAAGGACCGCGCAACCTGCGTGCTGTTCGGCGACGGGGCAGGGGCGTTCGTGGTCGAGGCGGTTTCGCAACCCGGGACCCATGCCGACCGCGGCCTGTTGGCGACCCGGCTGCGTTCAGACGGCCGCCACAAGACCAAGCTATATGTCGACGGCGGGCCGTCATCGACCGGCACCGTCGGAAAGGTCCGCATGGAAGGGCGGGCGGTCTTTAAGCACGCGGTCGCGATGATCTCGGACGTGGTGTTCGACGTATTCAAGACCACGGGCTATACGGCGGCGGACATCGACTGGTTTGTGCCGCATCAGGCCAACAAGCGCATCATCGATGATTCGGCCCACAAGCTCGGCATCGCGCCGGAAAAGATCGTGACGACGGTCGATCGGCATGGCAACACATCGGCGGCGTCTATTCCGCTCGCGGTGTCGGTCGCGGTGGCTGATGGGCGGATCAAACGAGGCGATCTGCTGCTTCTGGAGGCCATGGGCGGCGGGTTTACCTGGGGAGCGGCGCTTTTGCGCTGGTGAGGACAATGAGAACGGTTTCTCTGTTAACTCGCCTCGACCCTGTTGACTTGAATTGCCAAGCTCATATCGTTGATTATTCGTAAAAATGTCGGTCGAGGGCGGGCGGGCGATGGCCGGGAAAACAGTCACGCGGGCGGACCTCTGCGAGGCCGTCTATCAAAAGGTCGGTCTTTCGCGCACGGAGTCGGCAGCACTGGTGGAACTGGTGCTCAAGGAGATCACCGACTGCCTGGAGCGCGGTGAAACCGTGAAGTTGTCCTCGTTTGGCTCCTTCGTAGTGCGGAAAAAGGGGCAGCGGGTGGGCCGAAACCCCAAAACCGGCAAGGAAGTGCCGATTTCGCCGCGCCGGGTGATGGTGTTCAAGCCATCGGCTATTCTTAAGCAGCGAATCAATACAAAACCCCAGGATCCGTCCTCATAGCGGGTGGCGGCATTGGACAAGGCTCCGGAAGCTTTTCGGATCATCAGCGAGGTCGCCGACGACCTCAATGTGCCCCAGCACGTGCTGCGCTTCTGGGAAAGCCGGTTTGCGCAAATCAGGCCGATGAAGCGCGGTGGCGGCCGGCGCTACTATCGACCCGACGACGTCGATCTCCTGCGTGGGATCCGCCATTTGCTCTATGGCGAGGGCTACACCATCCGCGGGGTTCAGCGCATTCTGCGCGAACAGGGGGTTGGCTTCGTTCAGACGGTTTGGCAGGAGGGCGCCCCGCAGCCGACTCACGAGGCTTCGGATCTCCAAGAGGACGATGACGCCGCCGAGCGCGGCGGCATCCTGAGCCGGCTCCCCGGTCTGTTTCGGGCCGGCGACGAGGACGAGCCGCGGACGTTCGACCGGCGCGAGCCGACGATCGGGCCGCGGCCTTCGGCCGCCCCGCCCGACGAGCCTTCGTCGGTGCCGGCCGAGGCGGTTTTGTCCGACGAGCTTGCGGGCTTCACGCGCGAACACCTGCGCCAGCTCGACGCTGCGTTCCACCAGCTGACGGAGTGCCGGCGAAAGCTCGACGAGGCGTTCGAGGATCGCTAGCCCACCTGCATCCGGCTCGCCCGGTCAACCCTCGGCCTCGAAGCGATAGCCCGCGCCGCTGCGAGCCACATACCCGAAACCCGGCAGGTTGAGATGGGCGCCCGCCACGCGGATGCGGTCGGTTGCAACCCAGTCGAACACGCGGATGCGTGAACGGCGCGCGGCTTCGGGATCGAGATCGAACGTCAAGGCGGCGTCCGGTCGGGCAAACTGAACTCCCGCGACGTGGACGATGTCGCCCCAGATCAGCAGCGCATCGCTGCCCGATGCGATGAGCCAGCCGGTGTGGCCGGGGGTGTGACCGGGCTGCGGATGCGCCGCGATGCCAGGCAACACTTCGCCGTTGCCGATGGCGCGCACGCGGTCGCGATAGGGTGCGAAGGCGCGGCGGGCCGCCGCCATGTTGCGTTGTCGGAACTCGTTGTCGCTTGTCTGCGGCTCGCGCTCGACCCAGAACCGCAGATCCTCCCCGTTCACGACGAGATCCGCGTTGGGAAAATTGGCGCGCCCATCGTCGTCAACTAGGCCGTTTGAGTGATCCGGATGGATATGGGTCAGCAGCACGTAATCGATGCTCTCCGGAGGAACACCGATCGCGCGCAGATTGTCGGGCAGCTTGCCCAGCGTCGGTCCCATAGTGGAACCCGAGCCGGCGTCGACCAGCACGCGCTTGCCGTTGACTGTCAGCAGGAACGCATTGACCGCAAGCGGCACCGGGCCGTCCGCCGGAAACCCCGAGATCCGCTCGGCTTCCGCCGCCGTAACGCCGACAAAGTTGTTGAGCGTCGCGTTGAGCACGCCGTCGCTGACTGTGGTGACCTCGATGGCGCCGATTGTCCGGCTGTTGGGGCGAACGTGGCCGGGCATGACGGACCTCAGTTGTAGAAGCTGGTTTCGATGACATCGACGCCGCGGATGCGATCAATGAGATAGATCAGGCCACGCGCATCCATGGTGACGTCGTTCGAGGACACCCGGGTGCTCCCCGGCGGCGGATCCGGCTTGAAATGGCCAACCTCGCGCGGCGCGAACGGGTCGGCAATGTCGAAGAAACGCAGACCCTGGGCGAACCAGGCGAACGGAATGATGCTGCCCGAAAACCGTTCCGAGGGCTGATGGCATCCGGTCATCGGGGGCTGCGGTCTGCCGTCAGGGTCGACGCCGGCAACATTGATGGTCGCAATCGGCGTTGGAAGCGATTCATCGGTAATGTCGTAGATCCAGGAGAATGCCGGCGCGGCTGGCCGCAGCTTGGCGACGTCCTCGTCGGCGACCACCATCACGTTGCGACCCTTGAGCGGCTGCGGCACCGCGAGACAGGTGTGAGTCGGGTGCGGGAACGCCGGACTTCGCCGGTGACCCGCGACGAGCTTCGGCTTCGTCAAATCGGAAATGTCGAGGATGTAGAGACCGTGATGCCAATAGCTCACATTGAGACGATTTCCGACCCGCAGCGGGTGGTGACAGCGCGGCGGAACAAAATCGTCCCATGGATAGGCTTCGCCCCCGGCCTTCCATTGACCGGGGATCCACCAGCGCGAGACCTCCGTGGGCCGCGCCGGGTCGGCGAGGTCGAGGATCACCGGAATGTTGCCGACGAAGCCCTGCACAGTCGCTGACACGTAGGCGTAGCGGCCGTCAAAGTCATAGCGATGCACGCCGGCGCCGTCCGTCTGCCATTTGGTGATGAACTTGGGCGCGCTGGGCAGCGATACGTCATAGATGGCGAGCCCGCCCGCAAAGCCCGGCGCTCCGCTTTCGCCAATCGCCTCATGATTGACGATCATGATTCCGTCCTTGGCGCGCACCTTGTGCGAATGCCAGCCCTGCGGCAGGTCGATGCGGGCCAGCGGTTTTGGTTTGCGTGGATCCGATATGTCGAAGATGCTGGTGCCACTCGGGGCCTCCATATGGCCGACGTAGAGAATGTTGCCATCGACCCAGACTTGGCCGCCGCCCGGACAGTCGATGTGCGCCACGGGCTTGGCATTGTGCGACGACGCCATGGGGGTTCCCTCGCAGTTTGTCGGGCAGCCAATCGCTTTTGGTGGGGAATGTCTAGCCGAGCTGCTGGCTGGACCGTATGCCGAAACCGCAGCACAATCACCGCATGGCACGCTCACAGACCGGCAAAGGCGCGACCAGCGGCGAGCGCCGCAAGCTGATCGCCTTCGACGAAGAAACCTGGCACGCGCTCAATCTGCTGGCGCGCGATAGCATGTCGAGCGTGCAGGAGCTCGCCGACGAGGCCTTTCGCGACCTACTGCGCAAGCACAATCGACCGGTCGATCTCAAGACCGCGCTGCGCGAGAGCGCGCGCGACAAATCCGGCCAGGAGCCGGGCGCTGGATCAAAGCGCAAGTAAGCGACGAGGCGCGCAAGTAAACGACGCGGCGCGCGCCTGCGCCGTCGGGGACAACCGACGCTTCTTACTCAACAACAACAAAACCCGAATGGAATTTTTCGTTGCCGCCGGAGTCTCTCTTGTAGGGTGACAGCGGCCGGCGGGTGCGCCGGCCGCAGAGTTGGTGGCAAGCGGTCTTTCTCCGCCGCCCGGGAAGACCGCTTGTCCTTCTACTGACGTTGCTTGACCGTGGACCGCGGCCCGCGATTTTCGAGGAGCAACACCGGAGTGCTGCGCTTTTTCGCGGCCGCGCGTTGCGGCGACTTAGTGGCTGCGCCTTGCGGCGACGAGGTGTACTTCTTGGCCTCGTCCTTGAGGGGAAGACCCTTGTTGGACAGCTCGTTAATCGGGCCGTAGTAGTAATAGGTGTTGAGCCCGGTGGTCGGATCGTGGTCCATGGCCGCTGCGAATGCGGCGAAGCCGGTGCCGACCGTGAGAGCGGCGACGAGCGCCGCTGCGATCTTTGTGATCATGCTCGATCTCCTTTGTGGAAGAATGGCGGTCGTTGCGAACGCGCCAGCCGCCAATCAGGAGGAGCTAGGTTTGTTGCCGGGAATTCAGAATGGCGCAGCAGCGAACAGACCATTTTACAAAGCCGAACAATTTTCGCGCCCGCTCGTTCGTCTATGTAGTTCCGACTCGCGAAACCACGCGCCAGGAAAACCAGTAAAACAAAGGGCCGGAAATTATCCGGCCCTTGTCACTATTCGGTGTGCCCGAATTATTCAGTGTGCACGAAACGCGATCGACGCGCGTTACTTCCACACGTTCTGCTTGTCGATGTAGTTCTCTTCGGTCGCATAGCCGTTGCGGGTCGCCCCGCGTACCTGGGCACCGTCCTCGAGCAGCATTACGGACGACTGCCGTGGCTGCTGGCGAACCGTTTGAGGCTTGCTGTTGGCGGCCAAAGCCACGGACGCCGAGCCAAGGATAAGCGCTGCGGCGAGCGCGGCTGAAATCTTGCGGGTCATCTTCATTCTCCTTCACTGACGGCAGCCGAGCACATCCCCCGCTGCCTGCGCCCTAGATGGCCAGCCGTACGCGCCAAAATAAGCGACCCCGCAGCGAACGGACTATTGCTCGCCGTCGAACAATCCGACGCAATTTCTTCGCAAATGCTCCAATTGCGATTCGCAAGAAACCGGTCGTTGCCCCGATCACGATCCCGCGAGGCCGGTTCTCCCGCCGTACTGGCGAGGCGAGCCGCTCGAACCGGCTAGATCACGGTTAGTTGTTGGAGCCTTGATGGCCCAGCGGCGGGGATATATGTGCGCTGCAAAATTTAGCAGCGGGCTTCCATGGATCGAATGACCAGCATGACGGCTTTTGTAAAAGTCGTCGACGTCGGCGGATTTGCCGCCGCAGCACGCAAACTCGACATGTCTCCCAGCATGGTGACGACGCATGTGCGCGCGCTCGAGGAGCGTTTGGGAGTGCGCCTGCTCAATCGCAGCACGCGCCGTATCAGCTTGACCGAGGTCGGGCAGGCTTACTACGAACGCTGCCTGCAGATCCTCGCGGAGGTCGAGGATGCCGAGAACGTCGCACAAGCGCTGCAATCGACGCCGCGCGGGACGCTGCGTCTCAATGCCTCGGTCGCAATCCCGCCGTTTCTCGCGCCCGCGATTGCCGAGTTCACCTCGCTCTACCCCGATATCTCCATCACCATGACCATGACCGATCGTATGGTCGATCTGGTGGAGGAGGGGTTTGATCTGGCGATACGCACATTCGCGACGCCGGATTCGAGTCTTATCGTTCGGCGAATCGCGACCTACCGCTTGCTGGTCTGTGGCTCACCCGAGTACCTGGCCAAGCATGGGACGCCGCAGCAGCCGTCCGATCTGGTGAACCACAATTGCCTGCTCTATTCCTATGCTCCCAAAAACTCGGAATGGACGTTCGTGGGGCCCGAGGGCGAGCAGAACGTTGCCGTGTCGGGCAATCTGCACTCCAACAGCGCTAACGCCCTGCGGCTTGCAGCCGTGCATGGACAGGGGCTGGCGATGCTCCCGAGCTTTCTACTGGTCGAGGAGATCAAATCCGGCCGGCTGGTGCCGACACTGACCGAATCTCTGCGCACCGAGTATCCGATCAGCGCCATCTATCCGCATCGTCATCATCTCTCAGCTAAGGTTCGCAGTTTCCTCGATCTGCTGGTGGCGCATTTCCGCGCCAATCCGGCATGGGCCGATCCCTGCCGGGCCGGCACGCTGGATTGCGGCGATGCGCAGGCCAACAACGTGCACGATCTGCGCCCTCCGACGATTCGCGCCATCGCCGCGACGGCGCGCGTGAGCAAGAAGAGTTCGCCCTACGGTGCGGCGCAGCGGAAAGATCGTAAGGCGGGGGGCGCCTAGTCTTCTTGGATAGCGCTTCCCGCACTACCACCGAGTTGCGACCAATCCTTCCACATCCGATTTGCTCCACGTCGTGACGGCATTAGAATGAGCTGACGATCGAGGACGCCGGCGCGCGCAATCTCAGTTTGCCACGCATGCGTCACCGACTCTGTGTCTGGAGGACGTCATGAAGCAAACGCTGTTGGCCGCGTTGCTGTGCGCAGTTGCGGCAGGCGCGCTGGCGCAAACTCCACCGGCTGCACCGCCGGCCGGAGCCGCGGCCGCGCAAAGCCCGACGTGCAAGAGTCAGGCCGCCGACAAGAAACTGGCCGGAGCGGCGCTCACCAGTTTCATGAAGAAATGTCAGACCGACGCCACCACATCCTGCAACACCGCGGCTGCGGACAAGAAGCTGGTCGGCGCCGCCAAGTCGAGCTTTACCAAGAAGTGCGTCGCGGACGCGGTCGGCACCTGAACGATCCACGTGCTGCCGCCGGCGTGCAATGCTGTCATCGGCGACCGTTTCGCCTCCCACTGCCGCCTTGCGCCGGTTGCGCCGCCCGTTGATACTGGGCTTACAAAAAAGTGCCCGGGAGGGATGCGCAATGGCGAATATGTGCTGGAAGACGCTGCTTTTTGCGGCGATCATGGGGTCGGCGAACGCGGCCGCCGCAGCCGACCTGACGATCGGCATCAATCTGCCTCAGACCGGACCTGGTTCCTCGTTCGGCGTCCCGATGATGAATGCGGTGAGCCTGATGCCGCCGACGATCGGCGGCCTGAAGGTGAACTATGTCGCGCTCGACAGCCGCACGGACGTGACCCAGACGGCGGCCAACACCCGCAAGCTCATCACCGAAAACAAAGCCGATGTGTTGATCGGGGAGGCGGTGACGCCAACCTCGCTTGCGATGGTGCCGATTGCGGGTGAAGCCAAGACGCCGTTGCTGGCGACCAGCGCGATCAAAGCGCTGGTCTATCCGGTCGACGATATTCGGCGCTGGTCGTTCAAGATCGTCCCTAATGACGACACCACCGCGCCGCCGGTCGTCAAATATTTCAGCGACAAGGGCGTCAAGACGATCGGGATCATGGGCTTCAACGATGCCTATCTGCAGGTGTGGACCGGCCTGTTCGATCAGCTGCTGCCGCCGACCGGCATGAAGGTGGTCGCGGTCGAGTCGTTCGAACGCTCCGCCACCAGCACCACCCCGCAGGCCTTGAAGCTCATCGCCGCCAAGCCCGACGCGATTTTCATCGCCGCCGGCGGCACACCGGCCGTGATCCCGATCCGCGACCTGCGCCAGCGCGGCTTCAAGGGCATCATTCTGGCCGGACACGGCATCGGCCTGCCGGATTTCATCGACCGCGGCGGCAAGGACGTCGAAGGCGTGGTGATGGTGGGCGAGCCGTTCATCATCCATCGAGACCTTCCGGCCGATAGTCCGTACCGCAAGCTCGCGGAGAAGTTCGTGCCCGGCTACAAGGAGAAATTCAAGGCCGAGCCGCCGATCATGGCCGCGCACCTAGCCGACTGCACGACGTTGCTTGAGCTCGCCGTCCCGGCAGGACTAAAGCGCGGCCAGCCCGGCAGCCAGGAGTTCAAGGACGGAATTCGCGACGCGCTCGAAAACGTCAAGAGCCTCTATCTCAACAACGGGCTGTTGACCAACTCGCCAACCGAACACGCCGGCTACGATCCCAGCGGCCAGTTCGTGATGACGGTGAGGGACGGAGCGTTTCATCTGGTGAAGTAAACACACACGGCGAAGCAGCGCCGCAGCCCACAGGCCGCGCCGTTCATGCCTCGCCAAAGTGGTGCAAGTCCGCCGATCCGGGGTCGACCGTGATCGGCGGTATCTTTCGGGGTGACGGTCTAGTGCCGCCGATTTGAAGTTCCTGCACCATGTGCCGCGATCTCATTCAGGAACTTCAAATCGAAAAGCGGCACAGAATCATATGGTCGCTTGTGCCCCTTTGTTTCCGAAGTGCGTGTCGGAGGGTGCTGCGATGTATCACGCACTTCGGAAACGGGGCACTAGTCTTTGATGGACCCGACGATCTTCTGGACCCTGGTGGTGGACGGCGTCGTCAACGGCACGATCTACGCGTTGCTGGCGATCGGACTCGTGCTCGTCTTCGTGGTCACCCGGGTCATCTTGCTGCCGCAAGGCGTCTACGTCTCGTTCGCGGCGCTGACCCTCAATCAGTTCCAGCGCGGCAACGTTCCGGGGACCGTCGGGCTTTTGCTCGCGCTCGGGTGCGCGGCGCTCGTCATCGACGTGCTGCGGACGCGCTCGCGCATCACCTGGGCCTGGCTCCTGCGCCGGGTGGCAACCGATCTCGCTTTCCCGGCCGTCATGTACGGTCTGGTGACGTGGCTCGTGCCGCTGCAGCCGGGCATGGCTGTGCAGGTTGCCCTGACGTTGATGTTGATCACGCCGCTCGGACCCTATCTCTACCGGCTGGCATTCCAGCCGCTCGAACAGGCGTCGGTGCTCACATTGCTGATCGCTTCGGTCGGCGTCTACATCGCGCTCACCGTGCTTGGTCTCGTATTCTTCGGGCCGGAGGGGTTCATGGCGAACCCGCTGTCGGCGGTTCAGCTCGACGCCGCCGGCGTCGTCGTGTCGGGCCAAAGCGTCATCATGGTGGCGGTGTCGCTGGTGCTGATGTTCCTGCTCTGGCTCCTGTTCGACCGCACGCTGATCGGCAAGGCCATGCGGGCGGTGGCGGTGAACCGGACCGGCGCCCGACTGGTCGGAATACCGATCAGCCAGGTGGGCGAAATTACCTTTGCACTGGCATCGTTCATCGGCGCGGTATCGGGCGTGCTGGTCGCTCCGGTGACCATGGTCTACTACGACACCGGCTTCCTGATCGGGTTGATCGGCTTTGTGGCGGCCATCATCGGCGGCATGGGAAGCTATCCGCTGGCCGTCGCCGGTGCGTTGTTTGTCGGCCTGTTGCAATCGTTCGCGGCGTTCTGGAACAGCAACTACCAGCAGGTCGTGGTGTTCACCACGCTCATTCCGATCCTGCTGTTGCGCTCGTTGCGCGCACCGGCGGTGGAGGAGGAGGAGTGAACCGCGGTCTCGCACGGCCGATTGCGTGGGCGGTCGCTGCGCTGCTGCTGGTGCTGCCCCTGTCGCCGCTCATTCCGGAATTCTGGGTGACTCTGCTGATCCTGATTGGGCTCGCCAGCCTGACCGCGCTCGGCCTCGTGGTGCTGACCGGCATGGGCGGCATGACGTCGTTCGGGCAGGCAGCGTTCGTCGGGTTCGGAGCCTATACGACCGGCCTCCTGTCCACCACGTTCGGCCTGTCGCCGTGGCTGGGGTTGCCGGCCGCGCTCATCGTCACCGGATTTGCGGCGTGCTGCCTCGGTGCCATCACGGTGCGGCTGTCCGGCCATTACCTGCCGCTCGGGACGCTCGCCTGGGGCATCAGCATCTTCTACATCTTCGGCAACAGCGCGTTCCTGGGCGGCCAGACCGGCATGACCGGCATTCCGCCGCTCAAGATCGGCTCGCTCGCGTTGCTCAGCGCGCGCTCCTATTACGCGCTGGTGTGGCTTGCCGTAGTGCTGTCGATGCTGGCCACCATCAATCTGCTCGACAGCCGCGTCGGTCGCGCCTTTCGCGCGCTCCGCCGCAACGCGATCGCGGCCGAGGCATTCGGCGTGCAGACCGCGCGGGCCAAGCTCGTGGTGTTTGTCTACGCGGCGCTGCTGGCCGGCCTTGCCGGATGGCTCTATGCGCATTTTCAGCGCACGCTCAGCGCCAGCGCGTTCGGAACCGAGGCGAACATCGACTATTTGTTGATGGCCATTGTGGGCGGCGTCGGCCAGGTGTTCGGGGCGCTGCTCGGCGCCGGCATCGTGATCATCCTGAAGGACCTCATTCAGGACGTGCTTGGCCGGCTCGGCATGTTCCAGGACCTCCTCTTCGGAATCCTTCTGGTCGGCATTCTGCAGTATTCGCGCGAGGGGGTATGGCCGCTGGTCTCGTTCTGGCTGCCGGCAACCGCGGCGCGCAAGATCGACCCGGCGGCCGACGTGGAGGTTGCGGCACGGCCCCCGCGTGTGCCTGCAGGTCCATTGCTCGCGCTCGACAAGGCGCGCAAGACCTTCGGCGGCCTGGTGGCGGTCGACGACGTCAGCTTCACGGTCGGGCAAGCCGAAACCATGGCATTGATCGGGCCTAACGGCGCCGGCAAGAGCACGCTGTTTGATCTGATGACCGGAGTGCGTCGGGCGACGGCCGGGCGCGTCCTGTTCGACGGCGAGCCGATCGAACGGCTGGCGCCGCAGGCGATCGCACGCCGCGGGATCGCGCGCACCTTCCAGCACGTGCGCCTCGTTCCTGAACTGTCGGTGATCGAAAACGTGGCGCTCGGCGCGCATTCACGCGGGAACGCCGGCGTCATGTCGGCGATCCTGCGCCTCGATCGCGCCGAGGAGCGGCGGCTGTTCGCGCACGCGGCGCGGCGGCTCGAACGTGTCGGTCTCGCCAAGGAGATGTTCCGCCCGGCTGGCCATCTTTCGCTCGGCCAGATGCGCCTCGTCGAGGTCGCGCGAGCGCTTTGTCTCGATCCGCGGCTCCTGCTGCTCGACGAGCCGGCGGCGGGATTGCGGGCCGTCGAGAAGCAGGCGCTCGCCCGATTGCTGCGCGAGCTCAAAGGCGAGGGGATCAGCATCCTGGTGGTCGAGCACGACGTCGATTTCGTGATGGGGCTTGCGGAGCGCATCGTCGTGCTGGATTTCGGCAAGAAGATCGCCGAGGGACTGCCGCGCGATATCCGCGTCAATCCGGTGGTGATCGAGGCCTACCTCGGGGGTGTCGCGTGAGCGAGCCGTTGCTGGTGGTGGAGCGCATGTCGGTTGCCTATGGCAAGGTCGAAGCCGTGCGCGGCGTCTCGTTCAAGGTGCCAGCCGGGAGTGTGGTTACGGTGATCGGCGCCAATGGCGCAGGCAAGACCACGCTGCTCAATGGGCTGATGGGACTGATCGACCAGACCGGCAGCATCAAGTTCGAGAACCGGGATCTGCGCAATGTGCGGGTCGAGGACCGCGTGGCCGCCGGCCTGGTTCTCGTTCCGGAGCGGCGCGAGCTTTTTGGCTCGCTCACCGTCGAGGACAATCTGCGGCTCGGCAGCTTTCGACATCGCCGCCACCACGCGATCGACGAAGAACTCGCCAAGGTCTATGCGCGCTTTCCGCGCCTGCGTGAACGCCAGCGTCAACTCGCCGGCACGCTCTCGGGCGGCGAGCGACAGATGCTGGCGCTCGGGCGCGCGCTGATGTCGCGGCCGCGCTTGCTGATGCTGGACGAACCGAGCCTTGGGCTTGCCCCGCAGATCGTGCGCGAAAGCTTTCGCATCATCGCCGACTTGCATAAGAGCGGGGTATCGATTTTGCTGATCGAGCAGAATGCGCGCGCCGCGCTCGCCGTCGCCGACTACGGCTACGTGATGGAGCACGGCGAGATCGCGCTCGAAGGCGCGACCGGCGAGCTCTCCGAAAACCCGCGCGTGGCGGAAAGCTACCTTGGGCTAGGGACGACGGACTAGCTGCGCGCGTCCGCATGGATCATCGCCGCGCCTTTCTCGGCAATCATGATCGTCGGCGCGTTGGTGTTGCCGGTGGTTACCGTCGGCATGATTGAGGCGTCGATCACCCGCAGGCCGGCGATGCCGCGCACGCGCAGGCTGGGGTCGACGACAGAAGCCGCATCGGCGCCCATGCGACAGGTGCCGACCGGATGAAACACGCTGCCAGCGCTGGCGCGCGCGTAATCTGCGAGCTCGGGGTCGGCATTGACGTTCGGTCCGGGCCGGACCTCGCCGTCGCTGTGGGCCATCCAGGAGGGCGACGCGAAGATCTTCCGGGCGAGCCGAAGGCCGGCGACCATCGCGTCGACGTCGCGCGGCGCCGACAGGTAGTTCGGGCGGATCGCCGGGTATTCGGTCGGATCGGCGGAGCGCGCCAGTATGCTGCCGCGGCTTTCCGGCTGCACCACGCACACCGCGATGCTGGCGCCCGGCTCGCGCTCCAGCTGGTCGAAGCCATGGCGGTCAGGCCCGCGGCTCATCGGCGTGAACGAGAGCTGCAGGTCTGGGCTCTCCAGCCCCTCGCGCGATTTGGTAAACGCGATCGCGGTCGTGACCCCGAAGGTGAACGCGCCGCGCCCGGTCGTCGCGTACCGCAAAGCTTCCCGCACCAACGGCACGCCGCGGGCGAGTTGATTGACCGACACGAGATCGCGCAGCCGGTGCACCACCAGCGCCGCCAGGTGGTCCGACAGGTTGAGCCCGACGCTCGGGCTCGCGTGGACGACCGGCAGTCCGATCGATCGCAGGTGCTCGGGCGCGCCGATCCCGGAGATTTGCAGGAGATGCGGACTGCCGATTGCGCCGGCCGACACGATGACATCGCGCGTCGCGCTCGCAACGACGATGCGGTCGCCGCGACGAAATTCGGCGCCGGTGCAGCGCCGGCCCTGAAACGTCAACCGGGTGACCAGCGCGCCGGTCTCAACCCGCAAATTTGCCCGCCGCCGCGCCTGCGCCAGGAAGGCGCGCGCCGTGGAGGCGCGAAACCGTCCACGCCGGCTGTTTTGCGAATAGCAGACGCCGTCCTGGCACGCGCCGTTATAGTCAGGCGTGCGCGGGATGCCGGCCTCCTGCGCGGCGGCCACGAAGCAATCGGTCGCGGGCAGCACGGTCCTGTACTCCTCGACCGCCATCGGCCCGCTGCGACCTCGATAGCGGTCGTCGCCGCCGGTGCCGGTGTAGGCCTCGGATTGCTTGAACAGCGGCAGGACGTCCTCGTAGCTCCAGCCGGTACAGCCCATCTGGGCCCAGCGGTCGTAGTCGCGGGCGTTTCCGCGCACATACAGCATGCCATTGATCGAAGAACTTCCGCCCAAAACCTTGCCGCGCGGCCAATGCAGCGCGCGGCCCGCCGTTCCGGGTTCCGGTTCGGCGAAGAAATTCCAGTTCAGGCGCGGATGGCGCATGAGCTTGATCATGCCGGCCGGAATATGGATCAGCGGACTGTGGTCGGGCGGACCCGCCTCGATCAGCACGACACGGGCGCCGTCCTCGCTGAGCCGGCTGGCGAGCACGCAGCCGGCCGAGCCGGCGCCGATCACCAGGTAGTCGGCCGCGATGGTCTCGGCCAAAGCGCCGCTCCCCCCGTCCGCCCGGCTATCCATGGGAAGTTGCGCCTTCGTCATGTGCGTTCCGCTGACCATCCAGTATTGGGCGCCGACGATAGAGGAGCGCTATTATGGCCTCAAGATTGCCCGCAGTTTGGTTCATTGCAGGCTTGCGAAAACGGAGCCTGGCCGCGGGCGTCCTCTTGCGACGCAGCGTGCAATGGGGTTCTGCTAGCTCCGGAAACGCACTGGGTGCTGGTTGTCATGCGGGATACACGCGCGCCTGAGCGGGCGGATACGTTCGACTACATCATCATCGGCGCTGGCTCGGCCGGCTGCGTCCTCGCCAACCGGTTGAGCGACGACGAGAGCGTACGCGTATGCCTGATCGAAGCGGGCGGGCGCGACCGCAATCCGTTGATTCACATTCCGCTCGCCATCGGCTTTTTGATGCATCATCGCCGGCTCAACTGGCGCTACTGGACCACCAAGCAGGAGCAGGCCGCACAGCGCGAGATCTATATTCCGCGCGGAAAGGTCCTGGGCGGGTCGAGCTCGATCAACGGCATGGTCTACATGCGCGGCCACCGTCTCGACTACGACGACTGGGCGGCGGCCGGGAACAGCGGCTGGTCGTTTCGCGACGTGCTGCCCTATTTCAAGAAATCCGAGAACAACGAACAGTTCGGCGACACCGACCCGGCCTATCACGGCAAGGGCGGCCTCATGAACGTGCGCGACGCCGACAGCTACAGTCCGCTGGTCGGCATGATGTGCGAGGCCGCGGCGTCCATGCAGATGCCGCTCACCAACGACTTCAACGGTGCGCAGCAGGAGGGCTTTGGGCGCCGGCAGTCGACCCATCTCAACGGGCGCCGGGTTTCGACCGCAACCGCGTTCCTCAACCCGGCACGCGCGCGCCGGAACCTCAGCGTGATCACCCACGCGCAGGTCGATCGCGTCTCCTTCACGGGCCGGCGCGCGACCGGCGTGGCGTTGCGGGTCCGCTCAACGCCCCAGCAGCTGTTCGCACGGCGCGAGATCATCGTCTGCGGTGGAACGATCGCCTCGCCGATGATTCTGATGCGCTCAGGGGTCGGCCCTGGCGCCGAGTTGCGCCGACACGGGATCGATGTCGTGCATGACCTGCCCGGCGTCGGGCGCAATCTGCAGGATCACCTCGCGGCCGTCGTCCAGCACCTCAGCCCGAGCACGATTCCATACGGCATCTCGTGGCGCGCGCTGCCCTGGGGCGCGTGGAACGTGCTGCAATACCTCCTGTTCCGGCGCGGCATTCTCGCCAACAACCTGTTTCATGCGGGCGGATTCATCCGCACCGATACGACCCTCGACCGCCCGGATGTCCAGTTCATCCTGTTGCCGGCGCACCGGGTGCCCGAGGGCCGCACCGGGTTCGGCCACGGCTATGGGCTCGTCACCGTGCTGCTGCGCCCGAAGAGCCGGGGCGAAGTGCTGCTGACCAGCGCGGAACCGGACGCCGCGCCGCGCATCGAGGCGCAGTTCCTGTCACACCCGGACGACCTCGAGCTCATGCTGCGCGGGCTCAAGCTCAGCCGGCGGCTGCTGGCCGCGCCCGCGTGGGACCGGGTGCGCGGGCCGGAGTTCCGGCCCGGCGCGGGCGTGCAAAGCGACGATGCGTTGCGCGACTACATCCGCAACTCCTGTGGCACGGTGTTCCACCCGGTCGGCACCTGCCGGATGGGCCGGGATGGCGACGCGGTGGTCGATTCCGAGTTGCGGGTGCGCGGCGTCGACGGCCTGCGGGTGGTTGACGCGTCCGTGATGCCGACGCTGATCGGAGGCAACACCAACGCCCCCACCATCATGATTGCCGAGAAGGCGGCCGATATGATCCGGGGTCGCGCGCCGCTGCCGGCGGCGCAAGTCTAAACGGGATGGGCTGCCGAACAATGCTGGGGCGGGTTATGGCCATTGCGGGTTTGCTGACCGGCGCGCTCCCGGCGGATGCAATCGCGCAACGCGCTCCGGCTACCCCGCGCGAGCACGTCGAGATCGAGCGCTCGCCGTTGCTGTTCTACCTCGCAAAGGGTGAGCCGAACGCGTGCGGCCCCGGCTGCAGCGAATGGATCGCGGCCGAAGGCCAGTTTGATTCCGGCGCCGCCGAGCGGTTTCGCCACTTCCTCAGGCAAACGTCCGGCCGCACGCTGCCGATCTATTTCTATTCGCCCGGCGGGCTCACCGATAACGGGCTCGCCGTCGGCCGCATGCTGCGCGAACGCGGGATGACCGCCGGGGTGGCAAGAACTATCCCGGAAGGGTGCATCGGCAAGAGCGAGACTGTCTGCCGGACGCTCAAGCGGTCGGGGGCGACACTGCAGGCGCGCTGGCGCGGCATCAACGCCGGCTGCAACTCGTCGTGCGTCTACGCGCTGATCGGCGCCAAGGTACGTCACGTGCCGCCCGGGGCACGCGTCGGCATCCACACCAGCAAGGTTCCCTACATCGGGGAATGGGAGCGGCTGTTCGCCAACGCCCAACTTGCCTCGTTCAATCTCGAACTGCGCAACTACATCCACGAGATGGGCATCAACGATGATCTATACGGGGCGATCCAGAAGGTTCCGTTCGAGAAGGTGCACATCCTGAGCCGCAACGAACTGGCGCACTTCCGGATCGATACCAGCAGCTTCCAGGAGACGCCCTGGACGGTGGTCGAAGCGTCGCCAACGCAGCGCGCGAGCGTGATCAAGCTCTTTACCCACGCGGAGGGCGGGCGCCAGGACGAGTTCCGCACCAGCCTCGTGCGTCTGAGCTGCGGGGAGCCGCCCCTGATCAACGTGCGCTACGAGCGCGAACTGGCGCTGGACAAGGGCGCGCCGCCCAAGCCTGGCGCCACCACCTGGGCCGCGATCAGTCTGGCCGCGGGACCGGTCGGTCTGAGCTTCCCGAAGGCAAGCCCGATAAGCAAAGCGGAACTGGTTGACGCCGGGCGGGTCACCGACGGCCGCACCGTATCAACCTCGCTCGAGATCCTCGAGGCGGCGACGAGCCATCCGACGATCGATATTCTGGAGACGGACTCAGCGGCGGAGCTCGGCCATCCGCCGCGCGCGTTCAAGCTCTCCACGCTCGGGTTGTCGACCGCGCTCGATGCGTTGCGCAAATCCTGCGGCGCGAATCCTCCGGTGGGACGCTATGTACCGCGCGAGCATCGCAAACCAGCGCTACGTTTTTGAAGACCTGGTGGCGCTGCTCGCCAAGGCGTCGCCGCTGCGCAGCGGCGACATCCTGGCCGGGGTCGCGGCCGGCAGCGAGGAGGAGCGGGTCGCGGCGCAATCGGCGCTGGCCGACCTGCCGTTGCGGGTTTTCTTGGATCAGCACGTCGTCCCCTACGAGGCCGATGAAGTCACCCGGCTGATCGTCGACACGCACGACGCGGAGGCCTTTGCGCCGATCGCGCACCTCACCGTGGGTGGTCTGCGCGACTGGCTGCTCTCCGACGCTGCAACCGGTGAGACGCTCGCTGCGCTGGCGCCCGGCCTGATGCCGGAAATGACCGCCGCGGTCTGCAAGATCTGCCGCCTGCAGGACCTGATGATGATCACGGCCAAGTGCTCGGTCGTGACCCGGTTCCGCAACACGCTCGGACAGCCCGGGTGCCTGTCGGTGCGGCTGCAGCCCAATCATCCGGCCGACGACCTGCGCGGTATCGCCGCCAGCATCGTCGACGGCCTGTTGCTCGGCGCCGGCGACGCCGTCATCGGCATCAATCCGGCAACCCAGAGGCCATCGCCGGCCGGCCCCCGAATTCGAGGCGTGGCTCAAGCGCCAGGGCCTGCTCGACGCGGCCGAGCGCGTTCGCACGCGCGCGGTGCCGGCACGGCTGCGCGCGCTGCTGCCAGGATGAACAAACCTCCCATACTCGGCGGCGGCGCGGACGCCGCCGCCGAGGACCTCTGGGCGGCGCTGCGCCGATCGACCGCGGCTCGGATCGGGCTTGCGCGCACCGGCGCCTCGCTTGCGACCGCGCCGCTGCTCGATTTTCGCCTGGCGCATGCGCGCGCCCGCGACGCCGTGCACGCGCCGCTCGATGAGGCAAAACTGCTCGCCGACCTCGCCGCACTCGGGCTTGCCGTGCAGACGGTCTCGAGTGCCGTTCCTGACCGCGCGCAATACCTGTTGCGCCCCGACCTCGGCCGGCGTTTGGCCGCCGCCGACGCGGCGCAGCTGACGCCGCGGGCGCGGCCTTACGACGTGGCATTCGTGGTGACCGACGGCCTCTCGGCGCGCGCCGTGCAGTCGCACGCGCCACCGCTGCTCGCACAGGCGCTGCCCGACCTCGCTGGCGCCGGCTGGCAAATCGCGCCGCTTATCCTCGTGCGCCTCGGGCGGGTTGCGATCGGGGATGCGGTCGCGCGCGCGCTCAATGCCGATAGCGTCGTTGTGCTGATTGGCGAGCGGCCGGGGCTCTCGGCGCCCGACAGCATGGGGGCCTATCTGACGTGGCAGCCGGGTCCGCATACCACGGACGCGCAGCGCAACTGCATCTCCAACATCCGGCCGGACGGCATCGGCTATGCGGACGCCGCGTTCACGCTCGTGCATCTGCTCAACGCGATGCGTACCCGCCGGGTCTCGGGCGTCACCCTCAAGGATACGACCGGTCGGCTGCTTACAGATTGACCCCTGCGGTAAGCAGTCCTTGGATGAGAATTTGCCCCGGCATGTCCTCATCAAGGAAAAGCGAAGCCAATCAATGGCTTTCGCCACGAGTCTCACCTTGGACGAGAGAGTTTCCCCGGCCGTGAGGCGGGGGGCCATTTTGCATTTCCGCTCGCCTTGAGCCGACCTCCAAGGCCCTAGTGCACCACCATTCCGGTGAGCAGATAGGCCTGCAGCATCACCAGGACACCGACCAGGCAGGCGAGCGCGATCGAGTGCCAGAACACGAAGCGCAGGATCGTGCCTTCGTGTCCGAACCAGTTGGTCGCGGTCGAGGCGACCACGATCGACTGCGCATCGATCATCTTGCCCATGACGCCGCCCGACGAGTTGGCGGCGCTCATCAGGATCGGCGACAGGCCCAGTTGTTCCGACGTGATCCGCTGCAGGTTGCCGAACAGGATGTTCGAGGCGGTGTCGGAGCCGGTCAGCGCGACGCCCAACCAACCCAGCAAGGTTCCGAAGAACGGGTAGAGCACTCCGGCGCCGGCGAACGCGAGGCCGAGCGTGGCGTCGATGCCCGAGAGGCGGGTGAGCGTCCCGATCGCGAGCATCGCCGCGATGGTGATGAGGGAATAGGCGCACACCTTGATGGTGGATCCGTAGGACTTCACCAGCTGCACCGGTGTGAAGCCCATGAGGAAGCCTGAAATAATGGCTGCGATCAACATGCCGGAGCCCGTGTAGGACAGCCAGGTGAACGCGAAGGCCGCGCCTTCCGGCGTCGGCTTCGCCACGACCGGCGGCACCTTGTTGATCAGCCCGTGCAGGTTCGGGACCTGATAGGTAAAGGTCGTCGGCGGGTTGACGAACGCCTTGAACAGGTCGGTGCCCCAGACCAGCAGGATGACGCAGACGATGATCCAGGGCATCAGCGCCCACCAGACCTGCTGACGCGTCGGCTCGATTACCTTGACGGGCGGTTTCTGGTCCATCGTGGCGGCGGACGCGTCGTGGCTGCGAAGCGCCGGTGACAGCCAGAGTTCCTTTGGCCGCCATACCCGCAGGAACAGGATGAGGCAGGCCATCGAGATCAGCGAGGCGCCGATATCGACAATCCATGGGTTGATGAAATTCGAGATCAGGAACTGCGGGATCGCAAACGACACGCCGCACACCAGGATCGCGGGCCAGATCTCCAGCATTCCGCGCCGCCCCGCGAACGTCCAGATCAGCCAGAATGGGACGATCAACGAGAAGAACGGCAGCTGCCGTCCGACCATTGCGCCCAGCAGAAAAGGATCGAGACCCGTTACGCTGGCCAGTCCCGCAATCGGGGTGCCGAGCGCCCCGTAGGCCACCGGCGCCGTGTTGGCGATGAGCGAAAGGCCGGAGGCGGCGAGCGGTGAAAAGCCGAGCCCGATCAGGATCGCTCCGGTCACGGCGACCGGGGTCCCGAAGCCGGACGCGCCCTCGAAGAACGCCCCGAACGAAAACGCAATCAGCAGAAGCTGTAGCCGTCGGTCCTTGGTGACCCCGCCGATCGTGGTCTGCAGGATTTCAAACGCGCCTTTCTCGACCGTGAGCCGGTAGAGAAAAATGACGTTGAGCACGATCCAGCCGATCGGGAAGAACCCCGTGACGGCACCCAGGACCGTTGCGCGCAGCGCCATGCCGGACGGCATGGTGAACACAAAGATTGCGATCAGATTGGCAACGATGAGTGCGACGATCGCTGCGATATGCGCCTTGACCTTGTTGGATGCGATCAGGACCAACAGTGTCACGACCGGCAGCGCGGCCGCGATCGTCGATAAGACGGTATTGCTGAACGGATCGTAGACTTGGTTCCACATGTTGATCCTCCCCAACATTTGCAGGCTATCGCACGCGTCGGGTTGGATCCCGGCTATCTGAGCAGCGCTGCCCGGTGATTGCACGAAGCCTAGCGGGCGGAACTGGCTCTTGAAAAGTGGGGATTTTTCCCTACCACCAGGAATTTTTCAGCACTTCTTCACGAACCCGTGTTCGTCCGGAATGCCCGTCGCCGCGGGCGAGTCTCCCATCCGGAAGCAATGCGCTTCATGGGAGCAGAATCATGAAGGATCTCGATAGCGAAGCCGATCGTGGCGAACCGACGGCGCTCAATCGGCGCAAGGTACTCGAATGCATGACCTGGGCCGGTGCCGGCGTGCTGTGGACTGTGTCCGGTGGCGTACCGCGTTCGCTCGGCATCGTCGGCGAGGCGATGGCGGCGGATGCCGGGACCGCGACGTTCATGCAGATCAGCGACAGCCACATCGGGTTCGACAAGCCTGCCAATCCTGACACCATGGGAACGCTCAACGCCGCGATCGGCAAGATCAAGGCGCTGCCGGTGAAGCCGGCATTCATGATCCACACCGGCGACATTACCCACCTGTCCAAGGTTAAGGAGTTCGACGACGCCAACAGCCTCATTTCGCAGGCCGGGCTCGACGTGCATTACGTTCCGGGCGAACACGACGTCATCGACGAGGAGCACAAGCTCTATCTCGAACGCTACGGGAAAGGCACCCAGGGCGACGGCTGGTACAGTTTCGACGCCAATGGCGTCCACTTCGTCGGCCTGGTGAACGTACTGGACCTCAAGGCCGGCGGCCTTGGCAACCTCGGGGCCGCGCAGCTCGCCTGGCTCGAAGACGATCTGCGTGCTCGCTCAGCCAGCCAGCCGATCGTGCTGTTTGCCCACGTCCCGCTGTGGACCGTCTATCAGCAGTGGGGCTGGGGAACCGACGACGGCGCCAAGGCGCTGGACCTCGTCAAGCGCTTCGGCTCGGTGACGGTGCTCAACGGCCACATCCACCAGGTGATGCAGAAGGTCGAAGGCAACGTCACGTTTCACACCGCGACGTCAACCTCGTTCCCGCAGCCCGCTCCAGGCTCGGCGCCGTCGCCCGGGCCGATGAAAGTGCCGGACGATCAGCTGCGCAAGCTACTCGGCATCACCGAGGTGAACTTCAAGCAGGGCCAACAGCGCCTCGCGATCATCGACATGCCGCTGCAGAGCTGATCAAGGCGTTACGAAATGACCTTCATATCGACAATGCGTGGCCCGGGCCGCGCCCGGGCCGGCTGTGCTGTGCTGATCGCCGCCGCGCTGCTGACGTTCGGCGGTGTGGCGCACGCCGCCGATGCGGAGGTGACGATCGACAATTTCACCTTCTCGCCGCAGACGCTGACCATCAAGGCCGGCACCAAGGTGACGTGGACGAACCGCGACGACATCCCGCACACGATCGCCTCGACCACCAAGGCATTCAGATCGCCGGCGCTCGACACGGACGACAACTACTCGTTTACGTTCACGACAGCCGGCAGCTACGAGTATTTCTGCAGCCTGCATCCGCATATGACTGGGACGATCGTGGTCCAGGCGGCCGACGGGCCGGCGCCAAGCCAGTGAGAAGGCGCTAGGCCTTAAAGCCGGGCTCGACCGCGCGGCGTCATCGTCATCATGAGGGGATCGCGCGGCCGCAGCGTGAACCGCTGCAGCGGCCAGACCGTTTGACCCGGCGCGAGCGCTGGCGTGAAATGCCTCATGATGGTCGCGAGCACGGTGGTCGCCTCCTGCAGCGCGAATCCCACGCCGATGCACATGCGTGGTCCCACGCCGAACGGCAGGTAGGCGTAGCGATCGACCGTTTGCGCGGCGCCATCAAGGAAACGACCGGGGTCAAACCGGTCGGGGTCGTCCCACAGCATCCGATGGCGATGCAGCACATAGGGCGAAATGACGATCATGGTCCCGCGCGCAATCGCGCGCCCCGCGAGCTCATCGCTGCGGCTTGCTGTCCGCGTGACCCCGGCAAATGGCGGATAGAGCCGGAGCGCCTCGTCGATCACCGCGCGCGTCTCGTGCAGGCGATCGGCCGCGCCGTCAAACGCGCTCGTCAGTTCGCGCTCCGCCTCCGCGTGAACCCGCGCCGACCAGGTAGGCGACTGCGACAGCAGATAGATTGCCCAGGTCAACGCGGTGGCCGTTGATTCCTGGCCGGCGAAGAAAAATGTCAGGACATTGGCCTTGACTTCGGCGTCGCTCATGCCGCGTCCGGTTTCGGGATCCTTGGCGGCCAGCAGCGTGTCGAGCAGATCGCGTGCGGCGTCCACCGAACGCGCCTCACGCCGCCCCCGCGCGATCGCTTCATCCAGCGCCTGCTCGAAGGTTCGCAGCACGTCGCGCATCCGCCATTGGGTGATGCGTGGCACGGCATCGGGCAGCCCGAGGAGATCAAACAGGTCGATGCGCCCGGCGGCCGCAAAGAACTTCACCATGGCGGCGTGCACCGCTTGCGGATCGCCGCCAAGACCGGCGTGGAAGACGCTTCGGCTCAGCACGTCGAGCGCCAGCGCATCCATTTCGATCTTGATGTCGAGCGCCTCGCCGGAGCGTCGATTGCGCCAGCGCTCGACCAGCTCAGCGGCCGCCTCCGCCATCGCGGGTGCGAGCTGCAGGACGGCCTTGCGCCCGAACAACGGGGCGAGCGTGCGTCGCTGGCTCGCCCACTGCTCGCCCTCGGTGCCGGCGAGCCCCTCGCGCAAGCGGGCGGACAGGATGCGTCGTTCGAGGATGTGCTTGGGGTAGGCGTTCGGGGTCTCGACCAGCACCTTGCGGATGGCGGCGGGATCGTTGAGGACGACGACCCTGGCGAAGGGGAAACCGCCGACCACGATCGGCTCTCGGAAGTGTTCCTCGGTCCAGCACTCGATCGGGTTGCTGATGATTGTTTTGACGAGCGCGATGGGTCCAAGTTGGCGGGAGAGCGGCGTCGGCCGGGGCGGCCGAAATCCCGGGAATTCCAAGTTCATCGTTGACCCAAGCCCGCGCAGTTTTGCTCATGAAAATGCCTGATCGTGTCGCGAAGCACAACATCGTCCGCGGCTAAACGTGCTCGGCAGGCTCCGATATCTTGCTCAATTCCTCGGCTGAGCGGCCGGATGGCGGGCCGTGGATCGGCAGCCGCACCGTGAACCGCGAGCCCTGTCCCTCGGTGCTTTCCACCGCGACGCGGCCGCCATGCAGATCAACCACCATCTTCACGAGATAGAGCCCGATCCCGGTTCCCACGATGCCGGAGACGTTGCTGCCGCGGGCGTAGCGTTCGAAAATTTGCGCCAGATCCGCCGGCGGAATACCGATCCCCTGATCGTCGATCGCGACGATGACATGGTCCGCCTCGGCATGGGCGGAGACTTCGATTCGGCTGCCGCCGGGAGAATACTTGATGGCGTTTGCCAAGAGATTGCTGAATGCCTGATGCAGCAGCTTGGAATCGCCGACCATGCGCAGCGCCGGCGGCTCGATGCGCGCGAGGATTCGCGATTTGGGCGCGATCTCGCGATGCAGCTGGCACACGTCGTTCAACAGCGCGGCGAGGTCGATATCGGCGGGATGAAAGTAGAGGTCCGCCCCGCGATCCACCAGCCGTGACGAATTCAACAGGTTGTCCATCAGGTGGGTGACCCGCAGCACCGCGGCGCGAATGCGACCGGCCCGTTGCATGATCTCCGCGCCGGGGGCCCGCTCGCTGAGCTTGATCAGCCGGCGCGCATTGCCGTCAATGATCGTCAGCGGCGTCCGAAACTCATGCGAGGCCATGGACACGAAGTTGCGCTGCATTTCGCTCAGGCGCTGTTCGGCGGCAAGCCGCTCTTCCAGCATGGAGGCTTGCTGCGCAAGCCCGCGCTGGCTCACCATCAGTTCGATGGCGTTGCGTTGAAACACGACCGCGGCGCGCGCCATCTCGCCGATCTCGTCGGCGCGTTCGGTGCCCCGGATGTCGATATCGGTGTTGTTGGCGCTCAGGTCGTGCATGCATTGCGCGAGGTGGAGCAGGGGGGTCGAAATCCACCGGCGAATGTAATAGAGCCCGGCCGCCACCATTACGCCGGCGATGACGATCGCAATCCCGATGAGCCACAGCGCCTGCCGGTAGGTGGCGGCGACTCGGTTCGCCGCCGCCTGCGCGTTGGCGACGTTGCGGGCGGTAAGCCGGCCGAGCGCGTCGCTGGCCGCGTCGTAAGCGGCCTGCGAACCGCTCAGATACATGGCGGTGGCGTCGGATTTGCGATTGTCGTGGGATAGCGCAAACACCTGATCGGCGACTGCCCGATACTCGCGCCACGTGTCCTTGAATTGCGCGTAGAGGCCGGACTCCATGGCATCGTGATTGAGCTGCTCGTAGCCGTGCTGGGCCTGCGCGATCAGGCGGTCGAGTAGCTCGATTTCGCCCTTGGTGGTGGCGATCTGGCTTGCGCTTGAGGACAGCAGGTCGCGCCCCTCGGTCGCGCGAAAGTCGGAGGTGAAATTGTTCAGGTCGCCGAGGATGCGGGTATCTGGCAGCCACACGTCGGCAATGCCGGTCGATACGCGGTTGAAATCGGTCAGACGCGAGATGCTGAACAGCCCGAGCACAATCACCAGCAGAAAGAACAGAAAGAACACCAACGAGAGATGGAAGCGGATGGATCGCGGCTGTCGCATGATCGGGGCTGGTCCCGCCGGCGTTGAAAATGCAGGCATTTTAGCATAGTACGTCCGCGCCGGCGGATGAACCGGGATTTGCGGCCTGCCGGCGCGTCCCGTGCTAGATTCGCCCTGAGTCTGAGATCGACCACATGCCGGACGAGCGCAAGAAGATCCTGTGCATCGAGGACGACGACGAGACCGCGGCGTTGATCGCTGAGGAGCTCACCGAGCGCGGTTTTGAGGTGTGCGTCGCCCGCGACGGCCGAGCCGGATTTGCGGCGATCCTCAAGCACGATCCCGATCTGGTTCTGTCGGATATCAGCATGCCGGGAATGTCGGGGTTCGAGGTGCTCGAGCGCGTGATCGCACTTGCACCCCGTTTTCGTCACGTGCCGTTCGTGTTCCTCACCGCCCTGACCGACCGGGGGAGCGAGCTCAAGGGGCGGCAGCTCGGGGCCGACGACTACGTGACCAAGCCGATCGACTTCGAGGTGCTGGAGACCATCGTCAACGCGCGTTTGGCGGGAGTCGCCCGCAACGACAAATGGCCGAAGCTCATCGATCTCAATGACCGCGAGGTGGAGACGTTGACCTGGGCAGCGCGCGGCAAGACGTCGGCCGAGATCGCGCAGATCCTCGGATTGACCAAACGGACAGTCGATTTTCACCTCGACAACGCCCGCGTGAAGCTGGGAGCGTCGAACCGCATCCAGGCCGCCATCAAGGCCGCGAGCGGCAATCTGATCGAGCCTTAGCGCCTAGACTTCCGCGCCACGCGGATCGACTTGCCGGCCGTCTCTGCCCGGGACTAACCTATCGGCATGTTGCCCGACGGAGGCAATCATGAAACTCGAGGATATCCCACGGCGCCAGGAAATCTTGATTCTCACCGAGGCACATCAACGGCTCGACCGCGTGCTGGTTAGCCAGCACTTCGACCGCCGCGTAGCCTCGTTTGCCGAGATCGCGCATGTCGCGCGCGCGGTCTGGATCGGGACACTGCGCGGCACTCCCATGACCGCAATGCAAATCGCGCAGACCATTGGGATGCCGTGCTCCACGGTGATGGGCAAGCTGGCGTATCTCATCAAGCGCGGACACGTATGCCAGGATGGAAACGTCTACCGGGTCGCGGATAAGGTGCTCGCGACCCGCACGCCGGCGCTGGATAAGGCCATCGCGGTCTTTATCGAGGCGGCGGACGCATTGCGCGCTGTCCGGGCCGACAATCCCACCCTCGATACCCACGCCGCTTAACGTCCACGATCGACTGGCCCGATTTGCGGACGGTCGGCGCCGCGAGGCGGCGTCGCTCTGATTGGCGCGCCGCCGGGCGCTAGGCCTCGCTTTCAGCCTGGTCGGCCGCCGGCTCTTCGGGCTCCTGCCTGGATGCGCGCGTGCGGCCCAGGAACAAGGTCTGCAAGGCCGGCACCACCACCAGCAACATGATCGGCCCGATGAGCATGCCGCCGACCACCACGGTCGCCAGCGGCCGCTGAACCTGACTGCCGATGCCGGTGGAGACGGCCGCCGGCAATAGGCCGATGCAGGCGGACAGTGCCATCATCAGGATCGGACGCATCTGCTCTTGCACCGAGTGGAGCATGGCTTCGATCACCGTCATGCCGGCGGTGGCGACGCGATGATAGCCGGAGATGATGAGGATGCCGCTCATCACCGACACGCCGAACAGCGAAATGAAACCGATCGCGGCCGAAATGCTGAAATCCAGTCCGGCGACGTAGAGACCGAGAATTCCGCCGCACACCGAAAACGGGATTCCGAGCAGAGCCATGAAACTGTCGCGCAGTGAATTGAACATCCCGTAGAGCAGCGCCATGATCAGCACGAGGGTGATTGGCACGATGATGGCAAGGCGCTTCTGCGCCGACTGCAGGCCTTCAAACTCGCCCGCCCACTCGATGCGATAGCCGGACGGAAGCTTCAGGTTTTTGTTGATGCGCTGTTGTGCCTCCTCGACCGCGCCCGCGAGGTCGCGCCCGCGCACGCTGAACTTGATCGGCACGAAGCGCCGGTTGCGCTCGCGAAAGATGTAGGACGCGCCGGTATCGAGCGTGAGGGTGGCAAGTTCGCTCAGCGGAATATAGGCGTTGCCGCCGTTGCCGTTGGCGACGCCGACTTTGACCTTGCCGATGACGTCGAGTTGCGAGCGAAATTCCGGCGCGAGCCGCACCGCCACCCCGAATTGCCGCTCTGCTTCCAGAACCGTCGTCGCAACCGTGCCGCCCATCGCGGCTTGAACGACCTGGTTGATGTCGTTGACATTGAGGCCGTAGCGCGCGGCTTTCAGGCGATCGACCGTGATGTTCAGGTTGGGTTGCCCCAGTACCCGGAAGATGCCGAGGTCGGTAATTCCGCGCACCTCTTCCAGTTCCCGCATCGCGTCGGAGGCGAGGCGTTCCAACGTCACGAGATCTGGGCCGAAGATCTTGACCGAGTTCGCGCCTTTGACGCCGGACAGGCCTTCCTCGACGTTGTCCTGAATGTATTGCGAGAAGTTGAAGCCGATGCCGGTGAATTCGTTTTCAAACTCGGCCTGCAGCTCCTCGATCAGCTTATCCTTGGTCATGCCCGACTGCCATTCGTCGAATGGCTTGAGCGGGACAAAGAATTCCGCGTTGAAAAATCCGGCGGCGTCGCTGCCGTTGTCCGGTCGGCCGTGCTGTGAGACGACGGTGATGACCTCGGGGTGCTTGAGAATGATCTCCCGCATTCGGTTGACGTAGGGGTTGCCGGCCTCCAGCGATATGGTCGGCGGCATCGTGGCCCGGATCCAAAGGTTGCCTTCCTCGAGTGTCGGCAGGAACTCGGCACCAAGCCGCGATCCTAGAAAGCCGACCACGATCAGGAAAATCAGGCCGAGCACGACCGTGATCATGCGGTTGTTAAGCGACCACCTCAGGACCGGGTTGTAGATCGCGCGGATCGCCCGGACGACGATGGTCTCGACTTCGCTGACGTGCTCGGGAAGCAGCAGCGACGCTAGGCACGGGGTCACCGTAAAGGTTGCGATCAGCGCGCCGACCAGTGCGTAGCCGTAGGTTCGCGCCATCGGGCTGAAGATCTGGCCTTCGACGCTCTGCATGGTGAACAGCGGGATGAACGCCGCCACGATGATGGCGGTGGAGAAAAACACCGCCTTGTCGATCTGCAGCGCGCTGATCAAGATCAGGCGCAGCCGGTCGGTCCAAACCGACGCGCCTGACGAATCCTGGGTCGCGGTCGGGTCGGCGCCCCACCGTCCCTCGGCGAGCTGCGCCAGCAGCACCTCGCGGTCTTCCGGCCGCGCCTGGAAGTTGCGGTAGATATTCTCGACCATGATCACCGCGGCGTCGACGATGATGCCAAAATCGACCGCGCCGACGGACAGCAAGTTTGCGTCCTCGTTGCGCGCGACCAGAATGATGATGCTGAAGAACAGGGCGAACGGGATATTGGCTCCGACGATGATTGCGCTGCGGAGGTCGCCGAGGAACACCCATTGGATGACGAAGATGAGCAGGCAGCCAAACACAAGGTTGTGCAGGACTGTGCTGGTCGTGACCGCGACCAATGTCGTGCGATCGTAGAACGGGACGAGCTTGACGCCCGGCGGCAGGCTGCCGTCGGAGTTGATCCGTTCGACCTCGGCCCTGACGCGCGCGACGACGTCGTTGGTGTGCAGCGTGCGGTTCATGATGACGATTGCGGCGACGACGTCGTTGTTGTTGTCGCGGCCGGCGAGCCCGAGGCGCGGCACGTTGCCGACGTAGACGTCGGCCACGTCCTTGACCAACACGGGAATCCCGTTGGTCTGGCCGAGCACGATGTTCTGGATGTCGTCGACTCGATAGCCTTGCGTGAGGTCGTTGTCGCCACCGTCGTTGATCAACCCGACGCCGCGGATGTTCACCGACTGCTGGCCGAAGCTGACCGTGCGCCCGCCGACGTTGACGTTGGCGTTACCAACCGCGGCGAGCACCTGCGGCAACGTGACGTTGTAGGCGTCGAGCTTGTTGAGGTCGACCGCGACTTCGAATTCCTTGGTGGTCCCGCCCCAGGTATTGACCTGTACAACGCCCGGGACCGTCAGCAGGCGGCGCTGCAAAATCCAATCCTGCACGGTGCGCAGATTGGTCAAACCGAAGTGCGGCGGTCCGACGACCTGGTAGCGATAGATCTCGCCGACCAGGCTGGTGCCCTGGATTTGCGGCGTGACGTTGTTGGGAAGGGTGACGTTCTGCTGCAGGTTGATCTGCGTCTGCGTGAGCGCGAAGTAGTAATCGACGCCGTACTGGAACACGACGCGCACGAACGACAGGCCGTAAAACGACGTGGAGCGAATGACGTCGACGCCGGGCGTGGCGGCGAGCCCGACTTCCATCGGGATCGTGTAGTAGCGCTCCATCTCCTCGGCCGAGAGGCCGGGCGCTTGCGCGGTGATCTCCAGGATGACGGGAGCCGGGTTCGGATAGGCCTCAATGTTGAGCCGCGCAAACGCCGCGAGCCCCACGCCGACGAACACCATCAGGCAGAGCAGAACGATCGGGCGCCGCGTCAATCCGAATACAAGCAGACCCTTGAGCACGATGATCTCGCTATCCGGCCGGTCCGAGGCGAGCTCGAAGCGGTTTGGCCGCGTGGTTCACTTGTTGGCGATCGCTAGCGCGTTGTTGAGGAACAGCGCGCCGTCGGTTGCAACCACTTCGCCTGGTTGCAACCCCTCGAGAATCTGATGGTAGCCGTCGTATTGCAGTCCGATCTTCACGGTGCGCTTGGTGAAGCGGCGGCCGTCGGTGGTAATCCAGACCACCATGGTGCCGTCGCCTTCGCGCGCCACCCCGGCGAGCGGCAGGGCTAACGAGCGCACCGGATCACCGGTCTGGATCACGAACGTAGCGAACATGCCCGCCCACAGTTCGTGGCGCGGATCCTGAATCTCCGAGCGCACCAGCACGCGCCGCGTGTTCGGGTCGACGGTGAGGCCGATGGTGGTGATGCGGCCGTCAAAGGCGTGGTCCGGATAGGCCGACACTTTCACGCGCACCGGTTGCCCCAGGCGGAACGCCGTCACATCGCTCTCAGGCACATTCGCGAGCATCCACATGGTCGAGACGTCGGCGACCGAGTAGGGCGCGGGCGGGTTGCCCGGTTGCACATAGAGACCGGGTGCGGCATTGCGTGCCGAAACTCGGCCGGAGACCGGGCTGCGCACGATCAGGATCGGATCCACCCGTCGTTCCTTGATCATGCGATCCATGTCGGCGTCGGTCCGGCCGAACAGGCGCACGGCGTCGCGAGCGGCGCGCAGCGCACCCTCCGCGGTCTGCTGGTCGGACGCGGCCTGCTCCAGGTCCTTTTGCGAGATTGAGCGCGTCTGATAGAGGCCCTGCAGGCGCGCGAGATTGCGCGAGGTCAAGTCAAGAACGCCGGCGGCCGAGATCAACGTCGAGGAGGCCTGCACCAGGTCCGGGCTGTCGATCGTGAACAGGGTCTGACCCTTGGTCACGTCGTCAGCGAGCTTGGCGAACAGATTAGCGATCCGCCCCTGGTAGGGCGTGAACACCTGCACGGTCATGTCCTGGTTGAAGTCGATACTGCCGACCGCCGTCTTCTCGGTCGGGAACTCGCGCTCGCTGACCGGAGCGGGCTTGATGGCGGCGGCGTCCTTCTCGGTCAGCTCAATGCTCTGGCCGGTGTCGGGATGATTGCTCATCGCGCGGCCGGTGTCGGTGGCCGCTTTGGCGCTCACGCGGGCAGCGTTGCGGACGTCGTCGACGTGGGTGGCAAAATAGGCGCCGGCCGCGAAGCTCGCCAGCGCGACCGCGGCAACCGCCCACAACGCAATGGTTTTTTTCCCCCTCGCCATGGAAAGACCCGGCTCGCACGCGTTTTCAGTAGCCTAACGGGGCTTCATGACGAATGCAGTGCACCCTTATACGGGTCTACTGTCACGAATCACAGTTCCCGTAAAAACCTTAACATTTCGGGGTGTTTTGCTCTCCACGGCATGGCAGTCTAGTGGCTGCCATGGCAAGTTAACGACCCTGGCTGGGGGGCCGGGCAGGTGGGGGGTATGGGCGTCAAGCAGGTGACGGTCATCGCCGCGTTGACGGCTGCAATGGCGCTTGCCGGTTGCAGCGTGGGGCCGGACTTTGCCACGCCGACCGCGCCGGAGAACGAGCGCTACACGCCCGAGCCGCTGCGGAGTACGACCTCCTCGGCGCCGGTCGCCGATGGCGCCGCGCAGCGTTTCCTCAAGGGTCGCGATGTGTCGGGCGAGTGGTGGCGGCTCTATGGCTCGCGCCCGCTCAACGCGCTGATCCGCCGTGCGCTCGACGCCAACCCCAACCTGCAAGCCACGATGGCGGCGTTGCGGGTGGCCAACGAAAATGTCTACGCGCAGCAGGGCAAGTTCTTCCCGCTGATCCAGGGCAACTTCAATCCGAGCCGGCAGCAGCAAACCTCCGCGATCACGCCGATCCCGTCCGCCGTTCCGCCGCCCAATCCCTTCAATCTGGTGACCAGCCAGCTCACCATCGCCTATACGCTCGACATTTGGGGCCAGAACCAGCGCGCGGTGGAATCGCTGCAGGCGCAGGCCGATTTTCAGCACTTCCAGATCGAAGCCGCCTACCTGACGCTGACGTCGAATGTCGTGGTGGCAGCCATACAGGAAGCGTCCCTGCGTGCCCAGATCCAAGCCACTGAACGGATCATTGGCATCAACACGCAGGCGCTCAAGCGGTTGCGCGATCAGTTCGCGGCGGGCTACGCCAATCGCAGCGACGTCGCCGTGCAGGAGGCCAACCTCGCGCAGGTGCAGGCGACGCTGCCGCCGCTGCGCAAGCAGCTCGCGATCCAGCACAACCTGCTGGCGGCGCTGCTCGGCGTGCCGCCGAGCGAGCCGCTTCCGGACTTCTTCAGGCTGACCGAATTGCGCCTGCCAACGGATCTGCCGGTGAGCCTGCCCTCGCAGCTAATCCAGCAGCGCCCGGACGTGCGCTCGGCGGAAGAGCAATTGCATTCCGCTAGCGCGCAGGTCGGCGTCGCCATCGCCAACCAACTGCCGAACTTCACGATCTCGGGGTCACGCGGCTACACCGCAACCGACCTCGCCGCGCTGGTCACTTATTTCTCGCATTTCAATCTGTTCTGGTCGGTCGCCGGCAACGCCACGCAAACCCTGTTCGACGGCTTCTCGCTCGAGCACCAGAAGCGTGCCGCGGTTGCCGCCTACGACCAGGCGGCATGGGCCTATCGTGCGACGGTGATCGGTGCACTGCAGAACGTCGCGGACGCGTTGCGCGCCCTGCAGAACGACGCCGACGCGGTGCGAGCGGCGGCCGCGTTCGAGCGCGCCGCCAAGGTCAGCCTCGATGTGGCGCAGGAACAGTTCAACAGCGGCAACATCAACGTGCTGCTGCTGCTCACCCAGCAACAGGCCTACCAGCAGGCGGTGATCGCGCTGGTGCAGGCGCAGGCCAATCGCCTGATCGACACCGCCGCGCTCTATGCGGCGCTCGGAGGCGGCTGGTGGAACCGGGTCGAACCGCTGGTCGAAAAGAAATACGACGTCAGCGCCGGGCAGCCGGTGCCGGTCGAATTCAGGCTCAACTGCGGGTTCACCCCGCTTCCCTGCTGACGAGAGGACGTCATGAAAGGCTTCGCGCTCGCGCTTGGCTGGCTTGCCGCCATGATCGGCACGTGCGCGGGCGATGAGCTGCCCTACACGCCGGTTCCCGCGCAGGGCATCCCGCAATTCTCACGCAGCTGGAGCCCGCTGCCGCTGTTGCCGCCGCGCTTTCAGAATCACTGCGGCTATTTCGACGGCGTTTACGTGTGCGCCAATCACTGCGGGCCGAACTACCAGTTCTATTACTGCTCGGACTGGTCGTCCGGCTGTTGCCACATCGGATTGGGATACTGCAATCCGGGCGGCGTTCTGCGCTGCAACCCGCATTATTTTCCGTTCTATTAGACGGGGCTGATTGAGACCCGCGAACGCGGATTGCGCTGCGGCTGCGCGCGTTACCAGATCGCAATCGCGAACACGAGCAGCATCGGCACAAGGACGATGCCGAAGTTGAGCCATGTGCGATAGGCATCGGGCTCCTTGGGAAGAATGAATAGATCGACCAGCGCCAGCGCGCAGATGCCAAATCCGAGCACGACCCTGATGAGATCGCCGGGCGGGACGTCGTACCAGGTCCGGCCAACGTGCTGAGGCGCGGCAACGCGCGCGACCATGACGATCAGGATGATGAGAAACAGCGAACGAAGGACGACGCCTGCGGTTCTGACCCCAGTCGGAACGTCATTTCTCGGTCCTTTGCCCCGAAGAGGCACGACACGTCCCCTTAGCGTTTGGACCAACTGTTAGAAGCAAACTTAATACCAATATGGGCGCGCCGTAAGTGCGGCACCTCACACGCGCCCGACATGGGAAACAAATGCTTGCGGTATCATAGCCGGGCGGCGCCGACGCGGCCTCGCAGGCCGGTCTTAAGCTATTGTTCTCCAAACTTTTTTAGGATCAGGCGAGAGGCGTTCGGGCCAGCAGCCGAGGTAGCGTTCAAGACTTTCCGCCCGTGGTCGCCTTTGCGGGGCGCGTCTGCTGTCCCTTCGGCGCCTCCTTGCGGGTGCGCGAATCGCGCATCATCTCGAGGCAGACGACGATCTCCACGTAGCTCGGCGAGCCGCCCTTGGCGGCGGTCTGAATGCATTGGTTGCGCTCGCCGGGAGGAAAGTTCGCCCAATCCTTTTCGAGCTCCTTGCGCGCGGCCTCTTCGCCGGCGACGCAACTTTCAACCGTCCGGCCCTGATTGCCGGCAAGTGCGATGGCGGCCTTGCACGTGCTGGCGACGTCCAGGCGCGGGACCACGTCCGCCACCTGGATTACGAGGCTCGCGCCAGCCAACAACGTTGCGAACGTCACCATGTGCACATCCCCGTCAAACAGCGTTCCGTCTCTTTGATTCCGAAGTTCGCACCCCGTCAAGCTCACCCGCACGATAGCACATGAGCAGGACCGGCGCTGCGGCGGTGGTGTGCGCCGCGCGCGCGCAGCGTCGTCACCTTGATCGGAACGTCGTTCCGTTGATCCCCCCGCCGGCGTTGGCCGGCCCACCGATCGATGAGGTGCCTGACCCCGCGCGACGCAAGCCCGTCCCGGTGATGCCTCCATTGGGTCGCGCGGCGCCGTTGGATGCGAGCGGACCAGCCGGATGCAGGCCGATGCCCGATCCGCCGGCGTTCTGCGGAAGCATCACATTCGCACCAATCGCATTCGTCGCCGTGCGGCTGGCGCCACTCGCCGGTCCGGCGGCAATCGAACCGGTGATGCCGGTCACTCCGTTGCGATGGTCCTCCAACGCGCCGATCGCATTGCGCGCGACGCTGCGGAACACCACGGATGGTGGATGATGGCCACCCGAATGCACCGCCAGCCCGGCCAGCAGGTTCTTGAGCGCGTTGCGCTGATCGTTCGGCTTGGCGCCTTTGTTGGATGGCAGGCCGGGATGGATCATGTCGATCGGGTTGCTGCCGCGACCGACCCCGAGGGCCGGCGCGCCACCGCCGGTCGCCGGTTTGGTATCAGCACCAAGATCGGTTGTGCCGCTCTCCGATGGTGGAACGGTTGCCACGACGTCCGGCTGTTCCATCGGTTTCGGTTCTGGTCGTTCCCGGCGCACTGACGCGCTGCTGCCGTCGCGCTGTTCTTGGACCTGCTCGCCCGGCTTCGCGCCGACGAAGGGCGCGCGCTCGGCTGGAGCGGGCGGCGCCGGAAAGAGGTTGACCGCGACCGGGGCGAGGAATTCCTGCGGCGCGATCACCTTGCGCCAGGTCAGCACCGCGCCTGCGATGCCGACATGCGCAAGCACCACGACCGCTGCGCTGATCGTCCAGCGGCTGAGATACTTGCGCTGTCCACCTGGCACTGCCATCGCGGCTCCGCGTAGCCTATCCTAACACCGATAGCGGCGTTTTGGTGAGGCCGGGCCCCGCCGGGCGCTCGAGATCACGGCTCACCAGCCGCAGCACTTCGGCCGAGGCGTCGCCAAGTTGTACGCGATAGCCCGCGATCATGCGCGCGAGCAAATTGTAGATCACGACGGCGGGAATTGCCGCGACCAGGCCGAGCGCGGTCGCAAGCAGCGCCTCGGCGATGCCCGGTGCGACCACGGCCAGATTGGTGGCTTGCGCCTGCGAGATCCCGATGAAGCTGTTCATGATTCCCCAGACCGTGCCGAACAGGCCGACGAACGGCGCGGTGGCCCCGATCGTGGCGAGCACGCCGACGCCGCGCGCGATGCGGCGTGCCGATGCCGCTTCGATGCGCTCGAGCCGCGACGCAATTCGCTCCTTGATGCTGTCGATCGCCAATGAGCCTTCGGAAAGCTTCTGCTCGGTTGCAGCGGCCTCGACAAGTTCGCGCACTCCGCCCTCGGTGTCGGCCAGCCCTTCGACGGCCTGGGCCAGCGATGCCGCACTCGCGAGCCGTGTTGCACCAGCCTTGACCTCGCGCTTGTCGAGCAAAATTTCGACGGTCTTGGTCAGCCATACCGTCCAGGTGACCATCGAGGCGAGAACGAGGCCGATCATCACCGCTTTCACCACGGGATCGGCATCGAGATACATGCCCCACGGGGTGAGATCGCGTGGCAGCGCCGCAGCGCCGATGACGGCGCTCGCATCCTGGGCGTGCGCCATGGTCGCCGGGACGAGCCAGACCGCAACAAGAAGAGCGAATGGGATCAATGGGAGCATGTTGATAGCGATCTCGCGAGCAAGCCGACCTCCCGATCAGCGCGTTGCGGTTGCCAGCGCATTGTTGAGGAACCGCGCCCCCTTGGTCACGACCAGCTCTCCCGGTTGCAGCCCCTCCAGAATCTGATGGTGTCCGTCATTTTGCAAACCAGTCTTGACCGTGCGCTTGGTGAAACGGCGACGGTCGGTCGTCACCCACACGGTTATCGTGCCGTCGCCTTCGCGGATCACGCCGCCTGAGGGCACCGCCAGCGAACGCACGGGCGCGCCGACCTGAATCACGAAATTGGCAAACATGCCGGCCCACAACTCGTGGCGCGGATCCTGGAGTTCGGAGCGCACCAGAACGCGTCGCGTGTTCTGGTCGACGGTCAGGCCGATGGTTGTGACGCGGCCTTCGAACGAGTGGTCCGGATAGGCTGAGACCTTGACGACAAGCGGCTGCCCGACCCGAAAGGCGGGTGCGTCGCTCTCCGCCACATTCGCGAGCAGCCACATGGTCGAAACATCGCTGACGGAGTAGGGCGCCGGCGGATTGCCAGGCTGCACATAGAGCCCGGGCGCGGCGTTGCGCTCGGAAACCTTGCCCGGGACCGGACAGTGAACGACCAGGATTGGATCGACCTTGCGTTCCTTGATCATGCGGTCCATGTCGGCGTCGGTCTTGCCGAAGATGCGCACCGCGTCGCGCGCGCCGCGCAACGCGCCCTCGGCGGTCTGCTGGTCGGACGCGGCCTGTTCGAAATCCTTCTGCGACACCGCCCGGGTCTCATAAAGTCCCTTGAGGCGCGCAAGGTTGCGGCTGGTCAGCTCCAGTACGCCGGCGGCTGAAATCAGGGTCGAGGCGGCCTGCACCAGGTCCGGGCTGTCGATGGTGAAGAGCACCTGGCCCTTGGCGACCTCGTCGCCGAGTTGCGCCGACAGGTTCACGATCCGGCCGGCATACGGCGCGAACACCTGGACGGTCATGTCCTGGTTGAAGTCGATGCTCCCGACGGCGGTTTTCTCGATTGGAAATTCGCGCTCGCCGACCGGGTCGGTTCCGATGTCGGCTGCGTCCTTGTCCGACAGCGAAACGGTCTCCGACGCGAGCGGATCGCCCGCGGCTCGGTTGGAGGCGTTGCCGGTATCGGTGGCCGCCGCATTGGCGGTGACCCGGGCGCCATTGCGGAAATCGCCGGGAGGTGCGGCGAAATAGGCAACGCCCACAAAGCTTGCGACCGCAACCGCGGCAACCGCCCACAGCGTAATCGTTTTCTTCCCGGCTGCCATCGCATGATCCGGCTCGCGCACCCGGCCTTTTAGCCGATTTGAGGCCTGGTGACGAATGCCGCGCGGTCTGGTGCTGGTCTACTGTTACGAATCGCAACCGGCGTACGTTTTCGTGTATGGCGACCGGGCAGGCCGGCATGGCAAGTTAACCGGGAATTCCGGGGTACCGAATCCGAGGTTGATCGCGGGTGGTGCCGGGCGCTATGAGCCGGGACGCAGCGTCCGCAGGGACGAATTGATGGCAGGATTGGCACAGAAATCGGCGCTTGCCCGCCTGGTGAACGGGCTGAAGCGGGAGCCGCACGACTTTCGACCATCGCTGGAAATCTTTCCCGCCCTGAATGTCGACAAGATTGCCGCCGACATGGCACTTGCCAAAGCCGGCGACGAACGCGGAGCCCGGGACGAGCCGGCTCCGGATTCGCGTTCGCGCGACGACGTCGAAGCGCGAATTGTCGAATATGTCGAATCCGAGAAGAACGCCGCGCACGGAGTGCTGCTCGACGAGCTGCGCACCTACAAGGAGCGGCTGATGGGGCTCGACTTCGAGGGACGGTTTGCAACCATCAGACAAGCGGCCCCCTCGGCGGTGAGCGAATTCCGTGCGGAAGCCGCCCAGGGTCGCGATGAACTGCACAGCCTGCGCCGTCATTTGCGTGATCTCGAAAACGAGCGCGACGCGTTCCTGCGACGCCACAAGCTCACGCGCACGGCGCGGTCGGCGACCGGCGGAAGCTTGACGCTCAAGGTCGGCGTGCTGCTGGCGTTGTTCGTGTTCGAGGTTTTTCTCAACGGCTTTTTTCTCGCTAAGGGAAGCGAGCTCGGCTACCTGGGCGGCGCCGTCGAAGCCTTCACATTTGCGCTGCTCAACGTCGGGGTGAGCTTCCTGATCGGTGCGGTCGGGGTGCGCGAGCTTAACCACCGCAACTATTTCAGAAAGCTGCTCGGCTTGATTTCGCTGCTCGCCTATCTGGCGCTCGCGATCGCGCTTAATTTGGCACTCGCGCATTATCGGGAAGCATCGGGCTCGCTCGTCTCCGACGCGGGGCGCGAGGTGCTGGTCCGGCTTCGCACCATGCCGCTTGCAATCGCCGATCTGAAATCCTGGCTGTTCTTCGGCCTCGGTCTGTTGTGCTCGTTGATTGCCTTCGCGGACGCCTTTTTGATCTTCGATCCGTACCCGGGGTACGGAGGCCTGGAGAAACGCCGCGCCAGCGCCCACGACGCCTACATCAAGCGCAAGAACGACCTGATCGGGCAGCTGCTCGACATCCGCGACGATGCG
>JBPYFJ010000001.1:0-42017 GCA_051985675.1 Xanthobacteraceae bacterium | reverse complement strand
GGAGCAGTTGTGGCGCCAGCCGCAGTGCTGCGTAGCTATGTACGGACGGGATAACCGCTGAAAGCATCTAAGCGGGAAACCCACCTCGAAACGAGTTCTCCCTAAGAGCCGTGGTAGACCACCACGTCGATAGGCCGGGTGTGTAAGCGCAGCAATGCGTTGAGCTTACCGGTACTAATCGCTCGATTGGCTTGAACGCTCTCATTACTCAATGCCCATGCTTGGCTTGCGACATCAACAAAGGGATGTCGTGAAGCCGCGTGGATGATCAAACGACCAGCTTGCTGTTTTGTCCTTCGCCGGCCTGGTGGTTCTAGCGGGGAGCCTGAACCCGATCCCATCCCGAACTCGGCCGTTAAACTCCCCAGCGCCGATGGTACTAAGTCTCAAGACTTGGAAGAGTAGGTCGCTGCCAGGCCTGCCGAGGACAGAACGCCTCTTCACGATCAGCACATCTCGCGGAGCTGCCCTCCGCGATCCAGGAAGCCGCCGCGGGAGACCGTGGCGGCTTTTTCTATTTCCGCGACAGACACGCAATTTGTCGCGCCTACTTGCGCCCAACGCCGGCCGCGTGCGAGGTCGTTTCTCAAATATGGGACGATCAACATGAATGTCACGCGCAGGAAATTGCTGGCCGGCGCCGCCGCGATGCCGCTCGCGCTGCATCCGCTTCGGGCTTCTGCCCAGGAGAACTATCCCAACCGGGAAGTCCACGTCATCTGCGCTTACGCGCCAGGTACCGGCGCCGACATCGTCGTGCGGTTTTTCGCCGAGCAGCTGCGCAAGCGGGCGGGCAAGCCGATGATCGTCGAGAACAAGCCGGGCGCCGGCACCTCGATTGCGTCGGAGTACGTTGCGCGCGCCAAGCCCGACGGCTATACCCTGCTGATCACGCCCGGCAACGGGCTTGCCGGCAATCCTTATCTCTACAAGAACCTGTCGCACGACGTCGTCAACGATTTCGCGCCTGTCACGACGCTCGTCAAACTTCCGTTCATGCTCGCGGTGCGCCCGGATTCGCCGGCCCGGTCGGTTGCGGATTTCCTGACGCTCATGAAAGAGAAGGGCGGAAAAGCCTCCTACGGATATCCGAACAATCTTGCGCTTGCTGCCGGCGAGCTCCTGAAGGAACGCACCGGCATCCAAGCGGTGGCGGTGCCCTACAAGAGCACGCCCGAAGCGCTCAACGATATGACCAACGGACTGATCGACTTCCTCTGGTCGGACGCGACCTTTGCGCTCGGCCAGGCGAAGGGCGGCAAGATGCGGTTGCTGGCGGTCACCTCGTCAGAGCGCTCGGGCCTCGATCCCAGCCTCCCGACGCTGCAGGAAAGTGGCGTGCGCGACTTTCATCTCGAGGCATGGTGGGGTGCGTGGTTTCCGGCCAGGACGCCGCGACCGATCGTCGACAAGGTCGCCGGCTGGCTCAACGAAGCCCTCACCGACCCGGAAACCAGGGAGTTTCTTGCCAGGGCGGCGCCGTCCGATCCGTTCCCCGGCACGCCGGAGTCAACGCTTGCCTACCTCAAGCAGGACATTCCACGCTGGGCGGAGGTGTTCAAGCTCGCCAAGATCGAACCGCAATAGCTGCGGTTGCAACGACGTGGGCTGTGCACCTCGTCGGCTTGCTGGTGGCGTCGTCGCGCAACGTTGCATTGAGCCCACACGGCCGCGAACGGCGCGCTCACGCGCCGCTTGCGACCCAGAGCGCCTCCAGCCGCCGGCAGAACGCCTTCGGCTTCTCGGCGAACAAGCGTCCGGCCTGCCGCATTGCCGCCTCGATGTGATCGGCTTGCCGGGCCGCAATCGCGGGGGCAAGGCGCGAGCGCCAGCGTGCCAGCGGCTGGTGCGGTGCCGCCAGATTGGCGAGCGTCGCCAAGTCGTGGTGGCGGCCCAAGCGGTCGCGCAAGCGTTGGGCTTCCTGGGTCCACACCCGGCCAAAGCGCGGCCACAGCGGAGTCACGACTTCCATCTGGTAGCGATGGATGATGACGCGCTGGCGCAGCCGGTGTAGCGCTTCGATTTCGGCGCTGGTCCAATCGTGCGGCACCGACTCCTGCGCACGGCGGTAGCCCTCGGTCAGGCTCTCGGCGATGTCGACGAATTTGACGTGATCCAGCGCCCAGCGGTCGACGCTGTCGAGCGTAAGCGCAAACGCGGCCGCCAGCTGTTCTCTCGTGCCTTCGGTGAGCGTTGCGCTTTCGGCGCTGGCGCGCATCGCATTGATGCGTTCGTTAATCGTGGCCAGCGATTTTTCCGAAAACGGCGCATAATCCTCGCCGAGGTCGGCGAGCGCATCGTGCGCGGCCTGCGCGTCGCGCGCGCCGGCAAGCCCGCGCGCGAGATCGCGCGCCTCAACCCGCAGGCGCGTTGCATCCGCATCGAGAAAGGGCTCGAGCAACCGCAGGAACGCGCGCCAGCGCTTCATCGCGGTGCGTACCCCGTGCACCACGACAGCGTCCGATTCCGCTTGGGTCTCGTGCGCGGCCTGCGCCAGCATCGCGCGCGCGATCGCGACCAGGGATGGCCCGATCGGCTGATGCGGGTCGAGTTCCGGCTCCGCACTCGTGGATTGCACGTCCGATGTGATTGTCATGCGCCGTGACAAAAAGATGACAGGCCGCTCTTTCCATTCCGGTTGGCGATTGCTACATAACGGCCGCGCGAGGCCAAGCCCGCGTTCCAGTTTATCGCGGGGTGGAGCAGCCCGGTAGCTCGTCAGGCTCATAACCTGAAGGTCAGAGGTTCAAATCCTCTCCCCGCAACCAAATTTCAATCGCCGCGTCAGTGATTTAGCCCGCCGCGTGCGGGCTTTTTCATGTGTGGCCCTCGACTCCGATCCCATTGATACCTTTCGCGGTGGGCGGCGGCCTATGCATGCGCGCCATTCACCGCACCGACATGTCGGAGGCCGAAAGTGTCCGGCCGGGTCTGCTATCGAACCTTTAGACCCGGCGCGTCAATGCACCGCGCGTCGCGGCAAAATAGGCGGGCCACCGGGAAAAATGCCATGTTGAGGTACAGAGAGTTTGCGGTTGCGGCGCTGGGCGTATCGGCATTGACCTTGTCGGTCGAGCCGGTTGCGGCCGCCGACCCGGCGCCGAAGACCCCGATCCGACACATCGTCGTAATTTATGACGAGAACATCTCCTTCGACCATTACTTCGCGACCTACCCGAACGCCGCCAATCTGCCCGGCGAGACGCCGTTTCACGCGGCGCCGGGAACGCCGACCATCAACGGCCTGACCGGCGCGCTGATTGCGCGCAATCCCAACAGCACGCGGCCATTCCGGCTCGGGCCTGGCCAGCCCGTCACCTGCGACATGGATCACGCGTATTCGGCCGAGCAAAAGGCCTATCACCGCGGCCTGCTCGACCGCTTTGTCGAGGCGACGACCGAATATGCGGAAGAACAGAAGAACTGCGACCCCAGTCTGGTTATGGCGCACTATGACGGCAACACGGTCACCGCGCTGTGGAACTACGCGCAGCACTTCGCGCTCAGCGACAATACCTTCGGCACCATGTTCGGGCCGTCGACGCCGGGCGCGCTGAATTTGTTTGCGGCGCAGACGGCTGGCGCCGATCAACGCGACCTTCCGCACGAGACGATCGGCGACAACGTGATCTTCGACGAAGAACCGCTGTACGACGACTGCTCCACCAAGCCGTTGATGACGATTTCCAGCATCCGCACCATCGGTAACCTGTTGAACGAGGCCGACCTGACGTGGGGTTGGTTTCAGGGCGGCTATCGCCCGACGCGGCGCGCCGCGGACAACGGCGGCAAGGCGCAATGCGAGGCCCGGCGTCCAAACGCCGCCGGCCACAGCATCCTGGACTACAGTCCGCACCACAACCCGGTCGCCTACTATGTGCAGTTCAAGAACCCACATCATTTGGCGCCGAGTTCGCCGGCGATGATCGGCCACAACGACCAGGCCATGCACCAATACGACCTCGAGGATTTCTGGGCCGCGGTCGACAACAACGCCATGCCGGCGGTGAGCTTTCTCAAGGCGCCGGAGGCGCAGGACGGTCACGCCGCCTACTCGGGCCCGCTCGATGAGCAGCATTTCCTGGTCGAGACCATCAATCGCTTGCAGCGTTCGCCGCAGTGGAAGGAGACCGCGGTCATCATCGCGTACGACGACAGCGACGGCTGGTACGACCACGTCATGCCGCCGGTCGTGCGGACTTCGGAAAGCCCGTACGACTTTCTGACCGGCGACGGACATTGCGGGACCGCGATGCCCGGCGTTTCGCCGGGCCGATGCGGTTACGGCCCGCGGCTGCCGCTGCTTGTGATCTCGCCCTATGCGCGGCGCAACTTCGTCGACCACACACTGACCGACCAGACCTCGATCGCGCGTTTCATCGAAGATAATTGGGGGTTGCCGCGCCTGGGCGGCGAGGCGATGGACCAATGGGCCGGTTCGCTTGCGGGCATGTTCGATTTCAACGCGGGGGCGCGCAGCGATGTGCTGATCCTCGATCCCGCAACCGGGGTACCGGCCGGCGCACGCTAACCGCGTTTCCGCTCAGGCCCGCCCAAACCAGAAATCGAGCTCGCGCATGCGCCGCTTGTCATAGGCCTGGGTGCGGGCATCCGCACCGGGCGCGCCGATCTGCCATTGATCGTTGTCGGCAAGCCCGGACCAGGCTGGTCCTTCCGAGGTCTGATGCTGGGAGGCGCGCCAGCGATACTGATTGTAGATTTCCATGATCTTGGTTGCGTATTGGCTGGCGAGCGCCTGATCGCCTTCGATGATGACTAGGTTCTCATCGTTCACGCCGCTCGCCTTGGGACCCATGTTGTGCGAGCCGGTCATCAGAACCGGATGGTCGCCGAACGGATCGACCACCACAACCTTGCTGTGCACCATGGCATGCGCCCGCGGCATCTTGAGCAGCTCGGGCACCCAGAATTTCAGATGCGCGTCGATCGCGGCCGGCAACACCACGTCGGCATTGGCGTCAATGCGGCTACCGCGGTTGAACAAGGTGACGGGATTCTTGGCGGTCCCTGGGTCCTGGTTGAGGACGCCCTGGATGTAGAGGTTCGGATTAAAGTTCGGACTCGTCGGCGAAGCGAGCTCAATGATGTCGTTGAGCAGCGAGCCGCGCGGACCGGGGTTGAACATTGCAAACAGGATGCCCTCTTTGGCGCCGGCGATGAGTTCTCCCGCGAACTCGAGATCCTTAGGCTCCGCCATCGGCGTGAACCAGAGCGTGAGTCCTTGCGTGTGCTGTGGCTTGTGCGGCGTCTCGTCGGCGGTGCACAGATCGCTCGGCGAAGCATCGCCAACCTTGACCAGCGCATTCCATTGATCGACATACGCGGCCGCGACATCGCCGTTCTCGACCAGAAGCCCGTTGTTAGCCTGCGTGCACAGGCCGGTCTTGGTCCAATTGGTGCTGCCGGTCCACACCGCCTGCGCTTGCTTGTCGGCGCCGCACATGACCAGGAACTTGTTGTGGGCAAGCGCACGCGGTGCCGAGAAGCGATCGTGCACGTCGCAGGTCTTCTTGATTTCGGCGCGCGCCGCCTCGTTTTCATCGTCCCCTTTCTTCTTTACGCTGCCGTTGCCCAACAACACGTGCGCGCGCTTGTCGAAGGCGGTCAGCAGGGGAATGAGCTCCGGATCATCGAGTTCGAACAGCGCCGCGAAGATGTGGCCTTTGGCGTTGTTGGTCTCGGTGAGCAGCGCGATCAGCCGTTCGCGCAGCGGGCCTGCGAGGAAATTGCGGATCCGATCGCCGGGCGTCGCGATGCTGGTTGTGAGTTGCCTGCCCTTGGCGGTCGTATCCTGGTTGGGGTCGGGCTGTGACGGCAGCAGTCGCGCGAGCCATTGGCTCGCGACGATACCGCGGTTGAAATAGCACGATGTCTTTCCGTCACCCTGCGGTCCGATAGTGACAAGAGCGCTCCAACCCGATCCGAGATCGGGGGCTTCCTGCAGCGCGGTCGAAGCTCCGATCATGGGCATGACGTAGTACGCCACGGTATCGCCTGCATGCACGGCAAAGTCCGACCACAGATATTTCTGGATCGGCCAGGTGGTCGTCGGCTCACGCGTTCCGGGCGGCGCGTCGGGACCGTTCGCAAACCCGACCCAGCTTGCGACGGATTCGGTGACGAAGCCTTCGGCGTCGGGTTCGCCTTGAGTGTTCGGGCTTGTCGCGCTGTGCGGGCCGCGTTTGATGCGACGCCAGAGCGCAAAGCCGCGGCACTCTGGAACGAACGGCGAGGTCCATGCGATGAACGCACCCTCCGAACCGGGGTGCACGATGAGCTCGATATTCATGCCATACCCCTACGTTGTGCAGCGAAACGTCAGCGTGCCGCAACAGCATGACGCTGTCGCAACAGCCGCGCTGTGCGCTCGATCACGCTGTCCGGTCAGAAATTCGACGAGGCTTTCAGAAAACCAAGGCGGCGCCTGCGCTTGCGAGCGCGCCCAGCACGACGACAAGCCACGGCGGTACGTTCCAGAATACCAGCAGCAGGAAGGCGAGAGCCGCGATCGCAAAGTCGACCGGCCGCCCGATCGCGCTGGTCCATACCGGGGTATAGAGTGCCGCCAGCAACAATCCGACGACAGCGGCGTTGACGCCGCGCAGCGCTGACTGAATGTCGGCGCGCTTGCGCAGCTCGTTCCAGAACGGAAGTGCGCCGAATAGCAGCAGAAACGACGGCAGAAATATCGCGAGAAGGCAAATCAAAGCCCCGAGCCAGCCGTGCGGCGCAGGCTGCATGGTGGTTCCGAGGTAGGCCGCGAATGTGAAGAGCGGGCCCGGAACCGCCTGCGCGGCGCCGTAGCCGGCAAGAAATGCGTCGTTGCTGATCCAGCCCGGTGGAACGACTTCCTGCTGCAACAGCGGCAGCACCACATGGCCGCCGCCGAACACCAGCGAACCCGACCGGTAGAAGGCATCGATCAGTGCGACGATGTGGTTCTGCGTCGCGCCCGCGATGAGCGGAAGTCCGACCAGCAAAATCACAAAGATCGTAAATGCCGCAAGGCCCGCGCGTCGGCCGATCGGAACCTGCATCGCGTCGCCGCCTTGGCCCGCATCGCCGGTCAGCCACCACCAGCCGATCAACGCGCCAAGCGCGATCACGCCGACCTGTCCAATCGCGGACGGCAGCAGCAACGCCAGCACCGCGGCACCGACCGCCAGCGTGATGCGCGGCCGATCCGGGCAGAGGTTTCGTGCCATGCCCCAGACCGCCTGTGCGACCACCGCGACCGCGACGATCTTCAGGCCGTGCAGCCAGGGCGCGTGACCAGGGTCGCCGAACGCCGTGACCCCGTAGCCGAACAGCACCATCGCCAGCGCGGACGGCGCCGTAAACCCGACCCAGGCGGCGAGCGCGCCCGCGAGGCCCGCGCGCAGCATCCCGATGGTGATGCCGACCTGGCTGCTGGCCGGTCCGGGCAGAAACTGACACAGCGCGACGATGTCGGCGTAGCTTGCTTCGTCGAGCCATTTGCGGCGAGAAACGAATTCGTGGCGAAAGTAGCCAAGATGGGCGATCGGCCCGCCGAACGAAGTCATCCCGAGCTTGAGGAACGCCGCGAATACCTGCGCGGCGGAGCCGCGATGGGCAGCGCCGCTTGAAGCCGTGTCATCGAGCGCCATGACCGCGATCCTGCGACCGTAGAGATCTGCGCGCGATTTGGAGTTAGGTCAACGCCCGTCGGGCTTGGCCAGCTGTGCCGCCCGATGGATGGCCTTGCGGATGCGCACGTAGGTCGCGCAGCGGCATAGATTGGTCATCGCGACGTCGATGTCGCGGTCGCTCGGCACCGGCTTTTGCGTAAGCAAGTGTGCCGCCGTCATGATCATGCCGGACTGGCAGTATCCGCATTGCGGCACATCGAGCTCCCGCCAGGCGCGCTGCACCGGGTGACTCGCGTTGGGTGCGAGGCCCTCGATGGTCGTCACCTGCCGGCCCTCGACGGCGGCGATCGGGACGATGCAGCTTCTGGCTGGCACGCCGTCGATATGCATGGTGCACGCCCCGCACGCGCCGATGCCGCAGCCGAACTTGCTGCCGGTCAGGCCGAGCTGTTCGCGCACGACCCACAGCAGCGGCACGTCCGGTGGGCCGTCGAACTGCGCAGGCTGTTGGTTGACCTTGAACGTCACCGGCATGGTTGGCGCGCCCTCATTTGCCGCGCCCCTGATCGGAAGACGTTGCAATCGATGTCTGCTGGCGGGCCTGCGCGGCTATGCTGGCGCGAACCGCGCGGATCGTCCCTGGGAGATTCTCCCAGGCCGGCTGGTCGGAGAAGGTTCGGCGCACATAGCGCGCAAGATCCGCAAGTTGCGCGTCGGTGAAGGCGCCGGCGAAATCCGGCATGACGGTACCTGACGGATTGTCGAGCGGATGGATGCCGGCGACAATCGTATGGATGAGGTTGAATGCATCGGGCGCTGACACCGCGCTCTGCAGGGCCAGATTGCGTCCGACCTGTTGCGGCGAATTGCTGCTCCACGGCTCGTGGCATTGCGCGCAGGACGTGGCGTAGATGATCTCGCCGAGATCCCTGACCTGGCCGACGGCGATCGCCCGGCGGCGTTGGTCTGACAGCTGCTCCGTGCGTGCGATCAGGGCGCGCGCCCTGGCATCGCGCGGTTCGGAAGGTTCGCCCATCAGCATCGACACATAGGTCGCAATCGCCTGCACGTCCTCTTCGCGTACCTCGGCGAGATTGCGCGTCACGTCCGCCATCGGTCCACCAGCGACGCCGTGTGCGGCGTCGTGCCCGGTTCGCAGATAGTTGAACAGGCTCGCTTGCGTCCACGGGATCGGCGCGGGCGATATCTGGTTGAGGGGCGGCGCATACCAGCCTTCCGCCACACCGCCCGCGAACGTGCGGCTTCTGTCTTCGGCGCCCAGGGCGTTGCGCGGCGTGTGGCAAGCTCCGCAATGGCCGAGGCCTTGCACCAGATAGGCGCCTTCGTTCCATTCCACGCTTTGCGTTGGATCGTCGCGATAAGCGCCTTGATTGAAGAACAGCAGGTTCCAACCGGCCATGAGCGCGCGAATGCCAAACGGAAAGTCGAGCGCGGGCGCCGGTGTCGTCGACGCGATCGCCGGCCGCGTCATCACATAGGCATAGAGTGCCGCGAGATCGGCGTCAGTCAGGCGCGTGAAGTGATCATAGGGATGCGCCGGATAGATGAACTGCCCGTCGCGCCGTACGCCGGCCCGCATGACGCGGATGAACGCCGCTTCCGACCAGCTGCCGATGCCGGTTTGCGCATCCGGCGTGATATTGCTCGCGTAGAGCGTCCCGAACGGAGTCGGAATCGCGCGCCCGCCGGCGAACGCCGCGCCCCCCGGTCGCGTGTGGCAGACGTTGCAATCGCCCACGAGCGCGAGCTCGCGGCCGCGGGCGATGAGTTGCTGGTCAAACGAACTCGCCGTCGGCGGGGCGATCGGCGCGATCGCCGGGCGCCACACCAGGCCGGCCGCGACCACCACGGCTACCGCTGCCGCAACGGCCAATGTGAACGCAATGGAGCGCGCGCGCATCTAACCCGACCGGAACGCTTCTGCAGGCAATGGCATTGTGGCGACTTCACGGCCGGTTGCATGCAGCAAGGCTTGCACGATCGCCGGCGCTAGCGGCGCCAGCACGACTTCACCGAAACCCTGCGGCGGCCGGTCGCTGGCCACGATGATCGGCACCACCTCGGGCATCTCGTCAATACTGATCAGCGGATAGTCGGTGAAGTTGGTCTCGACCGCGCCGCCGTTCGCAAATGTGATCTTGCTCTTGAGCGCCGTTGTCATCGCAAATCCGATGCCGCCTTCGATCTGCGCGGTGAGCGTGTTCGGGTTGACGACAAGGCCGGGATCGACCGCGCAGAACACCCGCCGGACCGCGAGCCGGTCACCTTCGCGGTGGAGCTCGACCGCCTCGGCCACATAGGTTTTGAAATGGCCGCCGCGTCCAACGTAACAATTGTAGGCGATACCGCGATAAACCCCGTCGGGGGGCGGGCCCGCCCAGTTCGCCGCCTGCGCGACCGCTTCGAGCACGCGGCGCGCGAGCGGATCATCAGCCAGCAGCTTGTGGCGATAAGCATACTGATCGATACCGGCGCGATGCGCGAGCGTGGTGATGAAGCTTTCCCAGAAGAAAACCCCGGCAGTCGAGCCGACCGAGCGCATGAAGTAGACCGGGATCGGTTGCGGCGTATCGATCGCCTCCACCAGGAAGTTCGGCAGCCGATAGCTCTGATTGTAGATGCCGTCGACCATGCTCTCGTCCCAATCGCCTTCCGGCGTGTGGTCGAGCCAGCTCTTGCGTGTGGCGCCGAACAGCGATTGGCCGACCACCCGCGCGTGTACGGCGAGCGGATAGCCCTCGTCATCAAGGACCGCGCGAAACAGCCCGCCTGCGTTCGGCCGGTAGGTGTCGTGCTGCATGTCCTGTTCGCGCGAGCGGATGATCTTGACCGGCCGTCCGACGGCTTTGGAGGCGTGCGCGGCTTGTACCACAGAGTCGGGGACGATCTTGCGGCCGAAGCTGCCGCCAAGGAACGTGACGTTCACTTTCACCGCCGCCGGATCGACACCAACGGCCGCAGCTACCGCTTCCTGGCAGGGGCTCACCGACTGGATCGACCCCCATACCTCGACCTTGCCGTCCTGATAGTGGGCGGTGGCATTGACCGGTTCCATCGGGGCGTGCGCGATGTGCGGCAGCAGGTAGCGCCGCTCGATCACCGAGGACGCGCCTTCTTGCAGGATGGTCACGGGATCGCCGCGCAGCAACGCCGGCACCCCGCGCTCGGCCGCAAAACCGTCCGCGATCGCCGCGTTGATCGTGGCACTCGACAGATCCCCGAACGCGCCGCGATCGAATTCAGTATCAAGCACCTCGAGCGCGCGTCGAGCTTGCCAGAAATGGTCTGCGACGACGCACACGGCTTCGGAACGCGGCAAATGCATAACCTTCGGGTGCTGCGAGCCCGCATCCTCGTTGGCGAATGCGACCGCCGGTATCCTCACAATCGCACGCACGCCCGGCATCCGCGCCACGTCGGCCTCGTTGCGGATCGCCACTACGGACCCGGTGAAGGCGGGCGCCATGCGGATCGCGCCGTTGAGCATTCCGGGCAGCGTCACGTCAATGCCGAAGATCGCGCGCCCGTCGCATTTCGCGGGCGTATCGAGTCGCGCGGTTGGCTTTCCGATCAGCGTGAAGTGCGCCGGATCCTTGAGCGGCGGATCTGGATCGAGCGTAAGCTCCGCGGCTGCGGCGGCCAGTTCGGCGTAGGCGAGTCGCTCACCGCGCGCGTTGATCACCTGGCTCTTCTCGGTTCGGCACTCTTCGCGCCCGACACCCCACCGCTGCGCGGCCGCGCGCACCAGTACGTCGCGCGCTGCGGCCCCGGCTTGGCGCAACCGGGCGTAGAGCGCGGTCGTAGACATCGAGGCGCCTTCCTTCTGAACCGGCACCTCGCGGTTGAATGCGATCTTGTAGGCTTCCTTGCCGGTGACGAACGCGACCCCGATGTGCGGCCAGTCGGCGTCGAGCTCCTCGGCCAGGATCGCGGTGAGGGCCGTGTACGAGCCTTGCCCCACTTCCGGCTGCGACAGCCCCAGTGTGATCTGTCCGCTCGCCGCGATCATGATCCAATCGGTGATGCTGACGGCGTCCGATGCGCCTGCGGCGCGGATTGGACTGAGGCGGAGCGGTACGAGTAGATCGGCGGCGGTGAGCGTCGCACCAATGAGGAGCGAACGACGCGAAGGCGACAACATGCGCGGCATGCTCGCGGGCATTCTCCTCGGCGAATCAGTCGCCCCGCACCGGGAAGGCCAGCGTCAGCCAATCGGCCAAATATTTCAAGTCACCCGCGAAGGCCTCGGCGCATCCTGGAGCGAGATTCCGACCTGCAAGTCGCAGGGGATCGACGTCGAGTTCCTGATGTTGCGCGGCGTCTTCACGACGCCGGTCGGCGCCGGATCAGGTTGCCTATTACATCGACGTGCTCAAGAAGGTGCGCGACACGCCCGAATGGAAAGCGCTGATGGTCGAACGGGCATTCAATCAAACCTTCATGACCGGCGCCGACTTCGCCAAGTGGCTTTCCGGTCAGGAGGCCGGCATCGTCAGCTGATGCAGGAAGCCGGCTTCCTCGCCGGTAACTGATGGCGCTTCAATCCTCGGCCCAGCTGACGGTGTGGCGGCCCCACGATGTCGCGCGCGGACACCTGCGACAAAATTAGTCAGCGCAACGTGCCGCCCTGGAATGTGGAAAGCTCCAAAATTCCGTGTTGTTTCAACGACTCCATTGCTGCAGCGCAGCGCCGCGAACCTGTTGCCGCTGCTCTGTAATACCTTATAACAAGATATTCGCCTTGCGCGCTCAGTCGATGCCGACTGCATAGATTGATCGCGCATTTTGCTGACCCGTCCGCCACCCAAGAGCGCCGGGACGCCAAATACGCTGGGAGGAAAATCATGGCAGTTGCATCGAGCGCGCCGGTCGAACGCGCGACGGCATCCGAAGCGACCCGATGGGGCCAACTGATCTTCGGCATCATCTGCATGGTGATGATCGCCAACCTGCAATACGGTTGGACGCTGTTCGTCAATCCGATCGACCAGAAATATCATTGGGGTCGCGCCGCGATTCAGGTCGCGTTCACGATCTTCGTCGCGACCGAAACCTGGCTTGTTCCGCTCGAGGGCTATCTGATCGACAAGTTCGGCCCGCGCGTCATGGTGTGCGGCTCGGGCGTGCTGGTCGCGATTGCGTGGGTGCTGAACTCAGTCGCCAGTTCGCTCGGACTTCTCTACCTTGCTGCGGCGATCGGAGGGATCGGCGCGGGCGTCATTTACGGCGCCTCGGTCGGCAACGCTCTCAAATGGTTTCCGGATCGCCGCGGCCTGGCGGCCGGTCTGACCGCAGCGGGATTTGGCGCCGGCTCGGCGCTTACCGTCATCCCGATCGCCAGTATGATTTCGACCAGCGGTTTTGAGTCTGCGTTCCTGTGGTTCGGGCTGGGCCAAGGCATCGTCGTCGTCATCTTCTCGCTGTTCCTGCGCGCGCCGGCGCCCGGTGAAGTTCCGGTACCGGCCGCGCCGACCGTGCAGCAGTCGCGACGCGACTTTACGCCTGGCGAGGCGCTGAAGACCCCGATCTTCTACGTCATGTACCTGATGTTCGTATTCGTCGGCGTCGGCGGTCTGATGGCGACCGCGCAGCTCGCACCCATCGCCAAGGACTTCAAGGTCGACGCCATTCCGGTATCGCTTCTCGGCCTCACACTGCCGGCGCTGACGTTCGCACTCTCGATCGACCGGGTGCTCAACGGCATTTGCCGCCCGTTCTTCGGCTGGGTCTCGGATCAGATCGGGCGCGAGAACACGATGTTCATCGCGTTCCTGGCGGAGGGCATCGGGATTTATGCGCTGTTGCAGTTTGCGCACGACCCGTTGTTGTTCGTCATCCTGTCAGGCGTGGTGTTCTTTGCCTGGGGCGAGATCTACTCGCTGTTCCCGGCGATGTGCACCGATCTGTATGGACGCAAGTTCGCGACCACGAACTATGGGCTGCTCTACACCGCCAAGGGGACCGCGTCGTTCCTGGTGCCGCTCGGAAACGTGGTCTACGACGCGACCGGAAAGAATTGGACGGTAGTGTTCCTGATCGCCGCCGCGCTCAACATCGTCGCGGCGGTTATGGCGCTGGCGGTGCTGCGGCCCATGCGCAAACACTTCATGTCCCGCGGCTAGGCAAGGCGGGGTCGGGCGGGACGGGTCGATCACCGTCCCACTCTGGCCCGGCTTCGCCCGCCCAAACGCTCCGAAAGCCGCCGAAATCCGGCCTGTTAGGCCGAATAGAGGGCCCTATGTCCAGGCCTGGTATTCTGTATAATAGGGCCTCCCAGGAATACGCGTGACCCCATGAGCACCACCGACGTACGGCGTCGCAACGATGATGAAACGCCTCGCGTTGCACTCGCCCCGCTTGCCGACACATCAACCTTCGCGGAACGCGCCTATGTAGCGCTCAAGGACGTGATCCTGTCGCTCGACGTCTATGAGCGCCCTGGCGACGTCCGGCTAGACGAGCGCGCGCTGGCACAAGATCTCGGAATTTCCCGCACGCCGGTGCGCGAGGCGATGGCACAGCTCGAGCGCGAAGGGTTCGTTCGCTCGGTTCCGCGTCGCGGCATCTATGTCGTACGCAAGACCAAGCAGGAGGTGATCGAACTGATCACCGCCTGGGCTGCGCTCGAAGGCATGGCGGCGCGGCTGATCACCCTGAACGCCGCCGATGCCGATATCAGCAAATTGCGCAAGATGTTCACCACGTTCGAGAACGGCGAGCTGCATGCCAAGCTCGACGAATACTCGCAGGTCAACATCGAATTCCACCAGACCATCATCCGCATGAGCGAGAACCGCGTCCTGATCGATCTCGCCGAGAATCTGTTCGCCCACATGCGCATGATCCGTCGCAAGACCATCGGCGAGGACGATCGCGCCACGCGCTCGATCCGCGACCACATGAACATCATCCAGGCGCTCGAGGCGCGCAACACCGACCGCGCCGAGGCGTTGGTGCGCGATCACGCGCTCGGCCTTGCCGAACACGTCGGGCGCCATGCCGACTATCTCGAGTAGAGGCACAAAGTTGTTGAGGGAGGTTTGTCATGGCTGAGGCCGCAGTGAAGGCGAAAGAGACGACGCCCGCAGCCGAAACGGAGCAGGAGCTGACGGACGGCTTTCACCTTGCAATCGAGGCGCTCAAGCTCAACGGCATCAACACGATCTACGGGGTCCCGGGCATCCCGATCACGGACTTCGGTCGGATGGCGCAGGCCGCTGGCATCCGCGTGCTTTCGTTCCGGCACGAGCAGAACGCCGGCTACGCGGCCGCCATCGCCGGCTTCTTGACCAAGAAGCCCGGCATCTGCCTCACGGTGTCGGCGCCCGGCTTTCTGAACGGGCTTACGGCACTGGCGCACGCGACGACCAACTGTTTCCCGATGATCCTGATCTCGGGCTCATCCGAGCGCGAGATCGTCGACCTGCAGCAGGGCGACTACGAGGAGATGGATCAGTTGGCAATCGCCAAGCCGCTGTGCAAAGCGGCGTTTCGCGTGCTGCATGCCGCCGACATCGGCATCGGCGTGGCGCGCGCGATCCGCGCCGCAGTCTCGGGCCGTCCGGGCGGCGTCTATCTCGACCTGCCGGCAAAGTTGTTTTCCCAGGTCATGAACGCCGCCGCCGGACAGAAGTCGCTGGTCAAGGTCGTCGACGCGGCCCCGGCCCAGTTTCCGGCGCCGGCCGCGGTCAAGCGCGCGCTCGAAGTTCTCAAGAGCGCCAAGCGCCCCTTAATCATCCTCGGCAAGGGCGCGGCCTATGCCCAGGCTGATGACGCAATCCGCGCACTCGTTGAGAAGACCGGCATCCCGTTCCTGCCGATGAGCATGGCGAAGGGCTTGCTGCCCGACACGCACCCGCAGTGCGCAGGCGCGGCACGCTCCACGGTGCTCAAGGATTCCGATGTCGTGATGCTGATCGGCGCGCGCCTCAACTGGCTCTTGTCGCACGGCAAGGGCAAGACCTGGGGCGACGCCCCGAAGAAGTTCATCCAGATCGATATCGAGCCCCGGGAGATGGACAGCAACGTCGAGATCGCGGCGCCGGTTGTCGGCGACATCGGCTCATGCGTCGCGGCCCTCCTCGAGGGCATGGGCAGCAACTGGCCGACGGCGCCAGCCGACTGGACCGGCGCCGTCAAGGCGAAGCGCGAAGAGAACGTTGCCAAGATGGCGCCGCGCCTGATGAACAACAACTCGCCGATGGACTATCACGGCGCGCTCGGTGCGCTGCGCACAGTCATCAAAGAGCGGCCGGATGCAATCCTGGTCAACGAAGGCGCCAACACGCTCGACCTGGCGCGCGGCGTCATCGACATCTACAAACCGCGCAAGCGCCTGGACGTCGGCACCTGGGGCGTCATGGGCGTCGGCATGGGCTCTGCCATCGCGGCGGCGATCGAGACCGGCAAGCCGGTGCTTGCGGTCGAAGGCGACAGCGCCTTCGGGTTCTGTGGCATGGAGGTGGAGACGATCTGCCGATACAACCTGCCGGTCTGCGTCGTCATCTTCAACAACAACGGCATCTACCGCGGGACTGACATCAACGCTGGTGGCGGTTCGGACCCGGCGACGACCGTATTCGTCAAGGGCGCGCGCTACGACAGGATGATGGAAGCGTTCGGCGGCGTCGGCGTCCAAGCGACGACGCCCGATGAGCTCAAGCGCGCCGTCGATACGGCCATGGATTCCGGAAAGCCGACGCTGATCAACGCGGTGATCGACCCGGCCGCCGGCAGCGAGAGCGGCCGCATCGGCAACCTCAACCCGCAAAGCGCGCTGCGCAAGAAATAAGCCGGGTGCGGCCTGACCCGCCGCGGCCGAGACGAGATTGAATTTGGGAGAAACACTGATGGCGAAGAAGGTGAAGGCGGCCAAAACCCGCACCATGACCAAGAAGGCTGCCGCGAAGCGCCCGGCCAAGCGGGTCGTGAAGCTCAAGCTTTCCAAGAAGCCGGCGAGGGCCGGCCGCGGCCTGCCCCGTCCGAGCAGCAAGCCCTATGGCGACGCCGGCAAGGCGCTCGACGGCGTTCGCATTCTCGACTTTACCCACGTGCAATCGGGCCCGACCTGCACCCAGCTGCTCGCCTACATGGGGGCTGACGTGATCAAGGTCGAGCGGCCGGGTGTTGGCGATATCACGCGCGGACAACTGCGCGACGTGCCGAACGCGGACAGCCTCTATTTCACGATGCTCAACGGCAACAAGCGTTCCATCACGATCGATTCCAAGCATCCCAAGGGCAAGGAAATCCTCAATCGGCTGATCGTCGAGTGCGATGTGCTGGTCGAGAATTTCGCCCCCGGCGCGCTCGACCGGATGGGCCTGACCTGGGACCACATCCACACGCTCAACCCGCGCATGATCGTTGCATCGGTGAAGGGTTTCGGCCCCGGCCCGTACGAGGATTGCAAGGTCTACGAGAACGTCGCGCAATGCGCCGGCGGCTCGGCGTCCACCACCGGGTTTCGCGAAGGTCCGCCGCTGGTGACCGGCGCGCAGATCGGCGATTCCGGGACCGGGCTGCATCTCGCGCTCGGCATCGTGGGGGCGCTCTACCAGCGCAATCGCACCGGACGCGGTCAGCGCGTGCTCGCCGCCATGCAGGACGGCGTGCTCAACCTGTGCCGCGTCAAGCTGCGCGACCAGCAGCGCATCAAGCACGGCCCTCTCAAGGAGTACAGCCAGTTCGGCGAAGGGGTCGCGTTTGGCAGCGCTGTGCCGCGCGCCGGCAACGATTCCGGCGGAGGCCAGCCGGGCTGGATCCTCAAATGCAAAGGCTGGGAGACCGACCCGGACGCCTACATCTATTTCATAACTCAAGCGCCGGTGTGGGGCGCGATCTGCGATCTCATCGGCAAGCCGGAATGGAAAGCCGATCCCGACTACGCGACGCCGCCCGCGCGGCTGCCGCGCCTCAAGCACATCTTCAGCACGATCGAGGCTTGGACCATGACCAAGACCAAGTTCGAGGTGATGGATCTGTGCAATGCGGTCGATATTCCGGTCGGACCGATTCTGTCGATGAAGGAAATCGCCGAGGAGCCGTCACTGCGCGCAACCGGCACGGTGGTCGAGGTCGACCATCCCACCCGCGGCAAATATCTGACGGTTGGCAACCCGATCAAGATGTCGGATTCGCCTTGCGAGGTGACGCGCGCCCCGCTGCTGGGTGAGCACACCGAGGAGATCCTCGGCAAGGTGTTGGGCTACAGCGCAGGCGAAATCGCCGACATCAAGGTTTCGGGTGCGATCACCGCCACCGAGAAGTCGCGCGCAGAGGCAGCGTGATCGCAGAGCCGCTAATTATGAAGGTGTCATCGCCCGCGAATGCGGGCGACCCAGTACTCTCAGACTTGCGGTGATTACTGGCTACCCCGCTTTCGCGGGGGATGACACGTGGAGAGATTGAGGAACTTCAATGCGTATCGTGGTCCATGGCCAGCAGGCGTTCGGCAAGGCGGTGCTGGAAGCGCTGCTCAAGCGCGGGGAGAACGTGGTTGCGGTCTACGTCGCGCCCGAGAAGCCTGGCCAGAAGGCCGATCCCATGAAGGAGGCGGCGCTTGCGGCCAAGCTGCCGCTCCGTCAGCCGGCCTCCTATCGCAAGCCCGAGGTGTGGGAGGAATTCCGCGCACTCAAGCCTGACCTGCAGGTCATGGCGTTTGTCACCCTGTTCGTTCCCGATGAGTTTCTGAACATTCCGACCCACGGTTCGATTCAGTACCATCCTTCGCTGCTGCCCAAGTTTCGTGGGCCGAGTTCCATCAACTGGCCGATCATCAAGGGCGAAACCGAAACCGGTCTTTCGATCTTCTGGCCGGATAACGGCCTCGATACCGGCGCCATCCTGTTGCAGAAGAAGACGCCGATCGGCCCCGACGACTCGCTCGGCTCGGTATATTTCGACCGGTTATTCCCCATGGGCGTAGAAGCCATGCTGGAGGCGGTCGATCTGGTGAAGGCCGGCAAAGCGCCTCGCATCGCGCAAGATCACAGCAAGGCCACGTACGAAGGTTGGTGCGCCGCGGAAAATGCCCACATCGATTGGGCCAAGCCGTGGGGCCAAATCCACAACCTGATCCGCGGCTGCAATCCTGCTCCCGGTGCGTGGACCACCCTCAACGGGGGCAAGCTGCAGGTGTTCGAATCGAAGCCCATTCCTGCCCACGATCCCAAGGGCATCGGTGGGAAGATGGGCGAAATTGTTGCTGTTGACGCGGATGGTTTTGTCGTGGCTTGTGCCGATGGCCGCATCAAGGTCCTGCGCGTGAAACCTGCGGACGGACCCAAGGCTCCCGCCGGGGAATTCGCGGCCGCCGCCAAGCTCACGGTCGGCACGCGACTTGGGTGAACGACCGCGGGGGCATGTCCCGCAAAAGCGGGAACCGGTTTTGCGACAAAGGACATGCTCAAATAAGTCTGAATTGTTGAACGAAACCCGCCGAACCGAACTGTTTGAACACGGAACCCGCAATGCCAGCTTCGCAACACACCAGCCCTAAATCCGACATTGAGATCGCCCAGGCAGCGGCCAAGCGGCCGATCCTCGACATCGCGCGCGAGAAGCTCGGCATCGCACCGGAGAACCTCGAGCCCTATGGTCACTACAAGGCCAAGGTATCGATGGACTACATCAAGTCGCTCAAAAGCAAACCCAACGGCAAGCTTGTCCTGGTCACCGCCATCACGCCGACGCCTGCCGGCGAGGGCAAGACCACGACCACCGTCGGGCTCACTGACGCCCTCAACCACATCGGCAAGAAGGCTATGCTGTGCCTGCGCGAGCCCTCGCTCGGCCCGTGCTTCGGCGTCAAGGGCGGGGCAGCCGGCGGCGGTTATGCGCAGGTCGTCCCGATGGAAGATATCAATTTGCACTTTACCGGCGACTTCCACGCCATCGGTTCGGCGCACAACCTGCTCGCCGCGCTGATCGACAATCACATCTACTGGGGCAATGCGGCCAGCATCGACAGCCGCCGCGTCGCGTGGCGGCGCGTGATGGATATGAACGATCGCGCGTTGCGTTCGATCGTGTCCTCCCTCGGTGGCGTCGCCAACGGCTTTCCGCGTGAAGACGGCTTCGACATCACGGTCGCTTCCGAGGTGATGGCGATCTTCTGTCTCGCGAGCGACCTCGACGATCTCAAGAAACGCCTGTCGCATATCGTCATCGGCTACACGCGCGACCGCAAGCCGGTGCGCGCCGGCGACGTCAAGGGTCACGGTCCGATGACGGCGCTGCTCAAGGACGCGCTCTCGCCCAACCTTGTGCAAACGCTGGAAGGCACGCCCGCATTCATTCACGGCGGGCCGTTCGCCAATATCGCGCACGGCTGTAACTCTGTGCTGGCGACTACGACCGCGCTCAAGCTCGCTGATTACGTCGTCACCGAAGCCGGCTTCGGCGCCGATCTCGGCGGCGAGAAATTCCTCGACATCAAGTGCCGCAAGACCGGGCTTTCGCCCGATTGCGCCGTCGTGGTCGCAACAATCCGGGCGCTCAAGATGCACGGCGGCGTCAAGAAAGAGGATCTCAAGAGCGAGAACCTCAAGGCGCTCGAATCAGGCATGGCCAATCTGCAGCGTCACGTCGAGAATCTGCAGAAATTCGGCATCGTTCCGATCATCTCGATCAACCGCTTCTCGGCAGACACCGAAGCCGAGATCGCGCTCGTCAAGGAAGGCGCCAAGAAGCTCGGCGTTGAGGCGCTGATGGCCGACCACTGGGCCATGGGCAGCGCCGGGGCCGCCGACGTGGCACGCGCCGTGGTCAACGTGGTCGAGAGTGGCAAGAGCCATCTCAAGCTGCTCTATCCCGATGACCTTCCGCTGGTCGAAAAAATCCGCGTGATCGCCCGTGAAATCTATCGCGCCAAGGATATCGCGATCGACAAGCCGGTACGGGATCAGTTGGCCTCGTTCGAGCAGATGGGCTACGGCAAGTTCCCGGTGTGTATCGCCAAAACGCAGTACAGCTTCTCGACAAATCCCGACACCAAAGGCGCGCCGATCGATTTCACGATCCCGGTGCGCGAAGTGCGGCTGTCTGCCGGTGCCGAGTTCGTGGTGGCAATCTGCGGAGAGATCATGACGATGCCTGGCCTGCCCAAGGTGCCGGCGGCCGACGCCATCGACATCAGTCCCGACGGCAAGATCGTGGGGCTGTTCTGAGTTACTAGCGCCATGAACGACCAACCCGCGCGCGGGCGACGCAGACCTCCCAAGACACCGAAAGGCCGGCAAGTCGATCCGCGCGCGCTTGCCGAGGTGCAGGCTCTGCTCGGCGACCACTCGCGCCAGCGCGACCTTCTGATCGAGCACCTGCATCTCATTCAGGACCGCTACGGCCATCTCTCCGCCGCGCATCTCGCCGCGCTCGCGCAGGAGATGAAGCTCGCGCTCGCCGAAGTCTACGAGGTCGCCACCTTCTATGCGCACTTCGACGTCGTGAAGGAGGGGCCGCCGCCTCCGCCGGTGACGGTGCGGGTGTGCGAAAACCTGTCGTGCGCGATGTTTGGTGCGGAGAAACTCCTCGCCGAGCTTCCGGGCAAACTCGGGTCCGGCGTGCGCGTGGTGCGCGCCCCCTGCATGGGCGCCTGCGACCGCGCGCCGGTGTGCGCGGTCGGCCACGTGCAGGTGATGGCGGCGACGCCGGAGAAGGTTGCGGCGGCGGTCAAATCCGACACGCACGCCCATCCCTGGCGCGGCGCAAAAGACCTTGCGGCCTATCAGGCTGAGGGCGGCTATCGGTTGCTGCAGGCCTGTCTCGACGGATCGCGCACGCGCGATGACATCATCAAGGCGGTGAGCGACGCCGGCCTGCGCGGGCTGGGCGGCGCCGGTTTTCCGACCGGCCGCAAGTGGACGCTGGTGCGGGCCGAGCCGGCACCGCGGCTGATGGCGGTCAACGGCGACGAGGGCGAGGTCGGCACTTTCAAGGATCGTTACTACCTGGAGCGCGACCCGCACCGATTCCTCGAAGGCATGCTGATCGCCGCCTGGGTGGTCGAAGCGCGCGAAGTCTACTTCTACCTGCGCGACGAATATCCCGAAGTGCGGCTGATGCTGCTCGAGGAGATCACCCAGATCGAAAAGTCCGGGCTGACGCGGTTCTCCCACGTGCAGCTGCGCCGCGGCGCCGGTTCCTACATCTGCGGCGAAGAGTCCGCGATGATCGAATCGATCGAAGGCAAGCGCGGGCTGCCGCGCCATCGCCCGCCCTATGTGGCGCAGGTCGGCCTGTTCGGCCGGCCGACGCTCGAGCAGAACGTCGAAACCCTCTACTGGGTGCGCGATATCGTCGAGAAAGGCGCGGCCTGGTTCACGTCGCATGGCCGGCATGAGCGCAAGGGGTTGCGCAGCTTCTCGGTGTCGGGGCGCGTGCGCGAGCCCGGGGTGAAGCTTGCGCCTGCCGGCATTACGGTGCGCGAGCTGATCGAGGAATATTGCGGCGGAATGGCGCCTGGGCACACCTTTAAGGGTTATCTGCCCGGCGGTGCCTCGGGCGGAATCCTGCCGGCCAGCATGGGTGACCTGCCGCTCGATTTCGGCACGCTCGAGAAATACGGCTGCTTCGTCGGATCACACGCGGTTGTGATTCTGTCGGACAAGGACGATATGAAGGCCGTGGCGTTGAATCTGATGAGGTTTTTCGAGGACGAGAGCTGCGGGCAGTGCACCCCGTGCCGGGTCGGCACTGAGAAGGCCGCAAAGCTGATGGCGGGCGGTCCGTGGAACGAAGGGCTGCTCAACGAGCTCTCCGATGCGATGCGGGACGCTTCGATCTGCGGCCTCGGCCAGGCCGCGCCCAACCCGCTGATCAGCGTGTTCAAGTATTTTCGTGACGATTTGGCACGGCCTTTGCGACTATGGTGACAGGATGAGCAAGGCGAACGGACAAGACGCCTCGGTCAAGTTCCTGCTCGACGAGCGGGAGGTCGAGGCGCGCCCGGGCGAAACCATTTTCCAGGTCGCGGCGCGCCAGGGTATCGAGCTCCCGCACCTGTGCTACGCGCCCGAGCCCGGCTACCGGCCCGACGGAAATTGCCGCGTCTGCATGGTCGAGATCGAGGGCGAGCGCGTGCTCGCCGCGAGCTGCATTCGCATCCCGACGCCGGGGATGAAGGTCAAGACCCAGACCGATCGCGCCAAGACCGCGCGCCGCATGGTGGTCGAGTTGCTGATGGCGGACCAGCCGGCGCGGACCGCGACGCACGATCCGGGCTCCGGGTTCTGGACCATGGCGGAGCGCACCCAGGTGGGCGCCAGTCGCTTCCCACGCGCGGGACGGCCGCAGCCTGACCGCAGCCATCCCGCCATGGCGGTCAATCTCGATGCCTGCATCCATTGCAACCTGTGCGTCCGCGCCTGCCGCGAGGTGCAGGTCAATGACGTCATCGGCATGGCCGGCCGCGGCCATCACGAAAAGATCGTGTTCGACTTCGACGATCCGATGGGTCACTCGACCTGCGTCGCGTGCGGCGAGTGCGTGCAGGCCTGCCCGACCGGCGCGCTGATGCCGGCGACGCTGGTCGATGCCGACAACATCTTCACCGGCCCGGCCGATCGCACCGTCGACAGCGTCTGTCCCTATTGCGGGGTCGGCTGCCTGCTCACCTATCATGTGAAAGACGGCGAGCTCGCCTACGTCACGGGGCGTAACGGTCCTGCTAACGAGAACCGGCTGTGCGTGAAGGGCCGCTTCGGCTTCGACTACGTGCATCACAAGCAGCGGCTGCTGCATCCGCTGATCCGCAAGGATGGGGTGCCTAAGCACGCCGACGACCTCGTCGACCCAAACAACCCGTGGACGCATTTCCGCAAGGCGACCTGGGAGGAGGCGCTCGATCGCGCGGCTTCGGGGCTCAAGGAGATTCGCGACACCCACGGGCCGAAGGCGCTGGCCGGTTTCGGCTCGGCCAAAGGCTCGAACGAAGAGGCCTATCTGTTCCAGAAGCTGGTGCGCGCCGGGTTCGGCACCAACAACGTCGACCACTGCACGCGGCTGTGCCACGCCTCGTCGGTCGCCGCATTGATGGAGGGCATCGGCTCTGCGGCGGTGACGGCGACCTTCAACGAGTGCAAGAACTCGGAGGTCATCATCGTCATCGGCGCCAATCCGGCCGAGAATCACCCGGTCGCCGCGACGTTCTTCAAGCAGGCGGCCAAGCGGGGCGCGACCCTAGTGGTCATGGATCCGCGCGGCCAGGCGCTCAAGCGTCACGCCACCCACATGCTGCAGTTCAAGAACGGCACCGACGTGGCGATGCTCAACGCCATGCTCAACGTGATCGTGACCGAAGAGCTCTACGATCAGCAGTACGTGCAAACCTACACTGAGGGGTTCGCGACGCTGGCGGAGAACGTCAAGGACTTCACGCCCGAGGAAATGGCGCCGATCTGCGGCGTCGAAGCCGATGTGCTGCGCACCGTCGCGCGCACGTATGCGCGCGCGAAGTCCGCGATCATCTTCTGGGGCATGGGCGTCTCCCAGCACACCCACGGCACCGACAACGCGCGCTGTCTGATCGCGCTCGCGCTCATAACCGGCCAGGTCGGCCGTCCCGGCACCGGGCTGCACCCGCTGCGCGGCCAGAACAACGTGCAGGGCGCGTCCGACGCCGGCCTAATTCCCATGTTCTTCCCCGACTACAAATCGGTCGAAGACGTCGGCATACGTGCCAAGGTGGAAGCCGCGTGGGGCACGACGCTCGATCCCAAGAAGGGGCTCACCGTCGTCGAGATCATGAACGCGATCCACGCCGACGTGATCAAAGGCATGTACGTCATGGGTGAAAACCCGGCGATGTCGGACCCCGACCTCAATCACGCGCGCCACGCGCTCGCGCATTTGCAGCATCTCGTCGTGCAGGACCTGTTCCTCACCGAGACCGCGTCCTACGCGGACGTGATCCTGCCGGCCTCGGCCTGGCCGGAGAAGGACGGCACCGTCACCAACACCAATCGGCAGGTGCAGATGGGACGGCAGGCGCTGCCGTTGCCGGGCGAGGCCAAGGTGGACTGGTGGATTACGCAGGAGATTGCCAAGCGCATCGGCATGCCGTGGAACTACGCGCACCCGAGCGAGATCTACACTGAGATGGCGTCGCTGATGCCCTCGCTCGACAACATCTCGTGGGAGAGGATCGAGCGCGAAAGCTCGGTGACCTATCCGTCCGATGCGCCCGACCAGCCCGGCCACGACGTGGTGTTCTCCGACGGCTTCCCGCGTCCCGGGCGGCTTGGCAAGCTGGTCGCCGCCAAGCTGACGCCGCCCGACGAGCAGCCCGACGCGGAGTTTCCGTTCATTCTCACTACCGGCCGCCAACTCGAGCATTGGCACACCGGGGCGATGACCCGGCGCGCGACCGTGCTCGATGACATCGAACCGGGCGCGGTGGCGTCGCTCTCGCGCAATCAGCTGGAGAAACTCGGGGTCGCGCCGGGCGACATGATCCGTGTCACCACCCGTCGCGGCACCGTCGAGCTCGTCGCGCGCCAGGACGACGGGGTGCCGGACGGCGTTGTGTTCATTCCGTTCGCGTTCGTGGAAGCGGCCGCCAATCTGCTGACCAACCCGGCGCTCGATCCGTTCGGCAAGATTCCGGAGTTCAAGTACTGTGCGGCCCGGGTCGAGCCGGCGGGCGAGGAGGCGAGGGCCGCGGCGGAGTGATCGAGCGGTCTTGCGATGGTCGCTTGCTTTTGCAGCGCAGCGCAGCCATCGTGACGCCATGGACGAACACCCCGCAAACCAGACCAACAGAGTTTCCGCCATCCGACACGACTGGACGCGCGCCGAGGTCGCCGCGCTGTTTGCGCTACCGTTTCCCGAACTTCTGTTCCGCGCCCAGAGCATTCATCGCGCGCATTTCGATCCGCGCGAGGTGCAGATCTCGACGCTGCTCTCGATCAAGACCGGCGGCTGTCCGGAGGACTGCGCCTATTGCCCGCAGAGCGTCCATTACGACACCGGGGTCGACGCCGGAAAGCTGATGAGCCGTGCCGCAGTCATGGAGGCCGCCCGCGCCGCCAAGGCCTCCGGCGCGAGCCGGTTCTGCATGGGCGCTGCCTGGCGTTCCCCCAAGGACCGCGATCTCGATCGGGTGTGCGCCATGGTCGAGGACGTGAAAGCGCTCGGACTCGAGACCTGCGTCACGCTCGGGATGCTGACCGGCTCGCAAGCCCAACGGCTCAAAACCGCCGGCCTCGATTACTACAACCACAACCTCGATAGTTCGCCCGAATATTACGACCAGATCATCACGACCCGCACCTATCAGGACCGGCTCGATACGCTCAGCGCTGTGCGCGCCGCCGGCATCAACGTGTGCTGCGGCGGTATCGTCGGCATGGGTGAGAGCCGCGAGGATCGCATCGGCATGATCTCGATGCTGGCCAGTTTGCCGGCGCATCCCGAGTCGGTGCCGATCAACATGCTGGTACGCGTCGCAGGCACGCCGCTTGCGCAGGCGGACGTGCTCGATCCGCTGGAGTTCGTGCGAACCATCGCGGTCGCCCGCATCACGATGCCGGCGTCGGTGGTGCGGCTCTCGGCCGGCCGCGAAGACATGAGCGAGGAGACGCAGGCGCTGTGTTTCCTCGCCGGCGCCAACTCGATCTTCTACGGGCCAAAGCTGCTCACCACGCCTAATCCGGCACAGGATCGCGACCGCGTCCTGATGGACAAGCTCGGCCTCACAGCTATGCGCTAGCCCGGGCTAACGAAAGTTGCGCACGGCGCGCGTCGCCAGTGCTTATCAACGCTCCGTGCCGGTCCGGCTACCAGTGGCGACGATAATGACGGTGCCGGTACGGTCGATAGCCGTAAGCATAACGCGGGCTGTCGTAGTAGCCGTAGGACGGATACGCGCCATAGCCATATCCGCCACTGAGTGCGGCACCGCCCAAAGCGCCGACCGCTACCCCGGTCGCAAACGCGGCGTTGCGTCCCTGCGCCGCCTGCGCAGGCACTGCACCCGCAACTGCCACTGCTCCGATCAGCGCGCCTGTCACAACAAGCTTGCCTAGTGTGCTGTTCATGACTGAGTCCTTCCTCTGGTGCGCATTCGTTTGTTTGGATGCACTCAAAGGGAAACAGGCAAAACGAGATGGGGTTCCCAGTTCCGACAAACGTTGTTTTGTTCCAACGCTCAGTTCTGACGCACTGTAAAGTTGAAAAGAACGAGGTCTGCACTGATGGTCGTAAATTGCAGGACTGGCCGTACTGATGCGTTATGGGCCATCAGCTTTGCAGTTCCCGAATGAGCTTGAAGCAACCGCCGTAGCAACTTCAAATCGGCGGCTCTGGAGCGAGCGGCGTCCTCGGCAGACCAGCTTTCCATCATGCGTTGGGAATTGAGCAACACTGGTTCAACAGCCGCTGCAGTCGCGTCGTGACCGGAACAAGCTGTGAGCCAGGGAGGAGGTTCGTAAAATCGGTACTCAATTTGCGACCATTAGCCCTTGTCGCTGGCTTCAATCTTGAATAACGAGTAACGCTCACGGAAAAAGCGCTATCCGGGCGAGGCTGACATGGATTCGCGGTCGCGTGCGTCTGTTGCCACGATCACCAGCACGCCGGCTGCAGCTCATCCCATGACCCCGGAAAACAAGGCCGGCGTTTGGCTCCTGGCGCTGACCGCGATCGGGGTCGTGTACGGCGACATCGGTACGAGCCCGCTCTATGCGTTTTCGATCGCCGTGCATGCAACTGGAAACCCAATCCCCACGCCGGGAGACGTGCTCGGGATTGTTTCGCTCATCTTCTGGGCCATCATGCTCATGGTTTCTCTCAAGTACATCGTCTTCGTCCTGCGCGCTGACAATGACGGCGAGGGCGGCATTCTGGCGCTTCTATCACTGGTCGAGCCGGACCAGACCGCAGGCAGCACTCGATTGCCGATTGTCGTGATGCTTGGCGTTGCCGGAGCCGCGCTGCTCTACGGCGATGGGGTCATCACTCCGGCAATTTCCGTGCTTTCGGCCATGGAAGGGCTGAAGCTCGCGACGCCTGACGCCGGTCCATTCATCGTACCGATAACGCTGGCAATCCTGGTCGTCCTGTTCGTCATTCAACGGCACGGGACCGCGATGATCGGGCGGTTTTTCGGACCCGTGATGGTGACGTGGTTTGTGGTCATTGGCGGGTTGGGCGCGATTAATATCTGGGGCGAGCCGAGCGTCATCCGGGCGATCAATCCGCTCGAAGCCGCACGGTTTCTGAGTGCGCACCCGCTGATCTCGTTCGCGGTGTTCGGGGCGATCTTTCTCACCCTCACGGGCGGCGAGGCGCTCTATGCGGATATGGGCCACGTGGGGGCGGCGGCGATCCGGCGGGCCTGGTTCGCACTGGTGTTACCGGCGTTGCTCCTGAACTACTTCGGCCAGGGGGCGCTCGTGCTCACCGACCCCACTGCCGTCGAGAACCCATTCTACAGGTTGGCGCCGCCGTGGGCGCTTATCCCCATGGTCGTGCTCGCCGGCATGGCGACGATCATTGCGTCGCAGGCGCTGATCTCAGGCATTTTTTCACTGACCCGACAGGCGATCCAAATGGGTTTTTGCCCGCTTGCCAGGATCGTCCCGACGTCGAGCGAAGAGGCTGGCCAAGTCTACGTGCCGATAGCCAACTGGCTGTTGATGGTCGCCACCCTGCTGATTGTCGTGCTGTTCGAGACGTCTGCCAACCTCGCGGCCGCCTATGGCATCGCCGTGTCGGGCACCATGCTGATAACGACGATTTTGCTGTATCGGGTGATGGTGACGTGGTGGCCGCGTGCCATCGTGGTGCCGATCATCGCTGCCTTCGCGGTCATCGATGCGGTCTTCCTTGCATCCAATTCCTTGAAAATCGTCAATGGCGGCTGGATTCCGATCGTGATCGGCGCCCTAGTGGCGACCGCGATGCTGAGCTGGCATCGCGGCTCGTCGGTGGTGCGGCGTCAGTTGTCCGACATGTCGATGCCGCTCGCCAAGTTCGTCGACAACATCGACAAGATGGTCGTGGCCCGTGCCGCGGGGACGGGCGTATGGCTGACCAAAGTCGCGCATGGTGCGTCGCCAATGCTGCTCCATCACATCAAGCACAATCAGGTCGTGCATGAAGCCGTCGTGCTGCTGACTCACGTCCGCGACCGAAGGCCGCGCGTGCCTTTCCCCGAGCGCCATTCGGTGCACCGCCTCGGCAACGGCTGCTATCATATCCAGGTGCGCCTCGGTTACATGCAGACGCCGGCTCTCCCGCTCACGCTCGAGAATTGCCAATCGCTCGGCTTCGAGGGCGATATCAAGAATGTTCATTATTATGTGGCCCGCGAAACGGTTGTGCGCCGGGCAGAGGGCTCCGCGATGGGACCGATCGGATTTGCGGTTTTTGCGTTTCTAACCCGCATCGCCAGTCGCGCGCCGGACTTCTTCCGCATTCCGCATGCGGATGTAATCGAGGTGGGATACCGGCTTGAAATATGACGTGAACTTCGCCTGGCGGGAGGTCGAAGGCAACGCGTCGCTTACAGATTGTTTTGTCCCATCTCCGCCTCCGCCTGCGCGAGCCAGAACCGCATGCCCATCTCACGGCACATCGTCGCCGCGGTGGTGAGGTGGTCCTGCGCGTCACGTCGCTTGCGCGCGCGTCGCGCGAGCTTGCCCAGGCCAAGATGGCAGCGCGCGACCAGAGGGCGCATCCCGAGCCCTTCGGCCAGTGCGAGCGCGTCACGCAGGTGGCCTTCGGCGGCCTTTGCGGGACCGCTGCGGCCGACGGTGACTTCGCCGAGAAGGCGCAGCGCCCGCGCCTCGTAGCCGGGTTGGCCGCGCTCGCGGGCAAGCGCCAGCACCCGCCCCGCGATATCGCGCGCCTCCGCGAGCCGGTCGGCTGCGAGGTATGCCTCGCCGAGATCCTCAAGGAGGATCAGATCTGCGAGTCCGTATTTCATAGCATCAATGCCAGTTAGCGCGTCCTGCAGCATCTGGATGCCGTCAGCAGCCCGGCCCGACAGCGCGTGGGCGTAACCCAGGCTCCCCATGTGATGCAATGAATAGAGGGTGAGCTTCGACTCGCGACTGAGTGCCAGCCCACGCCCGTGCAGGTGGATAGCGCTGCTGGAATCTCCCCTGATGTTGTGCACGCGGCCGAGCATCCACAATGCAAAGACCTGGCTATAGACGTTGTCGAGCGCTTCAGCGAGGCGGAGACCTTCCTCGCCATGGGCGACCGCCTGCTCGAACTTCCCCTGATCGGCGAGAAGCCAACCCAGGAAACCGAGGGCGAACACTGCGGGAAATCCGGCGAGGCCAAACCTCTCCTGCCGCCGATCGCCTTCGAGCCATTGCAGGACCTTCAGGAAAAGGGCCTCGGCGCCTGAATAGTCGCCCAGGTGGAAACAGGCGGCGCCAAAGTAGAGGCTCGCCGTCCCCTCGAGCGACACGTCGCCGAGCGACTGGGCGAGGGCCAGCGCCCTCTGGCCGAACTCTCGCGCCTCCCGCAGATGACCAGCCATGAACGCGTTGCGACAGAGATAGACGGACGCCTGCCCGAATCGCCGTCGATCGTCGAGCGCCTCGGCGAGGCCCGCGGCCGCGCGGAGAAAACGCAGTTCGAATGTCCCAAGCGCAAACAGGGCGTTGCTGAGATCGCAACGAAGATCGATCGCCGCTTCCTGCCGCTCCCGGGTCTTGGGCAGCGCCTCGAGCAGCGCCAGCGCCCGCTCGAAAGAGCTGACGGCTTCGTGCATGGCCGACCGCGCGCTGGCGAGTTGCGCCGCTCTGCGCCAATAGCCGATCGCCTCGCTCGCAGACCCGGCCTCGCTGAAATGGTGAGCGACGACCTCGGGTTGGTTTTGTGCCAGCGCCGGGAACCGCTCCACCAGCACCTTGGCGATGCTCGAATGCAACTGCCGGCGCTCGCTCTTGAGCATCGTCGCGTAGGCGGCGTCCTGCACCAGCGCATGCTTGAACGAGTAGGTCGCATCCGGCGGCGTTCCGCGCCGGGAAATGAGGCCGGAGGCTGTCAGCCGCTCGAGCGCCGTATCGAGGTCGGTGGGAGCCATGGCCGATGCCGCAGCGATCAGCTCGTGGGAGAATTCCCGTCCGACGGCGGCGCCGATCAGCGCCACATCTTTGCCCGCGCCCAGCCGGTCGAGGCGCGCCACTAGCGAGGCCTGCAGCGTCGTTGGCACGGCCAGTAACGGCAGCGATCCGTCGAGCACGTAGCTTTCGTTTGTCTCACGCAACGGCCCGCTCTCGAGCAACATGCTCGTGAGCTCCTCGATGAAGAGCGCCACGCCGTCCGTATGCGACAGGATCTGCTCGACGACCGCATCGGGCAGCGCCTTGCCCCGCGTGATTCCGCCAATGATGCTGGCGCTGTCGCGTCGGCCAAGGCGGCTCAAGGGCAGCGTCGTCACATGTGGCAGGCCGACCCAGGTCGGCTGGAACTCCGGCCGGAAGGTGACGACCAGCAACACCCGCAAATCGGCGACGCGAGCAATGGCTCGATCGAGCAGGTCAAGCGACGTCGGATCGATCCAGTGGACATCCTCGAACACGATCAGCACCGGGGTTCGTGCCGTCGCGCCGACGAGTTGCTCGAGCAGCGCGAGGAGCGTCATCTCCCGTTTCTGCTGCGGACTGACCGCCAACGCCGGATAGCGCTCGTCCGCTTGAACCGCCAACAGCTCGGCGACGAGCGCCACGTCGCGCGACAGATTTGTCGACGTTGGCTCGAGCAGAGAGACCAGCTTGTCGAGCTTCACGCTGGCGCTGCTGTCCGGTTCAAAGCCGGCCGCCTGCTCGAGTTGCGCAACGACCGGATGGAGCGGACTGTGCGTATGGTGCGGAGAGCAGAAATAGCGAAGGCGGGCATGGGGCTCGCCCTCGATCCTGGCCAGCAGGGTTTCGGCGATGCGCGACTTGCCGATTCCCGGCTCGCCCGAAAGCAGCACGACTCGACCCTCGCCGGCCTTGGCTTGATCCCAGCGGCGCTGCAGCAGGTCCATTTCCTCCTTGCGGCCAACGAACGGGGTCAGCGCGCCCCTGCGTCGCGCCTCGAACCGGCTGACGCCGGCCGTCTCGCCGCGCACCTGCCACGCCTCCATCGAGTGCGGCAGTCCCTTGCGCTCGTCGGCCGCAAGCGCGCGGCAGTCGAACATGCCTCCTACCAGCCGCCGTGTGCGGGGCCCGATCACGATCTCGCCGGGCGCCGCCGCGGCCTGCAGCTGCCCCGCCAGGTTCGGCGTCTCGCCGATCGCGATACGCTGCCGTGTGTCGCCGCTACCGCGCTGCTCGCCGACAACCACCAACCCGGTGGCGATTCCTATGCGCACCGCAGGGGGTACATCGGAAGAGGCGCTCAGCAAGCGGTCCGCATCGAGGATAGCGATAGCGGCGCGCACAGCTTGCTCGGCGTCATGTTCATGAGCCGCGGGGTAGCCGAAATAGACGACCACGCCATCGCTCAGGTACTGGGCGATAAATCCATCGAACCGCACCACCGCATCGGCAACCACTTTGTGGAAGGAGCCGATCTGATCGCGCATGTCCTCAGGGTCAAGCCCAGCCAAAAGGAGCGTAGAGCTGACCATGTTGCAGATCATGATCGTTACCTGCCGCCGCTCAGGGCGGCCGAAGCCGACAACCCCCGCAGGCAATGTCTGATCGCCCCTCACCAAGGGGCGCTCGGCATATGCGTCGTGCTCGGGGTTCGCCGTCGTATTGGCACCGGTCTGCACCGCGTTCGACGGCCGGTCGGGTTGCAGCGGCGCGGGCTTGGGGATCTTGACCGCGGGCGATCTGCCCGGCGCCTGGGTACTGCCAAGGTCCACGACAAGCAACTCGGTTGCCGCGTCGGGCTCCGTGTTCAGCTCGCGCTTGAGCAGCGCAACGAGGTCTTGGTAGTGCTTGAGCGCTTCGGCCTTGCGTCCTGCGGCGGCCAGCGCCTGTAGGATCAAGCGATGGGCGTCCTCACGCAGATTGTTGATCGCCAGTGCGCGATGGCCCGTTTCGAGCGCTTTGTTCGGGTGACCCGCAGCTAACTCAATTTCCCCAAAGCTGACCAGGGCATCAAGCGCCAATCCCTCAAGCCGCTGCCGCTCGCCGGCCAGCCAGTCGGACCATGCCTCTTCCGAAACGTTCACATCGGAAAGAAGGCGATCCTTGTAGAGGTCGACCGCCTCGGCGAGCGACGCCCGGCTACCTTCCCGGATCAACGCCTTGAGCCGGGCGGCATCGCAATCGATCATCCCCGGCGCGAGCGCGATTTCACCACCGTCGCCAACAAAAACATCCTGGCCCAGCGTCTGGCGCAGCCGGTAAAGCGCCTGGCGCAGGCTCTGTTGGGCCTGGGTCTCGAAATGCGAGCCCCAAAGCAGGGTCGCCAGCTTCTCGCGCGACTGCGGTGCGGGAGCCGTGCAGGCGAGATGCGCCAGCAGGGCGGCCAGCTTCCGGTTGGGTAGTTCGACGGGGCCATCCGGCCCGGACAGGTCGAAGCGGCCGAGCAGCGTCAGCCTGTATCTTGGGGATCGCACGTCTTGCATTCCAACGCCCACGCGCTTCGCGCGTCGAGACCTTACCCGGCGGCCAGATTCTGCATTTTTCACGCCGCAGCCACAAGATTTAACGCGGCAGTAACGCGGCGCTAACGCTGAGATTTATGGCGACGGGCTTCAATGCCAATCCAGCGGGCAGGGACCCCGAGCGTGCATGCAAATCTGACATTGAGTCTCGTTTTTTCCCAAGACGAGTGATGGCGCTGTGATGTCCATCACTCGCGCATGCGGTCCAAATCAATCATTCTTAAACATCAGCTAAAAAGGGCCTGCTGCGATGCGCGCTCCTCTCCGGTTCACCAGCGATGAGGATCGTCAATACTTTCGCCAAAGCATCCGGACCTTGGCGCTGATGTACGCCGGCATTCTGGTGCTGGTGGTTGCCGTCACGGCTTTGCGTGTTGAGTGGCGCAACCAGGACGTCGCGGCGAAAGCCGCGGCCGGTGCGGTCACTGCCGCTGACCCTGCTCACCGATTGAGCGCTGATCTCGGGCGTGGGCGCGCGAGGATTCAGCCGTGAACTGGCCGGCGTGCTCGCCGCTTAACTCCGCCTGGCGAACCCCAACTTAGCAACGACCCCACAGAGAGTTTCATGCAGCAGCAATTGAAACAGGCCGAATTACTGCCGCGGTTCGAAAGACTGAGCGGAGACGTCGAGCGACCGAAGCGGCCGCATGCCTCGGACGCAACGATGATTAAGCGAAGCGATTTCGGCCTGCGGCTATCGACAGCTCTCCTGATCACTTTCGCCGTCGGATGGGTCTTGCTGCAACTCAACCTCCGATTTGGCGTGCCGGTGGAGAGTCTCAACGCGCCGATCTTCTGACACCCTGGTAACGCCAAATGAAGACGACATCAAATTCGATCACACCCAGAGTCCTCATGAAGGCGTCGATGCCCCGCACAACTTGGTCCAAAACCGCAACATCCGAGGACCGTCGGGAATACGGCAAGTGGGCGTGGCGTGTATCGGTACTCTACGGTTTGTTAGGCCTCGCGGGAATCGGCTTTGCGGTCGTCCACCAATATCAAAGCCCACGCAGCGCCGTTGCGGCTGGCTCGCCCGCCGGCGCAGTGACCTTGTCCGCCAGGCGCTGACATTCCTTCCCGAAAACCGCGGCCGCGATTTCGATCCAGGGCCAGTCGCCGAACGCTCATCAAGGGACCAAAGGAGTGCAGACCAATGCCTACCCTGTCCAACTGCATGAAACGCTCAGCCCTCCTCGTAGGATTCAGCGTTACTTTGATCGGCCTCCATGGGGCGCTCGCCGAGTCCGTCACAGGTCCACGGCTTTGCGCGGCGCGCGACGTCGAAGTGATCACGCTGATTGAGGATCACGGCGCAGCCAACGATGTCGCACCAGAGAGATTGTACAAGGCAGGGCTGGCGCAGATGGATGCGCGAACCGCGTGTTCCGATGGCCGCGTAACGGAAGGCGTCGCGCTTTATGATCAAATCATCCGTTCGCTCGGCCCAATGCTGTCGCGCAGTACGCGGTGAGCGCGTTGTGCGTTCTGTATATCGGGTTTGTGTCCGTACTCACCGAGTCTCGCGTTTCGACGCGGCACATATGACGCGACATCCGCCCTTGCAAAACGGTCACGCATTATTGGCTCGCCCTCCCAGGCGAGTGCACGGCGATCTGGGCCGACGATCCGATCAAAGCCCGTGTCGCCGTGCCGCCAAATCTTCAGCGCGACGGATCGCGTCCAAACTCTGCACGGCGGCTTCCGCTTCAATGCGGCAAGCATTCGGCTTGGCGCTCGTGACCCTCATTGGCATTGGCGGCGGGCAGGCGCGGGCCTCGGCTGGATGCGACGCCGTCAATGCCGGCGAATTTAATCAGACCGTAACCGGCGGGAGTGGAGGTGCAACGATCGGCAATTTTGCGATCGGAGACAGCGTTGATTTTGTCGTCAACAGCGATGGCGGTGGTTGGGACCTGATCACCGGAAATGACACTGTGTTGGCATCATTTGGGACCGGGCGCTTTATACTGCCGCACACGGTCACGGGCGCTCATGCGGACACCACGCTTCAAAGTGTGGCTGGATCTGCCGGCCCGCCGATAAGCGTCACCGCTACGTGCACTCCCGCCGCTGCATCGCGGGACTGACCTTGCTGGAAACAGTCGGGCGTAGTCGACGCTCCTCGCTGTCGACTACGCCCGAGGTCCGGCCGGTGGTGATGGGTGGGGACCTGGCCGGACCAATTGCAGCGAACTAGTACGGAGTGAGCTGCGCATACCGCAGCTCGACCATGTTAGGATCGGCGGTCAGCGGGACATTCTTGGCCCGGCTTGAAACCTGATAGGTTTCGGCAGCCTGCGTGGCGCGGGCCTGAAGGGTCCGGTACTGCAGTTGGCTGATTGTCCAGAAACATGCAACGCCCGCGACAAGGAAGGCCGCACTGCCCATGATCATTGCGAGAAAGCAGATGCCGAGCTTTCCGACCATCGGGAACCTCCCCTTGGGGTGGCCCCGCGCAAAACCGACCCATCCGCCTCACTAACATAAGTTAATCCCGTGACTTTGGTTCCGCAGAGCCGGTTGCGTGCTCACGGGTCCGCGCATTTTTTCATTTTGCGAGTGATCAGAGTGGCTTACGCCTTCTGAACCAAAGGCTTCTGTAGCCTCGGCAAATCCGTTTTCCAGCACACCCCTGCCGTTGAGCGACGCCGGTTCAACACCGGCCCCGCTCGCGTCGTGGGCAGAACCCGTCCGCGTCGGCGGCGCGAAGCACCGGCCGGTCAAGTCTCTACAGGCTGAGAAGCCGCTCCGCATTGCGGTGCGCAATGCGCTCCCGGTCCTCCGCGCTGACGGGAATGTGGTCGAGAAACGCACGTGCTTCCGCCATCGAACCGTACGGATGGTCGGCAGAGAACATGATCCGCTCGACGCCGACCTCCAGCAGCAGGTCGAGAAACGTTGCCGCGAAATTGAAGCCCGCAAAGGTGTAGTGGACATTTTCGCGGAGATACGCGCCAAGCGGGCGAGCAAGCTTGGTGATCTCCATCGGCAAGTTCTTGTTGAGCCTCGGAAGCATGAAGGGAAGCCCTTCGCCGAGATGCCCGATCACGACTTGCAGCTTGGGATAGCGGTCGAACGCCCCGCCCAGGATCATGCGAATGAGATGAACTGCGGTTTCGATGTGCCAGCCCCAGCCGCCTGCCGCGAACACTGCACTCACCGTCGGGGAAAAGCCGCCATACAGCACATCGGCGACCGGTTTCGGTGGCACTGTCGGATGCAGGTAGATCGGGACATCGAGCGCTTCGGCGCGCTCCAGGATCGGCGAGAAGAACTTGTCGTCCAGATAGCGACCGCGCGTGTGGCCATTGATCAACGTGCCCTTGAAGCCCTGCTGCCGGATCCTGCGATCCAGTTCATCGGCCGCTTGCTCGGGAGCCCCGATCGGCAAGGAGGCAAAGGCTGCGAAACGCTTTGGATTTCTCTTCACAGCATCAGCAAGGAAATCGTTCGACTCGCGGGCGATAGCGACTTGCTCTGCCATGTCGGCTTGCTCGACCCCGGGAGAATTGAGCGAGAGCACCTGCACGTCGATACCGGCAGCGTCCATCTCAGCCACGCGCCCGTCGCCGACGTCCTGAAGTTGCCCAAAAATCTTCGCACCGCGTGCGCCGGTGTTACGGAGCCGTTCAATGAAACCCCGGCCAGGCCCGGCAATAAATCCGGGGCTCGCGAAGTGTTCTTCAAGGGTGATGGTCCTCAATTGTGTTCCTCTGCAGTTGGCTCGGGTCAAGATCGGGCACTTGCCCAAGCCGGTGGATGGCGAAGCAGCAGCGGTCCGTAGGCTGCGGCAAAGCCTGCAAACGCTGCGACCCACGCAAAACCCGCAAGGTGCAGGAGCAGCACCGAGGGCGCAAATGCCGCTGCGATTCGCGCTAGCGCGGCGACGAGCGCGGCCAGATAGATGAGCTGCGTCGGGATTGACGCGACGAGATCGCGCCCCGTGTGACCGAGGCTTGCACGCGTCATTACCGCGAGCGTCATCAACCCGAATGCGCCGGCCGTCCAGGCGTGCAGCGCGGCGCTCGTTGGAAAATCCGCCGGCCAAAGGATCGCTGCACCAAGGAGCAGGAACCCGAGTGGCACAAACGCATAGGCAACGTGAAGGATGAGCACGAGCCGGTCAGTGAAGGTGCGGTCGCCAGCCCAGCGCGCCAGCCGAACGGATTGCAAGGCGCCGGCGACGAGCGCCAGCATACCGGTCACCGCGTGCTGGGGTAGCGCGATCCACGCGACGAGGGCGGCAATTCCAGCAGCCAGCGCAAACGCATCGAAGCGTCCAAACGGCTGTGGCAGGCGCCCGGGGTTCATGCGCACGAGCCAGTTGCGCGTGAAGCTTGGCACGATACGCCCGCCAATCAGCATGATGAGCGCGACCACGGCCGCGATGCCGATCCGCGCGCCGTAATTGGCGCTACCCCGCCAAATGACTTCCAGATGGAACACGATGTTGCCAGCGATCAGCACCAGCAACATGACCAGCACGCGCAAATTTCGCCAGTTCTTACCAGCCGTGATCTCACGCGTGGCCGCGGCGGCAAGCACGGCGAGGAACGCGATATCGATCACCGCCGCGAGGTCCTCGCCAATGACGGCCGAGGTAAAGATCGCAATGCGGCCGGCGACCCACAAGCCGGCGAGGGCTGCGAGCATATAGCCATTGACCGGCAGCCGTCCGGTCCAGTTTGGAATTGCGGTGAGCAGAAAACCGGCGATGACCGCGCTCACATATCCGAAGATCATCTCATGGACGTGCCAATCGAGCGGCCCGAACGCGGTCGGCAGCGTCAGTTCGCCGAAATATTGTGGCAACCACAGCAGGATGGCGAGCGCCGCCCACACCGCGCCGCCGAGAAAGAATGGCCGGAATCCGTAGCAGAACAGCGCCGGTCCGGCATAGTCGCGTCGGCGGCGTAGCGCCGCCGGAACACTTGCGTCACTCATCGCCGTTGCATGCTTCGTATCGGCGCGACCTGCGGCGGAACGCTCGGAGCAGTGTTCCTCACTGCGTCGGACAGGATATGGTGCAGAAACGCGGCGCCCGGATCCGACGCGCTCGTGACGCGACTGAACATCCTGAGCCAATCCTCGTCGCTGGCCAGCGTGACAAAACGCTCAACCGACATGGTGGCAAATTCTCCGAGCGTCACGTTCTGCTCCGCGGCAGCTACGGCAATATCCGCCAGCAACGCCGCATCTCCGAGCGACGCCAGGGTTTCCGCGGCGACGGCGTCGTTGTCGAAGCGCTGGATCAAATCGCCGATCATCATATCGACCTCCATTCGCAATCAGCGCACATTCGACGTGCCGGCAGCGCCGATGCCGGCTCATTGCACGAGAGGTGTCGCGACCGCGTGCAGATCGACCCCGACGATCTCGGCTTGGCCGGCGAGGATCGACACGTATTGCCGCAACGCTCGCTCTTCGACGGCGGCTTTCAGCCGTTCCGAGATCTGATCCCGCACCGCATCGAATGGAAGCGTCTTCCCCAGAATACTCTGGTCTACGGCGACGATGTGAAAGCCATGGCGCGTCTTGACGAGCTCGGGCAAAATGCCGCTTGCGCCGAGCCGGAACAGCACTCGTTCAAACTCCGGTACGGTTTCGCCTCGACCGATCTGCCCGAGATTGCCGCCGTGCTGTCCGGACGGGCAATTGGACAGTTCGCGCGCCATGCTGGCGAACCGGTCCGGCTCGGCCAAGAGTTCCGACAGGGCGCGCTCGGCACGAGCACGGATTTCGGGCACCGATACGGACGGCGTCACCTGAAACAAAATATGCCGGGCGTACACCAGGTCTCCAGACTGGAACTCCTTCAAGTGATTTTTGTAGTAGCGCCGGCATTCTGCATCAGTCGGTGCCGGCACACTCACTTCATCCGCAAGCAACCGATCAATGGCGGTACTGATGGCGTCATCGCCATCCGTGTCCGACGACAAAATGCCGACAGCAGTTGCACGCTGTCGAAGGAGCTCGCGTACGGCCGCAACCTCCGGGCTCGGCCATCCGACGATTTCCACTGCGACGCCGTTGACTGTGACGGTCATGATCGCACCGGCACTCTGGCTCGGGTGCGCGGGGTACGCACGATTTGATATGGACGGAACAGATAAGCGAGCGCGCCAGCACCGCTCCAGATATGGATCATGCGCGTGAACGGTGAGATCAAAAAAATCGTGAAACCCAGCAAGACGTGCATCTTGTAGACCAGCGGTACGCCCATCATCAGAGACGAGGCGCTGCCATCGAGCGTAACGATTCCCTTGACGTAGCTCGTCAGCGTCTCGAACAAGACCCCGTCCATATGAAACGCCGACAGTGGGACCGTGAGCAGGCCGAGGGCAAGTTGCAACCACAGCAGCATGGCGACGGCGATATCCCATTTGCGGCTGTTAAGCCTGATACGTGGATCGGCCAGCCGCCGGTGCAGCAAGATGGTCAAGCCAGTGATGGCGATCAGGCCGGCAATGCCGCCCACCACCATCGCGAGAAGCTGGTGGGCTACGGGGCTGAGCGCCCAGTCTACGGCCCAATGCGGCGCGAGGAACCCGGCAAAGTGACCAAGAATCACAACGATGACGCCGTAATGGAAGAGATTCGAGCCCAGCCGGAGCTCTCTCTTGCGCAACATCTGCGAGGAATCGCTCTTCCAAGTATACGGCTCCCGATCGAAGCGGATCAGACTTCCGATTAGGAGCACGGCGAGGCACAGATAGGGGTAGATGCCGAAGAGGAAAGTGTTGATGTAGTCTTCGGACAACATGACTAGTCTCCGCTTATCGGGGCGTTGGCGTATCGTGCGGCGAAGGTGCTGGCGCGGAAGCGTTGCCAGGGCTTCTCGTCGAAGCGAGCGGCTCCGCACCGAAGGCCGGCTGCTCGACCCAGTCGCGATCGAGGTTCTCGGTCCGCTCCCGAACACGCGGCACTGCCGCGGCATCAATCGCGTCTTGACCGGCGATGATCAGCAGTGCCTGAAGAACGGCCGCATAGCTGCTGCCGCGAGCGATCAGCGACTCGCCAATCCGCCGCAAGATATGAGCGCAATCGCCCAGAAGCTCGCGCGTCTCTCTGATATCCCGGCAGCTGAGGTACTCGAGAACAACAGGCAGATAGTCCGGCAGTTCGGGCGAGGATAGTTCGTAGCCGGCGCCTTCATAAAGGCGCTTGAGGTCGACCATAGCCTGTCCGCGATCGCGCCCTTCGCCATGCAGGTGCTCGAAGAGATGAAGCGATGCGGCACGACCGCGATCGAAGAGCTCGACGTAGCGCTCTTCGGCATCGAGGAGATCGCCGGCGCGAAGCTCATCGATCAGCGTCAGCAAGTCTCTGCGGTGGCGCGGTGTAATCAAATCCGAGGTGGAAACTACGTCTGCAATCTCCGGCAGTGCCTGCCGAACCTCGTCTCGCGGGTAAGACAGCAACGCGCCAAGCGCTCTAAGTACGATCATGCCCGTCCCCCTCATGTATCGAGCGGCCTGATCGGCGTCAGCGTGCGGCGACCCATCTTGCCGCCAAACAAGGTCGAGTGCGGCGGGCCGAAGTCGCACCCGTTGCCGAAGGTGAAGCCGCACGAACCCCGCAACCCGTAGGCGTCTTCGGCCTGCTCGCGGTGGCTGGTGGGGATCACGAAGCGGTCCTCGTAATTGGCAATCGAAAGGTACCGATGCATCTCCTCGACCTGCGCGACGCTCAAACCGGCTTGCGCCAAAACCTCCCGGCTATCGCCCTCGCCGAGTTGGCGATGCCGGTAATAGGCTCGCATCGCCAGCATGCGCTCGAGCGCCGCTATGATGGGCGCCTCGGCGCCCGCGGTCAGCAGATTGGCAAGATAGCGGACCGGGATGCGCAGCGAACGCACATCGGGGAGTTGTCCGACCGTTTCGATAGCGCCGGCATTTGCATGGGATTGGATCGGCGACAGCGGCGGCACATACCAAACCATCGGCAGGGTCCGATATTCCGGATGAAGCGGGAACGCGATGCGCCATTCGACGGCCATCTTGTACGTCGGCGAACGCCGGGCTGCCTCGATCCAGTTGTCCGGGATGCCGTCCGCGCGCGCCTGCGCGACAATCTCGGGATCGTTGGGATCGACAAAGAGCGCGAGTTGTGCCTCGTAGAGATCCTGCGGATCCTCCACGCTAGCCGCGCGTTCGATGCCATCGGCGTCGTAGAGCAGCACCCCGAGATAGCGAATGCGCCCGACGCAGGTTTCTGAACACACCGTGGGCTGGCCGGCCTCGATGCGCGGATAACAGAATATGCACTTCTCTGCCTTGCCCGAGGTCCAGTTGTAATAAATCTTCTTGTACGGGCATCCTGACACGCACATGCGCCAGCCGCGACACTTGTCCTGGTCGATGAGGACGATGCCGTCCTCCTCGCGCTTGTAGATAGAGCCTGAAGGACAGGACGCTACGCAGCTCGGATTCAAGCAGTGCTCGCACAGACGCGGCAGATACATCATGAAGGTGTTTTCGAACTGCCCGTAGATATCCTTCTGCACGCCTTCGAAATTCACGTCTTTCGAGCGCTTCGCGAATTCGGTCCCGAGGATCTCCTCCCAGTTGGGACCCCACTCGATCTTCTCCATCGGGCGACCGCTGATGAGCGAGAGCGGCCGCGCCACCGGAGCGGTCGGTAGCTCGGGCGCGATGTGCAGATGCTCGTAATCGAACGTGAACGGCTCGTAGTAGTCGTCGATCTCGGGCAGGAACGGGTTGGCGAAGATGCGCGCCAGCACCGCCCAGCGTCCGCCCTGCGTCGGCACCAGCCGGCCGTTGGCCTTGCGTTCCCAG